>CANPYM010000030.1 GCA_947588685.1 uncultured Bacilli bacterium | reverse complement strand
AATAAAAAAATATAAATAGAAAGGGATCAATTAATAAGAAATTAATTAATATTTCTATAAGATTGATTATACGTGATGGTATGAATAGATTTTTAAGAAAACTAAAAGACCAACTACATTTCTTAGATGAAAAAGAACGAGATAAGATTGTTAGTGATTATCGCAAGCAAATTGAAAAAGCTAAAGCATCAGGTAAAAGTGAACGTGAGGCGGTTAAGTCAATAGGGACAATCCCTAAAATTGTTAAAAAAATATGCCAAGAACGTAATTTAAATTATGAATATTGCGTTAGAGAAACATCTTTTGAAAAGAATGTTAATAGTATCTCTGTTATGGTAGCTAATTTTATTAGGGATATTATTAAGGTTATGCGAAAAATTAAACTAGAGGCTAATCTTGAAGGCTTCTTGGAAATGTTAATTAAAGTAATTGTTTTACTTTTTGCTTTTGTTATTTTAAAATTACCATTTATGCTTTTGGATCAACTAGCTAGACTTATTAATCGTTTTGTTTTCTATCCATTTAACGATACATTTGATTTAGTAACAGGAACAATTATTTCCCTTGCGTATCTAGTTGTTTGTGTTATCCTAGCTGTTAAGGCCTTCGGTAATTTTAGAGTACGTGATCGTAAAGTTGCTAAAGAAGAAGACATTGAAAAGGTTGATAAAGAATACAATTGGTTAGAGGTAATTATTAGAGTAGTTATCTATATTGTTGTTTTATTACCATTAATTCTTCTTACAATTGTTGATTTATTCCTTTTAGTTGAATCAGCATATTTAGTTGCTCGCGGTATTGATTTAATTGGTATTCCAATTATGTTAGCTGGCTTATTTGGACTTCTTTGTACTTTAGTCGGAACAATTAAAGATAGTATGAATCATCGTCGTAAATCATATTTATTTGCTATCTTTGTATCTATCTTGGTCTTCATTACGGGTATTATTTTAACTGTTTTCAACTTCAGTAAGTTTAAATACCCTAGTACTTTAGATAATAGTTCCATTAAAGCTAAGACAGATGAAATTAATATTAAGTTAAACGAAGAAGATACTAAAATATATGTTAACTACGGTAACTATGAGTTATTATTAGATAACAATCTTGAAGACAATGAGATTAGAGCTGAAGTTACTTATTATGACACATATGTTGATGTTATCTATGATCAAATGAAGGAAGAAAATCAAAATTGTTTGGTTTTCCAAACAGAAAATGATGAAAAGATTAACTATGCCAATATAACAGAAAATGTTGTTAAGGACTTAAAGAAAGGTTATGTTTTCAATTATTCTAACGTTAAGCGAATGAAACTTAAAATATACGCTAACGACACAACTAAAACTAATTTAGAAGAGGCTGCTAAAGAAGAAGAAAAGAAAGAATAAAAAGAAAATAAAGGGTCAATAAAGAGCTAAAAATATTAGCTCTTTATTTGATATTTATATCTTATAGTGTTATAATTATATTCGAATTGAGGTGTAGAATGAAAGACACATTAAAGATAGCTTTATCTAAATTAAAACATATTATTACAACAAATATTTTAATGATTACTTTTGTTATTACAACGATTATTAATGGCATGATTGCTAGAGGTATGACCTTAGGTAATGCTTTTGATATTAAACCGATGTTAGCCGATATGACGGCTGCTCTTTTAGTTAGTATTTTTGCCTACTTATTTAGACCTAAAAATCGGTTTAAATACTTTTTCCTATGGTCCATTATTTTCTGCTTAGTGTGCCTTATTAATACGATTTATTATAAAAACTATATTTCGTTTGCATCATTCTCACTATTATCAACGGCATCACAATTAGGAGATTATACAGATGTTGTCTTTAAGAATATCTTTGATTTTAAAGATCTTGTTTACTTATGGCAATTATTCTGTTTAATATTTGTTCATTTACAACTTCGAAGAAAGAAACATTATGTCGAAGTCGAAGAACATGAAAAAAGAAAAATATGCTTTTTAAATATGATTGTTATTACGCTTATTTCTTTAGGTTTCTTTATGTCAATGTTAACAGGAACGGATATTAGTCGTCTTAAGAAACAATGGAATCGTGGTTTCATCGTTCAAGAGTTTGGTATTTATACTTATCAAGCTAATGATTTAGTTAGTTATATTAGAACAAAAGTTAATAGTATGTTTGGCTATGATGAAGCCGCTAAAAAGTTTAGGGATTTCTATGGTGAGAAAGAAGATGACACCAAAACTAATGCCTATACTAATATCTTTGCCGGTAAGAATGTTATTGTTATTCATGCTGAAAGTATTCAAAACTTCTTAATTTCTGATGATACTTTCAATGGCGAACCAACCAAAATTAATGGTGTTGAAGTAACGCCAGTTTTAAACCGTATTGCTAGAGAAGGAATGTATTTTTCTAACTTCTATGCTGAAGATGGTACGGGAACTAGTAGTGATTCAGAGTTTACCTTTAATACATCACTTCTTCCAACAACCATTGGAACCGTATTTATGGATTACTTTGACCGTGAATATGTAACAACCCCTAAATTATTAAAAGAATTAGGTTATACAACAGCTAGTATGCATGCTAATGAAGCTAGTGCTTGGAATCGACAAAATATGCACCCTAGTTTGGGTTATGATAAGATGTACTTCTATAAAGATGCCTATGATATCCCCGATGATGAGATTATTCATTTAGGTCTTAATGATTCATCTTTCTTCCATCAATCAGTTGCCCATATTAAAGAATTAGATGAGACGAGTGATAAATGGTACACATTATTAATTATGTTAACTAATCATACTCCATTTAGTGGTATTACCGAATGGGAAGAAAAAACTGGTAACGTTTTTGATGTTGATTATAAATATGAAAAAGTTAATGAAGAAACTGGTGAAGTAGAACAGTTAACCGCACCATTTATGGATGGTACTATCTTAGGTAACTACTTCAAGAGTGCCCATTATGCTGATGCTAGTTTGGGCGAGTTTATCGATGAGTTAGACACTGAAGGCTTATTAGATGATACCGTTCTTGTTATTTATGGTGATCATGATAACAAGATTAAAAGAAAATTCTATAATCGTTTCTATAATTATATTCCTGAAACCGATAGTGTTAAAAAAGAAGGCGATGAAGGATATATTCAAGTTGATGAATATTTCGATGAATTAAACCGTAGTGTACCATTCATTATCTGGACCAAAGATATGAAAGGCACGAAGTATAATCAAGAAATAACTAAGACAATGGGAATGATTGATGTTCAACCAACTTTAGGTAATATGTTTGGTTTCCATAACAAATATGCTTTAGGACATGATATCTTTAATGTTGAAGATAATGTCGTTGTCTTCCCATCAGGAAACTGGTTAACTGATAAGATTTACTATAACAGTGCGAAAGATGAATATCGTCAAATTGATTTAAATAGCGCTATCACACTTGATTATATCGATTACTATAAAAATTATGCGGAAAAGGCTCTTGAAATATCTAATGACATTATTGTCTATGACTTAATCAAGAAAGTTGGCGAAAATCCAAATAACGAATTATTAGAAGAGGTTGGTGAACCAAGTGGCCCAAAAAAGAACTAAAAAGAAATTAAAAAAAGATAACATATTAATTGTTATCTTAACTCTTGTTTTAATTGGTTTATTAGTGTGGTTAGCTTCGATGACCTTAGATATCTTTAAAAAAGATGAACCGGACACTAAAGAAAAGGAAATTGTGGATAAAGTTGATACCCATGGTTACTACTTAACCGATCATAATACTAAGTATTATAAAGAGTTATATGAACAGTTAAAGGATGTCTTAAAGGGCGACCCTATTGATGATGAAGAATACGCTACGTTAGTTGCTAAAATGTTTACGGCTGATTTTTATGATTTAAATAGTAAATTAAGTAAGACGGATGTCGGTGGTATTCAGTTTATCTTACCAGCTTTCCAAGATACCTTTATCAAAACAGCTACTGATAGTAAGGGAATGTACTATTATGTTCAAAGTAACCTATATGATGAACGTAAACAAAACTTACCAGCCGTTAGTGAGGTTGAGGTAACATCAATAAAAAAATTAGCTTATAATTATCAGCAACTTAATGATGACAATGCCTATCAAGCCAGTGTTCGAATTACTTATGAAAAAGAACTTGGCTATCCTAAAAATGTTAATTTAAAGCTAGCTCATTACGACAATAAAATCTATGTTATTGAAGTAAGCTAAAAGAGAAGAGAAATCTTCTTTTTTTAGTTTAAAAATGATATACTAGTAATGTTGGAGGTAGTACTTATGGTCGATCAAATTGTTCATTCAATTGTTGATTTGTTTAGTGGATTACAAAACATTCCTTTTGGTAAGGAATTGGTTGTTTTTATTATATCTTTAATGCCTATTTTAGAGCTTCGTGGTGGGTTAATTGCAGCTGCTTTATTAGATTTAAATCCTGTATCTAGTTATATTATTAGTATTATTGGTAATGTTTTACCGGTACCTTTTATCCTACTGCTTATTAATTACATTTTAAAATGGATGCGCGGTAGTAAGCATTTTAAAGGAATTGCTAACTGGCTTGATAGTAAAGTTGAAAAGCATAAAACCCAAATTGAAAAGTATGGCTTTTGGGGCTTAGTTCTATTCGTCGGTATTCCCTTACCAGGAACTGGTGCTTGGACAGGATGTTTAATTGCTTCTGTACTTGAGATGAACCGTAAAAAAGCATTCCTAGCGGCTTTATTAGGCATTTTTATGGCTAGTATTATTATGATGATTGTCTCATTTGGAATTATAGGTAATATCTTCTAATGATGGAACTTACGGCGTTAAAAGGTGTTGGACCTAAAACTTTAAAAGTATTAGAAAAGCTAGGAATTGATAGTTATAATGCTTTATTAACTTATTATCCATATCGCTTTGATGTAATTGAAAGAAGCAATATTAAATTATTAAAACAAGATGATCATATTGTCATCGATGGTGTCATTGAAAATGTACCTAACGTTACTTTCTTTAAACGGAAGATGAATCGTATGACTTTTCGCCTTAATACGGGTGAGAATATCTATAATATTGTCATATTTAATCGGGCTTTTTTGAAAAACAATCTTAAAATCGGTATGCGCATTACTGTCATCGGTAAATATGATAAAATTAAAACGACGATTGTTGCTAGTGACATTAAACTATATCCATTGCCACCTAAGCCATTAATCGAACCAGTTTATCATGTAGTAAGTGGTATTAGTAGTAGCCAGTTAAATAAAATTATTGCAAATGCCCTTGATCATATGGAGGATATTGATGATTATATTCCCGAATATTTAGTTGAAAGATATCATCTAGGTGATAAAGTAACGAGTATTAAAGAAGTTCATCATCCTCATACTAAAGAGACCTTAAATAGGGCTATTAACTATTTAAAATATGAAGAACTATTCCTTTTTATGTTAAAGATGAATTATTTAAAAAGTAAAAGAGATCAAGTTTTAGGTCTTCAAAGAGATGTTAAAAGGGAAGACGTTGATAAGTTTATGGCGACATTGCCATTTAAGTTAACACCCGATCAGTTAAAATGTGTTGATGCTATTTATACCGATTTAACCACTCCTAAAAGAATGAATCGCCTTGTTCAGGGCGACGTGGGTAGTGGTAAAACCATTGTCGCTGTAATTGCACTATATATTAACTATTTAAGTCACTACCAAGGTGCTTTGATGGCGCCAACGGAAATATTGGCTTCCCAACACTATGATAATTTAAAAAATCTATTTGCTAATACGGGAATAAAAGTAGAATTATTGACTGGGAAACTTAAAGTAAGTGAAAAAAAAGCTATATACAAACGCTTACTGAATAATGAAATTGATATCTTAATTGGTACCCATGCTTTATTTAGTGATGATGTAATCTATCATAATTTAGGCTTAGTTATTACCGATGAACAACATCGCTTTGGCGTTAATCAAAGAAGTAGTCTTAAAAACAAGGGTAATACACCGGACATTTTATATTTAAGTGCGACTCCTATTCCTAGGACTTACGCTATTGTTTTATATGGTGATATGGATATATCAAGTATTCATACGATGCCAAGTGGTCGTAAGGAAACGATTACACTACTAAAGAAAGATAGTGAGATAAAAGACGTTCTCGATTTAATGTATCAAGAGTTAAAAAGCCATCATCAGATTTATGTTATCGCACCGACGATTGAAGAATCAGACACATCAGATCTTGAAAATGTTAGCGCGTTAAAAGATAAAATGGATCGAGCTTTTGGTAAGATTTGTAAGAGTGCAATCCTACATGGGAAAATGAGCTCTAAAGAAAAGGAAGAAGTAATGCGCCAGTACCAAGATAATGAAATAAGTATTTTAATTAGTACAACGGTTATTGAAGTCGGTGTCGATGTTAAAAATGCAACAATGATGGTTATTTTTGATAGTTATCGCTTTGGTCTATCTCAACTTCATCAATTAAGGGGAAGGGTCGGACGAAATGATTTACAAAGCTATTGTGTCTTAATAAGTAATCATGAAGAGAAAAGATTAGAGATATTAACACAAACTACTGATGGTTTCAAGGTCAGTGAAGAGGACTTTAAATTAAGGGGTAGTGGTGACTTGTTCGGTACGAGACAAAGTGGCGATATGAACTTTAATTTAGCTAACCTTAAACAAGACTTTAATATTTTATTAAGAGCTAGAGAAGATAGTCAGGAAATATTAGATAATCCTTTATTTATCAAGGGTAATAAGTATCCTCATTTACGGGAAATACTTGATAGATCAGTAAATATGTCTTAGTTATATTGTGACTTTACACGTTTAAAAATATTGTTTGGGAAATGTATAATTGTAAATGATGTGAGACAAAAATAAATAAAAAATAAAAAGCAATATGATATAGTTAAAATGTAATT
>CANPYM010000029.1 GCA_947588685.1 uncultured Bacilli bacterium | reverse complement strand
ATAAGAAGCCGGGCAACCATTGAAGAACATGCTAATCATACACAAATTGTTATTAGTGAAGTTCCATATGGCGTTAATACTCAAGATTTAAAAGATAAAGTTGCTGAACTTGTTCACAACAAAATTATTGATGGTATATCAGATTATCATACTGATTTAAAAGATGGTGTTAAAATTACCATTACTTTAAAGAAAGATGCTAATGCGCAAGTTATTTTAAATAACTTATATAAACATACTTCTTTCCAAGTAAATTATGGTATTATCTTCTTAATGCTAGATAATGGTACTCCAAAGACTTTACCATTAACAAGTATTATTTCTAAATATATTGACCATCAAAAAGAAGTTATTATTAGAAGGACCCGTTTTGATCTTAAAAAATCACAAGCAAGAGTTCATATTCTAGAAGGTTATAAAATAGCTCTTGATAATATTGATGCTGTAATCAAAATTATTCGTGATTCTGAAACGGATCAAATTGCTAAAGAAGCGTTAATCAGTAATTTTGATTTAACTGAAATTCAAGCTGATAGTATTCTTGAACTTAAATTACGACGTTTAACAGGTCTAGAACGTAGTAAGATTGAAGAAGAATTAGCTAATTTAATTAAATTAATTGATGAATTAAATAGTATTTTAGCTAGTGAACAAAAAGTTCTTGAAATAATTAAACAAGAATTACTTGAAATCAAGAATAAATATGCTGATGAAAGAAGAACATCAATCGATATGACAGCGATTGATTATATCGATGATGAATCACTTATTCCAACGGAAGAATTAGTTGTTACCTTAACTGAAAAAGGCTATATTAAACGTGTTGAAAGTGATACTTATAAAGCCCAAAAACGGGGTGGGGTAGGTATTAAAGGAATGGCTACGAATGAAGAAGATTTCGTTCAAAATATTCTTTATATGACAACCCATGATTACATTTTATTCTTTACTAATAAAGGTAAAGTATATCGTATGAAAGGTTATGAAGTACCACTTTATAGTCGTCAATCTAAAGGTTTACCAATTATCAATTTACTTCCATTAGAAAAAGACGAACGTGTTAATGTAATGTTAAAAGCTACACCAAAAGATGTTCCAGCTTATGTCGTTTTATGTACGAAGAAAGGTATTATTAAACGTACTAATATTAGTGAGTTTGAAAACATTCGTACTAATGGTAAGATAGCTATTACTTTAAAAGAAAACGATGAATTAATTTCAGCTAAAATAACAGAAGGTAATGCCGAAATCTTAATTGCTTCATCAAATGGTCGTATTATTCGTTTTAATGAGAAAGAAATTAGAATAATGGGTCGAACAGCTGCTGGTGTTCGGGGTATTGATGTTGGCGATGGCTATGCTGTTGGTATGGAATTTGCTAGTGATAAAGATGAAGTTTTAGTTGTAACTGAAAAAGGTTATGGTAAAAAGACTAAAATAGATCAGTATCGAATGACCCATCGTGGTAGTAAGGGTGTAAAAGCTCTTAATGTTACTGAAAAGAATGGTAATATTGTTTCCTTCAAGATTGTTGATGGTAGTGAAGATTTAATTCTTATTACTGATAGTGGTATGATTATTCGTCTTTCACTAACACAAATTTCAACAATTGGTCGTGTTGCTCAAGGTGTTAAGTTAATTAACTTAAAGGATGAACAAAAGGTAAGTACTATTACCGTATTAGATTCTGAAGAAGAAACAGAAGAGAATACTGAAGAGTTAAATGAAACATCTGATGAAACTTCTAGTGAAGAAGAATAATAGCAAAAGTAAGTAGACACAAAGTTTACTTACTTTTTTAATTTTATATAAAAAAGACTTGTTTTTTAAATACAAATAAGATAAACTTAAATTGGTGCAACATTTATACTTGAACCAGGTCAGAGTTGGAAAACAGCAGCCTTAAGAGTTCCTAATTGTGTGCACCTCTTTTTTGTTTCACGTGAAACGTTGGTGATAGGATGAATCAAGAATATTTAAAAATGGCAATGGATGAAGCTATATTAGCTTATCAAGAAGGTGAAATACCAATTGGTGCTGTTATCGTTAAAGATAATGAGGTTATTGCAAAAGCCCATAACTTAAAAGAACAAACAAAATGTGCGACAAAGCATGCTGAAATTATTGCTATTGAAGAAGCAAGCTCTTATTTAAATGATTGGCGCCTTAATGATTGTGATATGTATGTTACAATGGAACCTTGTATTATGTGTGCTGGAGCTTTAATTCAAGCTCGTTTAAAAAATGTCTATTATCTTATCGATAATGCTAAGTTTGGTGGCGTTAATAGTATTGAAAATATTCTCTCTAATCCTAAGCATAATCATCACGTAACAGCTATTAAAATAGATGATGAAAATCTTGAAAAAGAGATGATGAAAATCCTTAAAAAATTCTTTGCAGATAAGAGGTAGTCTCTTTTTTTTTAACCTATAAAAGTGTATAATATAAGTAGGCAGAAGGTGATGAAATGTATCAAGCTTTATATCGAAAATATCGACCTAAAACATTTAATGATGTTGTCGGTCAAGATGTTATTGTTAAAACCTTACAAAACTCTATTAAAAATGATATGGTAAGTCACGCTTATCTGTTTTGTGGCCCCAGGGGTACAGGAAAGACAAGTATTGCTAAAATATTTGCTAAAATTTTAAATTGCCATAATTTAAAAGATCTTAAACCTTGTGAAAAATGTGTTTCATGTGAACAAGCTAATACCAATCAAAATATTGATATCATTGAAATTGATGCTGCCTCTAACAATGGCGTTGATGAAATTAGAGAAATACGTAATAAAATCACTTTAGTACCTGCCAATAGTAAATATAAAATTTACATTATTGATGAAGTTCATATGTTATCGGGTGCGGCTTTTAATGCTTTATTAAAAACATTAGAAGAACCCCCAAGCCATGTCATCTTTATATTTGCTACAACCGAACCACAAAAAATACCCATGACGATTTTATCACGTTGTCAACGCTTTGATTATCAAAGAATAAGTGTTGATAAAATTGTTGAAAGACTTAAATTTATTGTTAAAAAAGAAAAAATAAATATCGATGATGATGCTTTAGAAGAAATAGCTAAATTATCTGATGGAGGAATGCGTGATTCCATAAGCTTATTAGATCAAGCTTTAGCTTATAGTGATAAAAAGATTCAAATTAAAGACATTCATGATATTAATGGTACTTTATTAAAAGAAGAAATAGATACCTTTATTCTTAAAATGTTAAATAAAGATTTAGTTGGCATTTTAGAACAATTAGAAAATTATGATCAGAATGGTAAAAATATGATTAAAATTGTTCAAGAATTGATTAGTACATTTAAAGATTGCTTAATTTATTTACACGCACCATCATTAGTTTCACGCGAAACTAATCTTTACCAACAAATAAAGACATTAAATGTTGAAGATGACATTTATAATTACATCAAAGCTTTATCTTCTTTGATAAATGATATGCGCAATACTAGTGATAATAAATTATTATTAGAAATTGAACTTATCAAAATGTTAGGTACTAATAAACAAGTTACGGAACAAACAAAATCACTTGAACAAGCTGTAGTTGAACCGAAAGTGGAAACAAAAGAGCAACTAACCGAAGATGAAGAGTCAAGCGATAGAAAAGTAGTTGAACAAGATGAAAAATCAAGCAAAATAAGTGAAAAAGAAGAAAAAGTGCCTAAAGAAGAAACACAAGATAATGAAAAATTGGCCACTTTAAAGAAAATTAGAATTAACAATGCTTTATGTAAGTTTTCGCAAACGGAACGTAAACGTGTTAACGCTAAATTAGAAGAATTAAATGATTTTTTATCAATGCCAGACTTTAGTCAACTCGTTTCTTTAATCAAAGATGGCGAATTAAAGGCTGTCAGTGATAACTATTTGATGTTTATGTATAAAACAGAATTAATGGCTGAAACATTTAATAATAATTTAATTGAAATTCAAGAGTTATTTGAGCAATGTTTCTATGAGACTTATTATCCAATTGCTATTGATTTAAATGATTGGAACTTTATTAAAGATGATTATAATAAACATAAAGAAAAATATGTTTATGAAGAGGAAACAATTTCTTTAGATGATATTTTTAAAGAAAATAGTACGGAAGTACCTGAAGAAAAAAATGAAATAGCTGAAATGTTTGATGACATTATCGAATATGAAAATTAGAAAGAAGGAATATATATGAATATGCAAGCAATGATGAAACAAGTCCAAAAATTACAACGTGATATGACAGCTGCTCAAGAAGAACTTAATAATAAGGAGTTTACGGGCAAAAGCTCATTAGTAACAGTTGTAATGAATGGAAAAAAAGATGTTAAAAGTGTCAAAATTGATGCTGAAGAATTAGAAAAAGACGATATTGAAATGTTAGAAGATATGATAGTAGTAGCTTTAACTGATGCCATCAAACAAATTGATAAAGAAACAGAAGAAACAATGGGTGCCTTTACAAAAGGTATGCCAAACATTCCAGGTTTATTTTAATGCATTATCCTCACACTATTCAAAACTTAATTGAATGCTTTAAAAAATTACCTGGCATTGGTGAGAAAACAGCTGAACGCTATGCCTTAGCTACCCTTGATTTAGATGAAGACGTTATAAAACAATTCTCTAAGTCCATTATTGATACAAAAACGAAAGTTAAAAGGTGCTCAAGGTGTAATAATTTAGCTGAAGATGATCTATGCGAAATATGCAAAGATAAAAATCGTGATGCTAGTTTATTATGTGTTGTTGAAGACCCTAAAAGTATTGCTTTATTTGAAAAAATTGGCACATATAATGGTTATTATCACGTTATTTCTGGTTTAATCTCACCATTAGATGGTATTAATCCTGAAGATATCAATTTAGATAAATTAATTGATCGCATAAAAAAAGAAAAGATAAAAGAAGTTATTCTCGCTGTTAAACCAAGCATTGAAGGGGAGACAACGTCACTATACATATCAAAAATATTACGTGATACTGATGTTTTAGTATCCAAAATAGCGCATGGGGTTCCACTTGGTACAGAAATCGACTATGTTGATTCCTTAACCCTTGAATTAGCTTTAGAAAATCGTAAGCAAGTTATTGATGATAACTAGTTCTTAATAAACGCTTTAGACATATTATTATAGTGGTGATGATATGTCTAAAGTGTTTAAAATTATAAAAAGACTACTTGTAGCGGCCCTTTTTATATATGGTTATAATGTTTTATCTTCGCCTCTTAATCTTTTGATACCTCTTAACTTTTTAACAATTGGTTATGTTAGTATCTTTGGCGTACCAGGATTACTTAGTTTAATAATGCTACTGATGTTTGGTTTTTGAACATATGTTTGATATAGTAGGTGTAATATGTTGGATGATTTTAAAGAAGAACAACCGATTGTCTATCGCGTTTTAAAAAATGCGATAAACAAAGATAAATATTCCCATGCCTATCTATTTGAATTAAATGGATATGCGAAAGGATTAGATATGGCCTTAGCTTTTGCTAAGTTTTTGTTGTGTCCACATAACTATACTAATAAAGAAAACTGTAAGGATTGCCTAGAATGTCATAAGATTGAAACGAATAATTCTTTAGAGATAAAACTAATAAAACCTATTGGTGAATGGATTAAAAAAGAACAATTAGAAGAATTACAACGAGAGTTTAACAATAAATCTTTAACTGGTAATAAAAGAATATATATCATATCGGAAGCCGAGAAACTTAATGCATCGGCAGCCAATTCGCTTCTTAAGTTTCTAGAAGAACCACCAGAAGGAATTATTGCTATTTTACTTACGGATAATATGTATCAACTATTAGATACAATTGTCTCACGTTGCCAAATTTTATCCTTTAAAAAGAATGTTATAAAAAATGGTTCAACGATTGAAAAAATTGGCAATTATCTATATAGTGATAGCGAATCATATACTAACTTTACTGGTGATGTCGGTTTAAAATATCTTGAAGATGTTACAAGTTATGTATCTTTTTTAGAAAAAAGAAAAGAAGATGCTTTAGTTTATCGGACGAAAGGCTTTTTAGAAACATTTAATGATCGTAAAAAGTTAGCAGTTGCTTTTGAACTATTTGTATTGTATTATAAAGATGTTTTAAATAAATTGTTGGACATGCCTTTAGAATATTTTGATGACTATCTAACGCAAATTAACGAAGTTACCAAACTTAATGATGTTGTTAAAGTTTCTAATAAGATAAAAATCTTAACTAGTTTAAAAACAAATATAAAATATAATTTGAATGCTAATCTATTAATGGATAAATTAGTTATTCTACTAAGTGAGGTGTAAAATGCTTAAAGTAGTAGGAATTACCTTTAAAAACAAAGGTAAAGTATATAATTTCTCACCTAATGATTTAAGTCTAAAAATAGGTGATAATGTCATTGTTGAAACCGAACGAGGCTTACAATTTGGAACAGTAGCGATGGAACTTCGGGAAATTAGCGAAGATACTTTAGTCGCACCATTAAATCCTATTTTAAGACTGGCAACGGCTGATGACGTAAAGAAAAATAAAAAAAATGTTGAAGATGCTAGAAAAGCGCTTATTAAAGCTCGGGAATTAGCTTCAAAGTACAATTTAAATATGTATATTATTGATGCATCATTTACCCATAATCGGAGTCAATTATTCTTCCGTTTTATGGCCGATAATCGTATTGATTTTCGTTCTTTAGCTAAAGATTTAGCTAATATTTACAAGACAAGAATTGAATTAAGGCAAATTGGCGTAAGGGACCGCGCTAAAGAGACAGGTGGCTATGGTCAATGTGGCTGTCCATTATGCTGTTCTAAGTTTATGAACGATTTTGATTCTATATCTATCAATATGGCTAAAACCCAGAATATTGCTTTAAATCCATCGAAAATTAATGGTATTTGTGGTCGCTTACTATGTTGTTTAAAATATGAAAATGAATGTTATAAAGAATGTGGTAAAGGTATGCCTCAAATGAATAAAAAAATTAAGACGGAAAAAGGTGAGGGCAAAGTTATTGGTGTTGATGTCTTAGCTAGAACCTATAAAGTAAATATTCCTGAGGTAGGCATTGTTGAGTTTAAAAAGGACGAAGATGAAAGTAACTAATTATTTATTAGGATATAAAGACTTATATATCGTTCAGGATACAGATATGTTTAATTTTTCTTTGGATTCAGTCTTGCTTCCTAATTTTGTAAGTTTAACTAAAGATACTAAAAAGATAATGGATATCGGTTGTGGTAATGCGCCGATACCCCTTATTTTATCTACAAAAACAAAAGCTGATATCGTCGGGGTTGAAATTCAAAAAGATGTTTTTGATTTAGGGTGTGAAAGTGTTAAAATGAATCATTTAGATAAGCAAATTACGCTTATTAATGGCGATATTAATGAAGTCTACCGCAAGTATGATAGTTGTAGTTTTGATCTTATTACGTGTAATCCGCCCTTTTTTAAGTATCAAAAAGACTCTAATGTTAATGATAATGATTATAAGACTTTAGCGCGTCATGAAAAAGCTTTAACTTTAGAACAAATTATGACGATTGCTAAATATTTACTTACAAATAATGGCACACTTGCACTAGTTCATCGTCCTAATCGATTGATTGATATAATTACTTTAATGCGGGAAAATAATATTGAACCTAAAAGGATGCGTCTTGTTTATCCACATCCTGATTCTGAAGCTAATATTCTTTTGATTGAAGGCCGTAAAAATGGTCGGGCTGGTCTTAAAATATATCCACCATTATATTCTCATACAGCTAATGGTGAATATACCGATGAAATTAAAAAAATGTTTGAAAATAATTGAGGTGATTAAATGTCGCAAAAAAGTTATGATAAAACACCAACACTATATTTAATTCCCACCCCGATTGGCAATATGGATGATTTGACTTATCGGAGTGTTCAAACATTAAAAGAAGTTGATGTTTTATTTTGTGAAGATACAAGAGAAACAGGTAAACTTTTAAAGTATTTGGATATTTCTAAAAAAATGATATCTAATCACGATCATAACGAAGTAACTAATAAAGATAAATTATTAGAATACTTACGTGCTGGTCTTAATGTCGGCCTTGTAAGTGATCGGGGAACGCCTGTTATAAGTGATCCCGGATTCGAATTAGCTCGCTTTGCTATAGAAGAAGGATACAATGTCGTTGGCTTACCAGGCGCTAATGCCTTAATTCCTGCTTTAATTATGTCTGGTCTTAATCCTAAACCTTTTATGTTTTATGGATTCTTAAATAGTAAGGCATCTCTTCGTCTTAAGGAGTTAGAAGCTTTAAAAGATGAAAAGGCAACCCTTATTTTTTATGAAGCACCTCATCGTATTAACGATACATTAAAGGACTTTATGGAAGTTTTTGGACCACATCGAAAAATAGCTATTTCCCGGGAAATAACTAAAAAATACGAAGAAGTTTATCGTGGAACAATTGAAGAAATTGTTAAAGCAAATTACACCTTTAAAGGGGAATTAGTTGTGGTTTTAGAAGGTAATAGTGAGGTTAAAACTTTTACGATGTCTTTAATTGATCACATTAATTTATATTTAGATGAAGGCTATAATAGCAAAGATGCAATTAAATTAGTTGCTAAAGAACGGCATCTTAAAAAAAGTGAAGTATATGATGAATATATTAAATATCAAGGAAAGTGATAGTAATGAGATTAATAGTAGGTTTGGGTAATCCCGGAAAAGAATATGAACATACTCGTCATAATGTTGGCTTTATGGCTCTTGATAAAATAGCTAACTATTTAGGTGTAACATTTAATAAGACAAAGTTTAGTGGCAGCTATGCTGAAGCTATCTATGAGGGAGAGAAATATATCCTTTTAAAACCAGGTAAATATATGAATTTATCTGGTGAGGTTATCCGAGATTTTGTCAATTTTTTTAAGATTGATATCAATGATATCTTTATTATTCATGATGATCTTGATACTCCAATCGGTACTTTTCGCCTTCGTTATCAAGGTGGGACTGGTGGTCATAATGGTCTTAAAAATATTGCTTTAAATCTAAATACCAATAACTATAAAAGAATGAAGATTGGTATATCTAATGATAAAGGTCTTGATACTAAGGACTATGTTTTGGGTAAATTTAGTTTAGAAGAACAAACTAAACTTGATACCGTGCTTGACCAGGTTGTTCCTATCTTTAAGGATTATCAAACTTTAACCTTTGATAATTTAATGAACAAATATAATAAAAAATGATGCCATAATAGCTTTTTAAGGAGGATTCAATGTCATTTTTTAAGGATTTATTAAAAGATAATGAAGCTCATACCATTATTGGTTTAACTGATGAATTAAAAGCTCTTTACGTTTTTAATCGTTTTTGCGTGTCTTCAAAATCCGTTATTTTCCTTACTAACTCCCTATATGAAGCTAATCATTTCTATCAAATTCTAGCTAATTATACAGAAGATGTTTTATTATTTCCAATGGATGATTTTTTAACTAGTGAAGCTTTAGCTATCTCACCAGAACTTAAAATTACCCGTTTGGAAACTTTAAATCAATTACAAGAATCTAAAAAAATTATTGTAACTAATTTAATGGGCTTTTTACGTTTCCTTCCACCTAAAAAAAATTATTTTGATAGTATTATCAATTTAAAGGTTAATAATGATTATGATCAAGAAAAACTAGTTCAAAAACTATATAATTTAGGTTATACAAAAGAAAATATTGTTAATAAAACTGGAGAAATGGCCGCTCGGGGTTTTGTTATTGATGTTTTTCCATTAAATTGTAATAATCCGGTGCGGATTGAATATTGGGGCGATACCATCGATAGTATTAGAGAGTTTAATGTTGATACCCAGTTAACAATTAAAAAGTTAGATGAAGTAACAATTGTTCCTAATACGGAGTTTGTTGTAGATGAAGCTACTAGTGAAGATCTCCCTCACCGGGATATTGTTAAATATCTAGACCCTGTTACCATTGCTGATTATATTGATGGTGGGGATATATATATCAATGATTATACCTCTATTTTAGCTTCATATGAGCTTTTAACAAATGAAATGATGGAATATACCATTTCTAATGAATTACCTAAAAATACCCGTTATATGAGTGAATTAGAGCTTGTAAAATATCCCAATATTTATTATTTAATGACGTTTGATAATGGAGTATCTAAAGAAGATAGTTATACTTATAAAGTATCAGAGTTAGATAATTTTACGGGTACTAGTAATGATGTTAAAGTTCGTTTAAAGACATATTTAAAAAATAATGATACAGTTATAATCTGTTTATCTAGTCGTTATAAAGTTAATAAATTATTGAATGATTTAGATGATGACGAGGTTATTTTTACTAATGAAGATGCCATTGTTGATCATAAAATAAATGTCATTATTAAAAATATTACATCCGGCTATATTATCGGTAAATATGTCGTTGTCAGTGAGAAAGAATTATTTAATAAGAAAAGTGTTAATGCTGTATATAAAACTAATTTTAAGATTGGTACAAAAGTAAGAGATATCAATAAATTAGAAATAGGCGATTATATTGTCCATAATGTCCATGGTATTGGTATTTATTGTGGGATTAAAACCTTAACGAAAAATGGCCTTAAAAAAGACTATTTACAATTAGAATATAAGGGTGGAGACCGGCTTTATATTCCGGTTGAAAGACTAGAATTAATAACAAAATATTCTGCTAGCGATGGCGCTATTCCTAAACTAAATAAATTAGGGGGTACGGAATGGCAAAAAACGAAGATGCGGGTTCGCGCTAAAATCGAAAACATTGCTGGTGATTTACTAAAACTATATGCCTTAAGAGAAAGTACCAAAGGGTTTGCTTTCTTAAAAGATGATGAGGTTCAGCTAGAATTTGAAAAGAACTTCATCTATGATGAAACGCCAGATCAATTAAGAGTAATTGAAGAAGTAAAACATGATATGGAAAAAAGTACCCCAATGGACCGTCTTTTATGTGGCGATGTTGGTTATGGTAAGACCGAAGTGGCTTTTAGAGCTATCTTCAAAGCTATTTTATCAGGTAAACAAGTGGCTTTCTTATGTCCTACAACCATTTTATCAACGCAACATTATAATAACGCTATTGAACGTTTTAATGGCTTTGATGTTGAAATTGAGGTTATTAATCGCTTTATTTCTTCAAAGAAGCAAAAAGATATTATTAAACGTTTAAGTGAAGGTAAAATTGATTTATTAATTGGAACGCATCGTTTATTAAGTGATGATGTTAAGTTTAAATCTTTAGGATTACTTATCATTGATGAAGAACAACGTTTTGGCGTTAAACATAAAGAAAAAATTAAACAATATAAAGCCAATATTGATGTTTTAACTTTAAGTGCAACCCCAATTCCTAGAACCTTACAAATGTCGATTGCGGGAGTGCGTAGTTTATCTTTAATTGAAACACCGCCAAACAATCGTTACCCTGTTCAAACTTATGTTTTAGAAGAAAATAAACAAGTTATAAAGGATGCGATTTATAAGGAATTATCGCGTAAGGGACAAGTTTTTATTCTTTATAATCATATTGAAGATATGGAATCGAAAGCAAGGGAGATAAGTACTTTAGTTCCTGAAGCTAAGATTGTCTGTGCGCATGGACAGATGAATAAAAATGACTTAGAAGATGTTATGATGCAATTTCAAAATGGTGAATATGACATCTTACTTTGTACGACTATTATTGAAACCGGTATTGATATACCAAGCGTTAACACCTTAATTATTATGGATGCTGATCGTTTTGGATTATCACAGTTATACCAAATAAGAGGCCGAGTAGGTCGTAGTGATAAAATCGCTTATTGCTACTTAATGTATAAAAAAGGCCGTTCTTTAACTGATGTGGCAACAAAAAGATTAAATGTCATAAAAGAGTTTACGGAATTAGGTAGTGGTTTTGCCATTGCTATGCGTGATTTATCTATAAGAGGTGCAGGAGACATTTTAGGTAGTGAACAAGCGGGCTTTATCGATACGGTCGGTGTGGAATTATTCCTTAAAATGTTAAATGAAGAGGTTGATAAACTAAAAGGTATTCCTCATCAAGAAGAAGTAAATGAAACACAACCTCTAGTTGAAGTAGCAACAAGTATTGATGATGCTTATGTTGATGCCACAGACCTTAAAATTGAAATTCATCAAAAGATTAACCAAATTGATTCTAAAGAAAAACTTCAAAAGGTTAAAGAAGAATTAGAAGATCGCTTTGGTACTTTAAGTGAAGATGTTATTATTTATATGCATGAAGAACTATTTGAACATCTAGCTTCGGATTTAGGTATCAAAAAAGTTAATCAAACGAAAAACTTTATTGCCATTACGCTACCTGTTTCAATATCTGATAACATTGATGGTGATAAATTGTTTATGGAAGTATGCAGTTTAACTCGCAAATTTAGGTTTGGTATGAAAAACAAGGAACTTATTATTACCTTAGATACAATTAATCTTGATAAACACTATATTTATTACTTATTAGATCTATTAGATATCATCAAAGCTTCTCTTAAAAAATAAAAAAAGATATTCAGCTTATTTGAATATCTTTTATTTTTCATCAATAATATTTAAAATATTAGGTAAGATTTGTTTCTTACGGGAAACAATATTAGCAAGATAATATCCTTGATGTAATTCATCGATAAGAAAAGCTTTTTCTAAGATATTTTTACTTTTTAAAGAGTAGTATAAATAAGATGCTTCATTGATAATATCTGTGATAAAGAAAGCTAAAATATCAAAATCTTGTAACCTAGCTTCCTTTTCAATAACATCGATAAGTTCATCTTCTCTATCTTTAATTTCATCGATATTAAGGGTATTAATTTGTGCGATACCAAGTTTATAATCACCCTCATTATAATCTTTAAAATCGGCAAATAATATTTCTTGCATTGTTTTACCTTTAATTGAGGAACCGGCTTTAAACATTTTTAAGGCGTATTCTTGAATATCAATATTAGCTATTTTAGCTAACCGGTAAGCCGTGTTAATGTCTTCATCACTAGTAGTTGGCGACTTAAATAATAAGGTATCAGAGACAATGGCTGATAACATTAATCCAGCGATATGTTTTGGTATTTCGATATGATTTTCCTTATATAGATGCGCAATAATAGTTGATGTACACCCGACCGTCATCGTTCGAAAGTTAATTGGTTGTGAAGTACCGATGGTTCCTAATTTATGATGATCAACAATACCAACAATTTCTGCATCATCAAGGCCATCAACACTTTGTTCTTTTTCATTATGATCAACTAGGAACACTTTCTTTCGAACTTTATTATTAACATCGGATGGTTGAATAACACCAAGGCAATCATTATGACGATTAACAATAGGATATACTTTATGGCGTAACCGATTATGTTCATCAATAAAATCTCTAACATAATCAAGTTCGCTAAAATAAGATACATTTTCTTTTTCAAGTAAGGTTTTAGCGTAATTACACATACCAATTACTTTAACGACATTAAATGTCCGAAGGGGCGTTCTAATGATATTAACGTGATTACGTCTTGCAATTTCAATGTGTTCTTCTTTAATAAGATTATTACCGGTAATAATGATTAACTTTGCACCTTTATTAACAGCAAACTCAATAATAGAATGTCTATCGCCAACAATTAAAACCGAATGCGCATCAATGTCGACACTTTTGATAAAAGTAGTGCTGCGATATGAAGCTACTAAAATAGAACCATCAGTTATTTCATCATCAAACTTAAGGATACTTTCACCATTTAAAGTGTTGATAATATTGTCATAAGAAGTATCTAGGACATCATAATCCCAACTGATTAGGCTATTGGCAATATTTTTCATTGAAACTAAACCTAAATATTTACGATGATCATCAACAATCGGAATGGAACTTAAATGATTTTCTTTTAAATATTCAATAATGTAATATAAAGAAACATTTTCGTTACAATATAATCCTTTACCATAGTTTAAATCTTTTATTTGTAAGCGAACATCATTTAAATAATGAGGTTCCGGAACATTGAAATAATCGAGTACGAACCTTGTTTCATTGTTAATTTCACCAATAACTCTTGGAATAGCGTTATCACCCATCTGATTTTTTAAATA
>CANPYM010000028.1 GCA_947588685.1 uncultured Bacilli bacterium | reverse complement strand
ATCATTTTCTTAAACTCAACATCGGTCATACCGATGGCTCGTAACATAGCAAACTCTCTTCTTCTTAAAGCCATATTAGTCGTAATAGTATTAAAAATATTTGTAATTCCAATCGCTGAAATAAAGGCGATAAAACCATATAAGAAAATAGCAACAATAACGATAAGAGCGTGCGTTTCCTCATAACTATCATTCATATCATAATAGTCAAAATTAGTTTTAGAATTGTCATAATTATCTAAGTTTTCTTTAATATTTTTTACATCATCAGTTTTAAGGAAAGCCCTAAATTGCGCTAAAGCGGTGTAGTTAGTAAGCTCTTCATTGTTAGAAAAATGCTTCTTAATAACATCCAAGTGTTCTTTAATAAAATTATCATAATATTTATCCGAAACGATGACATAAACAAATCCAATATCATATTCCATATCAAGTTTATTACGGTTCTTAATAATGTTTATTGGTGGGACACTAGTATGATGAACGACGGTTATAGGGACATCTAATCCTCTTGGATTAAAATCATCTGGAACTAATCCCTCTTCGAGGTGATTCTTAAATGTTAAATTAATCTTATCATTAGCTTTAACATCTAATAGATTAATCTCATAGTACTTGTGATTTTGTTTTAAATAAGCTAAATCATAGATAATAGCCCCATCTTCATAATCTTTGACATTACCACCTAAAGATTTAACATATCTTTCATATTCTTGATCACCTAAAGCCATTAAGATTAATGTTCCTCGCTCAAGCGATGTATTTTTAAAACTTCTTGAAGAAAGATAGCGACTATTCCAAACATTATCTTCATAAGAATATAAAATATAACTTCTTTCAATGGCATAAGATTTGATATTCCCTAGCGATAAAATAGTATCTTTCGCTTTAGAAAAATCCGTCAAAGCAGTATCTAGGCTATCTATTTTTTTATTAGGATTATAATCTATTTCAAGATCATAGTTAACATCTTCTAAATAATAATCACTTGCTCTAAAGCCAACATTCATAACAGAATATAGGGCAATAAAAGTTATAATACTGATAACTAAAGAGATAATTGTTGTCTTATATTTCTTCTTGCTTCTTTTTAAACTTTTATCAGCAATAACGCCACCAATGCCAAATAAAGATTTAATATATTTAGGTGTTTTCAGTTTTTTAGATTCTAACTTAATACTACCGTTACCCCGAATAGATTCAATAATAGGCATCTTCGATACTTTTCTAGCTGGTACTAATATCGATAAGATAATAGTTAAAAAAGATGTTAGGACAGCAACGATGATAGCCCATAAAGGGACATCAGCAATAATTTTTAATTCGGTACTAGCAGGCATCAATGCTTCAATGAACAAAACTAATAAATAAACAAGAACACTACCGATAATAATGCCAAGAGGAACGGCTATCAAGCCAATTATTAATCCCTCCGTTAAAATCATTTTTCGTATTTGCTTTGAGGTCGCCCCAACACTGCTAAGTAAACCAAATTGTTTAAACCGTTCCGTTATGGAAATACTAAAGCCATTTCGAATAACTAAAATGCTTGTTACCATAATAATAGCAATGACAATTGACATAATAATGATAATCACATTTCGAATATTACCTAATTCAAAATAGCCTAAAGAATAAAGATAATCTTGGTTAAAGTTAGAAGGGTCTACATATCCATCATAAGTCGTAAGTTCGGCAGCTATTTTGGAAGTTAAACTTTGATAAGCAGATACATCATCATACAAAACATACATATCGGTATTAGGATAAGGCTCTTTAGCGTAAGTAAAAGCATTAATAGTCGTATACTCACTACTATTATGACCAACATAGTTATCAACATTGATGATACCTACAATTGTATAAGTCTTTGTCTTAATATCCATCAAAGCATTATCTTTATCAACCAAATCATCTTCAATATTTAAAGAACCAATATCTAAACTTACTTTATCACCTATTTTATAGTAGCCATTTAAAGCTACGGCTAAGTCTTGAGTTAAAGCAAGTTCTGTATCATTTTTAGGCATTCGTCCTTGGATAAGCTTAATGGGATAATGCTTTAACGTCGCATCATTAAAACCTCTTATATTTACAAAATCAATCGCTTTATTGGCGTCATAAGGATCAATCCAATATTCATTTTGCCATTCTTTTAAAGAGCGAACATACCCAATATCCGTTATATAAAAAGTATCTTTGACCCCTCTAAAATTAGTAATTTTATTGATATCCTCCATCGTTGATGTCGTAAAATGAGCGTGCCACAAACCACTCGTTTTAATCGCATCATTTTGAAACGTTTTAACAAAACTAGAAGCGAGTCCTGATACAATACAGATAAGCGAAGTTGCTAAAACAATGCCGATGACTGTTACTAGAGTTCGTTTCTTATTCAGTTTTAAATTGTTAAACGTTAATTTATTTAAAGAATGCATAACTAGTTCCTCACATCTTTAACAATCTTACCATCTTCTATAGTTATAATACGATTAGCCATACTAGCAATCTCTAAATCATGCGTAATAAGTAAAATAGTTTGTTTATATTTTTGATTAGCCTTTTTAAGAAGTGTAACAATTTCTTCACTCGCCTTAGAGTCTAAATTACCAGTAGGTTCATCAGCAAGTATAATAGCTGGTGAGGTTATCATTGCCCTACCAATACTTACTCGCTGTTGCTCTCCACCTGATAATTCATTTGGTAAATGATTAACACGATCAGTTAAATCAAGCGTTTCTAATAATGCCTGAAGCTTATCATCATCAACTTTTTTATTATCCAAATCACATGGTAAGGTAATATTCTCCTTAATATTTAAAATAGGAATTAAATTATAAAATTGATAGATAAGACCAACTTGTCTTCTTCTAAAAATAGCTAGTTTATCATTATCTAAATCATAGATATCCACGCCATCAATAAATACTTTACCATTAGTTGGACGATCTACCCCACCGATTAAATGAAGAAGCGTACTTTTCCCACTACCTGATGCGCCAATAATAGCGACAAAATCTCCCTTTTCAACACTAAAAGATACATTATCAACAGCTCTTATCTCATTAGAACCATTCTTATATATTTTAGTTAAGTTTTCAACACGTAATATTTCCATAAATATCCTCCTCATTTAAATGATATAACTTTAAAATGACTTTAAAGTGACAAAAAGACATAATTATATGTCTTCTATCACTTTATTATTTAGTTTTAACTCTTCTAATTCTAGATCCATAATCTCCATCGTACATTTATCCGCGCTATCACAATAATTGATTTCAACTTGCATGTTATCAATGAAAGTGTCATTATTATGTTTTAAAAAGGAATCTAGTTTATCATTACTATCGCCATATTCTTTAATTGTTAATTTATTAAGCCATTCTTGAGCTGTTTTAGATGAATCATTTGGATATTCAGAAGCGACCCATATTTCGTTATTAAAAGCGATGTTAATTGTCAAACGGTTGATGTCAAGTGTCGGATCACAATCGAACTTGGAAAGAGAAATATAACGTTTATTTTTCGATAATGTTACAATACCATCTTCAAAACTAAAACTATCACTTTTACCTTTAAAAATGTAAACCGCATCAGGTGAATTATTAGTCAATTGACAATATGTAAAATAAAAGCTAACACTGATAAGGATAAGAAGAAGCACACCAAAGCCAATTCTTAACCACAT
The DNA here is from genome assembly GCA_947588685.1 of uncultured Bacilli bacterium. Lineage (GTDB taxonomy): Bacteria > Bacillota_I > Bacilli_A > RF39 > UBA660 > UBA5578. The sequence goes on along the minus strand of CANPYM010000028.1, from coordinate 11,945 downwards.
CCGTCGGTGATTTTTCTCAATACTTTGAATAAGTACTTCATCACTTACTAATTTAGATATTTTGACATCAAAAAGATGGGCCAACTTTTTAAGTTGGAAAAGACTTGGCATCTTCGTACCAGCTTCCCACTTTTTGATAAGGCTTTCTCTAACTTTTAATTTACGAGCTAAATCAGAAGTCGAAAGACCCTTTTTCTTACGCTCTTTAGCAATTATTTTACCTGTTTCTTTCATAATCTCACAACTACTCTTCTATTAAATCACTTATTTTACTTTTATATTCTTCAATCTTTTCTTCATAATCAATTACTTCTTGTTTACAAGCATTGTAATTTGATGTTGTCTCATTAAGGCTATCATTTAGCTCTTCTTTTTCTTCTACTAGAGCATTATACTCTTCTTCGAGATAATCGTACCTATTTTGACTATTTTCAAGTTCTATTTCAAGGCTTTGATTAGCGTAACGCTCTTCTTCCATAGTATAGTATTTTTTTAGATTATCTTTTAATTTATTAATATTAGCTTGACTAGTTTTAATTGTTACATCTGCCCAATATAAACGGTCATAATCATGGATTTGATGATGCTTTAAATCTTCGATAATAAAGTCCGTCCATATTTTTTGTAAGCTATTAGAGTTAGTTTCCCACGCTCTAATCGTATAATGATCTAATTCTTTATATTGACTACCAATTGAAACGACATCATTACTAGTAAAATCAGCATTATGATGGATAATAATTTGAACTTCATCCGTTAAAGACTCATCAGCTTCATAAAGTATTTTATCGTCATAAATATATGAACCATAAGTATCAAATAATAAGCCATCCGTCATTTTAACTGTATGCGTAGTCGTATCAGAAGCACTAACAGGAGCTTTTGCAATATACTTAGTCGTTGAAATCTCATAGATTGATGTACCTATTGCAATACCAAAGCCAGCTAAACCAGCTATAAACATAATAAAGATTCTTTTTAAAGCTATTTTATGGTTAAAAAGAAAATCATAACCTAACTCTAAAATAATATAGTCTAGAATGATACCAAAAATAATACCTAAGAAGATACCAATATAGATAACACCCTTAAACATTAAAATAATATCGACAATCAAGGCAGCAAATAAAGCTAAAAAGCCTAAAATAAAAGGTATTAAAATTAATATGACAAGAGCCTTAATAAAAATCATAGCTAAAGTACTAAATACTTTAAAAAAGTTATTCGGTTTATCTTCACGGTAATAAATAACTTGGGGCTCTAGTTCTTTTTCTTCAAGGCGCACATCTTTAACATTAACTTCTTCAGTATCTTCTTTTTTATCGTTAGCCTTAATTGGTTTAGGAACATATTCAAATCTATCTAAGTAGCGAACTTTAAAGATATAAATAAAGATAACGACCGCGACTACTAGATAAGCTCCTTTAATTAAGAAAGCCCAAACAACACTAAAGAAAGAACGAGCTGGTCCAAAGAAATAAATAACTTCATTACCTAAATTGATAATTTTATTAACAGGAATAATTAAAACTAACAGAATAAGGTATAACAATAACATACTAAGGACACAACTAATCGCTTGTTTAGCTTTCATCGTTTTAAACATCTCAAAAGTTTTAGCAATCATATCCAAAGTATCGATGATAAAATTGCTTTTTTTCTTTTCACCAAAATCCGTTGTTGTTATTTCATCATTTGTTAATTCGTCTAAACTACATTTAAATAGTTTACACATTGTAAGTAGCTTATCCATTTCGGGATAAGTTGTTCCCGATTCCCACTTAGAAACGGCTTGTCTTGAAACATCGAGCATATCAGCTAATTGTTCTTGACTAAGTTTGTTTTGTTTACGCAGTTGAACTAATTTTTCACTAAATTTCATTTTCTCACCTCGCCATCATTATCTAACAAAACCCGGTTGCATTCTACCAATTTTTAGTTGTTTTGATGTAACTTTTCGGTTGCATTTAACTTTTTCTAACCTTTATTATATCATTTTCCTCTAATTTTCCTACTAATAATGACGAATTAGGGTTGTGTTTTTGATATTGCCCTTTAACTTTATCTTCATCGTAATTGGCATAACAATACTTACAAAAATGAGGACAACTATTATAAACCCCGATATCAACCATACTAACACAGTGACAATTACGTTCCCGCCAAGTCTTAAAGCCGGTCTTGCCAGTTAATTTAAAAGCGAGCGGATGGGAAAGACAATCTTCTTTTTGAAAACCATATTCTATTAAATTATGTTCTTCAGCGCAAGTTTGAACACTCATTCCACATTCTTTAGCGCTTTTAGAAAAGTTCTCACCAATAAAGCGGTAATCTTCTTCCGTTAAAGTTTTTATCTTTAAATCATTTTGATGCCGATGAACATTTTTATAGTCATCGACAAACGATATGATAATATGTTTAACATATCCTTTTAATAAGTGACACATCTTATCAAAAGCTTTCCTATGATACTGCAAGGTATATTTATCATTAATAATCACGGGATCATAACGCACATAAGTATATTCAGTACCAACTATTTCTGATACTTTTTTAATGCCATCAATAATGCGTCCTTTAGGAATAACATTAGGTTCAAAATCTTTATGATAAGGTGTTAAAGTAATATGAAAAAGAATCGGCTTATCTATTTTATCTAAATAAGGGAGAATGGGTAGCGGATTTTTTGTACAAAATAAAATCGCATCAACGTCATCAAAATAAATCCGACTAACTTGTTTAGGATAAATAGGATTACGAACATCAACATAACCTTCTTGATAACGTCTCATAAACCATTCACTATAAAAGGCGACGATATCGGTCCTTCCACTTACATTTAAAATCATTTACATCACTAGCTTTATTATATAACAAAAAAGAAATATATTCTTTATATTTCTTTAAAAACTTGTTTATATTTCGTCTTCATATAACCTTTTTTAAAAGCTTCTTCTTTTTCTTCTGAAGATCCTATTAAATCTTTACCCGGCATATGCATGCGAATTTGATGAAACAAGTTATAGGCTTCCTCTAAACTCCTAACCGTAAAAAGAGCTTTATCTAAATTAGTTATAACGGGAAGTGTTACCCGAAAATTAAATATTTTACCACTTTCATCGACATACTTTTTTACGCCATATTCTTCAATATTTTCAAATGGTAATTCAGCATCACTTTTAAAATCAATTCGTGGTTCGATAAAAGTCCAAAACTCTACCGGAAATCCTAAAAACTTTTTAATATCATCAAAGCCTAAAAGCATTGAACATAAACGTAAACGGTATTCATATGTTTCCGTAATCATTTCAAAATCCCGTTTTTCCCATACAGCTCGCCAAGCGGCCTCAACATCACAAGCATCCGAAGCATTATCTAAATAACGATATAAATAATCAACGGTTTGCTCGTTAGCATAATCTAAATCATCTAAAAATGACCAAGCTTCCGCAACATTAATTTTTTTACCATGCCGAAGCATTAAAGACGTAAGATAATCTTCTTCCGCTAAAGTATCTTTAAAAGTTCGCCAAGCTTTCGTAACACCCTTTGTTACCTCACTTTTACGTCCAAACGTCTTAATACTATAAAAATAAGTTGATAAGCAATATTTAGCCATAAGATAGATTTCTTCCATATTAAGTTTACGTGACGTTCTAATATCGGATTTAATATCTTTAATCTGATGTTTGTTCATCTAACCATTTACTCCCTTTACTTAATGCATATTTTAAAGAAAATGCTTCTTCTGTTTCTCTAGCTAACGCTTCACTATCAAGTTGATTAATAACATATTTTTGACCTAAATGATTATAAAGATCATAAGCATGACGATATTCATGAACATTAATTAAAGCTGTTCCTAAGTTTTTAATAATTGGGACAATAACATATAATCCAACCAATACCCCATTAACGTCATAGCTAGGATAAGTTCCATAAAAATATTTAGCATCATTTTGATTGCTATCGACTCTACTGACCTTACCCTTTAAATAATTCCAAAAAGAAGTATCATAACTTAAGAATGTTTGAATATCATCTAAAGTAATGTCATCACCTATTTGATCCATAATAGCATCATCAAAAGCTCGAAGTTTTACAAAAGTATCTATGTCCATAAATATCACTAGTTCTCTATTATAACAAATACTTTTCTTTTAAGCAATTAAAAAGTACTAGCGAACTAGTACTTACTATCAATACCTAAATATTCCTCTAAGGTAATCCAATTACCATTATTATATAAATTAACAGCTTCATCACCAATATAGCGAAAATGCCATGGCTCATAGACATAACCCGTAATACTTTGCTTTCCTTTAGGATATCTTAAAATAAAGCCATATTTATAACAGTTATTAGCTAACCATTTACCCGCCTTTGTCTCACCAAAAGAATCAGATATTTTATTTAAATCAGCGGCTAGGCCCGTTTGATGTTCCGAATGTCCAGCTCTGGCTGAATATGTATCGGCAGCGGCTTTTCCATCACGTTTAACATAATTATTATATAATGTCTTTTGCGTATTATATGAACGATAGCCACTAACAACACTTAAGGTTACACCATCTTTTTTAGCAGCTTTTTTCATCTCATTATAAGCAATAGTAAACTCACTTTTTAAGCCTCCTGGCGCATACGTACTAGGAAGGGCATAACTCTTATTAGCAATTAAAATACCTTTAACATAATAAATACCATCAATTTTTTCAATATCATAACCTTTAGTTGTTTTACCAACAACATTTGTTTTAGTAGTACTAACTGGTGTTTCTTTATTAGAGTTACTTTGGGTGTTTGTATTGCTAGCGGGGTTTACCTCATTACTATTACTAGTAGGATTAGAATTACTAGTAACGTTCGAATTAGATAAAACATTACTGTCTTCATTAACATTACTCTCGGCATTAGAATTAGAAGTAGGATTAGAGTTAGATGTTTTATTATCACTATTATCTTTAGCGTCACAACCAACTAATCCCAAAATTAAAGGCATAGCCATTAAACTTATTATTATTTTTCGCATATTAATTAAACTTTTTCATAGTCAAAAATGACTTCAAAGTTATCTTTAATCCGTCCTTTCTTTAATCTAATAAAATACATTTCATTATTTATGGAGCATAATTCTTCATCATTTTTAATACCAACTATTATTTGGACTTGGTTATTATCGATATTTACTCTTTGAATACCTAATAAATTGCCATCACAATAATCATTTTCTAAAACAGCAGCTAAATAATCATAGTCATCAAAATCAGATGGCTCTAATACCTGCTCCATTTGATAAAAATTAGTAATAGTTTGATACTCATCATAAGTTTCAATCAATTCATTTTGATAAGCGACATCTTCTGAATCAATCGTACCCCCTAAGTAGGTTTTAAAATCGACGGTCGGCATCCGATCAGTTACTTCTTTAGGATTATTTTTGAAAACAAAGAACAAGGCTAAAGTTACCACTAAAAGGATTGAACAAACGCTAATAATTACTCTTCTCATATAACCTCCTACTAATATATATTATAACATCTTTAAAAAAAGAAAACTATGGTAATGACATAGTTTCTTTGATAATATTGACAATCTCTTCTCCATGACAACGAACTTTAATGGGTGTTAAAATATTAAGGCTTTTTAATTCTTCAATCGTCGTCGGTTTTTTACTAACTAACAATTCTAATTCATCATTAGTAAAAATATAATAGGCCGGTACTTTCATAGTATGTGATTTAGTCAAACGGAAATCTTTTAGCTTATCTATTAGCTTCGTATCATCTAACTTCACATCTTTTAAAGTATCATTAGAAGATGGTTTTAACTGGTATTTAGCTAAATAATCAACTTCTTTAGGCGTATTAATTTCTAAGAAATGTAGAGCAAGCTTTTCCATATCTTTTCTAGAATCAATTGCATTACTACTTGTTTTAGCCATATCTTGTTTGAAATAATTAATAAGATTATCGGATCTAACAACCTTATCTTTTAGCCATTTAGGTGCATAGCGATTATTTAACTTTCCCGTTGAATTGGCTAAGACAACTAAAGGTTTATAATATTTATCATTAAAAACACTATTTTCAAAAAGAGCCACTGTTAATTTACTATTATTTTTGATATAACGTTTACGTAATATTTCAACATGACGTGAAGCTTGATTATATGGTGAGTAAATAGCTTCCTTATGAATTTTACCATTCATTTTATAGGCTCTTTGAAACTCACCATTAGCATTAATCGTTATATCCCCAACGAAATTTTTGCATTCAATAAGATAACACTTAGCGGGCGTAATAACGACATAATCGATTTGCGCAGTTAAGTCATCATATGAAAGAGTTATATCGTGTAAGACATACATTCCAATATTAGCATTTTTAAGTTCAAATTCTATTTCCTTTTCGCCTTTTAAGCCTAACTCTAAAAGTTTTATATCCAAATCAATTCTATCTTTATTGATAACTTCTTCACGATGTTCTTTTAAATAAGCAATTCTTTTTTCTAGATCACTATCCGTCTTTAAAAAGATTGTTTCATTAAATCGTTCAAATAATCCCATAATACCTCTTAATCTAAATAAAAATAATTCATATGTGCGATTGCAACTCTATTTTCTTCTTCATCATAGATATCAATAGTATAAAAAGTTACCGTTTTACCATCTTTTTCTATGTTGGCAACAGCTTTAAGCTTACTTCCTTTAACCGGTTTTAAATAATTAATGCTAGCATCCAATGTTACAATATTACGTCCTTTCATTCTAGCAGCTACCCCACCGGCAGTATCAGCAAGGCCAAATATAAAACCACCGTGAGCTATACCCATCGGATTTAAACTTGTTTCCGTAATTTTAGCTTCAACAACACTGTAGCCATCTTTTGCTTCCACAACTTTAAAATTATTAGCTTTAATAAAACCATTCGTTTTCTCTAAGGTTTCTTGAAGTTGTTTTAACATTTCATCTGTCATATTATTCACCTATGATTATTTTACTACAAATCAAAAGATTAGCCAATAAAAAAAGTTAAGTAAAACTTAACTTATGAATTATATACAACAAGGCAAGCTGATTGACATAATCCGTCTTTACCCCACAATTCTTTTATTTTCTCTTTACTTAAAATATTCTTAGAACATTTTTCAATAATAGCTGTTGATTTATCGCCTAAGCCAACCCGCCATAGTTCAATTCTAGGGCAAGTTTTTAAATGTTCTTTAATATAAGAGATTAAAAGGTCAATATTCTGATCATTACATGTCCACTCTAAAGTTGCACAATTCTTTTTATCCGTAAATTGTGAAGCTTCATTTAAATTATCAAAAGCTGCAATTTTAATTTGTGTATTATTTTCATTGGTAGCATAGTCTTTCAATTCTCGTGCGCTAGCCAAAAAACGATATAAGCTCATACATTACCTCCAAATTAATATTTAATTTTTATATAAACCCGTTTCTCACAACCAATGGTAGATTTTCATCTACTACTAATAGTATATCATATTAAAATGCTAGTGGCACCATTACTAACCCTTTTTTTATTATTTTGACAATTAATTGTCAGTTTTATGGTAGTATTCACATAAGTAAACCAAACCTTTAGGTGATGGCGTTACTTTCATATCATAATCATCTTGATTTGGCTTAATATCATCACCGATAAATAATTCCTTGGTAAGTCTAACTGCTTCTTTTAAAGCGGCAATCTCCGTTAACGTTAAATCACGCATTTTCATAAGTTCTCTTAGTGGTTCAGTATAATCACCAATATGGCCTTCAGTTAAAGATTTTTCTTCATCACTTTCAATGATACCTGGTATCTCTAATTTTTTAAGAGCGTAGCCTAAAAGTTCAAAAGCTTCAAACTCTGGACAATGTTCAGCTAAATAGCGATTCATCTCTTGAACAAAAATGGCAATCTTTCGTTCATTTCTTTCACTCTCATAATCATACCAACGATATTTAATTAATTCAATTTCTTTTTTAATACTATCTAATAATTCAAGATGATTGGCAACATAACTAGATAAATGAATATCAAATCTAGCAATATGACCGATTAAAAAGTTATTGATTTTTTCATTAGTAAAATCGGTTAATTGATGGTATTGATGATGTAAAAACTGTTCTAAAGTACCACTATTTTTCCGATAGAAAATCTCATCTAACATTTTCCTAGCTGCATAACGTAAGATGATCTCACTACTACCATATTCATCCCGAATTAAAAAGAAACCCATTCCTAATTCTTCTTTAACCCAATCCTCCTTAGCTTCTTCGATAACTAAGGCATTTTCAGCCATTTTTCTAGCTAAAAAAGATAAGGCCTTTAAAGAGAAAATATGAAGCGTAAAATCTCTTGTTGCTTCAGCTATTTCGGCTATTTTTACTTGAACTTCAATTGCCGTTATGTCATCTTTAGGAACACTTTTCAAGTATTCTTTAGCAACTTCCGTAATAAAAGGAATATCAGATTTAAAAATATCAATTACGGATGTCACAAAAATATAATTGTGTTTAACATTTTCATCACACATCCAATACATTTCTTTATCTCTCGTTGTCATTAAAACACTAAGCATAAACTCTGGTGATGCCTCTAACTCTTCTAAAGTATAACCATCATCTAAATCATTACCATTTATATAGTCAAAGATAATTTTTTTATCAAATATTTTAGTCATAATTTTCCCCCCTGTTATACTATTTATTTTTAATATTGTAATACTTTAACTTTTTGGGAATATAAGTTTTCATTATTTATATGAATATGATTTACAAAATCAGGTCCAGCCCAATAAGAATCTTCTGGTTCATCATTAATGATAATCCAAAGAACATCATCACGATTTTTAGGATAAGTACCATATCCATCCGTTATAACAACTTTATTAGTTATACCACCTGAAAAATGGTTAACCATTGCATCGAAATTAGTTCCTCCCCGGCCACATATTCTAAGCTCATCAATATCATCTTCGGAATCAATATCATGCCATGCATGAATTTCATCATCACAAAAAGCAATTCTTAAAGACCCCTGTCCTAAAATATGTTTACATTCTCTTAAAACCATTTTTATTAAAGACATTGACATTGAGCCACTTGTATCAATAACTACTTCCGTATTCGTATTCCGTTCTGAATTATCATATACTTTAGTTAAAACACCATCAGGCTCTATATCATAAAACTTAACATTATCATCACCTTTAGTGATAAGTTTTTGCGCTAAAACATCTTGCCAGCGAATGAAAGATGGTCTTTTCCCTAATTTAACCCCCGGAAATTCCATCTTTGGCGAGATACCGGCTTTGCCGGCTAATTGTTGATGATAATCAGTTAAAAATGGTTCACGCATGATATCATTTTCTTCCATAAGTTCTTTATAATCAGCATCATATAAGGCTTGTCGCTCTTCTTCGGTAAGAGGTACATCCGATGGTATAATTGGTAAATGATACGTATTTTCACCCATCCAACCAGCGATAAGGTCTAAGTAGGGAAAATAGCGACGATACAATTCTTCCATCGAACTATTTAAAACATCAACATCAATCATCAATTCTTCAGGGATTGGTATGCCAGCAGCTTCAAGAAGGCTTCTTACTATTTCATCAGGGTTATTGATAAAGCCCTCATAAATTGGTAAACCATCACGAAGAAGAAGTTGATTAATAATTGCGTCCGCAACAAAATTAACTAAATCATGATGCATATTAACAGAGCGATTAAGATGAGCAAAAACAACATGCATTATTTCGTGAGAGATAATAAACTCTTGTTCAAGATTAGAAAAATCAGTAAACAAATCTTGCCTATAATATAACGTTTTACCATTAGTTGCAGCCGTCGCTGGCCAGTTATCATCAACAGCGACATATTTTAAATTGGCTATGATATTGCCAAAACGTGGATAACGAAATAATACTCTTCTAATTAAATTATTAATCATAATGTACCTAATTTCTTAACTGCTACTTGTTCTGAAGTATTATTATCATTATATAGTTTTAAAATACGTTCATTATCACCCTTAGACCAATAATAATCAAAAACAGCCAAATATTCTGAACCAAGTTCTTTAATAAAAGTCCGTACTTTATCGACATCATCAAAGGAAACATTTAACAATGAGAAGACAGAATTCCAACGAATTGATATTTCTGTTGGAACATCTGATGGCTTAACTCGATCTTTAAGAACATCTTCAACCGTTAATAATTCTAATTGTGTAAAAGCAATAAAACTAGCCGTAAGACTTGGGCCAATAAAGGCACGCAAAACATTAGGATTGCCACATTCATACAAAGCTCGTGACGCTAAAGCCCATTTACGAGGATCAGCATTGGGAACTTGACCATCATAATTTGTTCTTAAAACTTGATCGCCATTAATCCTAATAAAATCAACTATAGCTGGATGAATAGGTCTTGTTTTATCAACGGGATTATATTGTAAATGCCTTTTTTCATTATGATTTTTAGAGGCCCAATTTAACCAATTTTCCGCGTTCGTTTCAATATAAACATGCGCATAACGACCAAATAAAGGTTCACTTAAAGCCGTTGCTGAACGAGATTCACTAGCTTCATTTCCAGCTGCAACAACAACGCAATTATCTGGTAAGACAAGATGAAAACCACCATTTGTTAAAGTCTTATTAAGGGTTACTTCAAAGGCTACTTTTTGTGTATCCTTAGAAGCATTAGTAAGTTCTTCTAAAAATAGGATATGGATAAAATCAGGTTTTTCAAGGCTTTTATCACATAAACTTTTATACCAATGGGGTTCATATAAACATAATTTTTGTGTTTTAAAGTCTTTCGCTATGATACCAGTAAAACCATCACTTGAAGTACATCCAAAATCAACTAGCTCTAAATCAGGATCTAAAGCTAAAATACGTTCAGTCTTACCACAACCAGTCTTACCATGAACAAAAACAGGAATATCACTTTTGATACATATCTCAATAATATCTTCTTCACTTAGAGGTTCATATTTAAAATTGTAACGATTATTGGTAATAGCCTTCGTTGGATAAGCAAGTACTCTTTCTTGATGTTCTAATTCATCTGAAGCACTCTTTAGAAATTGATTATTTAATTTTTTTAACAAATCACTACTACTTAAAGGTCCAAAATGCGAATTCCATTCACTAAAATAAGGAACAATGGAACAATAAACAAGTCGGGCATTAAAATCGTAAGATAGTGGGACCGGTACAACTTCTAAATAAACATGATCATTTTTAGATATTTTAGTACCATCCATAGTTATAATGTCATCTTTAGCAGCTTCACAATAATTGATAAATCTAATTCCCATCGCTTCATACTCTTCAAACTCATGATTGTCAATTAAATACTTACGACCCGTTTTAATAAGTAACTTACTTTTTTCTAAAAATAATTGGGTAATAACTTCACTAACATTTTTTGTAATAGCTTTAATAGGATAATCAAGGGTCAAATCATCAAGATGTTCGGGATCAAAGTCATCAATATCATCAAATGAAGCCACAAAACGAACACCCATACGACTAGTAATAGAGGTTGTCCACCCTTGTTCTCCTGTGAAATTAATGTAGCCAACAGTCTTTCTTTTTCCGGTGTTGCCTAATTTATTAATCCAATAGTTACAAAGACCATTTGAAGAAGAAGAGACTCCTTGAAGACGAGCTAAATCCGATGCTATTATGGAAGCTAAATCGGGATTTTCCGTCCAACCTAACTTGGTCAACATTTCATCATCTAATAATGTTAACTTATTAATGCGCATATCTCCACCCCACATAGCTCACTATAATAACACAATAATTTTTCTTTTTCAATAAAAAAGATGCCTTAAGCATCTTTCTTTAGGTTGTATTATAAATAGTGTTGGTGAGAAAATCACTGACACTGTTTTATTTTATAAAAAGACATAAGTTTGATACA
>CANPYM010000027.1 GCA_947588685.1 uncultured Bacilli bacterium | reverse complement strand
TTAACGCCATATGGAACTTCACTAATAACAATTTGTGTATGATTAGCATGTTCTTCAATGGTTGCCCGGCTTCTTATCGTAATACTACCGCGGCCGGTTTCATAGGCCCTTCTTATACCTGAATTACCTAGGATGACACCACCAGTTGGAAAATCAGGACCTTTAATATATTGCATTAATCCATCGGTATCAATATCGGGATTATCAATATAAGCAACACAGCCATCAATAACTTCACCTAAATTATGAGGTGGTATATTAGTGGCCATACCAACAGCAATACCCATTGATCCATTAACTAAAACGTTTGGAAAACGGCTAGGTAAAACCTTAGGTTCTTTACTTGTAACATCAAAGTTATCATCCATATCGACTGTATCTTTATTGATATCTCTTAATAATTCAAGGGATATTTTAGATAACCTAGCTTCCGTGTAACGATAAGCAGCAGCGCCATCTCCTTCGATATTACCAAAATTTCCGTGACCATCAACTAACATATAACGTTGACTAAAATCTTGAGCCAATCTTACCATTGCTTCATAGATACTAGAATCACCATGAGGATGATAATGACCCATAACATAACCAACCGTTGTAGCTGATTTTTTATGAGGTTTATCAGGAGTATTACCCTCTTCGTACATTGACCATAAAATACGACGATGAACAGGCTTTAAACCATCTCTTAAGTCTGGAATGGCACGAGATGTAATAACACTCATTGAATAGTCAAGGAAAGAATCTTTTACTTCATCAACAATATTATTTTCAGCTAAAGAATCACGTTCGTGAAAAGTATCTTGAAAATCATTATTATCACTAGTATTTTGAATTGTTTCTTGATTTTGTTCTTCAATATTATTTTCTTCCACTTAACTCACCTCCTAAATATCTAGGTTTTTAACCTTAATAGCATTTTCTTCAATAAACTTACGGCGTGGTTCAACCTCATCACCCATAAGTTTTTCAAATATAGCATCAGCAGCGACACAATCATCAACTGTTATTCTTCTTAAAACACGTTTGTTAATATCCATAGTTGTCTCATTTAACTCTTCAGCGTCCATCTCACCTAAACCTTTCATTCGGGCAATTTCAGCACGAGCTCGAACGTTTTCTGGTAAAGTTGCTAAATAGTCATCCTTTTCTTTTTCATCTAGGACATATTTTCGCGTTTTTCCGTGCATAATACGGAATAATGGTGGTTGGGCAGCATAGACATGCCCCTTCTCCACAATCGGTCTAAAAAAGCGATAAAATAAGGTTAAAAGAAGAACTCTAATGTGGGATCCATCGACATCGGCATCGGTCATGATGATAATTTTGTCATATCTTAATTTATCAAGATTAAACTCTTCACCAATACCAGTACCAAAGGCTGTAATAATCGTTCTAATTTCTTCATTACCTAAAGCCCGATCAAGACGATTCTTTTCAACATTTAAGATTTTACCACGCAAAGGTAAAATAGCTTGCGTCATTGAATCACGACCCTTTTTCGCACTACCTCCGGCTGAATCTCCCTCGACAATAAAGATTTCTGATACTTTTGGATCTTTACTCTTACAATCAGACAATTTACCAAAGAAGTTCGTAACAGCCAAATCACTTTTACGCGTAATTTCTCTGGCCTTACGAGCAGCATTACGAGCCCGACATGCCAAAATAGATTTTTCAATAATAGCTCTAGCATCTTCAGGGTTTTCTAGTAAGAATTTTTCAAAGCCTTCACTAAAGACATTATCAGCTAATTTACGTACTTCTGAGTTACCTAAACGGCCTTTTGTTTGACCTTCAAATTGGGGATTTGGATGCTTACAAGAAATAATCATTGTAAGACCTTCTTTAACATCATCACCCGTTAAAGATTCATCTTTTTCTTTTAAAATACCAGATTTTCTAGCATAGTTATTAATAACTCTCGTTAAAGCTCTTTTAACACCCTCTTCGTGCGTACCACCATCGTGCGTATTAATATTATTAACGAAAGAATAGATATTTTCATTGTAGCCAGTATTATATTGCATAGCTACTTCAAACATAACATCATCTTCCATACCTTCAAGATGAATAATACTCTCATGAACTGGTGTCTTTCCTTGATTGATAAAGCGAACGTATTCTGAGATACCACCTTCGTACATAAAAGTCTCACCGGTTGTATCTTCATCATCACGGTCATCTCTTAAAGTAATTTTTAAGCCACGATTTAAGAAAGCTAGTTCTCTTGTTCTAACTTTTAAGGTATTATAATCATAAATATCAGTATCAAAAATATCAGGATCTGGTTTAAAAGTAACAACGGTTCCGGTTCGATTTTCTTCACACTCACCGATGACCTTTAAAGGTTCTTTAGTATGTCCACCATCTTCAAAACGAACATAATAAATTTTACCATTTTTATAGACACGGACTTCAACCCATTTCGATAAGGCATTAACAACTGATGCACCTACACCATGTAAGCCACCAGATACTTTGTATCCGCCACCACCGAATTTACCACCAGCGTGTAAGACGGTATAAACAGTTTCAACAGTTGATATTTTTGTCTTAGGATGAATATCAACTGGAATACCTCTTCCGTCATCACGAACGGTAATAGAATTATCCTTATTAATAATAATTTCAATATTGTTACAAAAGCCGGCTAAAGACTCATCAATAGCGTTATCAACAATTTCCCATACTAAATGGTGTAAGCCCTTAACATCCGTTGTACCAATATACATACCTGGTCTTTTTCTTACAGCCTCTAATCCCTCTAATACTTGAATATCCGAAGCATCATAATGTTCATTCATTTTCTTTCACCTCTTTGATTTTAATTAACTTACCATCAAGAACCTGAAATAATTTAGCTTTTTTAATTAATTTTTCATCTAAATTATTAAGATCTGTCGTAGTAATAATGGTCTGAATATTTTTACTTATATATTTTAGTAAGTTATTTTTTTTATCATCTGATAATTCACTAAAAACATCATCTAAAAGTAAGATAGGTGTACTTTCTTTATACTTTTTAAATATTTCAATTTCTGATAGTTTAAGACATAATATTGCTAAGCGTTGTTGACCTTGAGATCCATAAGCTTTTAAATTACTCTCACCAAGTAAAAACTCAAAATCATCTTTATGGGGACCAAAGTTTGTTGAACACATCTTAATATCATAATTTAAATGATCTTGATAAAACTTTCGTAAATAATTTTTAGCTTTATCATCATCTTTTAAATCAATATTTAAACTTGGTACATATCGAAGATTAAAGCCATCTAGACCCATAATATCCTGATATATTTTCTCACAATAAGCATTAACTTTTTCAATATATTTAAAGCGCATTTTCATTAGAATAATTGCTTTATCTATTAAATAATTAGTAAGTATTTCAAAGTAATTCATATCTATATTTTGATTAATATTAGCTTTTTTTAAATACTCATTACGCATTTTAAGAAGCTTATTATAATCATTTAAAATAATAAAATAATTACTATATAATTGTGATAATTCAAGATTGAAATACTTTCTTCGCCCTTGTGGAGATCCTTTTAGTAAATCTAAATCATCAGGATAAAAAATAATAATATTCATATTAGAGATATAATCGCTAACTTTCTTGATGTAACTGTTATCTATCTTTAATATTTTATTATTATTTTCAATCGTTACGCTTAGATCAATATCTAAACTACCTTTATTGATACTTCCATTTATAATAGCTCTTTTTTCATTATTTCTAATTAAACTATTATCGATGAAAGAACGATGTGATTTAGTAATACCTAAAACATATATGCTTTCTAAGAGATTAGTCTTACCTTGAGCGTTATCGCCATAGATAATATTTATGCCCTTGTAAAAACGGGTTCGTAAATGTTTATAATTTCTAAAATTAATGAGCTCTATTTTTTTTAAAATCATCTTATACCTCATTTTTTTGACTTAAAATTGTCTATTTTTAATAATTAGTAAAATCTAATACTCCTATACACACATAATATTATATCATAAAATAAGCCTTAAAAAAAGAAAAAAGCTAATTTTTAGCCTTTTTCTTATCATTTAATTTGGATTTTAGCATTGTCGCACGATAATATTGATTATCTAAAGAATATAAGGATATATCAAATGTTATTTTTTGATCATTTATGAATGTTACATCACACCCTAATTGGTTTTTATGATAACTTTTAATGTTATTCAAAGCTAGCCAACAATTATTTTGATTGCGAATGGATGCGGTCGGAAAAAAGATTAAGTCCCTACTCTCTTCAATAATAATCGGACATTTTGATTTAATACCCGTTAAGTATTTCGTCCCCTCACATCTTCCTTCATAAGAACTACCATAAGATTTACAATTCTTATCTATTATTTTCTTACTACTTTTAGAAACTAGATATTCTTCCTCCTTTTCATATACTCTAGATATATTATCGCCTTCTGGAACAATCGCAATCGTATCGATATTAATCTCATAATCATCGATCATAATAATCCCCCTTCTAGTTCCGAAGAACACGTCTCTTATACACCTTTTTATTGTCAAAAATTATCAAAATATGTCATTATTCTACAAAAATCGACAATTATTAAAAAAAGAACATAAATTAATATGTTCTTATTGGTAAAATTAATTGAATTAAATTACTTTCATCCGCATCATTAATAATAATTGGTTTAATCTCACCATTAAACTTTAAATCAATATTTTCACTATCAAAAACTCTTATAGCATCCATCATATATTTAGCTGAAAAAGCAATTTTAATATTATTTTTAACTTTATCTAATAGTTCAACTTTCTCTTCAACATTACCAATTTCAGGAATATTTGATGAAAGAATTAAGAAATTATCTTTTGTCTCTAATTTGATAATATTCTTTTCTTCTTCATTAGTAAGAAGTGAAGCGCGGTCAATGGCCGTATAAAACTTATCTAAGTTTACTTTAACAGTTAGTGTGAACTCTTCAGGAATTAATTTAGAAGTATCAGGATAAGTACCATTAATTAATCTTGTCATTAACGTTATGGTATTAAACTTAAAGACAACTTTATTAGCAAATATATGTAGTTCTAAAGACTCATCATCATTTGTTAATAATTTAATAACTTCCATTAAATTACGAGCCGGAATAATAATATCCGTGTCTTCAATATCTAATTTATCCATCGCAAGTTCTTTTGAAGCTAAACGATATGAATCAGTAGCAGTAAAAATTAACTTTTTATCTCTTATTTTTAAATTAATACCCGTTAAAACAGGTCGTGATTCTTGGGTTGAAGTAGCAAAAATCGTTTGATTAATCGTCTTTTTAAATAATCCTTGATTTAAAATAACAGGTTTTTGACTAAACTCTAAATCAAGATTAGGAAATTCACTAACATTATTACAATTTAATTTAAATGATGATGTTGGTGTCGTAATTAGTATTTGAGCATCAATAACTTCTTCTATATTAATTACTTCATTACCTAATTTTCTTACAATATCATATATATATTTACCAGCAACAACAATTTCACCTAATTCATCAATACTGTCGATATCACTAGCATCGATAAATGTTTTAATAGCTATTTCATTATCTGTACTTAATAAATATAATCCTTCTTTTTTAAGATCAAACTTAATACAGTTTAAAATAGGTATAAGGTTTTTACTTGATATTCCTTTAATAACATAATTTAAATGTTCCATTAATATTTTTTGTTGAATCTTTATTTTCATAATTCCTCCATTTATTATTATTTATATATTATCTTTATTATTAATGTGTATTGTGTTGATAACTTTACTTTTTTGTTTAAAAATAATAGCAAAATGTATGTGCATAAAGTGTGCATTATTTTAAAGTTATTAACATCCCCTATTTTATTCGATTAATTATTTTTTGAATCTCATTATTTAAAGCTTCATCTTTTAAGATTTCATTTTTAATTTTATTAACAGCGTGCATAACGGTCGTATGGTTCTTACCACCAAACTCAATCCCTATTTTAGTTAAGTTTTCTTCTAGATAAACTCTACATATATACATCGCAATCATTCTTGGAATGGCAATCTCACTTGTTTTTTTCTTACTTTTTAAGTCTTCGGGACTAATTTTATAATTGTCACTTACTAATTGAATAACTTGATCAATTTTGTTTTTAGCAACCACTCTGACACTAAAGTGATCTTGCAAAGCTTCAACAGCTAAATCTAGGGTTATGTCTTCTCCACCCATACAAGCGGAATAAGCATATACTCTAACAATAGCCCCTTCTAGTGTTCTAATGTCACCTGCACAGTTACTAGCAATATATTCTTTAACGTCTTCAGGAAAATCATTACTAATCCCCTGTTGTTCTAGTTTTTTATTTAAGATATTCATCCTTAGTTCAAACTCTGGTGGTAAAATATCAACTTGAAGGCCCCCTTTAAAACGGGTTTTTAAACGCTCTTCTAACTTTTTAATATCTTCGGGAGAACGATCAGATGAGATGATTATCTGTTTCCTATTATTATATAGTTCATTAAAGGTGTTAAAAAACTCTTGTTGAGCAAATACGGATGTGACAATATTTTGAATATCATCAATGATTAAAACGTCGACATCACGGTATTTATCTTTAAACTCCCTTACGGCTTCTTTGTTATCACCATTATTATTTTTTCTGCACATTTCGACGAACTCATCGACAAACTTATCACATGGAATATATAACACACGTTTATTACTGTTTTGAACAATATAATTACCAATAGCGTGCATCAAATGTGTTTTACCTAGTCCACTTGATCCATAAATAAAGAATGGATTATACATATTACCTGGTTGTTCAGCAACAGCTAAAGCACTAACAGCAGCAAACTTATTACTATTACCAACAATAAAAGTATCAAAGTTATAGTCAGGATTTAAACCAGATTTAAATTTTTCACTAACTCCTATTTCATTCGTATCAATGACGATATTTGATGTTAATTCATCTTCTGTACAAAACTCGAATTTAAAATTGGTTCCCGTTAGTTCTGTGAAGTTTTCTTCAATTAAATCAATGTAGTGATCAGCAAGTTGTTTTTTATGTACAATGGTTGGAACGGATATTTTAGCTAAATTATTATCTAAAGATATCAATTTAGCTTCTTTAAACCAAGTTTCATATGAGATATCATTCATTTGTCCTTTTATTTTTTCTAAAAAGGAGTTCCAAATACTTTCTAAGTCCATACCTCACCTACTTTTCCACGTTTAATCTACCTATATTCTACACTATTTAGCTTCAAAATTAAAGCAAAAGTGGACAAATTATTATAAAAAAAGTTATTAACAATTTATGCACATTAGTTAGGTTTTATTATATAACATATTTTTTAGTTATGCACAAAAATGTTAATATGTAATTCACACTTAAAAACTGATGTGTTTAAATTATGCACATTTAATGTTTATAACTTTTAAGAGTATTATAAAATAAGCTTTTATAGTTAAAAAGAAAGTGCATAACTATGTTTTTTTATAATTGACACTTTTAATTCGTCTTTTCTTAAAAAAGGTTTGACAAAAGGTAAAAAAACATATATAATCATAAAGCAAGCAGGAAACGAATATATTGGAGGTGTTAAAATGAAAAGAACTTATCAACCTAATAATCATAGAAAAAGTAAAAAAATGGGATTTATGGCACGTATGAAAACTGATGTTATTAAAAATAGAAGAAAAAAAGGACGCAAAGTTTTATCTCATTAATTTACCACTGAATCGTCAGTGGCTTTTTTGTATAAGGAATGATTTTTATGAAGAAAAAAAATATTGTCAAAGAATCTTTTACCTTTAATCGCATTATTAAAGATAATGTGCCATATAAATATAAGGATTACATTATATATATAGAAAGGGTAGATCAAGAAGATTATAAGTTTGGTTTATCCGTCGGTAAAAAAGTTGGAAATGCGGTTACACGTAATCGAATTAAGCGCCAGCTTAGATCTATCATTGATAAAAAAGACTATCAAAATAACTTCAATTGTATTATAATAGTAGGCAGAGGTGTCTTAATGCGTACTTTTAAAGAGATGGAAGATAATCTTTTTAAAGCTTTTGATTCCTTAAATATATATAAGGAGGAATATAATGAAGAAAAATAATAGGGGAAAAATTGTTATCCTATTAGTAATGCTATTTCTCTTAACAGGTTGTACGAAAAACCTAACTGGTGCGGATGGTAAACCCGTTCAAAATAAAGAAACTGGTCAAGTTTTACCATCAAATATTATGTGTGCACCAACTGATGAAGATAATTTAGAGTTATATCATCAAACGAGAAAAGATTTAGAAGCTAAGTATGAAAAACAACTAGAAGATGGCGATATTAGTAAAAAAGAATATCAAAAGAAAATTGATAGTCTCGTAGATGTTGATAAATTAGTTTCATGTGATAAGTTTACCGTTACAACTGGTGGTTATGAGGGACTATGGAATACTATTTTTGTTAAACCTTTAACTTGGATTATTATCAAAATAGGGCAGTTAGTTAAAAATTATGGTTTAGCTATTATTGTTACAACACTATTAATTCGTGGTATTATGTATCCATTAACTTTAAAGACAGCTAAACAATCAGAAAACTTAAAGAAGGCTAATCCGGAATTACAAAAACTTGAAAAGAAATACGCTAATCGCAAAGATGAACAAGCTATGATGCAAAAGAGTACTGAGATGATGCAAATTTATAAAAAGTATAACATCAACCCATTATCTGGTTGTATCTTCGGTATTATTCAAATACCATTATTCTTTGCATTCTATGAATCATTATATAGATTACCAGTTTTATTTGAAGATACATTCTTAAGTTTATCAATGTCGACAGCGCCTTTAAAAGCGATGGAAGCAGGACACTTTATATATCTAGTATTACCAGTTCTTGTTTTCTTATCAACGTATTTTTCATTTAAATTAAATAGTGGCGCTAGTATGAATGCTGAACAAGCTAAACAAATGAAATATATGATGATATTTATGAATGTAATGATTGTTGTTATGTCATTTACGATGTCAACGGCTATCATTATTTACTGGATTACTAATAGTACATTTACCATTATTCAAAATTTAATCGTTAAAAGGAGTAAGTAAGATGATTAAAGTATATAAATATGAAGGAAAAGATGAAGAGGATTGTTTGACTAGTTGTATTGAAGAACTTGATACGTATGCTTGTGATTTATTTGTTGTTAACCATGAAGAAGAGGATAAGTTTTGGATTGAAGTTGTCAAAAAAGAAGATATTACGGCTTTTATAAAGGAATATTTAAAAGAAGTTTTGACAAAGATGAATGTTGAAATCAATCTTGAAGTAAGAGAAGATGAAAATATCTTTAGTGTAACCATGGTATCTAACAATAATCCTGTTTTAATTGGTAAGGAAGGTAAAAACTTAAATGCCTTACAATTTCTATTAAGACAAGCTTTAACTAATCAAACCGGATTAGATATTAAAGTTAATCTTGATGCTTCAAATTATCGCGCTAAAAGAGTTAAAAACTTTGAATATCAAATTAAAAATATTGTTAGAGAAGTTCAAAAGACTAAAACTGATACTAAGTTAGATCCAATGAACTCATATCAAAGACGAATTGTTCATTCACTTTTAAGTAACTTTAGTAATGTTACAACAGAAAGTGTAGGGGAAGAACCAAATCGTTGTGTTGTTATTAAATATATAGGAGACTAATTAAAAGTTAGTCTCTTTTTTCTTGCAATTTTTTATAATTAATAATAAAATATGCAGATATGTACGAAGGTACTTAATTTTATTTTATGCAATAATTTGAATTTAAAAAATGATAAAAATATATAAGGAGAAATGGTTATGAACTATTTAAGTAGACAAAACTTGCCTAATATTGTTAGGACATTTCAAAAGACTAAAAAGTTACCATCTGATTTAGTATCATATCAAAAAGTATTAACGATTGCGTGTAGTCATACAAACTATTCTATTACTATGAATGAAGTTATATTAGCGCTTGCCTATGCTTTAAAGGATGATAAAGTGATAGAAAAATATTTTGTTACCTATGCAGAGATATTTCATAATGATTATTTCACGATTGAAAATGAAAGATTACAAGGTTCCCGAAAAGAAAATTTTGATATAAATAATCCATTACTTTTAAAAATTTTAAGTTATATAAAAAAAAGATTTATAGAAGATTATCCCTTTTTTGGTGATGGGTATTTAGTTTACTTTATTAATATGATTCATACTTTATCGACTGATTTTAGTGATTCTTTAAAAAAAAGCTTAATGCCATATCGATCAGAAGCTCCAAACGCTGGAGTTATTAATAGTAGTATGAAATATTTAATAATGATGATTTTAGACGGTAAATTAACTAAAAAGGATATAATGAATCTTAAAAATATTAATTTTGAAATAGGACTGTTATTAGAAAATAATTTTTTACTTCTTCGTTCATTAGGTCCTAAAGAAAAACGAGTAACATCGACGCGTCTTCGTAATCTCGTTGTTGAATTTGCTAGTTATTTATTAGAATATCTATTATTAGAACAAGATATTAGTAAATATTATACCTTTCCTAGTTTGTTAGAAATAGCGACTAAAGAGCCAAAAGATTTATTTTTTAAAAAATTTGATGATATAACAGTTTCAAATCGTAATGCTTTTTTTGATACATATATATCATCATTACAATTTGAAAAAAGTAAGAAATATGTTTATTCTAATTAATAAAAAATAATATTAATTAAATATTGTTATTTTGTGTTATAATATCTTATATGTACAGGAGGTTTTATATGAATTATTTAAGTAAAAAGTATTTACCGGAGACATTTCTTAATTTTAAACTTTTTAATCTTTTACCAGGTAAATTAGAAAAATATCGTGGGGTTTTAGAAATTACTTTTGATCATACCCAATATACGCCTAGTATGCGTTCTGTTGTTTTAGCGCTTGCTTTAGCTAATCATGATAATGCTGTTTTACGTGATTATTTTGAAAGGGAATATTATAATTTTATTGATGATAAAGGGTTACCATCAAAAGATGTATATCAAAATGTAACTGAGTATTATCATCAAATATATGATACAAGAATGGAACATTTTGACTTTGATGCCCCATTATTTAAGCAAATCCTTTGTTATGCGAAAATACCTTTTTCGGAATGGAAAGAACATTTTAACAATAGCTATATGGAAACATTTAAAGACATAATTATTGTTTTATCAACTGATTTTTCTAAGTTAGATCAAAACACCAATCTTTCTCGTGCTTTAATGGAAAATCGTGCTGTTGATGAAACAATTAATTCACTTCTTTTTATGATTGCTAATAGTCATCTTAGTAAAGAAGATGTTGCTGAAATTAGTAGGATTAATCCTTGGATAGGAAAATTATTAATGTCTAATATTGATGTTCTTTTAAGCTTTAAAAATCTTGATAATAAAGGTAAGGCTCATTTTACGCCTCTTCATATGAAGATGAACTTTGCAGGATACTTACTATCTTATTTACTTTTAAATGTTTCAGAAGAAGAATATGGTATTTTTGAAGATGTTATGTTAAAAGAATTACCAGCTAAAAAAGATCAAGAGGCATTTTTAAGTTCTTTCTTACACTTATATTCTAGTGTAGATAAGAAAAATGCTATTATAAAAGAAATGGTTGATAAATATCGTAAATCTAATTTAACGACTGAAAAAGATAAACAATATGTTTTTGATACCAAACCAAACGATTAAAGGTGATGTAATGAAATCGCAAGATTTAGCTTTTCTATATAAAATTAATGATTTACAAAAAACAAAAAGGTATGGTCATTATCCCGCTTTTTGGGAAAGTACATCAGAACATACTTTTAAAGTAGTTTTGATAGCCGATTATTTTTATCATAAATTAAATCTTAATCTTGATTATCAAAAATGTATTGAGCTTGCTTTATACCATGATTTTGGTGAGATGAATATGGAAGAAGATATTGATATTGCAGAAGCTACAAAAGCGGATAATAAAAAGAGAAAAGATGAGATAGAATCAGCAACAATTGCTAATCTTTCAAAGCTCTATAACCGCTTGATAGCTAATTATTTTGAAGAATATGAATTAGGTGAAAGTAGGGAAGCTAAGTTTATTAAAGCTTGTGATAAAATTGATGGTTTGATTCATCCCCTTACGGTGGATGCTGAAATTATGAATCATGAAATATATGCGACATTTGCTGATAAAGCGTTCATTAATTTTCCAGAGTTAATGCCATTTTATCGTGAGATTAAAGAAGCTATGCATCAGCGTTTTGATGAACTAGGTTTTGTTTGGAAAGATGAATATGATGCGGTTTTTAAAGAAAAAAAGGGAGAGATATAATGGAGTTTATTGAAACAATTAAAGATAGGGTTAAAGGTACTAATAAAAGAATTGTTTTACCAGAGACAATGGATGAACGTGTTTTAAAAGCCGCGCGTAAAGCTACTGATGAAAGCTTGGCTAAAATTATTTTAATTGGTAAACCAAAAATATCAATAGATCTTACCAATATTGATATTATTGATCCTAATGAAGATTCTTTAACGGATAAATTAGCTGAAGCATTATACGAGTTACGAAAAGAAAAAGGTATGACGCTTGAAGAAGCTCATAACTTATTAATAACTGATTATATGTATTATGCATGTATGCTTGTTAAATGTGGTTATGCCGATGGCGTTGTAAGTGGTGCTTGCCATTCAACAGCTAATACATTAAGGCCAGCTCTTCAAATAATTAAAACAAAACCGGATACTAAACTTGTATCGGCTTTCTTTTTGGTTTGTGTACCGGATTGTACTTATGGTTATAATGGCGTTTTTATCTTCGCCGATGCTGGTTTAGTTCAAAATCCTAGTCAAGAAGAACTTGCCTATATTGCGGGTATGAGTGCGCAAACTTTTAATCTTTTAACAGATCAAGAACCAATGGTTGCTATGCTTTCCCATTCAACTAAAGGTAGCGCTAGTCATCCTGATGTTGATAAAGTGGTCGAAGCAGTAAAAATAGCGCAAAATCTTTATCCACAATATCAAATAGATGGTGAATTGCAACTAGATGCGGCGATTGTTCCAGAGATTGCTCGAATGAAAGCCCCTGATAGTCATATTGCTGGTAAAGCTAATGTTTTAGTTTTTCCTGACTTAGATTCTGGCAATATTGGTTATAAATTAGTTGAACGTTTAGCTAAAGCTAAAGCTTATGGTCCAATTACTCAGGGTATAGCGCGTCCAATTAATGATTTATCAAGGGGATGTTCCGTTGATGATATTGTTGGCGTAATTGCCATAACAGCTCTTCAAGATCAAAAGTAGGTGAGGTATGGAAGATACAATTGCAGCTATTGCTACATCTTTAGGTGTCGGTGCTATTTCGATTATCAGAGTAAGTGGTAATGACGCTATTAAAATTGTTAATAATTTATTTAAAGGTAAAGATTTAACAAAAGTAAGTAGTCATACCATTAATTATGGTCATATTCTTGATCAAGATAAAATTGTTGATGAGGTTTTAGTATCCGTTATGCGCGCACCTAAGACTTTTACGCGAGAAGATGTTGTTGAAATAAATGTTCATGGTGGGATTGCTACGAGTAATAAAGTATTAGAACTATTACTTACGAATGGATGTCGTTTAGCCGAACCTGGTGAGTTTACTAAAAGAGCTTTCTTAAATGGTCGAATTGACCTTGTTGAAGCTGAAGGCGTAATGGATTTAATCAACGCTAAAACAGATAAAGCTCGTGATTTAGCTATTAATCAAGTGAGCGGGTCAGTATCTAATTTAATAAAAGAATTGCGTCAAAGTTTAGTTGAAATTCTTGCTAATATCGAAGTTAATATCGATTATCCTGAATATGAAGATATCGAAGTAATGACGATTGAAATGATTAAAGATAAACTTAAAATGATTAAACAAAAAATTAAAGAAATATTAGATAAATCTCAAAATGGTAAGATTGTTAAAGAAGGCATTAAAACCGTTATTATTGGAAGACCTAATGTTGGTAAAAGTAGTATTTTAAATCGTCTTTTAGAAGAAGATAAAGCTATTGTTACTGATGTAGCGGGAACAACGAGGGATATTGTTGAGGGGCGTATAACTATTGATGGTATTATTTTAAATATTATTGATACCGCCGGTATTCGCAAGACCGATGATTTAGTTGAAAGTATTGGTGTTAAAAAGAGTTTAGCACTCATTGATGAAGCTGATTTGATTTTATTTGTTTTAAATAATAATGAATCTTTAACGGATGAAGATGAAGAGATCCTTAAAAAAATTAAAAAGCATAATAGTATTGTTATTATCAATAAAATTGATTTAGCTAATAAAATTAATATTGACGCTATTGATAACGACAATATTGTTATGCTATCAGCCTTAAACAATGAAGGAATTAACGATTTAAAGACGACGATTAAGAAAATGTTTAATCTAGAACAAATTGAACAAGAGGATTATACTTATCTTAGTAGTGCTAGAAGTATTGCTTTATTAAAACAAGCTTCAAAAGCTTTAGATAATGTTGAAGAAGGCGTTAATAATAATATGCCAATCGATATGGTTGAGATTGATCTTAAAGATGCTTGGAACTTATTAGGTGAAATTATTGGTGCTAATTATAGTGAAGAACTAATTGATCAATTATTTAGCCAATTTTGTTTAGGAAAATAGGGGAGAAATCCTCTTTTTTGTTTCAAAAAGTTAAAAAAATGTCTAAATTTAGTAATATTTGTAAAAAAAACTCCAAAAAAGCTAAAAAATATGTTATATTTAATATGTAAAATAAAGGAGAGTGTAAGATATGCCAAAAATGTGTAAAAATTGTGGCTCATTAATGGACGATAATTTTTCAAATTGTACAAATTGTGGAGCACCTTTAGAAGCAGCTGCTGCTCCAGCACCAGGGGCACCAGTTCCTCCTCAAGGAGCACCAGTGCCACCTCAAGGACAAGTTCCACCTCAGGGAGCACCAGTCCCACCACAACAACCATACCCTGGTCAGCCAGCTTATCAACAATATCCTGGTCAACCAATGTATCAAGATCCAACTTTAAAATCAAAAGTTTTAGCTGGAATATTAGGTCTTGTTTTTGGTGGCTTTGGAGTTCACAATTTCTATTTAGGATACACAAGTAAAGCTGTTATACAAATTGTTGTAACATTTGTTACTTGTGGAATTGGTTCACTTTGGGGATTCATTGAAGGTATTATGATTCTTTGCGGAAGCATTAAAACCGATGCTCAAGGTCGTCCACTTCGTGATTAGTAAATTAAAAAAAATAGTAAGTTTCTTACTATTTTTAGTATGCTGTTATTTCTTGCTATCAATTTTAACAGAAAAAAATATTAGTATTGATTGCCCAATATTAAAAATAACTGGTTTTTATTGCCCAGGATGTGGCATATCAAGATTGATTTTATCTTTATTTAAAGGAAATATCTATCAAGCTTTTAGATGGAACCCTTTTCTATTTCTTTTAATTATTTGCTTACCCATATATGTGTTTATTGAAGATAAAATTCCTAAAAAAGTTCAAACTATTCTCTTATATAGTCTTTTAGTTATAACTATCACTTATATGGTAATAAGAAACATTCCCTTTTTTGAATATTTAAAACCAACGCGTGTATAAAAGTATACAATGTATACTTTTTCTTTAATTATATTGTTGTTTAATTGTTAAAAAAATAGTATACTATCAAAGAAAGTTTTAGGAGGTGAGGTCATGTACGAAGTTATTGTTGTTGGTGGTGGTCACGCCGGGTGTGAGGCCTCACTAGCCAGTGCTAGAAAAGGACATAAGACCTTATTAATAACTGGTAATATTAAAAATATTGCTGATATGCCTTGTAATCCATCAATCGGTGGCAGTGCCAAGGGTATTGTCGTAAGAGAAATTGATGCTTTAGGTGGCGAAATGGGTAAAAATGCTGATAAAAGTTTACTACAAATAAAAATGCTTAATAGCGCTAAAGGGCCAGCAGTTCAAGCTTTACGTGCGCAAGCTGATAAGATAACATATCCTAAAGAGATGCTAAAGACCCTAGAAAATACGCCTAATTTAGAGATAAAAGAGGCTATGGTTGAAGATTTAATTGTCAAGAATGGTCGGATTGGCGGTGTTTGTTTAGCTGATGGAAAAAAGATTACTTCAAAAGCTGTTATTCTAACGACAGGGACATATTTAAAAGCCGATATTTTAGTCGGTGATACAAGAACCCGTCAAGGACCTCATGGCGAAAAACCAAGTAATTTTTTAAGTGATAAATTAAGAGAATATGGCTTTAATGTTATTCGTCTTAAAACAGGTACGCCCCAACGAATTGATAGAAGCTCGATTGATTTTTCTAAGACAAAAGTTGAAGAAGGCGATAAAACTTATCATACCTTTAGTTTTGATATGGAACCGCAATATAAAATTGAAGAACAAGTTCCATGCCATTTAATTTATACGACAGATGAAACGAAAAAAATTATTTTAGATAATTTAAATAAATCAAGTATGTATGGTGGCTTATCAGATATCAAAGGTGTTGGACCAAGATATTGTCCTTCAATTGAAGATAAGATGGTTCGTTTTAAAGATAAGGAAAAACATCAGTTATTTTTGGAACCTGAAAGTTTATATTATGATGATATCTATGTTCAAGGTTTTTCAACGAGTATGCCTAAAGATATTCAAGAAAAAATGGTTCATAGTTTACCAGGATTAGAACATGCTAAAATATTAAAATATGCTTATGCGATTGAATATGACGCTATTGATGCTAAACAATTAAAACAAAGTCTAGAGACGAAAGTTATTGAAAATCTCTATACAGCAGGTCAAATTAATGGAACAAGTGGTTATGAAGAAGCTGCATGTCAGGGTTTAATGGCTGGTATCAATGCTAGTTTAAAACTTGAAGGCAAAGAACCATTAATTTTGAAAAGAAATGAAGCCTATATTGGTGTTTTAATTGATGATTTAGTTACGAAAGGTATAATTGACCCATATCGTTTATTAACTTCAAGAGCGGAATATCGCTTGTTACTTCGTCATGATAATGCTGATTTAAGATTAACTGATTATGGATATGAAGTTGGTCTTATCGATGAAGAACGTTATCAAAAGTTTAAGCACCGTCGTGAGAAAATTAAAGAAGTAGAAACGCTATTAAAAGAAAATAAGATTACACCAACGAAAGAAACTAATGAATACTTGGAAAGTATTCCTACAACACCCCTAAAAGATGGTCTTACATTATATGATTTTTTAAAGCGTCCAGAAATCAATTTTGATCATTTAATGCATTTCATCGAAATAGATGTACCAAATGATATTAAAGAGCAAATAACTATTACTGATAAATATGCTGGATATATTGAAAAAGCTAATAAAGAAGCGCAAAAGATGGTTGATTTGGATAACAAAAAAATACCCGATGATATTGATTATGATAAGATTCATAATCTAGCTAGTGAAGCTAAACAAAAACTAAAACAGATAAGACCAACTTCAATAGGTCAAGCAATACGAATTAGTGGTGTTAATCCTGCCGATATTTCTCTAATTATGGTCTATTTAAAAAAGGAGTACTTCTATGAATCAAAGTGATTTTATTAGAGAAGTAGAAGCTTTAGGGATTAAATTAACTCCTGAAAAATTAGATCAGTTAGAACGTTATTATGAGTTATTAATTACATATAATGAAGTTATGAACTTAACAGGCATAACCCAAAAAGAAGATGTCTATTTAAAACATTTCTATGATAGTTTAACAATTGTCAAAATGATTGATTTAACTAAAGTTGAAACATTATGTGATATGGGAAGTGGAGCAGGCTTACCTGGTATTGTCCTAAAGATTGTTTTTCCCAATTTAAAAGTATTACTGATTGATTCTTTAAATAAAAGAGTTGAATTTTTAAAAATTGTTATTGATAAATTAGGTTTAAAAGAAATTGATGCTATCCATTATCGGATTGAAGAGTATGGCGTTAAAAATCGGGAAATATTTGATGTCGTAACAGCTAGAGCTGTAGCTGGAACGAATATTTTGTTAGAGTATGCTGCTTCTTTAGTTAAAATAAATGGTTATTTTATACCTTTAAAAGGGCATCAAGAAGATATAACTTTATATGATAATGCTTGCCAAAAACTTGGTTTTAAGTTTGATAACGAAATATCATTTTTGCTACCGGTTGAAGAAAGTCAAAGAACTATTTTAAAGTTTAAAAAAACATCTTCAACCCCTTTTAAGTATCCTCGTAAGAATAGTGAAATAAAAAAGAGTCCATTATAAAAATGGATTTTTTTATTAAAGCATTATTTCCCAAAACGTATTGTATTATTTCCCAAAATATATTATAATTATTGGTAGAATAGAAGTGAGGTTGGAAATGAACGATACGAGAAATAAAATCGTTGAATTAAATTTAAATGATATCCTTCCTAATCGTTTTCAACCCCGGATTCAATTTAACGAGGAAGCGATTATTGGTTTGTCAGATTCAATTCGCGAACATGGTGTTTTAGAACCAATAATTGTAAGACCTATTGGTGATAAATATGAGATTGTAGCAGGCGAAAGAAGATATAAAGCCTGTGTTTTAGCGAATTTAGAAACAATTCCTGCCCGAATTGTTGATATGAATGATCATGATAGCGTTGAAATTGCTTTAATTGAGAATGTTCAACGTCGTGATTTAACACCTATTGAAGAAGCTCTATCATATAATCGCATTCTTGATATGGGCTATTTGACACAAGAGCAATTAGCACAAAAATTAGGTAAAAGTCAATCAACGATTGCCAATAAAAAAAGGCTATTAAATTTATGCGATGAGGTTCAAGAAGCCTTAATGGAAGGAAAAATTTCTGAACGTCATGCTAGATCATTACTTAAGCTTAGTAACCCTACTATTCAAAAGAAAATGCTAAATCGTATCATTACTGAACGTTTAACAGTTAGACGTTTAGATGAAGAAATTGATAAAGAGTTAGCTAATATGACAGACGAAGAACAACTTGAAGAAGTAGCTAATACGTTATTAAATGTTGAAAATGATGTTGGTCAAGATTCAATTATTGATATATCAGGGTTATTTGATGATGATATCATCCCTATTAGTAAAAAAGAGCCAGCAAGTTATGTGGAGAATACTTCCGTATCATCACCAGAAACAAATGGTTTATCACTATCACAAGAATCTTTGCAACCGGCTTTAGATAGTTTAATTCAACCAAATAATTATCAAACTGAAAATACTATTGATAGTCAAGTTTTAAATACACCTAATGTTAATGTGACATCACAACAAAGCATTCAAACAGAAGTGCCAACTCCAAGTTTCGATATGCCTAGTCCAGAGTTGATGCCAACGATGCCAAATGCTTATGAAACGCCTGTTGTAGCACCAATTGAACCGATTATGCAACCAATATCTAATGAATTTATTCCTGTAGAAATACCAACTATGGATTCATATCAAGAAACGCCTTCTTATGATTATAATTCTTTAGCACCAATAGAAACAACTGTTCCATCGTTTGAAAATAATTCTACAGATACTGTAGAAACATCGGAACCTTTATTAAGTTCAGGATTAGATGTAAATAATAGTGTGGACACAAATACCCAACCTATTATAAACTCAACTAGGTTCTCTAAATTTTTCGACCCTGAATATTTTGCCGATGATCCAGAATATCAACAAGAGCCTTTAATAGCGCCAACAATGGATATTGATAATTTAGCTACGGTAGCTACTAATAATGAATCCACTGATATGACGCCATTAGATACTTCTACTCCATCAACGCTGTTCCCTGATTTGATGAATGGTGATTTAAATAACGAAACTGATAATGATGTTATTAATCAAGAAGATTTAAATAATTTCTTAGATCCTTCAATAATTGATGGGCAAAAGCAAGAAACACCAGAAAATATTGGTATTATTGATGCTTCTGTATTTGCCAAGTTCTTAGATCCAGATTATGATATAAACAATATAGATAGTGAAATAAAAGAAAAAGAGGAGGTTAAACCTATGTCGTTTGCTCAATATTTAAATAATGATAATAATAGTCAACCCCAAGTGACGCCAGCTCCTAATCCAATGGCACCAGTGCAACCAATGACGCCAGCACCAGATATGTTAGCGCCTCAAGGAGTAGAGGCACCCCAACCAATGCCAGATATACTAGCACCTCAAAGTGTTCAACCAGAAGCGCCATCAACGGGATTTGATATGCCAAAACCAGATTTAATGGCAACGATGCCAAGTAGTTATGATGTAGCTCCAATGGCACCAGTACAACCAATGACGCCAGCACCAAATATGTTAGCACCTCAAGGAGTAGAAACACCTCAACCAATGCCAGATATACTAGCACCTCAAAGTGTTCAACCAGAAGCGCCATCAACGGGATTTG
Source organism: uncultured Bacilli bacterium (assembly GCA_947588685.1). Classification (GTDB taxonomy): domain Bacteria; phylum Bacillota_I; class Bacilli_A; order RF39; family UBA660; genus UBA5578. The sequence continues at coordinate 857 of CANPYM010000027.1, read as the reverse complement.
ATATGCCAAAACCAGACTTAATGGCAACGATGCCAAGTAGTTATGATGTAGCGCCAATGGCACCAGTGCAATCAGTGACGGCAGTTTCTAATCCAATGGCACCAGCGCCAGATATGTTAGCGCCTCAAGGAGTAGAAACACCTCAACCAATGCCAGATATATTAGCACCTCAAAGTACCATTGCACCAATGCCAATGCAAGATATGGGAGCCGGAGGACAGTCATTAACACCAGACGTTTCTTTTGGTTTACAACCAGAGCCTGTTCAGCCTCAAGAGACACCACTTACAGAGAATTACCAAATTCCTGAAGAGTCTGAACCACAGGGATTTGTAATGGCAACAAATGATCAACAAAGTTATAATATGCCGGCGACACCAATATTGGATACTAATACCAATACATTATTTCAGCCTCCAGTTGACCCTGTAACGCAGCCACCATTAGAAGAACCAGTCTCACCACTACAACCTTTGGTAGAACCAGAAATAACGGCTGCTCCAAGCGATGAAGAATTGATGAGTTCTCAAATGGAAAATCAACCAATCATTATAACGGACTATAATAAACAATATGATCCTCTTTTACCAGATAGTTTAACTGTTAAAGAGCCAAAAGTTGATTTGCGGCAAGTTATTGACATGATAAGAAATTTAAGTGATCAAATTGAAGATTTAGGATTTAAAATCGATACTGATGAAGTTGATTTAGATGATTCTTATCAAGTAACTTTTACTATTGAAAAGAAAAATTAGAAACACTTTTGGTGTTTCTTTTTTTAGGTTCTTTGTCAAATAGTGTTGGTGGACAATAAATTTGATAAATGAATCTAGTTATAGAGGATGATGAAAATCATC
>CANPYM010000026.1 GCA_947588685.1 uncultured Bacilli bacterium | reverse complement strand
AATATAGGTTAATTCAAGATCAAAAATATATATCTTCGATGGATGAATTTTACAATAAATATCTAAAAGAAAGTAAAGATAGTTGGTGATAAAAATGAATGAAAATAAAAAGTTACTAAAAACCGGTATCAATTGGTATCCTGGGCATATGGCTAAAACAAAACGTTTAATTAGTGAAAACTTAAATCTTTTTGATGTCGTATACGAGGTCATTGATGCTAGAATGCCATACTCATCTAAAATAAAAGATATCGATGAATATATTAAAGATAAACCACGCATCATAGTTATGACTAAAAGTGATTTGTGTGATTATAAAGAAACGCAAAAATGGCAAAAATATTATGAGGATAAAGGTTATAAAGTGATAATGTTAAACTTAGAAGATAAGCCTAATTTAAAACCTTTAATAACGCAAACGGAAGCCTTAGTTAAAGATACTTTTGCGCGCCTTTTAAGTAAAGGCGTTAATCGTGATAAAATACGGGTTCTAGTCGTAGGAATCCCTAATGTTGGCAAATCAACCCTTATTAATCGTTTAGCTGGTAAGAAAGTATCAAATGTGGGGAATAAACCTGGGGTGACAAAACAATTAAATTGGATTCGGGTTAGTGATGATTTGGAGCTATTAGATTCACCTGGTATCTTATGGCCTAAATTAGATGAAGAAAAAGTAGCCTACAATTTAGCTTCGCTAACAGCTATTAAAGAAGAAGTCTTACCAGTTGATGAAGTTGTTTTATACATCTTAAAAACTTTAGATAGATATTATCCTTCAAAATTAAAAGAACGTTACGGTGTTAATGATATTACAGAAGAAAATTATGTCGACGTTTTAGATGCCATCGGTAAAAGACGGGGATGCCTTATGCGAGGTGGATTAGTTGATTATGACAAAGTATACGCCATTGTGATTAATGATATTAAAGATGGTATTATTAAAGGGATAACATTCGATAGGTGGGAAAATGAATAGTGATATTAATTCTTTAACCCTTGCTTATCTTGGGGATGCTATTTACGAAGTATATATTAGAGAATATTTAATTAGTAAAAAGATTGTTAAAGTTAATGACTTACAAAAAGAAGCAACGAAATATGTAAGTGCCAAAGGGCAAGCCGGATATTTGCAAAAACTTATCAGTGATAATGTTCTAACGGATGAAGAGGTAAATATCGTTATGCGAGCTCGTAATCATAAAGTGCAACATCGCCCTAAAAGTACGGATATTATAACTTATAAATATGCGACAGGCTTTGAAGCTTTAATGGGCTTTTTATATTTAAACAATCGACGGCAACGTCTTGATGAAATTATGAATTATATTTTTAACATAGGAGAGTGATGAAGTGTACGTCTATGGCAAAAATGTGGCTAACGAAATGTTAGATGATAATAAAAAAATAAATCAAGTTTTCGTTATGTATAATTTTAAAGAAAAAGAACTATTGGATAAAATTAATAGGAAGCATATTCCAATTAAAGAATTACCTAAAGTAGAATTAGATAAAAAAGTACCTGGTTTACATCAAGGAATTATTTTAGATATTCCTGATTATCAGTATGCTTCTTTAGATGATGTTTTAGTAAATGAAAATCCGTTACTCGTTATTTTAGATCATATTGTTGATCCCCATAATTTAGGGGCCATTATTAGAACTTGTGAAGCTGCTGGGGTAGATGGTATCATCATTCCTAAAGATCGTTCGGTATCAGTTAATGGGACGGTGTTAAAAACGAGTGTAGGAACAGCAGAAAGAATGAAGATTGTTGAAGTTAGCAATATTGTTAATGTTATTAAGAAATTAAAGAAAGATGACTTTTGGATTGTAGGAACAGATATGGATGGTACGGATTATACGAAGATTGATTACCGCGGTAAATGTGCGATTGTCTGTGGTAATGAAGGCGAAGGTATGAGTCGTTTGGTTCAAGAAAATTGTGATTTTATTGCAAGTATTCCGATGAAAGGGCACGTTAATAGTTTAAATGCATCGGTCGCAACCGGTATCGTTATTTTTGAAGCTATCAAAGGAAGAAGTTAAATGTCATACGAAGATATGAATGATTATGAATTAATTTCCTATATTAATGAAAATAACGAAGAAGCCAATAATATCATAATAAAAAAATATGAACCACTTATTACTTCTTTAGCGACCCGTCTTTTGAAATCTTGCCCATATCTTGGCCTTGAGAAAAGTGATTTAGTCCAAGAGGGGATGATTGGTCTTAACCACGCTATCGGCTACTTTAACGAACAAAAAGATATTACTTTTTATACTTATGCTAAAACATGTATTGAAAGAAGACTTATTAGTGTTATTGTTTCCGCTAAAAGATTGAAACATAAAAACTTAAATGAATCTATCTCTTTTGATACCGAAGAAGATGGAATGCTCGATTACTTTTTAAAAGATGAAACAACCAATCCCGAAAATATTGTCATCGATGAAAATGAAACCGAAGATATTATTAACTTAGTCAAAAAGAAATTAACGGATTTTGAAGATCAAGTTTTTGATTTGATGCTATCTTATTTTAATTATCGTGAGATTGCCGCTATTTTAGATAAAGAGCCTAAACAAGTTGATAATGCTATTCAAAGAATAAAAGGTAAAGTCAAAGAAGAAATTCGTAAATATAATGATGAAAAATAATATATGAAAAATATATTATTTTTTGTTATTTTCTTGCATTAAAAAAAATAAATGGATATAATGAAAATAGGGTGATAATATGAAAGCATTAATTACCGGTGCTTCATCTGGTATTGGTTGTGATATCGCAAGAGAGTTAAGTGCGATGGGCTATGATTTAATTATCGTGGCAAGAAGAAAGACACGTTTAGAGCGTTTAAAGAAAGAATTACCTACTAATGTTAAGATTATTGCAAGTGACTTATCAAGTACGTTTAATTGTGTTAAATTATATGAAGAACTAAAAGATGAAGATATTGATATCTTGGTCAATAATGCTGGCTTTGGTATGTGTGGCGCATTTACCGAGACAAAATTAGAAAAAGAAATGGATATGATTGATCTAAATATTAAAGCTGTTCATACCTTAACAAAATTATTTTTACAAGATTTCAAGAAAAAAGATAAGGGATACATTTTAAATGTCGCATCCTCAGCTGCTTTTCAAGCGGGCCCTTTAATGGCAAGCTATTATGCTACTAAGGTCTATGTTTTGAATCTAACCACGGCTATATATGAAGAATTAAGGCGCACTAAAAGCCATGTCCATGTTAGTGCTTTATGCCCAGGGCCTGTTGATACTGAGTTTAATAAGGTGGCTAAAGTTGAGTTCAAAGTACCAAGTATGTCTAGTGAATATGTAGCGCATTATGCAGTTAAGAAAATGTTTAAGAAAAAATTAGTTATTATACCGGGAGTACAAATGAAACTAGCTTATGTATTATCTAAATTAGGCACTCGGAAGTTAAAACTTAAGGTTATCTATAATATTCAAAAACGGAAAATAGGTTAATTATGACAAGTTAATGTCAAAAACCTATTTTTTTTAATTGTTTCAAATGTCAATTGTGTTATACTTAAATAAAGATAAAAACTATTGGGTTTAAGGAAAGGAAATAAATATGGGATACGATGAAGAAAAATTGACAATTGCACAGTTTTTAACATTAGTTATGGATGAATACACCGCTGATATTGAAGACTATAGAGAAAAGATTAATTCACAATATGATAATCTAAGTAATTTAGGAGAGGATAAAACACTATCACCTAAAGAAATTGAAAAGAAGAGAAAAGAGTGCCAGGATGCTATTAAATATTTTAAGCAAAGAATTACGGAACTCGAAGGAAAGAAAGGTGCTCTTAGTAGCGCTATGTCTAGAATAGATGCAATAGCTAAAGATGATGCCTTAATTCGTCTATTTAGAGGTGCTATGTATGAATTAGATAGGCATAATAGTAAAGAAGAAGAAAAACTTTTTGTTGACACATTAACTTTATGGCGTCAAGCTATCAAAAAAGGTGGACTTTTTAAGAGTAAAGAGGAAAAAGAAGAAATTAAAGCTTCTCATAAAAAAGAAACTGATAAAAATAAAATGGGTGAAGTCATTAATTCATCTGCCGAAGAAAAGAAAAGTGCTTATGTCAATAAGTATGATATGGGAAGAAAATTATTAGGGCGACTATCAGAAATTGCTGCTGAAAATAATATTTATTTTGATGATATGGGTAATAGATATTATAATCAAAGAGAAGACGCATATGTTTCAGATCATCCATCAATTGAAATGTCACATTTGGAGCACGTTAAGGATTTCTTAACCAATCCGGTTGATTATTATTCTTTTGACGTTCCTGGTTATGTTGGCGCTATTGACGAAATGCGTAAATGCTTACGTTGCATAGACGTTTTAAAAGAAAAATATTTGGTTTCACAATATAGTGAACTTGAAAAATATGCTAAGGCAACTATTCAATTAGCTAGAGAGATAGAGTATGTTGATAGATTACTAATTACATTTGATGTTTTACCATTAAATAAATCATCGATTTATCTTAGTGCCAGAGAGGTAAGTCAAAAGCAAAAAGAACAATATGGTAAATTATTAGCTAAAACTAGAGAATTGATGGCTAAAGAAAATTTTAAAGGAATAATTGAGGCAGTTGAACGACTAGAGCAATTGTATCTTGAAGCTGTTTCAAAATATGAAAAATTGCGAAAATTGAATCAAGCTCAAGATGAAAAATCATTTGTTTATCCAATAACTGATGTTGAAAAAGAAATTCGCGATATAGAAATAGAAATGCATCAGATTGCTGAAAAATATCCGCAATTAGCTCATCGCCCAGAGTTTTTCTCTATCTTAAATCGTTTTAATAATAATAGAGATGACCATGTAATTCCAGAAGAAAAGGAATCAAAAGACGATACTGCTCTTGATGTAATGGAACAAATTTTAGATGAAAGAGAAGATACCGACGCCATTGATGAACCAACTGCTACTTATGATGAAGAAACATTAAGCGTTCCTACTTCACAAAATGATGACGCTGAAACTTTAGAAGTTGAGGAAGCTAATTTAAACCCAATTGATTTACCGGTTAATCTTCAAATTATAAGAACCCAATATTATCAAAAATATATGATGGAAAAACTAAAGAAGTCACCATTGGGTAAAATACCTTTTTCGGAATTTTTAGAAGAAATTGCCCCTGAACAAAAAGAGCTGATTGCAATTGAAAAACAACGTGAAAAGCAAGCCGAAACAATCTATAAGAAATATATTAAACATCGTTTAGCTGGCGCTAATATTGGATTCCGTGAGTATTGTAATATGTTCTATAGCGATTTGTCAGTAGAACTTCCAGTTGCTCACGAAGAAGAGGAAGCTCAAAGGAGTAAACGATGATTGAAGAAAAAAGAAATCAGATTAATTTGGAACTTCGTCTATTGTTATCTATTATTGATATGATTGATGGCGTTGAAAATCAATATCCTGACTATGTTGAAAATACGATGACGGAGGAAGAATTTTTAGATCAGCAATTGATGCTAGTTGTTGAAGCTAAAACCCGGTTATTAAATATTTTTAAGAGCTAGAAAAATAATAATAAAAACACGAATAAATCTTGACTTTAGATATAAGATATGCTATTTTATATCTAGACACAGAGACGTGTTTTTATTTTGAAAAAATAAGCGACGAAAAAAGTAGGTGGAAAAAATGAAAAAATTAGCAAGATTTGTTGTTAGTGTCAAAAAAGAACTAAAGAAAGTTAGATGGCTAGGAAAGAAAGATTTGGCAACTTATTCTGTTGCTACTATTTCCTTCGTTGTTATCTTTATGGCTTTCTTCTCATTATCTGATGCTATTTTAAGTGTTATTAGAACGGTGATTGGCTAATGGAAAAAGAATGGTATGTTGTTAATACTTATTCAGGACACGAGAATAAGGTTAAAGAAAAATTAGAGATGCGTGCTTCATCAATGGGTATGGAAGACTACATTTTTAGAGTTGTCGTTCCTGAACAAAAACAAATTGAATATAAAGATGGAGTTGCAAAAGAAAAAGTTACAAAGATGTTTCCTGGTTACATTCTAGTAGAAATGATTATGACTGACGAAGCATGGTTTGTCGTTCGTAATACGCCGGGTGTTACAGGATTTATCGGATCAAGTGGTAAAGGAGCTAAACCTTTTCCATTAACACCAAAAGAAGTCGACAATATTTTAAGTAGTATGGGTATGAGCCGTCTTGATGTTGCTAATGAACTAAAAGAGGGCGATACCATCAAAGTTATCAGCGGTGCTTTTGCCAATATGTTTGGTAAAGTTAAAACAATTGATATGGCTGGTCAAAAATTGGAAGTTATTCTTGATTTGTTCGGCCAAGAAACCGTTGTTGAAGTTGCATTTAGTGAAATAGAGAAAACGAATTAAGATATTTACAAATAAATTATTTTATGTTATTATTAATTCGCTATATTTCATTAAATATAGATTTGTGGGAGATAAAAGATTTGCGGATGTCATTTGAACCACGGCGAAAAAATGATATAGGAGGTGTTTTTCGTGGCACAAGTAGTTAAAACAATTAAGTTACAAATCCCTGCCGGTAAAGCTACACCAGCTCCACCAGTTGGTACAGTTTTAGGTCCAGCAGGAATCAATTTACAAGAGTTTTGTACAAAGTATAACGATGCAACAAAAGATAAGATGGGAGATATATTACCAGTTGAAATAACTATCATGGATGATAGAACATTCACCTTTGTAATTAAGACTCCACCAACACCATTCTTAATTAAGAAAGTTGGTAACATCAAGAAAGGTTCTACTAAGGGTAAAAACGAAAAAGTAGGAAAATTAACTAAGGCTCAAGTTCGCGAAATAGCTGAGATTAAATTACCAGATTTAAACTGCTATACAGTTGAAGATGCAATGAAGATTGTTGAAGGTACAGCTATCAACATGGGCGTTGAAGTAGAAGAATAATTAATTATAAATAAAAATTCCCATGTGGGAGGAATTAAATTATCCGCGTATACCACACAAGGAGGAAAATATGAAAAGAGGAAAAAAATATACGGAAGCTGCTTCCAAAGTTGAAAAAGGTAAATTATATACAGCTTTAGAGGCAACGACATTAGTTAAAGAAACAAGCGTTGCTAAATTTGATGAATCCGTTGAATTAGTTTTAAGATTAAATCTTGATACGAAAAAAGCTGATCAACAATTACGTGGCGCTACAGTTTTACCAAATGGTATTGGTAAAACTAAAAGAGTATTAGTTATCGCTAAAGGTGAAGCTGCTAGTCAAGCTAAAGAAGCTGGTGCTGATTATGTTGGCGATGTTGATATGATTGAAAAGATTGAAAAAGAAAACTGGTTTGATTTTGATACGATGATTGCAACACCAGATATGATGCCTGCTCTAGGTAAGATTGGACGCGTTTTAGGTCCACGTGGTTTAATGCCAAACCCTAAAACAGGAACCGTTACAATGGATACCAAAAGAGCAGTTGAAGATGTTAAAAAGGGCCGTGTTGAATATCGTACTGATAGCTTTGGTAATGTTGCTGTAGCTATTGGTAAAGTATCATTTGATGCTGAGAAGTTAGCTGAGAACCTAAATGCTTTCATCTCTTTAATTATTAAAACAAAACCATCTGTTGTTAAAGGTAAATATATTAAAAACATTTCAATCTCAACAACAATGGGTCCTGGTATTAAAATTGATCCAAGTACTTATGAAGCTTAATTTTAATATTTACAAATAAAAATTAGTATGTTATAATATAGTGCGTGAAGCAAGTACCGTAGACAGTAGGGGGGAAACCTTAATTATCCTACCGAGGAGCTAAAGATAAAGAAACTCTTAAGTCTCTATTACGGTGTAGTAGAGACTTTTTTTAACGGTATTATTTAGTTAGGAGGTGTGATATGGCTAATCAAAAAATACTTGAACAAAAACAACAAGTTATCGATGAAATCGCTAAGAACGTTCAAGAGTCACATGCTTTCATTTTTCTTGAAAACCATGGCTTGACTGTTAGTGAAACAATGGAATTAAGAAGAAGCTTAAGAGAAAGTGATTCTGAGTTGAAGGTTTATAAAAACACTTTAGTAGAACGAGCTTTAGAAACATTGGATATCGATTTAAAAGATGAATTAAATGGACCTAAAGTTATTGCTTTCGGTAAAGATGTTGTTGAACCAATTAAGGCTGTTAGTAAATTCATTGAGTCACATCCAAACTTAGAGATGAAAGTTGGTATCGTTGACGGACAAATTACAGATTTAGCAACCTTAAAGAAACTAGCAACTATCCCATCACGAGATGGATTACTTACAATGTTTGCTGGTGGCTTAATGGGTATTGTAAGAGACTTTGCAATTTGCTTAGACTTACATGCTAAAGATTTAGAACAAGAATAAAATAATAATAAAATATAAAGGAGGAAGAGATTATGGCAAAATTAAGTGCCCAAGAAATTATTGATTCTTTAAAAGAAATGACACTTTTAGAAATTAAAGAAGTAGTAGATTTAATGAAAGAAGAGTTTGGTGTAGATCCATCTGCAGTAGCTGCCCAAGTTCCAGCACAACAAGGTGCTGCTGCTGGTGCTGACGAAGGACCAAGCGAAGTTGACTTTGTATTAGTTAATGCTGGTACGAACAAGATTAATGTTATTAAGTTAATTAAAGAAGTTACAGGATTAGGTTTAGGAGAAGCTAAAGCTATTGCTGATAACGGTGGTGTCATTAAAGAAAAAGTTGCTGCAGCTGAAGCTGAAGAATTAAAAGCTAAATTCGTTGAAGCTGGCGCAGAAGTTGAATGCAAATAATTGAGTAATGAAGCGAATAGCCTATACTAGTTTTACTGGTATGGGCTTTCGGCGTCTTATGGAATAGATAGTAGGAGGCTTTATGGCACATTATTTTGATATAGAGCCGACATCTAAAAGTGCCGAAAAAATGATTAAGGTTTTGATTAATGATGAACCTTTTTCCTTTTTTACGGACAATGATGTTTTTTCAAAAAAGGGGCTTGATTATGGAACGAGAACATTACTAGAATCACTTAATTTAGATAATATTGATGGTAATGTTTTAGATTTTGGATGTGGCTATGGACCGATTGGTATTTATCTTGCCCATCACCAAAAGCAAGTTGATATGGTTGACATTAACAAAAGAGCGCTTTCGTTAAGTGCTAAAAATGCTAAATTAAATCATGTTGACGTTAATATCTATGCGAGCAATATCTATGATAATGTTAAGGGTGAGTATAACTATATTATTACTAATCCACCTATTCGAGTTGGTAAAGAAACATTATATAAGATATTGTTTGGGGCTAAAGATCACTTAACTTTAAATGGTCATTTAATCTTTGTTATTCATAAAGACCAGGGGGCTAAAACCTTAGCTAAAAAGTTAGAAGAAATATATAAGGTTAACATTATAAATCGCAGTAAAGGATTTTACATAATTGATTGTCAAAGTTATTGACAATTTGATACCAGTTTGGTAAAATTATAAATTGGTGGCGTGTATTGTTTGGGTAGCAATATACGGCGAAAATATTAGTTTATGGGGTGAAATAGTGGCTTATACAGTAAAAAAATTCGGTGATTATCGAGAAAGAAGAAGTTATGCAAAAACAAAAAATGCAATTGAATTAAGCAATCTGCTAGAAATTCAAAAAAAGTCATACGATTGGTTTATGACAGAAGGTATCAATGAAGTATTCGAAGATATCTTTCCAGTTGAAAGCTTTACTGGAAATTTAACTTTAGAGTTTGGTGAATACTCATTTGATGAGCCAAGATACTCAATAAAAGGTTGTAAAGAAAGATATGCAACCTATGCCGCACCTTTAAAGGTTCAAGCCCGTCTTTTTAACCAAGAGACTGGTGAAGTAAAAGAACAGGAAATTTATTTAGGCGATATGCCAATAATGACCGAAAGTGGAACTTTCGTTATTAATGGTGCTGAACGTGTTATCGTCTCACAACTTGTTCGTTCACCTAGTGTTTATTTCGGACGCGAAATAGATAAGAAAAATGGTAAACATATTATTACTTCCCAAATTATTCCAACACGTGGTACATGGCTTGAATATGAAACCGATGCTAGAGATGCAATCTATGTTCGTATTGATAGGACAAGAAAAGTACCTATTACGACGCTTTTAAGAGCTTTAGGTCTATCTAATGATGATGATATTATTGACTTGTTTGGTGAAGATGAGTATCTTCTTCGGACAATTGAAAAAGATGCTAATAAGAATACCGATGAATCATTAATTGATATTCATTCTAAATTAAGACCAGGTGAACCATCTACTTTAGATAGTGCTAAAAACCAATTAGTATCTAGATTCTTTGATTCATTTAGATACGATTTAGCTAAAGTAGGTCGTTATAAATTTAATAAAAAATTAAATGTTGTTGATCGTCTTTTAGGTTGTAAATTAGCTGAGACAATTAAAGTAAAAAATAAAATTATCGCTAAAGAAGGCGATATTATAACCAAGGATTTATTGGAAACATTAAAGCCTATTTTTGCTGGCGGTTATGGAGTTAGAGAAGCTTTAATCAATGAAGAATTAGATAGTTATAATAAAGTTCAAGTTGTTAAAGTATATTCTAAGAAAAATCCTGATCGTATTGTCAATATTATTGGTAATGATCAGACCATTGATCTAAAGAGATTAACCATATCTGATGTTTATGCTTCAGTATCATATTATTTAAATTTACATGAAGGTATTGGTAATTTTGATGAGATAGATCATTTATCTAACCGTCGTGTTCGCCAAGTTGGTGAATTATTACAAAATCAATTTAGAGTTGGTATTAGTCGAATTGAAAGAGTTATTCGTGATCGGATGTCTACCCAAGAGATTGATGAAGTAACTCCAAAATCATTAATTAATATCCGTCCACTTACAGCTGCTATTAAAGAGTTCTTTGGTAGTAGTCAATTATCACAATTTATGGATCAGACTAACCCAGTTGCTGAACTTGCTAATAAGAGAAGATTATCTTCTTTAGGACCTGGTGGTTTATCACGGGATCGTGCTGGTATGGAAGTTCGTGATGTTAATCCATCACACTATGGACGTCTTTGCCCAATTGAATCACCAGAAGGACCAAACATCGGTCTTATTACAGCTTTAGCAAGTTATGCTAGAATTAATGAATATGGCTTCATTATGACACCATATCGTAAAGTTATTAATGGTAAATTGACAGATGACATTGTTTATATGACAGCTGATGAAGAATTAGATTATCATATTTCACAGGCAACAGTAGCCTTAACCGATGATGATTGCTTCGCTTTAGAGCGAGTTCCCGTTCGTTATCGTGGTGAGAATATTATTATCGATTCTAAAGATGTTGATTATATGGACGTATCTAGTCAACAAGTTGTATCTATTACAACAGCTGGTATTCCATTCTTGGAACACGATGATGGTAAAAGAGCGTTAATGGGTTCTAACATGCAACGTCAGGCTATCCCATTATTAAAAGCTGAAGCTCCAATTGTTGGTACCGGTATTGAAGCCATATCAGCAAGAGATAGTGGCGCTGTTATTATTGCTAGTGCTGATGGTGTTGTTGACTATGTTGATGCTAGAAAGATTTTAGTTAAAACTAAGGGTGGTGTTGATACATACTACCTAAATGGTTTTGATCGCTCTAATGCTGGTACTTGTTACCATCAAATTCCAATTGTTAGAGCCGGTGATAAAGTTAAGAAGGGTCAAATCATTGCCGATGGTCCAAGTACGGATATGGGTGAGATGGCTCTTGGTAAAAACGTTAGAGTAGCTTTTATGAACTTTAATGGTTATAACTACGAGGATGCCGTTATCTTAAATGAACGATTAGTTCGTGATGATGTTTATACATCTATCCATATTCAAGATTATCAAATTGAATGTCGCGATACGAAGTTAGGACCAGAAGAGTTTACAAGAGATATTCCAAACGTTAGTGAAGAAAGTCGCAAAAACCTTGATGAAAATGGTATTATTGCGATTGGTACTGAGGTTAAAGATGATGATATTCTAGTTGGTAAAGTTACGCCAAAAGGTATGGCTGAATTAACTAGTGAAGAGAAATTATTACACGCTATTTTTGGCGAAAAGACAAGGGAAGTTCGGGATACATCACTTCGTGTTCCACACGGTGGTGGCGGTATTGTTCACGATATTAAAATCTTTACTAAAGAAGATACAGATGAACTACAAGCCGGTGTATCTAAAGTTATCCGCGTTTATATCGCTCAAAAAAGAAAAATTACTGTCGGTGATAAAATGGCCGGACGTCATGGTAATAAAGGGGTTATCTCTTTAGTATTACCAAGTGAAGATATGCCATACACAGCTGATGGTGAACCAATCGATATTTTACTTAACCCACTAGGTGTACCATCACGTATGAATATCGGCCAGATTCTAGAAATGCATCTAGGTATTGCTGCTCAACGATTGGGCATTCATGTTGCAACACCAGTCTTTAGTGGGGCAACGCGTGAAGAAATAATCGATGCTTTAAAAGAAGCTGGTTTAGATGAAGATGGTAAGACCGTTTTATATGATGGTCGTACTGGTGAACCATTTGATAATCGTATCAGTGTTGGTGTTATGTATATGATTAAACTACATCACATGGTTGATGATAAATTACATGCGAGATCAACCGGCCCTTACTCTATGGTTACGCAACAACCTTTAGGTGGTAAAGCTCAATTCGGTGGTCAACGCTTTGGTGAAATGGAAGTTTGGGCATTATATGCATATGGTGCTGCTCACGTTTTACAAGAGATGATGACAATTAAATCTGATGATGTTGTTGGTCGTGTTAAAGTTTATGAAGCTTTAGTTAAAGGAACACCAATTCCAAAATCTGGTGTCCCAGAATCATTTAGAGTTTTAATTAAAGAGTTCCAAGCTTTAGGACTAGATATTACCGTTTTAAATGAAAATGGTAACTTTGTTGAACTTAAAGAATTAGAAGAACAAGATAAAGATGACTATGGACAACCTAGTGAGAAACCAAAAGAAGTACAGGTTGATCAAGTAGGTGTTGAGTCAAATGACGAAATGTTCGAAGAATACAATGATGAGTTTGCCGAAGATGATTATGGTGAAGATGAATATACTTTTGATGATGAAGAGTCTTTAGAAGATGAATTTGAAGAAGATGAAGCTGAAGAGTTTGATGCTCCTTTAGATGAATTAAAAGACTTGGAAGGGGATGAGCAATAATGGATGTTAATAGTTTTGCTGGATTAAGAATTAGTATTGCCTCACCTGAAAAGATTCGTTCATGGTCTTATGGCGAAGTCAAAAAAGCCGAGACAATTAACTATCGTACGCTAAAACCAGAGCGAGATGGCTTATACTGTGAGAAAATATTTGGACCTACCAAAGACTTTGAATGTGCTTGTGGTAAATACAAAAGATTAAGATATAAAAATATCATATGTGATCGTTGCGGTGTTGAAGTAACAAGAGCAAAAGTTCGTCGGGAACGGATGGGTCATATTGAACTTGCAACACCAGTTTCTCACATTTGGTTCTTTAAAGGTGTACCATCAAGAATGGGGTTAGTTCTTGATATGTCGCCAAGAGACTTGGAAGAAGTATTATACTTTGTTTCTTACGTCGTTTTGGATCCAGGACCAGCTCCTTTAGAGAAAAAACAAACGATAAGTGATAAAGAATACCGTGCTTATTATGAAAAATACGGAAACTCTTTCCGTGTTGGTATGGGTGCTGAAGCTATCAAAGAATTACTAGAAGGCGTTGATCTTGAAAAAGAATTAAATCAGATTAAAGAAGAACTTGAACAAATTAAGGATTCTTCTAGTCAAAAGCGCGTTCGTCTTGTTAAACGTTTAGATATCTTAAATGCCTTTATTGAATCAGGTAACCGTCCTGAGTGGATGATTTTAACAGCTCTTCCTGTTATTCCACCAGAACTTCGCCCAATGATTCAATTAGATGGTGGACGTTTTGCAACGAGTGATTTAAATGACTTATATCGCCGGGTTATTAATCGTAATAACCGGTTAAAGAAATTAATCGATTTAGGTGCTCCAAGTATCATCATTCAAAATGAAAAACGTATGTTACAAGAAGCTGTTGATGCCTTATTCGATAATGGTCGAAGAGGACGTAACATCACCGGTCCAGGTAATCGCCCATTAAAATCATTATCTAGTATGTTAAAAGGTAAACAAGGTCGTTTCCGTCAAAACTTACTAGGTAAACGTGTTGATTATTCTGGTCGTTCTGTTATCGTTGTTGGACCAAGCTTGAAGATGTATCAATGTGGTATTCCAAAAGAGATGGCTCTAGAGTTATTCAAACCACATGTTATCAATGGCTTAGTTCAAAAAGAAATAGCTAGCAATATTAAAGTAGCTAAAAAGATGATTGAAAATCAAGACCCAAGAGTATGGGATGTTGTTGAGGAAAAAATAAAGGAACACCCTGTTATGTTAAACCGTGCTCCAACCTTACACCGTCTTGGTATTCAAGCATTTGAACCAAAATTAATTGAGGGACGTAGTATCCGTTTGCATCCATTAGTATGTGCTGCTTTCAATGCTGACTTTGATGGTGATCAGATGGCTGTTCACGTTCCAATTACTGAAGAAGCTCAAGCTGAAGCTAGAATTCTTATGTTAGGTGCTAATAACATCTTAAAACCATCTGATGGTAAACCAATCGTTACGCCAGGCCAAGATATGGTTTTAGGTAACTACTATATAACGATTGAAAAAGCTAATCTAGAAGGTGAAGGACGTGTCTTCAAAAGTCCTGATGAAGCTTTAATGGCTTACGAAAGAAGAGAGATAACTCTTCATACAAGAATTGCTATTCCTGTAAGAGCATTTAAACATAAGTTATTCCCTGATGCTTATGCTAATAAATATTTAGTAACCACACCAGGTAAAGTTTTATTCAATGAAATTTTCCCTGATACTTTCCAATATATTAACGATGGTACTGAAGAAAACATTGAAAAAATTACACCTGCTAAGTATTTCTTAGAGCCAGGTACGAATATTCCTGAAGCTATCAAAGAAATGCCATTAGTACCAGCTTTTGCGAAAGGTGTTTTAACTAAGTTAATTGCACAAATCTATAAACGTTATCAAACAACGGAAACATCTGTTATGCTTGATAAGTTAAAAGATTTAGGATTTAAATATTCAACCATTTCTGGTATTAGTATCGCTATTAGTGATATTAAACCATCACGTAAAAAAGGTGAAATCGTTGCTGAAACACAAGTTATGGTCGATCAAGTTAATAAACAATTTAAACGTGGTTTAATAACGGAAGATGAAAGATATGAAAAAGTTATATCTTTATGGACTGAAGCTAAGAATAAAGTTACGAAAGAACTTGAAGAGATGGTTGCTGAAGATCAAGATAATCCAATTTGCATTATGATGAACTCTAAAGCTCGTGGTGATATGGGATCATATACCCAACTAGTTGGTATGCGTGGATTATTTGGTAAACCAAATGGTAAATCAGAAGAGATACCGGTTGTATCATCATTCTCAGATGGTGTAACTATTAGTGAGTTCTTCTTATCAACCCATGGTGCTCGTAAAGGTGCCGTTGATACCGCTTTAAAGACAGCTGATGCTGGATACTTAACGCGTCGTTTAGTTGATGTTGCTCAAGATATCATTGTTAAGTCCGAAGATTGTGGTACGGAAAATGGTGTTGTTGTTGAAGCTTTCATTAACGAAAAAGATGGAACCGTTATCGAAACATTACACGATCGAATCGTTGGTCGTTATACAAGTATGAAAATTGTTCATCCTGAAACAAAGGAAACAATTTGTGAACGTAATACTTATATTACCGAACAATTAGCTGATAAGATTGAGAAGGCTGGTATTACCAAAGTTCCAATCAGAACAGTATTAACTTGTAAAGAGGATCACGGTGTATGTTGCAAATGTTATGGTCGTAACCTTGCTACCGGTACAATTGTTGAAGAGGGTGAAGCTGTTGGTATTATGGCTGCGCAATCAATTGGTGAGCCAGGTACACAACTTACGATGCGTACATTTAATACCGGTGGTGTCGCTGGTGACGATATTACCCAAGGTTTACCTCGTGTTCAAGAATTATTTGAATCTCGTAATCCAAAAGGTAAAGCCTTAATTTCAGAGATTAGCGGTGTTGTAAGCGAAATCGAAGAAGGTAATGGCAATTTCATCGTTTATGTTAAAAACGATGTTGAAACGAAAAAATATACAACTAATTATGGTGCTAAATTATGTGTTGAAAAAGGTGATGAAGTTAACGCCGGTGATACCTTAACTTTCGGTGCTATCAATCCAAAAGAATTACTTGCTGTAACGGATCCAATTACAACACAACAATACATCTTGAAAGAAATTCAAAAAGTATATCGTTCTCAAGGTGTTGATATTTCTGATAAACACGTTGAGATTATGGCTAAGAGAATGATTTCTAAGATTAAGATTATAAACTCTGGTGATTCATACTTCTTACCAGGAACAATGGTAAATTATAATAAGTTTACCGAAACAAATCAAAGCTTAATCCTTGAAGGAAAGCGTCCAGCTAAAGGTGTGCCTGTTTTACTTGGTATTACTAAAGCATCTTTGGAAACCGATTCTTTCTTATCAGCCGCATCATTCCAAGAGACAACGCGTATTTTAACCGATGCTGCTATTCATGGTAAAGTTGATATGCTACAAGGCTTAAAAGAAAATGTCTTAATTGGTAAATTAATTCCAGCTGGTACAGGTGCTAGAAAGTATCGTAATGCTGATTATGCCTTAGAATTAGACAATTTAAAAGAAGAACCACTAGAGGCCTTAGAACAAGAATTAGTTGATTAAGAGAAACACGCGTTTCTCTTTTTTTGTTATCAAAACTATGATAAAATATTAATATGCAGGTGATGAGTATGATAAGTTCGTTAAAAACTTTTTTACCTTATTTTTTAGGAATGATAATTTTATCGTTAGTCATTTATTTTACATCCATAAATAATATACATATAGGAACGATTATTTATTTAGGTTTATCGCTTTACTTATTGTTAAACTATTTTAATAAAAAAGATTATCCCTATTTAAGGCAACTATATGTCAGTTATATGCTTTTAGTATGTCTATATAACTTTGTTAGTTTCTCTTTTGTTAGTATTGTCTTATCTATTATCGTTAGTATAATTGTTATAATAGAGTATTTTTTTATAAGACGCCCAGTTGTAAAAGAAGAAGAACCAGTTGAAGATGAGGAGGAGGAAGTCCTTGATACCTTATATGATGCTAAAGAATTAGAAGAAGTTACCAAAGATCTTTATTTAAAAATGCAGATGTCTTTTATGAATTTTGATTATGATGCTCTAAGAGATGTTTTAGGTAAAGACTTATACGATCAATTTGAACATCAAATGCGCCAATTAGAAAGTCAAAATAGAAAGGCTATCCGTGATCATATAACCTTCGTCGATTTTAAAGTAAGTACTTATAATAGTGCTGGGGTTATTATTGTTGGCGTGGGAGTCGAAGAAGATAAATATACGATATCAACGCTTGAACCTAAAAATATTAAAGCTATGCGCTACGACAGTTATTATGAAATCTATCTAACCAATGTTGATCATTACCGGATTGATAGATTAAATCTTGTCTATAGTAGATCAGCTAAAAAGGACTAGAGATTACTCTCTAGTCTTTTTCCTTGATAAGAATCTCTTCTAGTTAATTCTTTATCAATGGCATTTAAAATACTAATTTTATCATTTAACCAAAGGGGAGCAATTAAGGCATCTTTATCAGGACTAGCTGTTATGCGATGAATAACGATTTCTTTTCTTAACTCTTCTAATTCATCACAAACAATATCCACATATTCATCTTTGGAACATAGCTTAATCTCACCATCTTCATACATCTTAGCTAACTTAGTATCTTTAATAACTGATAACATATGAATTTTGATACCATTAATATCTAATTTGTTTAGATATCTAACTGTTTCTAACATCATATCTTTGGTTTCATAAGGAAGACCATTAATAATATGAACAACCACATTGATGTTTCTTTTTCGTAATTGCTTAACCATATCTTCAAAACAAGCTAGATTATGACAGCGATTGATAAGCTTAGCTGTTTTTTCGTGGATTGTTTGTAAACCTAGTTCAACTGTCAAAAATGTTTTTTTATTTAACTCTTCTAAATAGTCAAGACATTCTTTGCTTATCGCATCAGGACGCGTTGCAATACTAAGGCCAACGACATCTTCAAGCTTTAGAATCGTTTCATATTTTTCTTTTAAAATAGGTAGGGGAGCATAGGTATTAGTATGAGCTTGAAAATATCCAATATATTTACTATTAGGCCATTTTTTATCCATCACTTTTTTAATATTATTAAATTGCGTTATCAGATCTTCCTTGGGATTACCTCCAAACTCACCACTACCTAATTTTGAACAATAAATACATCCACCGGTTCCAACCAAGCCATCAATATTAGGACAAGTAAATCCAGCATTTAAACTTATTTTCGAAACCTTGATGTGAAATTTATGTTTATAAAAATAATCTAGAGTATGATATCTTTTATTAGAATCGCTATATTGAAACATCAAATCACCAAACTCATTATACCTTAAATCAAAAAAATAGTGAAATTAATTCTTTTGTGATATAATTGATAAGGAGGGTATAATATGGAAAATAAAAAAACATTAAAAGTTCTTTTAATAAGTTTATGTATTTACATTTTATTAAGCTGGGTTATTGTATCTGGCAGTTATGTGACAGGGTCTTTCTCATCAGATGGTCATAATCCTATAGGACTATTAGATATCATTTTAGCGCCTATTATGTTATTTAATCAATTTGCGACAACTATTGTACCCAAAGCCGATAACACATATATGTATTTTGGCTATGGTAATATCATTTTAGCTTTTATAACAATTGGTATGTTATATGGCGTTTTAAATAAGACAGGGGCTTATCACCGCCTTATTGATAATATGAGTAAGAAGATGGAAAAAAATGATAAGTTTGTCTTAATCGTTGTTACACTTATTTACTTCTTTATATCAGCGACGCTTAGGATACCTTTAGTACTATTCTTATTCTTACCGTTTGTAGCAGCTCTTTTGATGAAATTAAAATATAATCGTGTTACTACATTCACGGCTACCATTGGCGCAATGTTAATGGGACAACTGGGATCATTATTTAGTCCAGCTATTTCTGTCGACGGGGAGATATATTTATCTTTAGGATTAAATAATATTCTTCCACGCTTAGTTTTATTCGTTTTATTACTGGTTGTTTTACTTGCGACACTATTACTTAAAAAGGATAATAAGTCTGATAATGAAGAAATACCTTTATTAGAAGATGATGAAGAAGAAAAGAGTTATGTACCAATTATTATTTCCAGTATTGTTGTAACACTAATTCTTATTGTCGGTATGTTTAACTATAAATATATGTTTAATTATGATGGCTTAACTGATGCTTATGATAAAGTTATGAATACGACGATTGCTGGTTATCCATTTATGAAAACGATTATGGGTATGATTGAACCATTTGGTTTCTTTACCGGCTTTACGATGAGTGCTTTACTAATTATTCAAATTCTTGTTTTAAAGTTTATTTATAGTATTGACTTTAATAAAACACTAGATGGCATAAAAAAGGGTATAGTAGCAATGTTACCAGTTGTTGGTCTTAGTATGATTTCTTTAAGTTTAATCGTTTTATCATTCAATAACGCTAGTAATTTTGTTCTTACCATTGTTAATAAAATATTAGATTTATTTCCTGATATTCAAACCATTGGGGTCTTACTTTCAAGTTTTATTCATAGTTTATTCTTTGTTGACTTTGATAATCTAGTTGGTAATTTATTAGCGCCATTTGCTGATGTGTATGGTTCATCTTCTTCACCATTAAGTCTTTTCATGATGCAAGTAGGGTACGGAATATCTGCCCTTATCACACCATTTAGTGTTTATCTAATTGCTGGTTTAGCTTATCTAAAAGTGCCTTATACTAAATGGTTAAGATATATTTTAATACCTTTAGTAATTATTGTTGTCTTATGCGTTGCAACAGTAATGGTTACCGATTATGTTTTATAAGATGTTTAATGTTAATTGGCGAATATAGCTAAAAAATATATAGCATCCATATATAATCAAAATAGAACACTCAACAAAATGGGCGTTCTATTTTTAAATTTTACGTGTTGGTAATCAACTTAAATTATTGTTAAATTGTGTTATAATGATAATGAGGGATTGGTAATAATGAAGAAATACATATTATTAGTGTTAGCGTTTATTTTCTTAATCGTATCGTTCATATTAAGTTGGTATTCTGATGAATTGCTTTACTTTTTGTTTATTTTTAAGGTATTATTGGATATTTTGTTTTTAATTTTATTATCCATATTTTTAATAATTATATTGAAGATTACAATTTCGAAGGGAAAAAAATTAGTTAATTATTTAACTACCATAGTATTACTAATTTCAGCTATAATCTTTATTTTACCAATGAGATTTATTAAAGCAAAAGTAGAGTTTAAACTTTATAAAAATGAAAGAAATGAAGTCATCAATATGGTTAGAAATGGCAAAATTAAAGTTGATGAATATGGTAATGCCAAACTACCTGATAAATATAGAAAAATTTCAACAAGTGGAGAGATTTTTATATATCAAAATGATGAAGAAGGTTGTGTTGTTGGATTTTGGATTTTTAGAGGATTACAATCTGGCTCAGTTGAACTAATCTATAGTTTAAATGGTAAAAAAAACATTTATGAAAATGAAACTGGGCATGATCTTACAAGGATTGAAGAATGGGATAAAAATTGGTATTATGTAAATACAGATTATTAACATAAAAATGCACTTTTAACAAATAATCAAATAAATGGCATAAATCCCAAGAAAAAGGGAAATTGGATTCATATATTGCCGTTGCTAGTCAAACTAAAGAAGAAAATGTCATACGAGTTTCGGAGTGTGAATAAGGAGTGAAAGATATGGGTGCATGGGGATATAAATTATATCAAGATGATGTAGCTTGTGATGTTAAAGATGATTATTTAAATAGTTTACGTATTGGGATGACAAATGAGGAAGCAACATATAGTGTTATTCAAGGTTATGAAAGTGAATATGATTATGATGAAGATGAAATGATATGTTATTTTGTGCTTGCTGATATTCAGTGGAAATATGGTAGATTATTGCCTGAAATACGTGATAAAGCTATCTATTATATTGATAGTGAAAAAGATTTAGAACGTTGGGATAGCGATATTGATTTATACAATAAAAGAAAAAATGAACTTATTAAATTAAAAGATAAGTTATTAACACCTCAACCACCTATGAAGAATGTATCAAAACTTAAAGTTATACGTGCCAAGTTCAATGTTGGTGATTTATTGTTATATCAAATAAAGAATGAAGAATTAAAAAATCATAAATGGTATGGAAAATTTGTAGCATTAAGGATTGTTGGATATAATAGATCACGTATTGGTGGTTTGCCCTTTGATAAATATTATAATGAATGCAACATTTCATGCATTTATAATCTTGTTAGCACTAACCCCACATTCAGCTATGATATCCCTAATATGAGATTTATTGATAGTGAGTATGAGTACAATGTTCCTTTCTATTGCCCAAAATATAAAAATAATGAAGAAAAATGTAAATTGTTTAATTTTTTAAGTTTTAACAAAAAAGAACTTAATTATCTCGATTTTAAAGTTATTTTAAATGATGAAAATTATCCTCATGAGGAATATTTTAATGAAACTTCCAACGTGGTTAATATCGGTTATGATACAACCTATTCTCTTGATTTTAGCATCATCCAGGCATTGGAGAGGGCAGAAAGAGGAGGATATTTAATAGAACTTTAATATGTAAAAAGCGAAGGATATCTAAATATATTAGATATCTTTTAATTTTTCCTTTTCTACTGTATAATGAATATGTAATTAATTTATTCTATGAGAAGAAGGAAATATAGTTGGTGAAGGAAAAGAAATATTATCGCAATTGTTCTATTTGTTCCAGTAGTTATAGCTTGGCTTGGATTTTTGGCTATGCAATATGACATAAGGAGTGTAAAAAAGCAAATATTATATGCTATTAAGGAAGATAGTGATAACTACGACAAAATAACTAATGAAAAGGTATTAGGTTTCCTTGCTGAGTCTTATGATTGTGCGAAAGATAAACCAATTAAATACCATTTAGATTATTTTTATGGATTTCATAATTTTTCATCAGGTGTAGTAATGTATAAGTATACAAAAATCTGTGATGATGATACAGGTGATGAAACAGGATCTGCTTTTGTTCCTGTTCTTGCCACAATAAAAAAGTAGATGGAAAGTGGATTATCGATGATATTAGTGAAGCGTGTTAATATTATTTTTCTATGAGAAATGAGTAGTAAAAATTATATCGAAAAATAAATTTATCTAGTTCTTGATAGTGTAAGATAATCATATTAATTCCTAGAATGTTGAAGGGTGATATTATTGAAAAAGCTTATGTCTAATTTATCGGAAAAGCAAAAAGAGTTTCTCATTAAAGTTTTTATTGTTACTGCTTGTATATGTGTGATAGAAACATTGTTCTTAGGAGATGATATTCATAATAATTTTTGTGGGATTGTAATGATGGTATTGGGATTTGGATTAGCATTGATATGCATACTTGTTATAGTACCATACATTGCTAATTTTTTAGAGGAACCGGCGAAACCTGGATATCGAATAAAAAAGATTAAAATAAAGTCTAGTAGTTATAATGGTTTTATCAAAAAACTAGAAAAAATGCTTTTAAATGATAAATATAAAGATCTAGGCGTAGTAGTTGATGATGATTACTGTGAAATTAGATGTTTTAAAAGAAAACAGGCTAGTACGATGACGCGTATATACATGGTTATGTATTATAAGCAAGGTGAGATAAGTAAAAAATTTAGGGAAAATTTTCCAGATTATTTACAAGAAAAAATATATGAAATAATACCTCCGGTAGCTAGATTTAATGGGTTTAGTGTTATTCATATATTATATGTGGATAAAAGGAATGAATTTTTTGATGATTTAGCTAGTTGGCCTATTGAACAACTAGTACATAAAACACACTTGCAAGTTTTAGTATCAAAGGAAGATAAAATGGTATATATTACACCCCAAGAAAATCCAGAATTACATAATGTTTATATGCGACTAAGAAACACTTTTATTAAATATTTAGATAATCAAATAGATGTAAGTAAAAAGGTATCTAATAAGAAAAATTAGATACCTTTTATTTTTTATTAAATAAATCATCAATTGAAAAGTTTTTATATATTTTAGTTAAGTTATATAAGAAAGTGGTATTAATTAACTTCTTTCCTTTTTCATATTCTGAAATAGTTGATTGACTAGTATTAAGTTTATTAGCAATATATTCTTGTGTTAGACCATTATCTTTTCTTAACTTTCTTAAATTATCACCAACTAATTTTTTATCTAAAGTAAGATATTTATTAGCTTTTTTATTTTTTGTTAAGCCAAATAAATAATCAAGACTGAATTGATATCGCATCGCATAAGTTACTAATCGTTCAATAGGAATTGTATCTTTACCAGTTTCCCATCCTGAAACTGTTGAATCATTAACGTTTAAATCTTTAGCTACATCCTTTTGTAAAAGATCTAGTCCTTCGCGACTTTCTCGTAAGTTTTTTACAATATCCATTATACACACGTCCCCGAAATTATTATTTCATTTACCAGGACGTTTTATTCTAAATTGGGGGTAATACGATATTTTAAATTAATATCCATAATATTTGTGTGTTAATATGGAAAATAATGGTAAGAAGGTGGATGTATGGATTTAGTTAAAATGGGCAAATTTATTGCTACTAAAAGAAAAGAAAAAAAGTTGACACAAAAAGAATTGGCTGATATGTTTAATATAGGTGATAAAGCCGTATCTAAATGGGAGCGAGGACTATGACCTTACAAATGACACAAAATAAAAATATACAAGATTTGCTTTATTTTAAAGGGAAAATTGAAGAAAC
>CANPYM010000025.1 GCA_947588685.1 uncultured Bacilli bacterium | reverse complement strand
AAAGGACTGTCACCTGTACAATACAGATTACAATCCTTGAATAATTAAACTGTCCAACTTTTGGGGTTCAGTTCAAACGAAGTATTTTTTTATCTACCTAAGGTCATTGCTGGAATAATAATCATTGTTCCAAGCATTCCTACAACTAATAATATTATTAATATTTTCCCAATTAACTTTTTCATAGACACCTCTATATAAATTATAATACATATTTAAAAAAATTGGAATATTAACTTTTTTATTAAATATACTTAACTAGGTGAGATAATGAAAAAAATATTGGACAAACTATTAAACGTTGATAAAAAAGTATTAATATTTCTAACAGTAATATCCGTTATCGGTATCATCACAGGAAGCCTTTTTATGACCATTTTAAGCGTTAATGATAAAGAAATGATTAATTCCTCGCTTAATACATTTATGACGCAATATGGTCAAATAAATATGCAATCAGAGTTTATTAATAATTTCTTAATTAATTTATTATATATGTTTGGAATATGGTTACTTGGAATATCTATTATTGGACTTCCAATTGTTATTTTTATTATTTTTATGAAATCATTTTTACTTAGTTTTACAATATCAAGTTTTATTATGAATTATAAAGCTAAAGGTATATTAATGGGTATCTTATATAATTTACCACATCAAGTTATTAATCTTTTAGTATGTATCTATGTCGGGGTCTACGCTATTAAATTATCATTATATATTATTGATGCAATTATTCATAAAAAGAATCTTAATTTTAAGCATATTACTAATCGTTATATAACTATTTTATGTATTAGTATAATCATCTTACTTCTAACTAGTTTATATGAAACTTATTTAATGCCGATATTACTAAAAAAAGTCTTATCGATTAAGTTATAATATGCTATAATGAATGTGGTGATTATGTGAAAGTTGTAATTGGCATGAGTGGTGGCGTTGATAGTAGTGTTGCAGCCATTCTCTTAAAAGAACAAGGTTATGATGTTATTGGTCTATTTATGCGCAATTGGGATACTAGTGTCAATGGTGACTTTCTAGGTAATCCTGATTTAAATAATAATATATGTCCGCAAGAACAAGATTATAATGATGCTTTAGCGGTATGTGAGAAAATAGGCATACCTCTTCATCGCGTTGATTTTGTTAAAGAATATTGGGATTATGTTTTCACTTATTTTTTAGATGAATTAAAGAAGGGGAGAACCCCTAATCCGGATGTTATGTGCAACAAATATATTAAGTTTGATATGTTTGCTAAAGAAGCTCAAAAGTTAGGCTGTGATTTTATCGCTACGGGACATTATGCTAAAATGAAAGATGGTCAACTTTGCCGGGCTAAGGACACTAATAAAGATCAAACTTATTTCTTATCACAAGTATCAAGAGAGCAACTTCGAAACGTTTTATTCCCACTGGGTGATTTAACAAAAGACGAGGTAAGAAAAATTGCTTTAGATAATGGCTTAATTACAGCTACTAAAAAAGATTCAACAGGCATTTGTTTTATCGGTGAGCGTAATTTTACAAAGTTCTTAGAAAACTATTTACCTAATACACCTGGTGATGTTATCGATATTGATCACAATGAAGTTATTGGTAAACACATCGGCTTAATGTATTATACTATTGGGCAAAGAAGAGGGCTTAATATTGGTGGATCTAAAGAAAGGATGTTTGTCGTTGGTAAAGATCTTAACAAAAATGTCCTATATATATCTTATGGTAATACTGATTATCTAATTAGTGATAGTTGTATCATTGATACAATTAACTTTAATACAGATAAAAGACCTATTAATTGTACAGCTAAGTTTCGTTATCGCCAAATTGATTATGATGTATCTCTTGAATACCTTAATGATGATGAGATACTAGTTAAGTATCCGGAAGGTGTTAAAGCCGTAACGCCAGGACAAGCCTGCGTTTTATATGATGGTGAGGAATGTATTGGTGGCGGCATCATTAAAGAAGTAAGAAAGAATGGGGAGAAACTTTGGTACTTATAAAAAAAATTATCATTACGATAATTTTTTTGTTTTACCTTTTTCTTCAGTAGGGGACTCATAACCAAATTTAGCTAATTGTCCGCGAGCAATATCTTCATCCATTGATAAACGCATATATCCTTTTTTACCAACGTTTGAAAAATATACACAAATTGCAGTAATAAAAGGTGATTTAGTTTTAATTCCAGTATATCTATGAGCAGGTGTTAAATAACCAAATGCATCATAGTCATCCTTAAGACTCTTATTATGGGCTTTTAATTCTTTTCTAGTAACCCATTTAGCTTTGGAAACGTCAGGTTCAGCGACAAAATGCTCACCAACAATAGAAGATGGCCACCAAAGTGAACTAGTCGTTGTAACTGATGATTTAAAATCCTTAGTTGAATCACATAAGATTTTCTTACCAGTAGAATATAAATAAACATGCGTTTTACCATCACTATCAGTTGAAGTATAAGCTAATTGTTTTCTTTTAGATACCATAATATGATGTTCAACTATACCTTCTGTATCATATTGAGCCCAACGTTCAATTTCTTCAAAATCATCATATACTTTTGATACAACAAATAATTGTTCAATTTTTCTCTTTGCTGGTTTTTCTTTTTTCCAAACGGGTAATTTAGCAACAGTATCTGTAAAAATACGTTTTCCTTTATATCCAACTAATGTGGCTAATTGACTTCGAGCTTCTTTTTCGTCAGTTGATAAAAAGAAATTGCTTTTCTTATTTGCTTTTTTTAACATATTATCTAAATTTAATAAAGCTTTTACAAAGAATGGATGGGTATCAGTAGGAATATCAAAATATTCTTCAACCGGGATAAGATAACCATATCCATATTGACTACCTGATGAGACATAGGTACCATAAGCACTATCAAAATCAGTGAATGAACAAGGGTAGTACCATGGCTCATATATTTCTTCATCTGTATCATATAGATAAAATTTGGTTTCTCCATTTTCATCTGTACGACTATATACTAACGTCTTTTTAGGGGATATAAAGAATGAATATGACATTTCTCCATATGCGTTATGAGCTGCACTAACCCATACTCTTTTTTGCAAATGAACCTCTGAAGCAACAAATAACCTTTCAACCTTTTTTTCTTTCATATTAAATACCTCCTTTATTGTGAGGTAAAAGAAAACAAGACCCCACAATTATTTGTGAAAGTCTTGTTCAATAGTTAGTATATCTTTTAACCCGGGCTAAAAGCCGAACTGACGGATTAAAATCATTCCGAAGAATGAGAACTACTCCCTTTCAATGGCTTATATACTATCATATTTTAATCTTTTTGTCAAATTTGCTAAAAAATAAAATTTAAATAATATTAATGATTTACTTCTTTTTATTAATTATTTTTGATAAAATAAAGTTAGTAGTCATATAACCATAATAAAAAGTCGCCTAAGCGACTGTTCTCAATAGATTGAGTATTTAGGGCTATGCCTTTATTTTAACTCTCTATGACATCTTAAATGGTATTAAGACAACTAAATTGTATCATAAGGAAGGATGGAAGTCAAATGAACAAAGAATATAATATTGGGTTAGATATTGGAACAACGTCAGTAGGGTGGGCTGTTGTTTTAAAAGATAATTATAAAGTTATGCGAAAAGGTAATAAAGCACTTTGGGGTGTTAGATTATTTGAAGAAGCAAATACCGCTTTAGAAAGAAGAGGATATCGTAGTACGAGAAGAAGATATGATCGGCGACGTCAACGTATTAAATTATTGCAAGAAGCCTTTAAAGCTGATATTGAGGCAGTAGATCCTAATTTCTTTTTTAAACTACAAGAAAGTTTTTATTCTGAAGACAAAGATCCAACACATAAAAAGCACCCATTAACGAAAGAAGAAAAAATTAAGGCTAAAGAATATAACGAAAAATTTCCAACTATTTATCACTTACGCAACGAACTTATAACTAACCCTAGTAAACAAGATATAAGACTTGTATATTTAGCTATACATCATATTATTAAATATCGCGGTAATTTCTTATATGGAGCGAATGATTTTAAAGTAAATAATCTAGATATTAAACAAAAACTTAAAGAAGTGTTTAGTGATTTATCTCAAGTATGTCCTGAGTTAGAATTTGATGAATACTATATCAATCAAATTGATTATCAAAAATTAGAAACAATATGTTTAATAAAAAGTAAAAATGACCGCAAAAAAGAATTAAAAGATTACTTGAATATATTTTTTGGTGACTATAAAAAATTTGCTGATAATTTTAGTAAGCTTGTATGTGGAAATAGTTTTTCACTTAAAGATATGTTTCACTTGGATGTTGAAGAAGATCTTAAAATATCCTTTAATGGTAGTGACTTTGATGATAAATATGATAATATTGAAAAGGTATTAGATAATAGAATATCTACATTAGCTTTAATGAAAGAAATGTATGATATGCTATTTTTAAAAAACTTGTTTGGCAACCGTGAAAACTGTCTCATCTCCCCATTAATGGTTGAAAAATATCTAAACCACGAACAAGACTTAAAAGATTTAAAAGCTATTTTTAACAATAATCGCAAAGAATATAATAAAATTTTTCGTTCAACCGAAAAATATACTTGCTTATATGACTTATATATTCATAACGCTAAAACATACGATGATTTTGTTAAAGAATTACAAAAACATATTGATAACATTGTCCCAACCCTTACTGATTCTACCTTAATTGAAAAATTATCTAATCTTGCTATCAAAATGAATAATGGAGATTTACTTCCAAGAATTACTAGTACCGAAAATGGCAAGTATCCATATCAGATTAATAAAGAAGAACTAAAACTAATTATCCAAAATCAAGGTAAGTATTATCCTTTTTTACTTGATATGATTGATAATGAATATAAACTAGTTAAATTATTGTCATTTAAAATACCTTATTATGTAGGACCACTTATCGATAGTGATAAACATCGTTTCGCTTGGATGAAAAGAAAAATACCGAATGTTAAAATTACACCTTATAATTTTGATGAAGTAGTTGATAAAGAAAAATCTGCTGAATTATTTATAGAAAGAATGTTAGGACATTGTACATATTTACTAGAAGAACCAGCTATGCCTAATAATTCTATCTTATATTCAGAATATAAAGTTCTAAATGAACTAAAGCAAATTCGTGTAAATGATCAAAGATTAACTATAGACTTCCAACATCGCCTTATCGATGAGTTCTTCCGTGCAACGCCAGGAACTCTAACAGATAAAAAATTTAAAGAGTTTTTAATTAAATCTCGTGAGTTTGACATGTATAATGGTGATATTTCAGTAACAGGATACTCTGCTAAAGAAAAATTTGCTAATAATATGGGGTCATACATTGATTTCTTTGGACCAGATGGTTTCTTTAAGGATACTAATCTTACTACTGATGATGCTGAAGTAATTATCCGTTGGATTACCATCTTTGAAGACAAAGACATTTTAGCAAAGAAAATTGAAAAAACTTATCCAATATTAAAACCTGTACTTAAAAATATTATCAAAAAGAAATATTCTGGATGGAGTAGTTTATCAAATCGTCTTCTCACTACACCATATTATTATGATGAAGCAACATCAACGAAAAAATCAATAATAGATATTATGTGGGAAACTGATGAAAACTTTATGCAAATTATCAATAATGACAAGTATGGCTTTCAAGAAATGATTGCCAAAATAAATCAAAGTAGTGAAAACGGTAAATTAAATTATCAGATGGTTGATGAGCTTGCAACTTCGCCATCTACTAAACGAGGTATATGGCAAGCCTTAAAAATTGTTGAAGAACTTGTTTCCTATATCGGTTATGAACCTAGTAGTATTAGTATTGAAATGGCTAGAGGCGATGAAGCTAAACAAAGAAAAGATGATAGAAAAGAATACTTGAATAAACTTTATACAGCATCAAAAGATAGTATTAACGAATATAAAAGATTAAAAGGTGAACTTGATACCAACGAAATAAATAGTGAAAAAATGTTTTTATATTTTATTCAAGAGGGCAAAAGCCTATACTCAGGTCAACCACTTGATATTAATTGTTTAGATCAATATGAAGTAGATCATATTTTACCTAGAACCATTATCAAAAATGATTCTATCGATAATAAAGCTCTTGTATTACGAGAAGAAAATCAAAATAAAGCTGCTAGTCTTGTTTTACCAAGTGAATATAGAACCTATACTAACAAAAAATGGTGGGAACATTTAAAAGATATTAATTTAATCTCTGCTAAAAAACTTTATAATTTAAAGCGTTCGGAATTCAAAAATGAAGATATTGAAGGATTTATTAATCGTCAATTAGTTGAAACAAGACAAATAACTAAACATGTCGCTAACATATTACAATCTCTTCACCAAAATAGTAAAATTATTTACTTACCAGCTGCTCTTTCGCATAATTATCGTGAAAAATTTGCTCTATATAAATTCCGTGATTTGAATGATTTTCATCATGCTCATGATGCTTATTTAGCTGCTGTCCTTGGTGAATATAAGAGTCATTGTAATTTAAAAATTAATTTTGATGATTTAAAAGAATTAACTAAAAAATTAATTGAAGAAAAGAAATATAATGATTTGAAATATGGATATGTTATTAATAGTATTGATTCAGCTTTTGTTCATTATAATTCTAAAACAGGTGAAGTACTAGATATCGACGAGTTTAAAAAGACTGTTGAAAATCACCTATATCGTAATGATATTTTAATTAGTAAGAAGACAGAAATTAGAACTGGACAATTCTATAATCAAACAAAATTAAAAAAAGGGGATAAGGGTGTTCCTTTAAAGAAAGACTTACCAACCAACATATACGGTGCTTATTCATCTATAAATCCATCATATGCTATTTCAGTTAAATATACCAAAAGGAATAAAGAAGATCAGAGGTTAATTGGCATACCAATCTACATTGATAAAAAAGATACTGAAGAACTTAACAAATATATCCGCAATTTATTAAATCTATCTTCAGATGATAAAATTACTATTGCAAGTAAACCGATTCCATTTTTTAGTGAGTTAAATTGGAATGGTCAAATATGTTACTTAGTTGGTGCAACAAATATGGTTGAAGTATGTAATGCTAAAGAGTTAAAATTATCAAAAGCAGAAACAATTGAATATAAACTTATGCTTGATCGTCTACTAAATAAACATAAAAAAGCTATAGATGATTATTTATATATCGACAAACTTAAAGCATTCATTAAACTTCTTATCCATAAAGTTGAGAAAGAATATGTTTTATATCAAAACCTAGTTGAAAATATGAAAATGATGTTTCTACCTACTTTAGAAGAAAATAAAAATCTAGAAATATATGAAAAATTAGTTACCGAATTACTTCATTTATTAAAATGCAATAGTACTAATGCTAATTTAAAATTTCTAGATGCTAGTTATTCTTCAGCCTTTGGAAAAAGAAACGAGCGAATAATTAAAAACGCTGTTGTAATTAACAAATCTGTAACTGGATTGAGGACAAGAAAATATGAGTTTTAGAACTGTTGTTATTTCTAATCCAGCAAAAATAAGTTATAAAAATAGATTTTTAGTAGTTAAACAAGATATGGATGAAAAGTATATTCATTTATCAGAAATAGATACTATTATCGTTGACAGCATTTCAGTATCTATTTCTTCATATCTGTTAAAAGAATTGGCCGATAGCAAGATTAATATTATTTTTTGTGATGAAAAACATAATCCCTTTGGAGAACTACAAAGTTATTATTCAAGTCACAATTCAAGCAAAAAAATTATTATGCAAACTAAATGGAGTAGCGAAAAAAAAGATAAATTATGGCAAAAAATAGTCAAAAATAAAATATTGAATCAAGGATTATTATTAAATAAAGTTGAATCTGATGGGTATGATTTAGTTGTAAGTTATATTGATGAAGTTACAATAGGTGATAAAACAAATAGGGAAGGGCATGCTGCCAAAGTATATTTTAATTCTTTATTTGGTAAAACATTTGTTAGAAATAATAATGATGATATCAACGCAGCCCTAAATTATGGATATGCTGTTTTACTATCGACTATTAATAAAGAAGTTGTTAATAATGGATACTTAACACAACTTGGGATTCATCATAAGAATGAGTTTAATGAGTTTAATCTCTCTTGTGATTTAATGGAACCATTTCGAATTATTATCGATAATTTTGTCTATTATAATCGAAAAAGAGATTTTGATAGTAAATATAAATTAGATTTAATAAATATTTTTAATGAAAAGTTTATGTATCACAATAAAAGTTACACTTTAAAAGATATACTTAAAACTTATGTTAAAAATACATTAGATAGCATGGATAGTGATAATGAATATGAAGAATTCATCTTCTACGAGGGATAGAACAATGCGAACAATAGTATTTTTTGATTTACCAAATATTTATGCTCAAGATAAAAGGAATTATAACAAATTTAGAAAATTCCTTATTAATGATGGTTTTATAATGTTACAAGAGTCAGTTTATTCTAAAATTACTTTAAGTACACAACAATCTCAATTGCTAATTAGTAGGTTAAAGAAAAAAGCTCCTAAAAAAGGGCTAATCCAAATCCTTACTATTACGGAAAAGCAGTACTCGCAAATTGAATATGTAATAGGGGAGCCTAATACTAAAATTATTGATTCTGAAGAAAGGCTTATTGTATTATGAAATTAAATGTTTCTTTCATTGATAACGAAATAATTCTTGATAAATCTTATGTGACAGCTATCGAGATTGAGAACAAAAAATATTTTTATCGATTTGTTAAAGGGTTATTTGACATTAGTAATAATCAAAAGATTGATGATTTTCAATTTATAGATAATGAGGAAAAATACTTCTATCCATCCTTAGAAATTATTAACAACTACTTTGAATTAGATATTAATAGTAAAAAAACACTAACAGAATTATATAAAAACATCGCTAATTGTTTTGATGAAGAAATGATTCAAGAACTTATGAAGAATTACCGACAAATATATAACTCGTTAAATAAAATTCTTAAATCAATTGATTTACCATTAAGTATTCAACAAGAATATGAAAATGATTTATTTTTAAAATCTATGAAAATATCAATAAGTATGAAAGAAGAACTATTGGATAACTTACTTTTAATAATTGATATTAATCGTTTATTGAAACTTCATCAAGTGATAATATTTATTAATCTAAAGCAATATTTAACCAAAGATGAACTAACAGAACTATATAAATATGCTATATATAATAATGTTAATGTACTTTTAATTGATAGTCAAAGTTATGGACCATCAATTGATAATGAACATAAACTTATCATCGATAGTAATCTCGATGAATTTATGTTATAATGTGTTTAATGTTATAGATTTACCATTTAAAATAATTAGTTCTCTATGCTAATAAAAAGATTTAAAACACAATTTGAGGTTTTAGATCTATGACATTTTAAATGGTATTAAAACAGATTTTAATGTCCCTTATTATATACTCGAGTTTTAGATCTATGACATTTTAAATGGTATTAAAACCAATTCATATCTTTATCTTTGATCTTAACCGTTTTAGATCTATGACATTTTAAATGGTATTAAAACATGAAAATAGAGGCTGATATAGAAAGACTAGTTTTAGATCTATGACATTTTAAATGGTATTAAAACTGATATAATTTATTTTACACAAGATTATTCGTTTTAGATCTATGACATTTTAAATGGTATTAAAACGAACACATAAAGGAGGAATTAGGATATGAAGTTTTAGATCTATGACATTTTAAATGGTATTAAAACGAGAGACCGCATCCTATGAAGAAGAAGTACGTTTTAGATCTATGACATTTTAAATGGTATTAAAACATACAAATGAGTGTTTGAGGTACCTGAAACGTTTTAGATCTATGACATTTTAAATGGTATTAAAACAAATAAATTAAATACATTAATTAATTTCATGTTTTAGATCTATGACATTTTAAATGGTATTAAAACATATGACTTTTAATGTTGAAACTAATGAATGTTTTAGATCTATGACATTTTAAATGGTATTAAAACTATGAAGTTGATTATTTCTTCATTTTTACGGTTTTAGATTTATGACATTTTAAATGGTATTAAAACTGATTATATGATATTACCAGTTAATGAAAGAGTTTTAGATCTATGACATTTTAAATGGTATTAAAACTTCTTTGGTACTGCTGATGCTATATCTTTTGTTTTAGATCTATGACATTTTAAATGGTATTAAAACTGATGTAACAACATTTGATGGCGAAGATAAGTTTTAGATCTATGACATTTTAAATGGTATTAAAACTCAAGAACACGGATATTATCTCTATGTAAGGTTTTAGATCTATGACATTTTAAATGGTATTAAAACATAAATAATAATAAGTTCAATTACCTCTTTGTTTTAGATCTATGACATTTTAAATGGTATTAAAACAAAAAACTACACAACTACACTTTTTTATTTGTTTTAGATCTATGACATTTTAAATGGTATTAAAACTGCTGTATTTTTTAATGTTATGGGCTGAGAGTTTTAGATCTATGACATTTTAAATGGTATTAAAACCATAAACTAGTTTAGATGAATTACAAGTATGTTTTAGATCTATGACATTTTAAATGGTATTAAAACATATTGGGAGATAATTTATTGTGATAAGAAGTTTTAGATCTATGACATTTTAAATGGTATTAAAACGTCTATATAGCGATAGCTGTGTAAGTGTGTGTTTTAGATCTATGACATTTTAAATGGTATTAAAACCACATTTGGAGCCCAAGTGTGTATCACTGGTTTTAGATCTATGACATTTTAAATGGTATTAAAACAGATTACATACCTTACCATCACAAGTCATAGTTTTAGATCTATGACATTTTAAATGGTATTAAAACATGGTACACAAAAGATAGGTTAAGTATTGGGTTTTAGATCTATGACATTTTAAATGGTATTAAAACTGATGAGATGTATTATGATAAGGATTTAAGTTTTAGATCTATGACATTTTAAATGGTATTAAAACATTTTAAGCATAACAAATATGAATTGATTAGTTTTAGATCTATGACATTTTAAATGGTATTAAAACTAAAAAAATAAAAAATAAAATAAAAATATAGTTTTAGATCTATGACATTTTAAATGGTATTAAAACTTTATTTAAGAAATTAGAAAAAGACGGCTAGTTTTAGATCTATGACATTTTAAATGGTATTAAAACTTTTATTTTATTATTTAACATAATCATTAAGTTTTAGATCTATGACATTTTAAATGGTATTAAAACTCACATTTCTTAAATATCAAACCAATGATAGTTTTAGATCTATGACATTTTAAATGGTATTAAAACTCAATTACTATTTTATACCTTGTTTTAGGTGTTTTAGATCTATGACATTTTAAATGGTATTAAAACCGATAGCTGTATCAACCCAGCTATAATCGTGTTTTAGATCTATGACATTTTAAATGGTATTAAAACAAAATAGTTTTAATGGTAGACAACGCAATCGTTTTAGATCTATGACATTTTAAATGGTATTAAAACTCGATTATCAGCATCTAGACCTAACTCATCGTTTTAGATCTATGACATTTTAAATGGTATTAAAACATACTTTATTAAAGATATGGAACTTATTTCGTTTTAGATCTATGACATTTTAAATGGTATTAAAACACAGCCATAAAAACCTTTCCATTGCTTTGTGTTTTAGATCTATGACATTTTAAATGGTATTAAAACTGCTTGTCCTTTTGCTTCTTCAAAGTATAAGTTTTAGATCTATGACATTTTAGATGGTATTAAAACAATCGTAGTAGCAGTAATTCCAGTCGTTAAGTTTTAGATCTATGACATTCTTAAATAGTATTAAAATAAACTGCCTCTATGATTAAAATTAAAAAAAGAAAAGAACTATCGGAAAATAATGGCTTCCTCAAGCTCTTTTCTAAAAAAATACCATAATTAATTATTAAAGTCAAGTTTTTAAATATTACCTAAATATGATATAATAAGAAGCAGGGGAGAGATGTAATTTGTATGCAATAATAATCCTTTTTGCCTTATGGAATGCTTTTTGTGAGTTTGCTAAGAAAAGATAAAATATTTTATTAACTTTTTAGATATATTAAATATTATAGAATTACCATCATAATATTATAGTGTGATATTATGATGGTATCTTTTTTATTAACGACTATAGCAGGGATTAGTACTTTAATTGGATATTTATTTATTTTCATAAAAGT
Source organism: uncultured Bacilli bacterium (assembly GCA_947588685.1). Taxonomy (GTDB): domain Bacteria; phylum Bacillota_I; class Bacilli_A; order RF39; family UBA660; genus UBA5578. The sequence goes on along the minus strand of CANPYM010000025.1, from coordinate 24,439 downwards.
AGATAAGAATAAAATTATACCTATATCTTTAGGATTTTCAGCAGGGATTATGATAATCATATCTACTATTGATTTATTACCTCAGTCTTATAGTTATTTTAATTTTAAGTATGTAAATAATGTTTCCTTTAAATATAGTTTTTTCTTTTTTATCCTTGGAATGGCTTTAGCTATATCAATGCGTTCTATTTTTAAAGAAGATAACAAGTCTAATTTATATCGTATTGGTATTTTATCTTTTATAACGCTTCTTATGCATAATATTCCTGAAGGTATTATTACTTATCTTACGACAACGATAGACTTTAAAATGGGCGTATTAATGTGCTTATCGATTGCGATGCATAATATACCAGAGGGTATATGTATAGCTATTCCTATATATTATAGCACTGGTAGTAAAAAGAAAGCGTTTATGTTAGTTTTATTAAGTGCGGTATCTGAGTTATTTGGCGCTATTATTGCACATCTATTTTTAGAGCCTTTTTTAACACCGATGATTATTGCTGTTTTACTTGCTCTAGTTGCGGGAATTATGATCTTATTAGCAGTAACTGAACTATTAAAAGAAGGGAAGAGCTATTCTTTTAAATTAACAGTAATCTTTCTTATCATCGGATTATTCATCGGTTTTATGTCACATTTACTATTTTAACTAGTTATGTTATGATAAAGTTATGAAGAAAGAAAAATGGACAAAGAAGAAATATCAAAACTTTTTAAAAGAATTAAAAAAAGAAGCCGATCTTAAATACAAAGCTTTTCATTCTGGACTAGGTATCAATAACGATTATTTAATTGGTATTCCTATTCCGAAATGTCGGATGTTTGCTAAAGAAATAAGTAAAACAGATTATATATCTTTCATTAAACTAAATACGCATAAGACATATGAAGAACGATTAATTCATGGCTTATTAATAGGATATATTAAAGAAGATATTGATACTATCTTAAAATTATTCAGTGATTATATTACCTATATAGATAACTGGGCGCTATGTGATTCTCCTATTAGTAATCTGCATATAATTAAAAATAATCTTGATTATTGTTTTCCTTTTGTTTTAGAATGTCTTCAAAATGATAATGAATGGCATAAAAGGGTAGGGTATGTGATTCTTCTTACATATTATATAAATGATGATTATCTGAATAAAATTTATGAGTTATGTGACGCTAATCAAAAAGATAGCTATTATGTTAAAATGGCAATAGCGTGGCTTATCTCAATTTGTTATATCAAATATCCTGATGAAACATTAAATTATTTGAAACATAATCAGCTAGATAATTGGACTCATAATAAAGCTATTCAAAAAATTAGAGAATCAAATCGTGTCCCAAAAAGTGATAAAGAAAAAATATTAAAATACAAACGAAATAATTAACTATTCATTCGTAATTATGTTAAAATATCTTCTTAACAGGTGATTCCATGAAAAAAAGTAATAATTCTAATACAACTGTCATTGATCAATATGGAAGTGATATTGCTAACGCCTACTATAGAAATTGTCGAAGTGGGGTCTATAGACGTGATAATATCGATTTAGCATCACCTCAAGCTACTAATCTTTATAATGGATACATTACATCCGTTATTAATGCTAATCCTATTGAATATAAAAAGAAGCATTTTAAAGAATTAGAAGTTGACGACATCATCGATGAAGTGTTACATATTTTAATCTATTTATTAGGCCCTAATTTTTTTAAACAAGATGAATGTTTTAATTTTTTTAAAGCCGTTGAGCAAACAGATAGTGAGGATATTTTAGATGGTATTTGTCTTATAACACTTGGTGCTAATGGCAAGAAAGATTATCACGTCAAAGTAGCTAGATTAAATAGTATATCTAGTGTTATTGCTCTTACTCATGAGTTTATCCATTATTATCTTCATTTGCATGATATTGCATATGTTGATCATAAATTTTATTATGAAGAGATTATGTCAATTCTAGCTGAAAAAATAGCCTGTGAAATTTTAACTTCTGATGGGGTAGGGGATATAACTAAAAAAATTGAAAATACCAGGTTAGAAGTAATAAGTTGGCATTATAATGCCGGCTTACAAGGATATAACGAAGCTGTAAATGTCCATAATTTTCTAAAAGGAATAGCAATGATTAATTCTAGGGTCAAAAGCGATTTAGAAAGAATGGAAAAAGATATTCCATGGCTTCGAAGTGAGGTTCAAACAAAACGGTATTTAGAATATGCTAAAGCTTTAAGAGAAAGTTATGGTATTGGTTATTTATATGCTGAAAATCTCTTTCAAAAATATTTAGATGATCCTACTAATATACAAAAGATTCAAGGAATACTTCAAGGAGAGCATATTGGTGATACATTAAAATACTTTGGTATTAAGTCTGATGATGAAAAGACATACGAAGTAGCAAAGCAAAAAATAAAGAGGATGTGTGAATAGTCCTCTTTTTTATTCAATATAGAAGTTAACATAATATACATTATAGGAGAATAATATATATTAAAACAAAGTGGTATAATGATTAATAACTTTATCATCTATACTAGTTCTATACTATTATTATAACATTATTCTAAATATTAATTACATAATAATAATTTATTTTGAATTTGAATTTATTTTTTTATTCTTTATTACATTAATATTTATTTAACTATATATATTCTATTTCTAATTAATTATATGAACAAGTTATCATTAAATAATATCTCGATGCAAAATAGAGCGTCCTATTTTTATATGTAAGTCCCCTCTTTTCACTCAAAATAACAATAGGGGGGTTATTACTTTTTTTAATCCAGGTGAACAACTTATCACATTTTTATTTCTCGATGCACGAGAACGCGTCATTAAATTTAGAATTATCAATTGATTATTGCTTTTTATATATGATAACAATATATGATTAATAATTAGCATTATATATAATTATAGATTAAAGGTATTCTCCTCCCCTCTTTTTAAGTATGTAAGAAAAAAGGGGAGTTATCACAAAAAAAGTTGATTTAATTACCAACTTTTCGTGATTGTATTTCTGCAATCTTTTCAAACACTTCAGCAGCGTTATGTTCATTAATTTCTGTATATCCTAATTCTTTAAGAGCTAAAGTCTTAATATTATTTAACTCTAAAGTACGACTTAATTTTTCTTCCATTTTTTGTTCAATTTGATTAGTGAAACGTTTATGGCATTCAGCTAATTTTGTTTTAGATGCTCCCCCACTGTTATATAAAACAAAAGCAGAATACATGATACTTTCAAAAATGAATTGTTCTTCTTCATTGAAAGCAAACTCTAATGGTTTAACAAAACCAGTCTCTTTAGCAACATAACCTAGGATATATTTTAATTCTTTTGAGGTATCAATTGATTGAATGAAATGGTAAAGATATTTAACGGTATTATGACCATCATCATCATTAGGATCTTCTAATTTTTCCTTTAATAAGTCAATAATATTAAATAACAATTCTTGATCCTTTTTATTTAAGCCAGATAAGATGGTGTTAGCACCCTCAATACTAGCTGATGTATCATTATCATTACAAATGCTATTTAATCTAATTTCAACATCAGATATATAATCAGTATCAACTTTAATATGATCAATCTCTTCTGGTGTTTTAACACCAAGTAAATTTAATAATAATACTTTTTTATCTTTTGGCCATTTATTGATATCATCTAGTTCTAGGTAATTGTATATCATTTGGCGTGATACACCTAAAAATTTAGCTAATTTAACTTTAGAAATACCTAGCTCTTTTAATAAACTATTTAAGTGTTCCATTATCTACACCCTCCTATTATCATTATATCATTACTATGTCAATTGTCAAGTGTAAAGTAGTGTTAAATAAGATAATCCAATTGACAAACTAATCTTTTCTTAAATCCAAATCAACATTAACGACTTTTATCTTAATTCGGGTCTGTTTTTTCAACTTCATAATGATTTTCTGTTGGATTTTTTTAGCTTTTTTTAACGTAATATTGCCATCTAGACCAATGACAAGATGAATCTTATAATATCTTCCATATTTGATTAATTCAACCTTATAAACGTCGATTTTTCCTAATGATTGAATCTCATCTTTAACATACTGCGTTATTTCAGCATTAACCTCAACAGTTCCTAATAAGTTTAAAATATTGTTTTTGATTAACTGCCAAGATGTTCTTAAAATCATTATTGAAATAATGCAACTAGCGATGATATCACAATATCTTAAGGGGTATATTTCATTACTAAATTGTAATAAGATAACTGAAATAGTAACTAAAATAGTTGAAATTAAATCAATTGTCGATTCTTCAATACCATCGGCAAGCTGAGGACTTTTGTGTTTTTTATTTCGCATCTTAAGAAAATGTAACATAAAGATTTTAATCGTCATCGCTACCGCTAACACACCTAAAATACTTATATTAGGTATTTCATACTCACTTTTAAAACTATGCATAAATAGAGTCGTCGATACCATAACCATTAAAATACCAATAAATAAATTAGTTAAATATTCAACGCGACCAAAGCCAAAAGGATGATACTTTGTCGGTCTTTTACCAGCTAGCTTTGATCCAACAATTGATATGATATCTGTCGTAAAATCACAAAAGGTATAGATGCTATCAACAATCAAAGAATTAATCTGGAAAGCAATCCCACCACAAAATTTAATACTAGCAACTAAAAAATTAAATATAGAGCCAATAAAAATGGTTTTTCTTTCCTCTTTCATTTAGTCACCTTCTACTATCAATAATATTGTAACACATTTTATATTAAAGATAAAATAAAAAGATGTTAACAATGTAACATCTCTCATCGCATCTATTGATAGTCTTTTAATAATTCATTTACAAGATTCGTAAACTCATTTTGAAGACTAGCTAAGCGCTCTTCGGTCTTAGCTTCAAAGCGAACAGTTAGATTAGGGCCGGTATTAGAAGCCCTAACCAAAGCCCAACCATCATCAAAAGTAACTCTAACACCGTCGATATCAATTATTTCGTAATGCTTATCAATACAATAGTCGTGGACCTTATCAACAATAGCAAACTTAATCTCATCAGGTGCTTTAAACTTAATCTCTTCTGTTGAATAGTATTTATTCGTATTAGCTAGCATATCAGATATTGTGCCTTCACTTTTAGATAGTATTTCCACAAGACGAAGGCCAGCATAAATACCATCATCAAAGCCTAACCATTTATCTCTAAACCAGACATGGCCAGAATACTCACCACCAAAGTCATAATCGCCATCATTAACAGCCATATTCATATAAGAATTACCACATCTATTCATAGTACCTTTTAAGCCTAAAGCTTCAATGCCATCGATTAAAGTCTTTGAACATTTAATATCATAAATAGCTTTTTTATTTCGCATAGAAGGGGCTAAAAAGCGGTAAACAATTAACATCATCAAATCACTACTAACAACATTACCATTTTCATCAACTAAACCAACGCGGTCAGCATCGCCATCGATACCAATCCCAAGATCGTAACCTAATTCTTTAACTTTCTTTCCTAAATCAATCATATTCTCATGAACGCAAGGATCAGGGTGATGATGGGGAAAAGTTGGATCAGAATCACAATATAATAATTCATAATCAACATCAAACATATCTAAGATATCTTTAACAATAATAGATCCAGTACCATTACCGCAATCATAGACAACTTTAACTCGTCTAGGTCCTAAATCAACACTATTTTTAACTTGTTTTAAATAGTCTTCTCTTATATCTAAATTAGATACTTCACCTGTGCCATCTTTATATTCACCTTTGTTAGTAAAATCTCTAAAAGCTATTATATCATCGCCACAGGCATTACCTTTTTTGCTGAAGGAAAACTTAAAACCATTATATTCTCGTGGATTATGACTAGCTGTTACCATAATACCAGCCGTCATATTTTGTTTTTTCTTAGCAAAGTAATACATTGGTGTTGTTACAAGTCCTAAATAGATGACGTTAGCGCCACTATCCGTAATACCTTTAATTAAACCACCAACAAGTTCTGGTCCTGATTCTCTATTATCATTACCTATTAAAACATCTTTTTCACCCATAAGTTGGATATAAGTACCAAAACTTTTACCAAACGTATAGGCTACATCTTCATTTAATTCTTCACCATAAATACCTCTCACATCATTAGCTCTGAATATCTCATCTTTAATTTTTACTATTTTCATACTTCCTCCTTATTTACCACTATGGGGATGATATTCATCATAATTTTCCCTTAACTGACGATTTGATACATGTGTATATATTTGGGTTGTCGCAATATCACTATGACCTAAAAGCTCTTGAATACTTCTTAAATCCGCACCGTGATTCAAAAGATGGGTCGCAAACGAATGCCTTAAAGTATGGGGTGAGAAATCTTTATCAATCCCCTTTTCGGCAGCTAATTTTTGTAAGATCTTAAAAAAGCCTTGTCTAGTCATTTGCTTACCATGATTATTTAAAAATAAGTAATCATTATATTCTTTTTTTAACATCGTACTGCGATATTCTAAAAGATACTTCTTTAAATATTCTAAAGCATAATCACCAATTGGGATAATGCGTTCTTTACTCCCCTTCCCCATCGTTCTTAAAAGGGCCATATCAAAATCGACATCATGGACTTTAAGATTGGTAAGCTCACTAACGCGAAGACCCGTCGCATACATCAGCTCCAACATCGCTTTATTACGATAACTAAAGGCATCAACTAAATTAATATCCAATAGTTTATCAATATCTTCTTCGTCTAAAGTTTTAGGTAAGGCTTTATTAAGACGTGGTAGTTCAATATTTTCCATCGGATTGTTCTTAACAATCTTCTCAATCATTAAAAACTTATAAAAGGATCTTAATGCGGATATATTACGAGCAATTGTCTTTTTACTTTCCTTACTTTCCGTTAAATACTTAAGATATTTTTTAATATCATCTTCCGTTATTTTTTTAATGTCTTTATTTAGAAAAGAATCTAATTTCAATAAATCACGTTTATATGACGCAATCGTATTGGAACTATATTTTTTATCAATTAATAAATAATTACAAAATAGGGATATCTCTTCCACGTTACCACTTTCTTATCTTACCTAATATAAGTATAACATTTATTAGTTTTATTGTAAATAATGGCCTAATTTATGTTAAAATAAAAATGGTGATGATATGGAACCTTTAGCAATCTTAATGCGTCCTACTAATACTAAAGAAATTATTGGTCAAAAACATTTATTTGGTAAAGATAAAATCTTGACGAATCTCGTTAAAAACAAAAAGATTTTTTCAATGATTTTATATGGTAAACCAGGAATTGGTAAAACCAGTGTAACTATGGCTATCGTAAATGAATTAGGACTAAAATATCGGATGTTAAATGCAACTATCAATAACAAAAAAGATTTTGATATTGCCATTGAAGAAGCTAAAATGTTTAAAGGTCTTATCATTGTTATGGATGAAATTCATCGCCTTAATAAAGATAAGCAAGATCTTCTTTTACCACATCTTGAAAGTGGTCTGATAACCTTAATTGGAATGACAACTTCTAATCCTTATCATAAAATAAATCCAGCTATTCGAAGTCGCTGTCAAATATTTGAATTAAAAGAACTTACAGATGAAGATATTATAACGGGTTTAAAACGCGCTAGTAAAAGTTCTTTTTTACCAAATATTAAAATTGATAATAAAGCTATTAGACTCATCGCTAATTTATCCGGTGGGGATTTAAGATATGCTTATAATTTATTAGAAGTAGCTTACTATTCCACATCAGACTATAAAGTAACAGAAGATATTGTTAAAGCTATTAATTCCAAGCCGGTTTTCTTTCACGATAAAAATGATGATGGACATTATGATGTTATCAGTGCCTTTCAAAAAAGTATTAGAGGGTCTGATGTGGATGCCGCTCTTTATTATTTAGGGCGCCTTATTGAAGCAGAAGACCTTGATATCATCTATCGAAGAATGAGTGTCATTGCTTATGAGGATATAGGCTTAGCCAATCCTAGTATGGGACCTAGAGTTGATGCTGTTATTAATACTTGTGAGCGTTTAGGCTTACCTGAAGCCAGAATACCTTTAGCAGTTATGGTTATTGATCTTGCCTTATCACCTAAATCCAATAGCGCTATTATGGCTATTGATAAAGCTTTAGCTGATATTGAAAAAGGAAACACAGGTAATGTTCCTAATCACATTAAAACTAATGCTCCTGATTACAAATATCCTCACAATTATCCGCACGCCTATGTTAAACAACAATATTTACCGGATAATATTAAAAATCATCGCTACTATGAACCTAAGGTAACTAGTAAATATGAGACTAATCTAAAAGGCATCTATGAAAAACTAAATAATTTAAAAGAAAAAGAGTAATTCTACTCTTTTTTACTTTGTTCTTTAGAATATTTACAACCACAATAATCTTGACGATACAAATCATACTCCCGGGATAATTCTAAAGATCTCTTATAGCCATCGCGTTTTTTAAAATCAGCATATAAAAACTTGACCTCTCCATCTTTAGCTAATTCTTCCCCTATCTCATTAATCCAAGAACTAATCTTATATGGACTAATTGATAGTGTAGTTGTAAAGTAATCGAAGTGATGTTCTAAAGCATACTGATAGGCTCTTTTTAAACGAAATTTATAGCATTCATAACAACGTTTACTCTTTTCGCCCATCTCTTCTAATCCCGCCACCGCCTCATCATATTCTAAGGGGTTATATTCATCACAAACAAGTGTTACCGGATATTTATATGCCCTTTTAGGTAAGAAGGTTTCTAATTCTTCCTTCCGACGCTTATACTCCGTTTCCGGATAAATATTCGGATTATAATAAAGAATCGTTATTTTAAAATACTTGCTTAAATATTCTAAAACATAACTACTACAAGGAGCGCAACAGGCATGAAGTAAAAGGGTTTTAACTTCCCCATTTAAAGAAGCAATAATTTCATCAAGTTTTAATTGATAATTCATAATTTACCCTAATCTTTTAGCAAGCATCATCACAATAAGTTTTATAAACTTTATCAAATAACTCGCCATATATCTTACTAAGTTCTGCTTTTTGATCATCTAAAATGACATCATATGGTGTTTGATCTTCATTTAAAGTAACGGTTGCGACATGACTACCAACAATCTCTCCGTCTTTAACAAAGACAACGGTTGGTGCATAAATCCTCTTTTCACCAGTCTCATACTTATTATCATCAGCTTCATAATAATAATCATCTAAAATACTATCAAATAATTCTAGTAATTTATAATAATCATCAGTTCCTTTTCTTGTCACTTCTAACTTATCATCTTTAACTGTCCACATTGTCCGCATATCATAAATATTGATATATTTGATGTCATTAATGTTTCTACTTTTTGCAACATCAAGTAAAACACCAATGGCATTACGACACCAAGGACAAGTTGGAAAACCCATATAAATAGCGAAAGAGGCGTTATCCTTAAACAATTTTTCAATATCACTAGCACTAGCATATTTAATAGGATTTTCTTTGTCAATGGTTACTTCCCTATGATGTAAAGAAGGATTACCTTCTAACTCCTTATTATTATAAGCTTCATATTCATCTTTAAACTTTTCTGCATCCGTTTTAACAACGGGTTCTTCTGGTTTTTCTTCTTTACCAACATTAAAAGCTAAAATAAAGCCGGCCGCAATAATAGTTAAACCAAATAGCGTTACAATTAATTTCGTAATTATTGTTTTATTCATTCTATCACTCCAATACAGCCTTAATCCGGCGAACCCCAGCACTACTAGCTTCTTCTTTGATTATTCTAAAAGTACCTAGTTCACTTGTATTTTTAACGTGAGGACCACCACATAATTCCTTTGATATATCGCCAATTGAATAAACGGTTACAACATCAGGATATTTTTCAATAAACATACATTCAGCACCCGATGCGATAGCGTCAGCTTTAGGCATTTCCTTAACAGTAACATCAATGCCTTCACTAATCCATTTATTGACCAAATCTTCAGCTTGATGTTTTTCTTCATCCGTTAATTTATGGTCACAGCTAAAGTCAAAACGCATTCTTTCCGAAGTAATATTGGATCCTTTTTGATGAACATCAGGACCAACTACTACTTTTAAAGCGGCATTTAGTAAATGAGTAGCAGTATGATATTTTGTTTCAATCTCGCCATTACCAGCTAAGCCACCTTTAAACTTTCCAGCTGAAGCTGTCCTTGATAGTTCTTGATGTTCCTTAAACTTAGCTTCAAAGCCTTTAATATCGACACTTAAGCCCCTTTCATTAGCTAACTCAGTTGTAAGCTCAATTGGGAATCCATAAGTATCATATAAGTGGAAAGCAGTTAAGGCATCAATATTTTCATTATTACGAGTTGCCTTAGCAAACTCTTTTAAACCTTTTTCTAGAGTACGATTGAATTTTACTTTTTCATTATGTAAAACATCTAAAACGACATTATAATTGTATTCTAATTCTTTATAGTAAACCTTATATTTATCTAATAAAACTTTAGCTATATCTAACTCCCAATCACTATTGATATCAATATTTAATTGTTTAGCGTGGCGAATAGCTCGTCTTATTAAACGTCTTAAAATATAGCCTTGATCAGTATTAGAAGGCTTAATACCAGCCGGATCAGCAGCAATAAAGACAGCCGTTCTTAAGTGATCCGCGATAATCCGCATACTTCTTTCATTACCTTCATATGGCAAGTTCGAAATAGAACTAATAAGATCAATAACATCTTTCCAAATACTTGATAAATAGTTATCGTTAACACCTTCTAAGATAGCTGTGGTTCTTTCAACACCCATGCCGGTATCAACATTCTTTTTAGGTAGTTCCGTAATATTACCATTTTCATCTTTATTGTATTGCATAAAGACGTTATTCCAAATTTCTACCCAACGATCATCTTCGGTATCAAAAGTTTCTGGAATAGCATCTTCACTTCGCCAATAAAAGATTTCGGTATCTCCACCACAAGGGCCAGATGCCCCAGCTATCCAAAAATTATCATCAACGGTTTTAGCAATTCTTTCACTTGGAATACCTAGACTTAACCATTTATTATAACTTACTTCATCAAAGGGAATCTCATCATTACCTGCAAAAACAGTAACAGCTAAACGTTCCACAGGAATATGAAGATGTTCCGTTAAAAACTCAAAACTCCAAGCAATGGACTCATCTTTAAAATAATCGCCCAAGCTCCAGTTACCCAACATTTCAAAGAATGTATGGTGTGTTGTATCACCGACAGAGTCCAAATCAATTGTTCTAATACATTTTTGATAATCACAAAGTCTTGTTCCATAAGGATGAGCTTGACCCATTAAATAAGGAATCAAAGGTTGCATACCAGCTGTATTAAAAAGAACAGATGGATCATTTTCTGGTACAACAGGCGCACTAGGAATTTGCTTATGACCTTTACTAATAAAGAAATTTATATATAAATCTTTAAGATTCAAATTAATCACCTTCTATTATTTTAACCATTTTATCGACAACTTCATCAATTGTCATATTGGTCGTATCAATATATATAGCATCATCGCTTCTAATTAGCGAACCAACCTCTTTATGCATATCATTATAATCACGTTTTTGAATATTATCTAATACTTCTTCATAGGACATATCAATGCCTTTTTCTTTATTTTGTTCAAAACGTCTTTTAGCGCGGGCTTCTAAAGAAGCATCAAGATAAAACTTATATTGAGCATTAGGGAAAACAACCGTCGTAATGTCGCGTCCTTCCATAATAACGTCTTTACCTTCCGCCATTTTGCGTTGTAAAGCCACCATATTAGTCCTGACCGGCACAATACTAGATACTGGTGAGACAAACTTTGTTACTTCTTTATCTCTAATTTCACTAGATACATCTTCCCCATCTAAATAAACATGTCCCGCTTCATCAAACGTAATATCAATTTTACCTGATAACTCTGTTATAGCATCTTTATCTTCAATCGTTAAATTATTTCTTAAGGCCGCAAGCGCGACAGCCCGGTATGTTGCGCCGGTATCGATATTAACAAGATGACATCTTTTGGCAATAAGTTCCGTAACTGTTCCCTTACCGCTTCCTGCAGGACCATCAATCGCAACAATTTTATTCACTTGTCTCACCTCTTAATCCAAAGAAATCAAACTTAGCATCAAAGAACAACCAAAGTTGTTTGAAAATACCAATAATTGGTGTTGATAAAGCCATACCGATAATACCCCAATAGTGTCCAAAAAGAAGAAGTCCACTAATAATGGTAACAGGATGTAATTTGGTTGCTTTACTCATAATATAATCTTGTAAGAAGTTACCTTCAAAGAATTGAATTACAGCGATAGCAATTAAAGTTAAAATACCAACCGTTGGGCTAATTGAGAAACCAACAATTAAAGCTGGTACCGCTCCAATATATGGACCAACATATGGGATAACATTAGTAATAGCGCAGAAAATAGCAAACAAAAGTGGCGCTCTTAAACCAATTAAACTAAAGACAATAGAACAAATGACAAAGATAACAAAGGCATCAATAATAATACCAACGACATAATTACGCATCGTTCCATCAATCATTTTTGATAAGTCTGTCGCATCTTTACGCCATTTTTTAGGTAGTAGGCTAGTTAGAGTATCTCCTACATTACTAGAATTAATAAGTAGGAAGAAACCGATAATTAATCCAATACCGACAGTTGAAATACCATTGATTAATGTTTTACCAATGCCAATTACCATTGAAGGTAATGTATCAACAATCTTATCGCCAAATGTTTCAACTTCCAACAAAACGTTATTTTTAATTGTTACAATATCAATACCATCAATTCGATCAAACTTATCTAAGAAGTTATCCAAAAATCCTTCAACATTTCGAAGAAGATTAGGAATAGAGCTAGCAAAGTTAACAATTTGATCATATAAAATAGGTAGTAAAGTTCCTAAGATAAGACCAATTATACCTAATAAAATAAGATAGACAAAGATTGTCCCGAAGACTCTTTTAACCCCCTTCTTCTGCAAAAAAGAAACAATTGGGTTAAAAAGCCAGGCAACAATAAGTCCGACAAATAAAGGAGCAATAATTCCTAAAATATCTAAAATAATCTTAAAAACATTTAACTCTTGAAAGACTTTTAAAATAACATAAATACCAACAATAAGCATTAAAATATAAAAGACTTTTAAAACTTTATGCGATAATTTTAAAATATCATTAATCTTTCGATAATTTATTTTGCTTTTTACTTTAACTTCTTTTTCATCTGCCATCGTTATCACCTTTATTAATTATATCAAAGAATGTAGTAATTAACAATAAAAAAAGGTTGTTTATCCTTGGATTTAGAAGATTTCTTTACATCTATAACACCATCAAAAAAGAGTTAAACGGTCATTAACTCTTCTTCTTTTTCTTTTAGTTTTTCATCAACCACTTTATTATATTTATTAATTAGTTCTTGAACGTCTTCTTCCCCTGCTTTAGCGTCATCTTCAGGAATCTCTAACTTAGCAATATCTTTATTAGCGTCTTGTCGAATATTTCGTAAAACTATCCGGCAATCTTCAGCGTAACCTTTAGCTTGTTTAACGTATTCTCTTCTTGTATCCTCTGTTAAAGCTGGTATGTTTAAAATAATAACTTCTCCATTGTTGTTTGGTGTTATACCGACATTAGCTGCTAAAATTCCTTTTTCAATCGCACTAATGGAACTACAATCAAATGGTTTTATAGCAAGCTGACGCGCTTCGGGAATAGATATGGTTGCTAATTGTTTTAATGGTGTATCAACGCCATAATAGCTAACCATAACACCATCTAACATAGCCGGATTAGCCCGGCCAGCCCGAATATTTAAAAATCGCTTTTCCATATTTTCGATGGCCTCTTGCATCAAAGTTTCCGTTTCAAATAAAATATCTTCCATTTATTTCTCTCCTATCAAAGTAATTATATCATAGAAATATCTTTTTTATCAATTATTTAAAAGCCACTTCGCTTAAACATTTTTTCTAAATCAGATATTGTATAGTAAATAGTTGTTGGTCTACCATGAGGGCAATTAAAAGGATTATCACACTTCCTTAGATCATCAACCAAGTGTTGCATCTCTTCTAAAGTAATACTGGTATTAGCTTTAATACTCATCTTACAAGCCACAGTCGCCGCCACGTGATCATAAAATCTTAATAAGTCAAAATCTTTTTCTTTTTGTAAAACAACTTCAATAATTCTTCTAATAGCTTCATCTTCATAACCTATTGGTAACCATACCGGATGAGCCTTAATAATGATAGAATTGACCCCAAACTCATCAATATCAAAATTCATATCACGAAGAAGTTCAAAATTTTCTTTTAAAACAATAAACTCATCATTAGGGTATTCAATAGTAATTGGGAAAAGCAATGATGTCTTTTCTTTTTTCTTACTAGCTAATTTCTTTTTGATCATTTCATAGTTAATGCGCTCTTTAGCAGCATGTTGATCAATAATATACATACCTAATTCATTTTGACATATGATGTATGTTCCGTGAACTAAACCGACCGGATATATAAGAGGTAATTTTTCTTTAACATCTTCATGAACTTCGTATGTTTCGCTTTCTTCTTTAATCACAGGTTCTATGAACATATCGTTTAAAATAATTTCTTCAGCCTCTTCTTTAGGAGTATCAAAATCCAAAGTTAACGGAGTAACCTTCTCTTTTTTCATACTTTCTTTTTTGACTTCAATATGGGGAATTAACGTTTTTTCTTTTAATTTATCTTGAATCGTTTTTCGCACTAGTTCATTTAAAGCTTCTTGCTTACTAAACTTAACATCCATCTTCGTTGGATGAATATTAACATCAACTAAGCTCGTATCAACTTCAATATTTAAAACAACTAAAGGATAGCGGTTATCCGGCTTATACGAATGATATGCTTCATTAATCTCACGATTTAATTCGGCATTGCGGACATTTCGGCCATTAACAATCGTTACCATGCCATTTCGATTAGCGCGATGGACCTCTGGTAAAGAAATATAACCACTAATCGTATAATCGTTATTCTCTCCAGTTATTTCGACCATTTTCTTAGTTACACCTAGGCCATATATTGCATTAATAACTTTTAAAATATCACCATTACCATCTGTTTTAAAAAGAACTTTACCATCATTACTTAAACTGAAGCGAATATTAGGATGCGCTAAAGCGAGTTTATTAATGTATTCCGTAATATTAGCTAGTTCGGTATAAAGACTTTTTAAGTGTTTAAGGCGAGCTGGCGTATTATAAAAAAGATCTCTTACCGTCATAATAGTGCCGGTTCTGGCATCACTTTTTTTAACACTAGTTATTTTACCACCGGAAACATTCACCGTCGTTCCAACGGATCCTAATGATGTTATTAATTCAACTTTACTTACACTAGCAATACTAGCTAAGGCCTCACCACGAAAGCCTAATGTTGCGATATGATATAAATCATCTTCATCTTTTATTTTACTTGTCGCATGACGCGAAAAACAATTAACAGCGTCATCTTTATCCATACCAATGCCATTATCAATAACCTTGATTTCTTTAATACCTGATTCTTTTAACTCAACACGAATCTCGGTTGATAGGGCATCAATACTATTTTCAACTAATTCTTTAACAACGGAAGCACATCTTTCAACGACCTCACCGGCAGCTATCTTATTAGCTAAAACTTCATCTAACACTTTTATAACAGCCATCATAACACTTCCTTCTAATATAATTATAACAAAATAAAAAAGGATTTTTAATCCCTTTTAAATAATTTCATCCTTTAAGTGTGGATCTTTTAAAACTTCGATAAGTTTATCTATCTCTTCTTTGGTGTTATAGAAATAGAAACTTAAACGACACGTATTTTTAATATTAATTTCATCTTTTAAGATTTTAGCGCAGTGATTACCAGCTCTAACACATATATGATACTTATTTAAATAAATAGCTAAATCTTGAGCAAAAACA
This sequence comes from uncultured Bacilli bacterium, assembly GCA_947588685.1. Taxonomy (GTDB): domain Bacteria; phylum Bacillota_I; class Bacilli_A; order RF39; family UBA660; genus UBA5578. The sequence goes on along the minus strand of CANPYM010000025.1, from coordinate 8,371 downwards.
TCCTTATAATTAAATGCAATAATGGCGCTTTCACTCTTTTCATTATAAATGATAATCTCTGGTATTTCTTTTAATTTTTCTAAAGCATAATGTCTTAATTCTAATTCATAATTATGAATATTATCCATACCAATCTTATCTAAATATTCTATCACTTTACCAAAGCCAATCACTCCCGCAATATTAGGTGTTCCAGCTTCATAAAAGTGTGGTGGTTCATTATATAAAACCTCACCATTAGCTTCAAAGCTGCCATTCATTCCCCCACCGACAATTAAAGGCTTCATCTGTTTTAATAATTCATATTTTCCATATAAAACCCCTACACCGGTTGGACCACACATTTTATGGGCTGAAAAAGCTAAGAAATCAACGTCCATATCTTTAACATCAATTTTCATATGTGGAATAGATTGGGCACCATCAATAATCACTAAAATGTTATTTAGATGGGCAAAAGCAATAATTTCTTTCATCGGTCTTACATCGCCAATAACATTAGTTATATGGGCAAGTGAAATAACCTTTGTCTTTCTCGTAATACTTTTTTTAACATTATCAAGTGTCACTTTATGATTGTCATCAAGCGGAATATAACTAACTTTAATACCTTTATTTTTAGCAAGTTCAAACCAAGGTAAAACATTTGAAGCATGCTCACTTGTTGTTATTAAAACTTCATCATCTTGATCTAAATAATTAGCAAAATATCCTAAAACGATTTTATTTAAAGCATCCGTTGTATTACTAGTAAAAATAACTTCATTATGATTAGCACCAATAAACTCACTAACCCGGAAACGACTTTTTTCAAACTCTTCATCAACTTTTAAGCTAATATCATAGTCGCCCCGATGAGCGTTCGCACTATAGTGGTTATAATAATCCCCGACGGCTTCTGTTAAAAGACGAGGCTTTAGTGTTGTCGCACCATTATCAAAATAAATAAGTTGGTCATCTAAAATCTCAAAATCATCACGATACATAAATCACCTCCAATATTCTTTGATTGTTTTCTTAATTTTTCTAATAATACTTTGACTATTTAAATCACTTAACAAAAATCCTGATATAAGTAATTTATTAGCTTCATCTTCCGTAATACCCCTACTCTTTAAGTAAAACATCTCGTTTGAATCAAAACCACCAATTAAGGCGGAATGATTCGCCGTTGTGTCAAACTCATCAACATATAAATTAGGTCTAATCTCGCATTTATTATTCGTAAAATTGATAATGCGATTAGCTTGATTAACAAGACAATTCTTAATACCATTAGGAACATACGCTGAGACTTGAAAAGTAACCTTACCATTATCGATATTAACAGTATTGTTTCTAATATTACTTACAGTATCTTTATAGTTATGATTAATAACAATATCATATGTTTCTTTATCTGTTGCAATGCCTTTAAAATTATAGTTAAAAGATGCTTTAGGTCCATTTAAATTAACTAATAACATCTCTTTAATACCCTTGATACTGTTAAAAACATCATATGTTACTTCGCTCTCTTCAAAAAGATTGAAAACAGATTGTATTTTACCTTTACTTCCCTCTTTTAACGTCGATAAAGTTAATTTCACTCCGGGCATAACATTAATAGTAAGTAGATATTTATTAGCGTTCATATGGTATACAATTTCTAAATTAGTAGAACCTAAGACATTAATTTGAATGTTGATAATACCAGTTATGGTGTCGGTCTTATTAACTTGAATATCAAGTTTTTTCGTGATTTTTTTTAGTTCAACATTTGATTCATCTATTACTATTTTATTCATTATCTAAAATATCCCTCACGATACAAGTACTAGTTAAATCATCTTTTTTATCAATAAAAGCGTCATAACCATTATCTTCAATATATTTAACTAAACTTTGATCACCACTTTTAACAATATGACCATTAACCATAATATGAACAAAATCAGGTCGAATATAATCAAGCAAACGTTCATAATGGGTAATAACTAAAAGACCGCATTTAGCTTGCTTTTTATAATCCATAATGTTTGTTCCAACAATTTTTAAACTATCAACATCAAGACCGGAATCAATCTCATCTAATAAGACCATTTTAGGTTTTAACATATACATTTGTAAAACCTCGTTCTTCTTTCTTTCACCACCGCTAAAACCGACATTAACGCCCCGATGAATAAATGACGTATCAATTTTTAACTTCTCAGCATTAGCCTCTAATTCTTTAATAAACGGAAAAAGTTTAAAAGCATCTCCATCCCTAGTTGCACAAGCTGTTCTTAAAAAATCAGCATTACTGACACCTTCAATAGCAATTGGTGATTGCATAGCTAAAAAGATACCTAAGCGTGATCTTTCATCAGTAGTCATATTTAAAATACTTTTACCATCGAAAGTAATATCGCCACTAACAATTTTATATGTCTCATCGCCCATTATAACTTTTGATAAAGTACTTTTACCAGTTCCATTAGGACCCATCAAGGCATGAACTTCGCCACTTTTAATTTCTAAATTAAAATCATCAAGAATAACTTTTGTTCCAACCATAACTGATAATTTTTCCATCTTTAAAGTATGCATAAACTCATCTCCAATGTTAATTATACTAAAAATACGTTTAAAAATAAAGGTTAAAAAAAGCCTATAATGACTTATAGACTATTTTATTAATTGATATTTCTTTGGATCTTCAATTGTTTCCTTAGTAACAACTAATTTAGTATAAGGTTGATCACTTGTTTGAAGAGCAAATTGGGCTTTAATTAAACTATTGTTGACAATTTCATCTAATCCCCGGAAGCCACTTTTACGCGTAATAGCCGCATCACATAAGGCTTCTTTGTATGATGGCGTAAAATCGATAGTAATCCCAAATTCTCTTAAGTAAGCTTTACCTCTAATAGTAATTGGTGATAAAGCGCCACGATTTAGATTATCCATTAACATTTCTTTGGTAACAGGATGATACTGTCTAAATAGTCCCCATCGACCGATAAACTCTTTCGTCATTCCATATTCTCTTAAATCATCTAAAGTTAACTCGCGAATGGATGCAACATCTTCACTACCAAAGCCTAATTTTCTTGAAGTTTTTTCAAATATTCCTTCGAAAGCTCCACCACCAGCAATCGTCATCATACTTGTATCGATAACAGCTTTATTACCATATTTATCAACATCAATGGCAAAGCGATTACCTTCAATAAGCTTTAATAAAGCTTGCTGTGCACCAATATCACTGACATCATTACCATGAGCTGCAATTTTATCAGCTTCATCTAGGAAAATAATAGCGCGACTCGCCTTTTGAATATCTTTATCACATAGATAATATAAGTCAACTAGAATATCTAAAACACTTTTACCCTTATATCCTTCTTGTGTAATCATATTACAGTCAATTGAGATAACGGGTATACCTAACATTTCACCTAATAACTTAAATAACAAACTTTTCCCACTACCAGTTTGGCCAATGATAAAAGGCTTAATAATTTCTTTAGGGTCGGTGGCTCTAGCATTAGCCATAACGACACTTATAATATCTTGAACAACATCATCTTGACCAATTAAACTACCTGTAATATCGGTGTATATTTTTTTCGTCATCGAACCAAAACTACCAACTTCAGGAGTTAAAACTGGGGACGCTAAAGTACTAGTTTCTGGACTTATAGAAATATCTTTGGTACTATATGTACTCCCACCACGCTTCATTCGAGCTTGTTTTGCTTTTTCTAATTCTTCACCTGTTAATAAAACTGGTCTACCATAGGCACTACCAACATGTCTTCCATCAAAGCTTGTTTGAATAGCAGCGACATTATTTTGATGATTATCCGCTAACTTTTTCATTGCATTTGTTCGCGTTAAAAAAGTTCCTAAAACACGTCTTACATCACTTAAACGACTATAATTTAAAATTGTTTTTAACTGTGTCGTTGTAAGTTCAACCTTAGCTTCATCACTGTCAGCAGAATAAGTCACAGGATTCGTTAACATTTTAATTTGTTTTTTATCTAAAGGCATAATATCAATAAACTTATGTTCAGCATCAACCCGGCCGAATAAAACAAAATTTTTAATCTCTTCATAATATCTTGATAAAGCTTCATATTCGTTTCTTAACTGATAACGATTTTTTAAATCTTTGGCAGTAATATCAAAAAAATAAGTTAGATCTTGACTAGGGTTAGCAATTATTTCATATGAATCGCATGGGTTATAGCTATTACCCGTATCATCAATAAAAACGCGGTCAGTTTTGTCAACGCTACCCTCACCATAACTACAAGGAATATATAATAGATAATCATCACATATAACTTGACGATGATAGTATATAACAAAAACGCGTGATGTCTGTGGCATATTACCAACTCCCCATAGGTAGTATTATATACTAATAGGTGTTAATAAGCAATAAAAAAATAATCGTTAATGATTATTTTTTTATTAGTTTATTACATAATTGTAAAGGAATTAATATAAGCGAAGCTAACGGCAAATAGCTTAAAGCTTCACCCATTTGATTAACATCTTCTATCTCTTCTTTACTAACAAGTGATAGCTTCTTTAACTCTAAACTAGCTCTTACCTTGGTATCTCTTGCTAATTTATTAGTTAAAAGATGATAGATAACGATAATAAACATTACCCCAATCGTTATTTTTAAATATTGGTAATTATTTAAAACAAACGAAATTAATAGAGCAATATAACTTATAATTGTTAGAATATCTAAAATAGGTTTAAGAACATTATTTAAAGATATAAGTGTTGTCTTCTTTTTATTTTTTATCGCTAAAGACGCCATATATGAAGCTAATAGCCCTGATGCGATATCGCTATGATGAAAAGCAGTTTTCGATAGTTTAATAACATTTCTGTTAGCGTCATAATTATCACATAATTCCCCATTAATTTGAATGACATAAACATTCTCTAAATGATTAGCCTTTAATATCTTTTCAGCTACCTCACAGCCACTAAGCCCATTTAGCATATCTTTTTTTCGATACTTATAATAATTAGAAAGAAAAATAAATGCTGATATAAAAGATATACCAAAGGTGAGAAAAGCTACAACCACAAATGCAATATTATTCATTAGTTAACCTCATATTTTGTTCCCTCACGGGTATCAATTAACGTTACGCCTTTTTCAAGAAGTTCAGTGCGAATCTGATCAGCTAAAGCATAATCTTTATTCTTTTTAGCTTCATTTCTTCTTGTAATAGCATCTTTTATATATTCTTCAAGGTCATTATCAATAACGCTTGCATCTTCATCTAATAGATTAAGTGATAAAACCGTATCAAATTGATGAACAAGATAACGTTTTTGACCATTCGATAAGTCACTTTTTAAAACATCATATAAAATAGTCATCGCTAATGAGGTATTAAGATCATCTGCTAAAGCATTTTTAAAGTCTTCTAAATAGGAACTAGTATTGGTACTATCTTCTTCATCTGTTAAAGCTCTAATCCTATTTTTTAACTTATTATAAGCTTGTGTCATATTATCTAGGGCGTCATATGAAAAAACAAGTAATTTGCGGTAGTGAGAGTTTAAGCACATAAAACGATATACCAAAGGATTATATCCTTTTTCTTTTAATAAAGATATCGTTAAAAACTCACCCTTACTCTTAGCCATTTTACCATTTTCATCATGTAAGTGTTCTCCATGAACCCAATAGTTACACCATTTATGTCCCAAATAAGATTCTGATTGCGCTATTTCATTGGTATGATGTGGAAAAATATTATCTACCCCACCACAGTGAATATCAAGGTGTTCTCCCAAATATTTCATTGAAATACCAGAACATTCAATATGCCAACCTGGGTAACCATATCCCCAAGGGCTATCCCATTTTAGTTCTTGATCTTCAAACTTTGATTTCGTAAACCATAAAACAAAGTCGGCTTGATTCCGTTTATTATCATCAGCTTCGACGCCTTCTCTAACGCCAACAACCATTGCATCTTCTTTATGATTTGTTAAAACATAATAATCTTTTAATTTTGATGTATCAAAATAGACATTACCACCAGCAATATAGGCGTATCCTTCATCTAATAATTTCGTAATTATTTTAATATATTCCGGAATATTATCCGTCGCTTTAGAGACAATTTCAGGCCATTTAATGTTTAACTCTGCACAATCTTTCATAAAAGCATCAGTATAGTAATCAGCTATTTCTAAAACACTTTTATGTTCTCTTTTAGCGCCTTTTAACATCTTATCTTCGCCAGAATCAGAATCACTACTCAAGTGTCCAACATCAGTGATATTCATACATCGTTTGACATTATACCCTAACATTCTTAATGTCTTTTCAAAAACATCTTCAAAAATGTAAGTTCTCAAATTCCCAATATGGGCAAAATGATAAACAGTTGGTCCACAAGTATACATTGTAACCTCATTATCATTATAGGGTTTAAAATCTTCAACCCGATGTGTAAGTGTATTAAATATCCTCACAAATATCACTCCTCATTATAAATTATATCATAATAATATATTCAATAAGAAAAAAAATGCTTAAATTAGCATTTTTTTCTTTTCCCCCTTTTATTTATTTAACTACTAGTAACGTTCACCAATTTTATATTGGAAAGTAGCCTCATTATTAGCAGCACAGAATCCTGTATACATTAAGACAATGTCATCATATGGAATAAAACCAAAGCTTGTACCATTTACTAAAGATAACATATCATTAGTTAATTGATCATTATTAATTATTCCTCTTGCATTAGTGAAAGCATAATAAGTAATCCAATCAGCTACTTGATTACCACCTAATGTTAAAGCATTCTTATCTAATGATTTAAACTCGCTAACATTACCATATTCATCAACTGTTTGATAATTAATGGTTGCTAAAGGATTATATTGTGTATAACCTTTAAGTTCATAAATAGCGTTATCAACAACAGCACGATCTGGTGAATATAATTGATGAACAGTATCAACTAAACCTTTAATAGATATAATATCATTAACAGAGTCAATGAAGAAATGACCATAATCATATAAAGTAGAAGCTGATATATTATACATTTCTAATTTTTCTACAGCACTTTCAGCATTGTTAAACATTGTTGGGAAGTCAATAACTTCACCATATATAGCTTTGAATGCAGCTTGTGTATCAGCCGTACTTTCAAAATAGTTAGCATTAGCTACCATAAATAATGCTTTTACTTCATCCGCATTAACACCCATTGGAGATACTTCAGTATTGATAGCATTTAACATAAAGTTAACTTGATCAATAATATCTTGTTGAGCTTCTTCTGATGTTTGTTGATTAACTACAGAAGAAATAGCATTATTTCTAATCATAATTTCTTGAATACCTGCTAAAGCATCAGCGGCATTTAAACTATTGTCTAATTCAGCACGACGTTCTTCAGCAATAATATTTTGACATTCAACAGAAATAGCTTGCATAATATTTTCAGAAAGCATAATTCCGCCTTTTGATAATTCCGTTTGAGGTACTTCAACAATTTGACCACCGATAACAACAGCTAATTTACCAGTACCTAATGAGAAGTTTTTAACTGTTTCAAAGATTTGTTCAATACGAGCAACATCAGTATCACTAGACTTAACAATTCTTAAATCATCCTCTAAAACATTGATAATTGCTTTATCTTTTTCAGAAACTAATAAGTTACTTACGTTATATGTATCATCAGCAGTGGTATTATATTCACGCATTTGTGATAATACACTATAAGCTTTACTTAACTCATTTTCCGTGTCCATTCCTTGACTATAGTAGTCAATAAGGATTTGAGCATTATTAGTATCTAACATATCAATATTAAAGATTGTAACAGCAGCACGGAAAGCATCATAGTCAACATTGTTAATCTTACCTTGAATACCTGCCCAAGCATTACTAACAAATGCTTCCCAAGTAGCTGCATCATAAGTTGCAGGAACTGGTGTAGATACAGGTACATATTCGATTGTAACATCACTAGTTGGAGCTGAATTATCAACATCAACAACTGTTGGTTGTTCTTGAACATTAGTAGCTTGTTCACGCTTTGTACATCCTGAAAGCGCAAATGGGCTAACTAATGATGCACCTAATGTAAGCGTAGCAATTCCTCTTTTTAATGTTTCCTTAATTTTTTTGGTATTCCATTGTAAAAATTTCATATAAATTCCCCCTCTTTTCACAAGTTGTGCCCTATAATAGCACTTTTTAATATAAATGTCAAATTCTAATATTTATTATTTTTTTAAGTAATTTTTATAATTACCTCTTGCATAAAATGTTCAATTATGTTACACTTAAGTAGCTACGGATCTTTAGCTCAGTCGGTTAGAGCATCCGGCTCAT
>CANPYM010000024.1 GCA_947588685.1 uncultured Bacilli bacterium | reverse complement strand
GGATGATTTTCATCATCCTCTATAACTAGATTCATTTATCAAATTTATTGTCCACCAACACTATTTGACAAAGAACCCTTAGTATTTTTCTAAATAATTACCAATATCTAGATGCAAGGTACCCTTATTTTTATCAAACTTTTGAATCATATCGATATAGTCATTAAGCTTAGTAAAGTTCTTAAAATTGACATATACATCATTGCCATCGGTCATAACGAGATGAAATAGTTTGGGATCAACCGTTGGTTCATATTGAAGTTCTGATATTCTAATTAAAACATCATTATCTAATAAAGATAATTCTTCAAGTAATTCTTTTAGAATATCTTCAGGAACTTGGTTAATTAGGGTTGGTAAATCATACTTATCTTTAACTTCCGTTGCATCTTTTAGTAAGGTTACATCATTATAAGCATAATAGACTAACGGAACATTTTCATTAACTGTTATCGTAATTTGCCTAAAAAAATGACTTCTTTTAACATCTGCATACGCAACATAGACGTTTTTTTCTAACTTCTTTTGAATATGTCTTGAACTAACTTCATATATTTTAGGATAATTTCTTAGACCCGCTTCATCAATTATTTCTTGATCTGATAAAAAGGTATTGCCTTCAATATATATATTTGTAATAGGTAAACTGGCAATGGTAAAAAGACCTACTACCATTAAAATGATAAATAGAATAAAGAGAAAAACATTTTTATATTTAATTTTTCTTTTTTTTACCACCTTAGCCATAATATCACCTATTCTACAAATTCTTGTTCAATTTTTAAATCGATATTGTATTTATCCTTAACGGCCCCTTTTATTTCTAAAATTAATTCTTTAATATCTTCACCCTTAGCGTGACCAACATTAATAACAAAATTGGCGTGTTTCGTACTTACCATCGCATCACCAATTCGTTTTCCCTTATATCCGGCTTCTTCAATTAAGCGACCCGCAAAATCCCCTTCCGGATTACGGAAAACGGATCCAGCTGAAGGATACTCTAAAGGTTGACTTTCAATTCTTCTTTTCTTACGATCTTCCACTAGTTGCATAATCGCATCAGGGTCACCTTGTTTTAAAATTAACGTTGCTTCTAAACAAATAAAATCGGGATTCTTTTGCAAGAAAGATGACCGATAATGAAAGTCCATATCATAATTGGTTAATTCTTCAACACGAAGGTCAGGTGTTAAAACCTTAACACTTTTAACGACATAGCCCATATCACTTTTATAGGCCCCCGCATTCATAAAGACTGCCCCACCGACACTACCAGGAATGCCGGTTGCAAACTCTAAGCCTTCATAACCAATTCTTGATAACCGGGTTGCTAGTTTAATTAGTTGAAATCCAGCCCCTACCGTTATTTCATTACCATCAATTTCCAAGTTATCAAACTTATCTAGTTTAATCAAAATGCCATTATATAAGCCACTATTAAAGATAAGGTTTGACCCCCGACCTAAAACTTTATACTTAATATTTTCTTCTCGCAACAATTTAATTAAATCGATAAGGCCATATACATCCTCGGGATAAACCATTCCTAAAGCGGTACCTCCAGCTTTATAAGTCGTATACTTTGTTAAGTCAACATTTTCCTTAACCTCACCGATATCTAACTCTTTTATCTTGTCAATTATCTCCATAATCATTTTCTTTCTATTAAATCTTGAAGGGCATCATAAATAATTTCCGCGCTATTATTAACGCCCAAAGTTTTTAAGTTATCACGCATCATCGTTAAGCGCGTATGATCATATAATAAATCATTAATCTTACTAACTAATATATCCGTATTTAAGTTCTTCTCTTCAATAATATCAGCCGCATTAGCATTAACTAAATCCATCGCATTCAAATATTGATGGTTATTAGGAACATATGGACTTGGTATTAAAATGGAAGGAACACCTAAAGCGATGATTTCACTTAAAGTTGAAGCCCCGGCTCTTGTTACCATTAAATCCGTCTTCTTCATTAAACCCGTCATTCCATCGATATAAGGAACAACCTTAACATTATTAGGAAACTTTAAACTAGCAATCTTTTCATAATCACCCTTACCCGTTACAAAAACAATCTCATATGATTCCTTGCTAAAACGGGGTAAAGAAGAAACAATTACCTCATTAACTGTACTAGCACCAAGTGAACCCATTACCATTAAAACAAGTTTTTTATGAGGATTTAGTCCTAACTTTGTCTTATCCATCGCTTCTTTTTTTATAGCATCCTCACTACAAGGATTACCTGTGAATATTACTTTATCTTTTGGAAAATAGGTTTCTGATGATTTCATTGAAATACCTATTTTATCAACTATTTTAGCTAAATATAAATTAGCCTTACCAGGAATACTATTTTGTTCATGAATAAAAGTTCTGTAACCTAAATGATGAGCCACACTAATAACAGGTACCGTTACATACCCGCCCACACCGATGACAACATCTGGCTTAAAATCTTTAATTAATTTTTTACATTTCTTACGGCTATGAAGTAAATGATACATAACCTTAACATTGCGAAGTAAATGATGGCGATCAAAACCATAGATTTTTATCATCTCAAAAGGAATACCTTTATTGGGAACAATATCTTTTTCCATTCGGTCATGGGTTCCAATATATAAAAACTCACTATTAGGTTCACGTTCTTTAATCTTGTTAATAATCGCTAAAGCAGGATATATATGACCACCGGTCCCACCGGCACTAATAATGACGCGCAATGGAATCACTCCTTCTATGCATTATTATATCATAATTATATTTAAAAAAGATAGAATTATGACCATATAAAACTATCTTAACACTTTATAAGTTGGTTTATGTCAAATGAATAGGTGCTTATCACCTATTCATTATTTAGATAACTATTTAAATAGTCTTGTAAGTTAGAGGCAACGTTACTTGGTAAGATTTCTTCTAGCTCGGCAATTGGGGCCTCATGCATCTTTCTTAGGGTATGATATTTCCTTAGTAATTGCTTTTTTCTTTTAGCGCCAATGCCTTCCACATTATCAAGCACACTAGCAAGTGAACCCTTACTTCTAATTTGTTTATGATAACTGATTGTAAAATTATGAACTTCATCTTGCATACGCTCTAATAAATAAAATAAATTACTTTTACGATCAATATCATATTCTTTATCGCTTGTAAGAAGTTTATGGGTCGCATGGTGATCATCTTTAGCAAGACCGGCTACTAAAATATTAAGGCCTAAACTATCAACAACTTCTTTAGCGACATTAATTTGTCCTAAGCCACCATCGACAATAATTAAATCAGGGCGCACTAAATTATCTTTTAAAACTCTAAAATAACGCCGGTATATGACTTCATGCATCGTTTTATAATCATCATTTTTATCAATACTTATTTTGTATTTGCGATACTCATTTTTAGCAGGTTTACCATCAATAAACACAACCATACCGGAAACATTATAAGTTCCAAAAAGATGAGCATTATCAAATATTTCAATGCGATCTAATTTAGGTAAGTTAAGTAAAGAGCGTAACTCTTCATTGGCATCAAGTGTCTTTGCTTCATCTCTTTTTATCAGTTCAAAGTTTTCTTTTAAAGCTATTTGGGCATTATCATTGGCCATCGTTACCAATTTATGTTTATCCCCTTTTTGAGGAATATGAACCGTCGCCCCTAGATATTCACTTAAGACATCAGATGAGACAATGTCAGGAACAAGGATCTCTTTAGGAATTAAAATATTGTGATAAAAGTCAGCTATATAACGCGTTAATTCAGCATCCACATCATCAATTAAAGGCATTATTTTAGAATATCTTTCAACAATTTTTGATCCTCTAATAAAGAAAACTTGAATGCTAAGGTAGCCCTTATCGACGTAATAACCAAAGACATCACGATCAACATTATCTTTAGTCTCAACTTGTTGATGCGTTAAAGTAATGTTAATATAATCAAGCATTTTCTTTAATTCTAAAGCTTTTTCAAATTCTAAATTATCACTATAAGAAGCAATTTCCTTTTTTATTTTATCAGTGATAAGAGTATGGTCCCCTTTTAAGAAACGAATAATATCATTTTTCATCGCTTCAATTTCTTCTTTAGGTACATTATTAGTACAATACCCTAAACACTGATGAATGTGATAATACAAGCAAGGTTTAGCTTGATAAGTATTACACTTCCTAATGGGATACATTCGATTTAATAAGTTAACGACATTCCGAGCAGCGGTAACATTTGGATATGGTCCATATAAGTGTTTCTGCTGTTTATTTCTTGTTAGTACCCGGACTACTTTAAGACGTGGAACATTTTCCCCTGTAAGCTCGATGTAAGGATAACTTTTATCATCTTTAAGTAAAATATTATATTTAGGATTATGTTCTTTAATAAGATTAATTTCTAAAATAAGAGATTCAACTTCACTACCGACAGTAATATATTCAAAATCATCTATTTCACTAACTAATTTAGCCGTTTTACCCGTATGCGTTCCTCTAAAATAAGAACTGACCCGGTTTTTAAGTTTTTTAGCTTTACCAACATAAATAATATTGCCATCTTTATTTTTCATAAGGTAGCAACCTGGCAACATCGGTAGTAGTGATAATTTCTCTTTAATCTTATCCATAAGTCCTCCTATATATAATCGTATTTACTAAGCAAGCGATATATTTCATCGTTAATATCTTCTCTTTTAATAACTAATTCTTTATTATTTTCTCTTTTGGGATGAATACTATTTGATAACATTATAATAGCAATATCATTTCCCCGGTCAATTAGAATGTGATGGCCTGGAAATCCCGTATGAATAATCGCATCATCACTGCAGACTTTTTTCGCTAAACGACTTGTTTTCCCGTAGATCCATCCGATTGTTCGTCTTAAACCATCGTCATCCGTAAACAAAGGCGTAAACCACATATCAAGATAAGTCCGACTAATAAATTGTTTACCATTATAGTAGCCATCATTTAAAACCATCTTAACAAAATGACTAACATCCGTAATTGTACTAAAAACCCCAGCATGACCCGCGATACCACCTAAGAAAGCCGCCTTCTCATCGTGGACTTCCCCTTTAATAAGTCCTCGTTCATCCGTAAGTTCCGTTGGTACGCACTTGTTCTTATCACTTGGTAAAAAGTTTGTATCATACATTTCTAGAGGTTCAAAAATTAATTCTTTAGCTAAAACATCTAGAGGTTTGTCATATAATTTTTCAATGATAAAACCCATTAAAATAAAATTGTTATCGACATATAACATATTTGTTCCCGGTTCAAACTTTAAAGCAATATTATTGATAAACTCATCTTTAGACTTAAGATGATACTTATCATATTTAGGAATAATACCTGATGAATGGGTTAATAAGTGAATAATTTTAACATTATCAAAAGGAAATGTCGGTAAGTAATCTTTAACTAAGGCGTCTAATCTAAGTTTTCCTTCATCTATTAAAAAAGATGATAAAGTATTAGTTACAATCAATTTCGTAAGACTAGCTAAATCATATAAATTATTTATATCATTCTTTTCTTTTTTCGGAACTAATGATGCATAGCCAACGCTATCTATGAAAAGATCAGATGACGTGATAACACACCAGTTACACCCCGGCATAACTTTATCTTTAACTAATTTTTCTAAATAAGCATTTATTTCTTCTTTCATAAAACCACATCTTCATTTTAACATATATTTGCTAAAATAAAAATATTAAGATATAATTTAAGCGGTGAGGATATGCAAACGATTAAAGAAAATGTTCAAAGTGAATTAACTATTAAAAAGTCAAAGTTTATATGTCACTTATACTATGTTAATAGTATAGATGAAATAAAATCCTTACTGGAACAAATAAAAAAGGAATACAAAGATGCAACTCATAATTGCTACGCCTATATTTTAGATAATGATCAAAAAATGTATGATGATGGTGAGCCTAGTGGAACAGCGGGAATGTCCATTTTAAATATATTGGTGTCTAATCATCTAAATCATATTCTCGCCGTTGTCACCCGTTACTTTGGTGGTATTAAATTAGGCGCTAGTGGTCTATTTAGAGCTTACGGTGATAGTGTTAAAGAAGCTTTAAATAAGACCCATATTACAAATATTGTAAAAGGTTATCTTCTTACACTTACCTTTTCTTATGATGCGATTAAACAGATTGATTATCTTATTAAAGACTATAATATTATAAATAAAGCTTTTGATGATGTCGTTACTTATGAATTAGAAGTCCCTCTAGAGGATGATATTATATCGCATCTTGATAAATATATTATTACTTATCAAAAAGGTCATCTTAAATATATTAATGCAATAGAAAACTCTACTAAGTAGAGTTTTTATATTTCCTTTAAAAAGACAATTGTAACTTTCTTACCATCTGAAGAATTACAAGTATACATTACTAACGAAGCTTTAACATCTTCGATACGCCTTTTATCATTCGTTATTAAAGATATGCCGGTATTGGTTCCATTCGTTTTTTCGGTTACCTGATAAGTCTTAATAACGACTTTACCATTAACTTTGATTTTGATATAAACTTTAGAACCAACTTTTAAACTTTTAATAATACTAAATCCTTGATTAGAATGATCACCAATAACATTAGCGCCATTAAAATCAAAGTTAGCAGCACTATCTTTTTTATCAACAATCTTTTGAATATTTTCATCATAGACACTCGTCTTATATAAAGCAAATGATGTCATTGATGGAAAATACAAGCGTCCACTCGTTCCTAATTTTTTCGTATCAGCGGTTATCTTTTCTTTAATCGTTAATTTTTTTACCGGTTTTGTCGTCTTTTTCTCTACTTTATTAGTAACTTTTTTCGTTTTCTTGGTAGCGACTTCTTCTTTGACTACATTATCGCTAACTTCACTTGTCTTAGCTACAACCTCATTTACTTTAGTTTTTGATTCTAATTTAATATCACTACTAAAGTCAGTCAAATTATAACTATTAATATTTAGATTGTGTGGTAAAGACCTTGTATTATTGGCTAAAGCATTAATTTTAAAATCAATTAGGCCCGTTAAAAAACCTACTAAAATGACTAACTTCACCATCATAAAAAGTGTTAAAAAGATTTTTTTGTGACTTTTTATGAAACACCAAACCCCCTGTTTCATATGCATTTCCCCCATTGGTGGGTTATAATAACATAAAAGGTTTAGGGTGTCAAATTAATAAAAAAAATAATCAATATAAAATTGATTATTTTCCTTGCGCTTGACGAGCAACTTCTTCAGCAAAGTTCTCTTCTCTTTTTTGCATACCTTCACCAACTTCATAGCGAATCATTGTAACAATTTCACCATTGTTGTTTTGAACGTATTTAGCAACTGTTTCTTTATTTTCAGCTTTAACAAAGATTTGATTTTCAAGACATACTTCTTCATAGTATTTATTTACTTTACCAATTAAGATTTGTTCAATCTTTTCAGCTGGTTTTCCTTCATTAAGAAGTTGTTCTCTCATAATACTTTTTTCTTTATCTAAAACGTCAGTTGGAACATCACTAGCTTTAACATAAGTTGGACGCATTGCCGCAGCGTGCATAGAAACATCTTTAGCTATTTCATAGCTAGCTCCCTTAATAACTGATAATACAGCAATTTTACCACCCATATGGATGTAATCACCGAATACTTCATCATCATTTTTAACGATGCGATCAAAACGTCTAAGACTTAACTTTTCACCAATCGTTGCTGTTTTACTGATGATTAAGTCATTAACAGTCTCATCACCAACAGATACATTTAATAATTCTTCTACAGAATGTACATCATTAGCAATAATAGCATCTAGGATAGTGTTAACTAAACCTTGGAATTCACTATTTTTAGCAACGAAATCAGTTTCAGAGTTAACCTCAACGATACCAGCTACATTGCCATCAACTTTAATAGCAGCAAGGCCTTCAGCGGCAATCCGATCAGCTTTTTTAGCAGCTTTAGAGATACCTTTTTCTCTTAACCAATCAATAGCAGCATCGATATTTGCATCTGTTGCCTCCAATGCTTTTTTACAGTCAAGCATTCCTGCTCCTGTCTTTTCTCTTAATTCTTTAACTAAACTTGCAGTTACCATAAATATCCTCCTTCTTATCAATTAATAAAATAAGGATGATTTGATCATCCTTAAGTTTTTATTTTAAAGCTTCGATTAAATCAGCTTTTTTCATTGTTGAATAACCTTTAACTTCTTTAGCCTTAGCCATTTCTCTTAATTCTGCAACAGTTTTAGATGTTAAATCTTCTTTAACTTCTACGGCTTTTTTAACTTCTGCAGGTTTTTCTTCCTTAGCTTCTTTTGGCTCTTCTGTTTTAGGCGTATCTTCTTTTACTTCTTTTTCAACTTTAGGGAATGATTTTTTAAAATTCTTCTTTTCAAAAGGTTTCTTTTCAAAAGGTTTCTTTTCTTCTTTACGATGAACTGATTCAACAGCTCTCTTCATAATATCGTTACCATTTTCATCAGCTTTACCACTATAATCTGTGATGCTGCCACCATTAGCTTCAATAATAGCGTTATTCATAACACCAATAATTAACTTAACAGCGCGAATAGCATCATCGTTAGCTGGAATAACATAATCAACCATATCAGGGTCACAGTTTGTATCAACAATACCAAAAACCGGAATGTTTAACTTACGAGCTTCTCTGATAGCGATTTCTTCTTTAGATGGATCAACAATAAACATAGCTTGTGGTAATTTTTCCATACTGCGGATACCACATAAGATTTTGTTTAACTTGTCATATTCCTTCTTTAAACCAACTACTTCTTTCTTAGGTAAAACATCAAAAGTACCATCAGCTTCCATCTTTTCGATTTCTTCTAGACGTTTAACTCTTTTACGAATAGTACGGAAGTTTGTTAAAGTACCTCCTAACCATCTTTCTGTAACATAGTATGAATCACTCTTTAAAGCCTCTTCACGAGTTGCTTCTTGAGCTTGTTTTCTCGTACCAACGAAAATAACCTTTCCACCATTTTTAGCTATTTCTGATAGAGCTGCATAAGCTTCCTCTATTTTCTTAGCTGTCTTTTGTAAATCGATAATATAAATATCATCTCTTGAAGTAAAAATATACTCTTTCATTTTTGGGTTCCATCTTTTTGTCTGATGACCAAAATGAACCCCAGCTTCTAACAATAAGTTCATTGAAACTACTGCCATAAATATCCTCCTTTTCGTTAATTCTTCCATTTATTTCAACTTTAAGCATCACCCTTGGGCACTAGACACTTAAATCCATAAATGTGTTTTTTAAAAAGCCATTAATATTATAACACATTCATTAAAAATTGAAAGCCTTTTTTATTATTTTATTTTAATTATCCTAAATAATACAAAAAAGGAATAAATATTCCTTTCTTTAACGACTCTTAGAGCCAATCGTTTCTTCATTAGTGTTTTCCATAATGTTATATTGTTTTACTTTTAATTCATATTCTAGAATATCAATTTTTTTAAGTAATAAATCAATATATTTATCACCTAAATATTTACGATAGCGATAATTTAAGATATCGCGGTATCTTGTTACATCATTTAAAACTTCACTTAAAGCGCCACCATCTTCGCCATCTGAAGCAATAAAATCGAGTAGGAACTTCAAATATAGTTCTAGTTTTCTTTGAATCTTTTTCTTTAAGATTCTTTCAATAAAAGAACGTTTAATAATAACTAATTTATTAACGATAATCCCACCATAATTACGCGTATTTTTAGGTGTTACGTCATAGCCTAAAAGTTTAGTGTAATCAAGGGACGCAATCGTATTCCAGCGATTAGTTTTATTAACTAAATAACGATTATTAGTCATCTAATCATCTCTTTCTAATAAATCAGGTCTTCTTTCTTTAGTTCTTTTTATTTGTTCATCATGCCGCCACGCCATAATATTAGCGTGATGACCACTAAGTAAAACTTCCGGTACATCCATTCCTCGGTAACTAGCTGGGCGTGTATACACCGGATAATCTAATAAATTATTGTTAAATGATTCTTCCGTACTGGAGTCTTTTTCAATCACCCCATCTAAAAGGCGAATAATACTATCAGCGATAGCCATACTAGGAATCTCCCCACCAGTCAAGACGAAATCACCGATACTTATCTCTAGATCAGCTAAAGAGCGAATCCTCTCATCAAACCCCTCATAATGACCACAGATAAAAATCAAATGTTTTTCTTTTGATAAATCATAAGCCATCTTCTGATTATAGGTTACCCCTTGGGGTGTTAGTAAAATAATTTTACAATCATCAGTTTTAATGTCATCTATCGCATCAAAAATAGGTTGTGGCATCAAAACCATTCCTGGTCCCCCACCAAAGCCATAATCATCAACCTTTTGATGAGGATCTAAAGAATAATCTCGGAAATTATGAATATTTACTTCAACTTTACCCATCATAATAGCGCGTTTGATAATGGACTCATGTAAGAAACCATCAAACATACTTGGAAATAAAGATAAAATATCAATCTTCATTTAATAACCCCTTCATATAATTTACTTCCATTGTATGAGCATTTAAATCGACACTTTTAATAAACTCATCAATATTAGGTATCAAATGTTTACTACCATTTTTAACAACTAATATTTCATGGGCATTAGTCTTTAAGATGGAATTAACTTTACCAATGTTTTTGCCATTACAGTAAACATCTAAGCCAATTAGGTCTTCATCTAAATAGCCATCATAAGTAAAATCAGCTCGATTAACATAAATAGGTTCACCCTTATAGATAATAACATCGTCAATATAGTTTTTATCTTTGAAGGTTAGTAAATCATAATTTTTATGTGTCCGATGGGTCGCCATAAGTTCCTTACGATGATCTTTACCAATATAAAAAGGCATATCCACATTAAAGATTTGATCTTTAAATTTGAAATCACTAAGAACGCGAACTTCCCCTTTTAAGCCGTGTGTATTTACGACATCACCTACATATATTAAATCCATACTTCACCTACTTAACTCATATAGTATAATGCCAGTTGCCACACCGACATTCAAACTCTCGCATTTATCATTAATCGGAATATAAGCATATATATCACATAAATCTAATATGTGCTTACTAACGCCTGATCCTTCATTTCCCATAATAAGGGCATAAGATGATACCTCAATGGTTTTAATAGGAACCCCACCATCAACTTTTGTTCCTAGAATGGTATAACCATCTTCTTTTAATTTTATGATAAGTTCTTCTAAAGGACTTACAATAATATTTGTGTGAAATAATAATCCTTGGGTTGCCCTTACAACTTTTGGATTATATATATCAGCGCTTTTAGGACTGATAACAATTGTATCAACATCAAAGGCAGCCGCACTTCTAATAATAGTCCCAAGGTTGCCCGGGTCTTGGACATCATCTAAAAGAAGTAAATGTTGTCCTTTCAATGTATCATTTTTCTTTTTACAAACACCCATCAAAGCGGGATACGTATCCAAGCCAGATAGATATTTCATAACTTTATCTGTAACATAAATAGTATCTTTATCTATTAGGGGTGTGACGCCATCTAAAGCGATAGTGTAAAGTAAATAACCGGTATCATAGGCTTCTTTAACTAAGTGTTCCCCTTCAACTAAAAATAGTCCCACTTCGTCACGATACTTTTTTTCATTTAACTTTTTAATATCTTTAATTTTTTTATTATCAAGGGAACTATATATCATAAAGGCCACCTAATTTTATTTTAACACATTTACTATAAAAGTTATTAATAAATTTAAGGAAAATGAAAAAAAGTTATGTAAACCATAACTTATTCTCGATATTCAAATTCATAGTCTAAAATACGAACGGTATCGCCATTTTGAATACCCATCTCTTTTAGTTTATCATCAATACCTAATTTTCTTAACTTATTAGAAAAACGTCTAAAGGCTTCATCAGATACAAACCAAGTCATTTTATAGATTTTTTCTATCTCTTCCCCTCTTACAACATAGACACCATCTTCAATTGTAACAGTAAATGGTTGTTCCGTCTTAAAGCGATATAGAATATGACTTTCCATATGTTCTTCATCATATAAAGGGCTTTTAGGAATGGTATCTAATAAATCAGCTAACGCTAAAACAACTTTGTCTAGGCCTACATTTTGTTCAGCTGATACTTCATAAACTGGTAAGTTAACTTTTTCTTTAAAAGCTTTTAAGTTTTCTTTAGCGCCTTCGACATCCATTTTATTGGCAATGATAATTTGCGGTTTATCTTTTAATTTTTCACTGAAATCTTCAAGTTCCTTATTGATAGTAACATAATCATCATATGGATCTCTTCCTTCGGTGCCTCCCATATCGATGACATGCGCAATAACTCTTGTTCTTTCAATATGTTTTAAAAACTTATCACCTAACCCATCACCCTTGGAAGCTCCTTTAATCAAACCAGGTAAGTCAGCAACAACAAAAGAACGATTTAAAGAATCTTTAACAACGCCTAGATTAGGTTTTAAAGTTGTAAAATGATAAGCGGCAATTTTAGGTTTAGCTGCCGATATTTTACTAATGATGGTACTTTTACCAACACTAGGTAAACCGACTAAGCCTACATCAGCTAATAGTTTAAGTTCAACTTTAACCTTCTTTTCTTCACCAGGTTCACCATTTTCAGCATAGCTAGGAGCTTTGTTTGATTGGGTTGCAAAAGCCATATTACCACGACCGCCCCGGCCACCATAAGCAACAATAACTTCCTCATTATGTTTGGTAATATCAGCTAGGACAAAGTTTGTCTCTAAATCAGTTACAACAGTTCCAAGAGGAACTTTAATAATAAGATCTGGTGCATTAGCGCCTTGTTTGGCTTTACCCTCACCATGAGCTCCGTTTTTAGCACGATATATTTTACTATAACGTAAATCAATTAACGTATTTAAACCTTCATCACCTTTAAAGACAATGTTTCCGCCCCGGCCACCATTACCGCCATAAGGTCCACCCATCTCAAGATATTTTTCCCGGCGAAAGGCCATACAACCATTTCCACCATTACCAGCTATTAGACTAATTGTGACTTCATCAATAAACATAAATGTCACCTCACTTATTCATTATATCAAATAATAATAACTTTAACTAGACAAAAAGAACTCAAATGAGTTCTTTAGTTCTTTATTCTAAGACACGTTTTACTTTTTCTAAAAGAGTTCTTTCAGGAAAAGGTTTTTCAATCATATCGATGACATTATAAGTGAAAGCACGGTCAATCGTTTCTTTAGTTGTATCACCACTGATGATAACCGTTGGAACATTACGATCTTCACTCTTAAGATAATCTAAAACAGAAAAACCATCTTTACCAGGCATCATCAAATCTAATAGTAGTAAATTAACGTTTTTCTTACTTAATGCACTAATAGCTTCTTCGCCACCACTAGCAACCTCAACATCGTATTCCCCACCACATATTTTTTCAACATAGTTACGAATAACACTAGAATCATCAACAACTAAAATGCTCTTCTTATCATGAACTTCACTCTTAGTTGGTTCGTTATTCGTACTTTCAGGCACAAGAACCTCGATATCTTCAGCCATTGCTTGATTAAATAAAGTATTGATATTTCCTTTTAATATCTTTAATTGTAAAGCTACCTCATCATTACTACTTTCGATACTCTGATCAAACGTAGCATTAATTTTTTCTAATAATTCGTTCATAGTCTTCTCCTTCACTCTTCCGTATATTCTTTTAAAACACTAATAATATGATTAGCTTCATTAACTAATTCATCATAATGTTCATCGACATATGCTTGGTTATTTTCCTTACTAGCCATTTCGTGATCAAGTGATAATTCAGCTAAATGTTTAATACCTAAATATTTAGCATCACTTTTCATTGCGTGAACTAAAATAGCATAATTAGGCATATCACCTTTTTCTTTATACTCTTTAATAAGTGGTAAGCGCTTTTCAGATTCCGCTAGGAAATCTTTAATTGTCGCATTGACGGTATCCATATCTCCTAATAGTTCGACACTAGCATCAACATCGATACCATTATTTACTAGAATATCGATATTCTTTAAGGCATCCGGATTTACTTCCGTAACTTCTTTACTTACATAGTGAGGTGTATCATCCACTTTAAGAAATTTTCTTAAAGTATTCTCTAATTCTAATTTATCAATAGGTTTAGAAATATACCCGTCAAAACCATTATCAAGGTATTTTTCTTTCATACCCGTAATAGCATTAGCCGTAAGCGCAACCGTTGGAGTATTAAAGCCAATTATCTTGCGAAGGTTATGTAATGTCTCAACCCCGGTCATTTTTGGCATCATATCATCAAGTAAAATTAATTCATACTTTGAGCCACCTAGGATTTTATCAATACATTCCTGTCCGCTATTAACTAACTCTACATCTATATTATACACTTTTAATAAGCGTTCGGCAACTTTTAAGTTAATCGCATTATCATCAACAACTAAGACCTTATTGCCACATCCCATAAATGGTTCAACATTACTAGGTTCCGCTAAAGCCTCTTCAAAGTCTTCTAAAGTTTTAGGAATAATGCGCTGATCTAGGGCAACCGTAAACTTAGATCCTTCACCATATTTGCTTTGAACAACGATGCGACCATTCATAAGTTCAACTAGCTTTTTGGTAATGGCAAGGCCTAAACCTGTACCTTCAATGGTAATATTATTTTCAAGATCAAAGCGTTCAAACTTATCAAACAACTTATCAATATTTTCAGGTTTAATACCAATTCCGCTATCTTCAACAGATATAATTAAGCGACATACTTCATCTTTACATATGGAACTAACCGTAAAATTAACGTAACCAGTTTTCGTATATTTAACTGCATTCGTCAAAAGATTTAAAATAATCTGTTTAACTCTCACGTAATCGCCATATAAAACCGGAGGAATTGTCTCATCATAATTGTGTTTAAACTCGATTGGCTTATCCCCAATCCGTCCCTTCGTTAGAGAAACTAACTCTTTAAAGACTTTCTCAAAATTATATTCCGTATTGACAATTTCTAACTTATTAGCTTCAATTTTAGAAATATCCAAAATACCATTAACAATTTGAAGTAAATTATCAGCAGCACTGATAATATCATTTATTTCATCATTCGTCTCGGCTGGAAGATTTTCTTCTAATAGTCCTTGACTAAAACCCATAATCGCATTTAGAGGTGTTCTTATTTCATGTGACATATTAGATAAGAACTCACTTTTAGCAAGATTAGCTCTTTCAGCTTGTTCCTTAGCTAAATTAAGAGTTTCAATAACTTGAACATCAGGGTTTTCAATCGTAAAGTACATTAGGAATGTAATAAAAGCATCAACCGCTGAAATTAATAAAATATTAGGGTTACTCATTTGAATAGCTACCGCTATAACACCAACAACAACAAATAAAATAACGGGAACAATCTTCTTTCGCGGAATGGTTTTTCTTCTTCTTATAACCGTAATAACCATTATAACAATGAAAATGCCGGCGATAAGATAAGATAAATCAGCTGCAGGTCCTAAAGAATAAATAGAACCATTATCATCAACAAATTTTAATTCTAAAATGACAAGTAAAGCAATATAGATAACATATACAATACCTAAAACTGTAGCTAATTTTCTTGTTTTTTTTGCTAAATCCTCTTGACTTACTTCTTTTTTGGTATGTTTATTCGCCAACATTAAAATGTATAAAGTGAAGAAAGACATCCAACTAATTAAAGCGGCTAAATAAGACTTAGCTACAATAAGATTTAAAATAGGAATCTCATCTTTATGTCTAATCGTTATAATACTAGCGACATCAAGAATTAGTTCAATAATAACATTGACAATTAAACAAGTATAAATTTTATTTTCAATATTCTTAATCCGTTTTTTAGAAAAGTATTCATACATCAATAAGATGACATAGAAGATGCTACAAATTTGGAAAAAGGTACTTGTCATAATATCACCTCGCCATATTCTGTATTATCTCCTAAAGTATACCACAAAATAGTAAAAAAATATAGATGGATATCAATTATCGTCGATAATTTTCTAATAGTAAAGTTCTAACTTTTTGTTCTAATTTTTGATTAGCCTCGGTTAAGGTATCATCCCCTACTTTAAAAGGGTCACCAAAATTAACCATTAAATTATCATTAGTTATTTTATAATCACCCGTTACAGCAAAAGGAACAATCGTCGCATCGGTTTCTTTAGCCATCGTTACGGCACCTAATTTAAAAGGTAATAGTAGTGATGCTTCATATTCTTCCCTAGTTATAATCCCTTTACTTGCCAAATCTTTTAAATAAGAGTCTGGCATAATAATATTAGGATATAAAAGAGTCTCATCAATCACGCCTTCTTTTAATAAAGAAATAACTTTATTAACTTGTGACATTCGTGGGTGATAGAACTGAACATCTTTTTTAAACTCTTCTAACGGACGAATATCCTCATGATATTCCGTTAATAGTTGGTATACATCATCTACCCCTTGACCCTTTAAAGCATTACGTGTTCCTTCTGGGAATAAGCCAATATTACTTCCTAATTTTAAATAGTTAACGGCTTCCTCTAAAGAAGCATGGGGATTGTGCTGGCGATCAACACAAATACATCCCATAAAAGAGAATATTGGGCCCATCTTGCCATCAAAATATTCTTTTTTAGCCATCCAATGAATTGTATGATGCGTCGCGCAAAGAACAGGATATTGATCCCACACATGTAAGTGATTGCCACAAAAGATAATTGGTCCTTCTTTAGGAACTTTATTTAGGGCATAGGTTCTTGGACGAAAAGCAGGATTAAAAACTAAAGCACTAACAACCCGGCCAAATTGATACTTTTTATCATTATATTTTTCCATTTTAACTTCCCATTTCTAACTTTTTAGTTTTAGCTTTTTCTTCTTCTTCAACCCGGCGAAAATCTGGTTTATTATATAAAGTTTTTGGTAACATATCTACTACCTCAATCGCTTTTGGAAGTGAATATCTAGCTAGATGTTTTTCACATAATGCGAATATTTCTTCTTTTACTTTATCAGCGTTAACACCAGGTTTTAAAACAACAAATGCTTTAGCTACCTGACCTTTTTTATCATCACTAACACCAATAGCTACCGCTTCTAAAACATCTGGATGAAGCATAATAGCTTTTTCAATCTGTTGTGGATAAACGTTATAACCATTGGAAATAAGCATTCTTTTAATGCGATCACTATAGTATAACACGCCATCGTTATCCAAGTATCCGATATCCCCTGTATGAAGCCAAATATTGCCATCACGATGTCTTCTTAAAGCCTCATTAGTTTCAATAGGATCATTATAATATCCCAACATAACGGTTGGTCCTTTAATACAGATTTCTCCTTGTTCATAAGGAGCAACTTCTTCTAGTGTGTCCGGATCAACAATCTTAATCGTATTAAGAGGAAGCGGAATACCAATGCTTTCTGGTTTATTAGCCCCATCCATCGTAAATGTAAAGGCAGCTGTTGTCTCCGTCATGCCACCGCCTTTACTAATAGCGTATTTACCATTATGAAGACGGGCATATTCGTTAGCTTCTTCTTCTTTCTCTTTATATAAAGGTGCCCCACCAGAAATAAATAAGTCATAAGGTTGATCAATATGTTGTAATTCCTTTAGATGAATCGTCGCATCTAATAAGCTTGGAACCCCAATAACCATAAAAGGATGTTTCAATAAAGCTTTTGTATAACTTTCAAGTTCAAATTGGGGAAGTAAAATAACCGACATATTAACAGCAAAAGCATTATGAATACAATCGACTAAACCAAAGCCATGAAAAATAGGAGTAACCGCTAAAATCTTATCGCCTTTTTTATATGGTGGCATTGAATACTTTAGCTGAATCGTATTGGCATTAACATTCTCATTAGAAAGCATTACTCCTTTAGAATCCCCCGTACTACCACCAGTATGAAGAATGAAGGCAAGTTCATTTTCGTCAAACTTGGCATATGTTTCACCTTCATAATCTTTACCACTAATCATAAAAGTTTGCCAACTGATAAATGTATCATCAAAATATGGAACAGAAACACTTTTCATCTGTTTCCTGATACTTCCTGGAACAAGCGTGAAGTTTTTTCTTTCTAAATGGAGCGCTTTTACTAACCGGTTGGACATCTGATCAGCTAATTCAACCAATTTATGTTTTTTCATAAAAGCTAAAACTTTATAACCTTGTCTTTTTCCTAAAGGCATATAATTACCAGGGGAAGCAACAATAACCTTCTTGATGCTCGTCGACCTAATAATATTTTGTAATTTACTAACACTAGCATCAATTGCTAGAACATATCTAGAATTAGTCTCATTTAAATAATGCTTAATTTCTTCTTCACTTGATAAAGGATGAATCATATTAGCAACAGCGCCAATCTTATTGATAGCATAAAGCATGATGACAGCTTCTGGTGTGTTTGGCATACAAATAGAAACAATCTCTTTTCTTTTAACACCATTTTCTTTTAGCGCTTTAGCGCAATCATCAACCCGGCGAAAAAACTCTTTAAAAGTCATTTTATAATCAAAATAATCAATCGCTAAAGAAGACATATTATCAATGTTATTATTATAGATATACTCATAAATAGATTCATTTGTTAAAAATAAATTAGCTTGTCTTTCATCATAAAAACGGCGATATGGTCGGTCAATAGACATCTTCCCACTTTTTGGAGTTATTGGATCAGTTAAGTCTTTTTTAATTTTTTCTTTTAAGGATTTGATAACTTCATATACTTCTTCAAAGTTATTAACTCGGTGGATATGGGGATTACTAATACCTTGATTGTATTTAGCATTCATACAAATTACTTCAATATACTCACTTAAATCCTTGATATTTTTAGGACTATCTTCAACCATAACTTGAATTTGATACTTTTTAATAGCATCAACTTTATCATCGGTTACAAAAACTAATTTTTCATAATCTAATCCTTCTTTTTTTAACCAATAACGAACGGCTTTACGCATAATAGCTCCTAAGGCATTATCTTGATCCGCCAAAATACGAGCCGTTATAATATAGATAGTATCACCATCAGAAGCTAATTTTTTAAGGCATTCACTAGCGCCACTTTTAGCTAGTTCTCTTACGGCATAAGTAAAAATATGTTTAGCCCAAAAATCATGGAACTCTTTTTTACCGACACCATATATTTCCATTAAATCATAGCCTGCATCATTAACGATATCCCGGTTATACTTCTTTTTAAAATAATGTTTGGCAACCTCTAATTGATATTCTTCATAATTGGTAAATACACCGTCAATATCAAATGCTATATTCATAAAAACACCCTACTATCTATTTTCTATTTTATATGTTTTTTGAAAAGACGCAAGTTTAATCTTTTCATCGCTTACTTTAGGTAAAAATATTGAGCCACCTAATGATGTAATCTTTGAAGCACTACTAGCATCAAAACTATCATCATCCATAATATGAAGATCGCCACCAATCTCTTCTAAAGCTAAATCAGGGCTGTAGTGACTAACATAGACATCCCCTAAAGCAATCTTATAATCGGGTAACATCTTTGGATCATTTAATTTCTTTAAATCAACATCCCCACCTGTTGCTCTAAGGTGAAGTGGTGATGTAAGATAGCCAACTCTTAAGTTACCCATAACATAACGCAAACGTTTTAGCGCACTTGGATGTAATAAAGAAGTAAGACTAGCGTCAGAAAAAACAACCTCTAAATTAGCTAACATTTCCGCTTTATAATAGGCGCGGTAATCAATAGGTCCAATTAAAACCCGAGCTTTACCCGTACCATCTAAAACCTCATTAATATCTAAAGCAATCTCATCCTCGCGATATAATCCTGTTTGAACTAATTCTTCTTTAATAGCGCGAAATAACCGCATTTCTTTGCGTTCACATTTTGAAGCTAATCGGTAAGCTCTAA
This sequence comes from uncultured Bacilli bacterium, assembly GCA_947588685.1. GTDB lineage: Bacteria > Bacillota_I > Bacilli_A > RF39 > UBA660 > UBA5578. The sequence goes on along the minus strand of CANPYM010000024.1, from coordinate 21,149 downwards.
ACAAATTAAGAGCCGGTAAAACCCGATTATCAGCCACAAGATTATCGACATAGCTTCCCATCGCATCTTCCATCTTTTTATCAATCTCATCAACCTGAGCCATACAAGATGCGTATTTTTCTTTTATTACGCATAAGGTTTGTAAAAGATATTGTTCCATTTCTTCATTTCTTTCATCAATAATATTGTTTTCATAAGTAGTACTCATACTTTACCCCCTACCAAATCAATTAACATCTATACTATCATTTTCAAAATTGAAAGTCAATTAAAAAAGGTACATCTTGTACCTTTTTATACATATTTGTTATATAAGTATGTTAAAGCGTTAATATGACACTTCTCATCTTCAATAATTCGCTTTAATATTTCCTTAATATCATCATCATTAATTTTAGAAATAGCTTCTTCATATCTTTTAATAGTTGCCTTCTCCATCATAATATCATTTAAAAGAAACTCTTTTAATCTAACTGTATAATTTAAGTAATCACTCGTCCAGGGAATAATCTTGTTACCCTTATCAATGCAAAAGTATGGACGCGCACCTAACTTTGTTATTAAAGAAGCTAAAATAGCTAAATGATGCATCTCAACTTGGGCAATCTCTTTTAGAGTTGATGAGGCATCATCATTAATAAAACTCTGAAATAAATACGTATGAATAGCACTATCTTCCCCACCGCTTCCAGCATAACTTTCACTTAATATGGCGGCATACCTTAAGTTTTTTTCCTTAACTCTAATCGGTGGATATGGCGTATCAGCTTGACACTTTAATCTAACCATTAATAATCATCTTCAACCAATTTAGAAATTAACATCGTACTTGGAATATCCCCTACAACATTAAGACAAGTCGCTGGAGCATCAATAAGCCAACCGATTGTCGCAATAATTGGAAAAGCTAGAGCATCAAAACTATATAATGAGACAATTAACATCTCGCCAATTAAGCCCCCACCAGGAATACCTGACATAACAACCCCACTTAAAACGGCAATAACTAAAGCAATTATAATATCAAAAGGACTCGTAAAACTTCTTCCAAATAATGAGAATAAGAAAGCAATCTTTAAAATAGAAGCCATACTAGATCCTTCCATATGAATAGTAGCCCCAATCGGTAATACTACTTCGCTCACATCTTTTGGTAAGTCCATCTCTTCACAAGTTTTAATATTAGCAGGTAAGCTTGCTAAAGAGGAACACGTTCCCAAGGAAGTAATGGTTGAAAGTAAAATATGGCGGTAAAAAACTTTAACGCCTTTTTTCTTATAACTCATATAGGCATATAAAGAATAAAAGATAACATAATAAAGGAAAGCCATAACAAGATATAAGATAAAACTTTTCGCATAACTACCAATTAACTCAGGTCCATAAGTACCAACCAAACTTGCAAAATAAGCACATAAACCAATCGGTGCATAATACATAATAATCTTAATCATTTTAAGCATTACTTTAGATAAACTTTTTAAACCCCTAGCTATTAAAGAACCATCTTCATTACATAAACGAACACTAAAACCAAAAATAATGGAAAAAATAATTAAAGGTAACATATTACTTTTAGAAAGTAAATTACTAAAATCACTTACCGTTATCATCGCTACAATATTTTTACCTAAATCAATTGTCTCTTTACTATATTCTAAAGTACTATCAATAACACCCGTTGGTTTAAATATTAATACCCCAATCATCATAAAAATAGCCGCAATAAAACTAGTTAATGTAAAGATAATCAGCATATATTTAAATATTTTACCCAATCTTTTTAAACTGCCCATATTAGCAATACTACCGGCAATGGTAGAAAAGACTAAAGGAATGACAATCACAAATAACATATTGATAAAAACTTCACCGAAAGGTTCTAATATTTTAGCCTTATCTTTAAAAATTAAACCAATAATACTACCTATAATAATTGAAATTAAAAGAATAATGGGAAACTGATAACGACGATAAAACTTCTTTAACATAATAACCTCCTAGTTAACTTTATGCATAAAAAAAGAATTAATTATTAAATTAATTCTTACTTAATCGTTATCTTTGTTAAATAGTAATTGCCTTCTTCTCTTTTAAACTCATATTCAAAATATTTAAGTTCATCAGTATGATCTTTAATATTATTTGAATCAACCTTTTCTTTTAATGGTGTCGTATCACCAATCGTCCAACTTTTATCACGATCCGTATAAGCAACATATTCTTTAATAACCAACTTATCACTTAAATCCGTATTAACCGTATAAGTATACTTTTGATAATCATAACTATATTTACTTGTATCTTCCATTAAGTAATATTTTCTTGTTTCTTGATTATATGTATAGACATTATTACCATAGCTATAAGCTGCTTTATAGTAGACAATATCGCCAAAAATCTTTTTCATTGTCTCATCAATCCAAGACTCATTATAATAAACTTTGCCATCAACATTAACATGGCGTGTTAACCGGCTAGCTAATGATAATTTGGCATTGTTAGATAAATCTTCAACATTAAGCCCTGTCTTCATCGCCTCAAGATCTTCTTCGGAATAAAGATTTTCATCAATTAAAGGAATAGATACATAGCTGTAAGCTTCTTCTGGTGTCATTTCTTTAACTTCAACTTCTGGTTCTTTTTCCTCTTCAACCGGTTCTTTTTTAGCGGGATGAATAAAGGTATACACGCCATATCCCACTAAAAATAAGCCTAATAGCGTTAGTAAAAAATCCATAAAAGTAAATCTTTTCGTTGGTAGTTTTTCTTCTTTGGCAGGTTTAGGTTCCGGACCCCCCATATCTAACTCGCCATTAACAAATTTTGGTTGTTCATCTTGATTATTCATATCTAATCACCTACTATAGATATAGTATCACAAAAAGGTCAAAAAGCCAATACTAGCTTTAGCGTAACTTCGTTAATTCATTATAACAACTATCAAAAACTTCTTTAAAACGAGCTATTTCATCTTTGGTTGTTAGGTATGATAGACTAATTCTTAAACTAGATGAAGCGGCCTCTTTATTATGTGTAACGGCATAGACAGCTTCTGACATACTATGGGTATTAGCGCAAGCACTTTTAGTTGAAAGATAAACCTCCCCCTCTTCTAATGCATGTAAGAAGGATTCTGGTTTAACACCTAAAACACTAATATTTAAAATGTGAGGTAAAGCATTTTTAGGGCTATTAATTACCACTTTATCATAATCTTCAAAAAAGGTTCTTAAATCATCATTTAAGCTTTTAACATAATCTTCTTTATTATTTTCTAAACAAAGTCTTAAAGCTTTAGCTAAAGAAACAATAAGCGGTAAAGATGGTGTCCCACTACGATAAATCGTCGTACTCTTACCACCATGAATTAAAGGTTCTAAAGCTATTTTCTTCTTTTTAGCTAAAACGCCAATGCCCTTTAAGCCATAAAACTTATGCGCTGAAAAACTAACTAAATCAACATTTTGATAATCAAGCTTAATCTTACCAATAGCTTGTGTTGCATCAACGTGAAAATAACACTTAGGATAATCTTTTAATAAATCACCAATTTCTTTAATAGGATTAATAATTCCTAGTTCACTATTAACTGCATTGACACTAACTAAAATCGTATCTTCGCGCATCAAGTTTTTAATGTCATTAACATCAACGGCGCCCTTTTCATCTAACGCAGCATAGCTAACTTCAAAGCCTAAAGTTTTTAGATAATCTAAAGGCCCATAAATAGATGAATGTTCTAAAGGTGTTGTTATAATATGTTTACCACGATTTTGATATTTAAAAGCTATCCCTTTAATAGCTAAATTATTGGCTTCACTAGATCCGCTTGTATAAATAATATCAGTATCATTAAAAGATAATAAAGAAGTTATTTGATCAGTAGCCATTTGAATTAAGTGACTAGCATCTACTCCTAATTTGTGCAAAGAATTAGGATTACCAATATATTCTTTATTAGCTTTAACAAAACTATCTAAAACCTCATCATTAACAGGTGTGGTTGCACTGTAATCTAAATAAACCATAAAATCACCATCATCATTATATCAATTAAGTCTTTTTTTAACAAGAAAAAATAGTATGAGATTAATCATACTATTTTTGAATTATTGTATTAGCCCAATTCATAGCTTTAATACTAGCAGCCATAGGACCAGTTAACTCTTCATAATACGTATAGTAATTCTTGGTCGCGGTAACATTTTTAATATCAAGGTCATAATTCTTTGTTTTACCCTTGTCATCATCAGACCAGCCTTTTAACTCATAAGTTTTTTGGCCCTCGGCTTTACCAAGTGTTCTATTCTTAGCATAAGCTTTAAATGTATACCATGGAAGTGGTTCACCTGGTTCAACTGGGTCACCATTATATAAAACATAACGGACAGTAAGAGTAGCAGATGGCGTATCCCTAAAGATAACTGTGTAGTATTTAGAGTTTTCCTCTTTTAAATAATATTGAGCCCAATCAGTACCTTGAAGTTGATCTGATGAACTAGTATCATTTTGACCAATTAAATTTTGGTATTCTTCTTTCAAGTTGCCATCAGCACCGGTACAACCTTCACACCATTCATCACCAATTACCCAAGCATTAGTTTCCCAAGTATGTTTCTTAAAGTCATCATTTGTATACTTTTTACCACCAAATGGAACAATAATCTTATAATCATACGTAGCATAACCACTATGAACTTCGATATTGCCAGTGGTCTTAGATGATGAAGCAAGGCCACCCGTAATAGCATTACTACGTCTTGTTCTAATAAATGGATGATTATAATCTTCTTTATTGTAAGATAATTCTCCATCGGCATGAACTTTACCAGCTATGTACATAGCCATTTCACTATTATCTTCAAACTTAACATTCATTAGCGATAAAGATGTAGATGCTTCTGGAACATTAATACCTTTTTTAGTACCTTTTATAGTTAAATCTTTAATATTAACATCCGTCTTAGTTCCACCAACACCACTATATCTAATATCTAAAACGGTATCAGCTTCTGGTTTGTCTAAAGTGATAGTGGTACTAGCATCTGCCCCAAAAATACTAACAGAACGATTAATCATAACCGGGTCATTTACATCAAAATTATTACCAATTTTAATTGACTCATAATTGCCCCTTATAGCATTTTTTAATTCTGTTTCATTAGTAACAGTAATAATACTAGATGCAACTTTAACTTTATAAGTAGCTGGTGATTCTTGACCCTCAACTGTATCAGCCGTATCCTTTAAAGTAATAGTTAAAGTTAATGGATTATCACTATAATTATTTTCAATTAATTCATTTAAAGTAGCAGTTTCATAGGTACTACTATTCTTAGTAGCTATAGCTTCAAGCAATTCCTTTAATTTACCTTTAATTTCAGTTTCATCATTAGTAAACTCGTAATCTTGATTATCATAGCTCATCTTAACATTTTGAACATTTTCATTAGCAACTACTTCTTTAATAGCCTTAGCAATACCTGTATTTCCAGATTCTACTAAAGTTTTAATGCTATCATCATTATGAGCTGCAGAATGACTATCATCACCCTTAGAAACATCAATGGTTATAGTATTACCAAGTTTTGATACAGTAAAACTTTCCGTCTCTACTTTTAAAGCCATATCGCTAACTATGTTATCAATATCAACTAATGGAATCATTTTAGCTTTTAAAGTAATGTTAGCAGTTACTGGCGTCGTAAGCTCATATTTAGTAGAGTCAGATCCTTCTTCTAGATACCAATGTGAAAAGCGATGACTCTCTTTATATGGTGATAAATTAGGGTTAGCTTTATCAATAGCTTGTTGAACTGTCGTTCCGTGTTCAACACCATTAATTGTATCTAAAACTTCTTCATCAAGTTTGAATGTTACTGTATAAGTCTTCTTTTGCCATTTAGCAACTAAAGTTATATCATTTACAATATTAGTTTTATCAAACTCAAATGGAGCTTGATTAACAACAGGTCCTCTTTGTAAGTACCAGCCCATAAACTCATAACCTTCACGTTCTGGTTGTTCTGTTGGATTTGAAGCCTGTTTGTTATATTCAACTACTTGCGTTGTTGGTAATTTTGACACTTCACTATCAACACATTTTGAATCATTTGGATCGCAAGCCTTAAAGTTGACATTGAATTTTTTAATTTCAAATTTAGCCTTTAAGGTTGTATCTTCAGATACTTCTGCATCAAAATTAAAGGCTGTGTTGTCATCAGTACCCTCTTTATACCAATGTTTAAAATCATATCCAATTTTAACTGGTGTTTTTGATGGTTGTGTTGGATGCTCAGGATATGTTACTTGAATGTTTTCAGGTAAGCCTGTGCAATCATCACAAGTAAACTTAATCGTATATTTTCCTGGATTCCATTTACCTGTAATTGTTACATCTTCAACATAATCAGTATTGCCAAAATCGACTTCCTCATCATCAATGAACCAACCGGCAAAGCCATAACCAGCTCGTTTAGGATCAGGCGTAGGTTTTGTTGGTTGAGCAGGATAAGTTAATTTTTGTTCCGCTTCCGTTATATCATCACCATCGAAAGAAACAGTGTAACTAACTCCTGCCCATTCAGCAGTTACTTTAATATTTTCATCTATTCCTTCCTCAAAACGGAAATCTTCGCTATCCTTTTTCCAACCGGCAAGAGTATAACCTCTTTTTGTTAGTTTTGGAGGTTCAACTATCGTTCCCCAATTAACAGTACGTTTTTCATATAAATGATTTGGTTCATCGTAAAACTCAACATCAAACTTTTTAATTTCAAAACGGCCTTCAACTTCGGTATTTCCAGTTAATGGTTCATCAAATTGATATTCAGTATCCGTACCCTTTAGAAACCAACCTTTAAAATCGTATCCTTCTTTCGTTGGATCATCTTGTGGTTTAGTTGGCGTAAATGGATATGCCCCACTTTGAGGTTGTTCACTTATACCATCACCACTAAAAGTCAAAGTATAAGTCTTTCCCGTCCATTTTGCTTTAAGTGTTAAAGCTTCATTAATAGTAGTACCAAAATTAAACTTATCAGCACCACCATCTTTATACCAACCATCTAAATCATAGTGTTCACGTGTAAAAGCAGGTTGTTCAACGGTTTTTCCTTTTTCAACAGATTTGACTAGGTTATCTGTTTTACCATCATTAAAATCAAATGTTACTTTATATTCTTCATTAATTGGAACATAATTAACATAACGAATATTTATTTTAGACGTATCCGTAAGTTTTGAATCGCCTAAAAAGTTATTTCTTACAACCCATTTATTGGTTACATCACCATTTCCATCTTTTTCTCTTCTTATTTGGAAAATAGTCATTTCTCCAAAAATTGGGTCAGTATCTTTTTTACCACTTGCATCACTAGGTTTAATACTTTTAGCAGCTAACATAACATCTTGAATGGTTAATTTATGATTAGCTGTAAAAACATAATCACCAACAACATAAGCAGTATCAGAATTACTATCAACTTTATTAATTATGTAGTTAACGCCGAAATCTTTATCATCTAAAGCTACTTCAAAAGCTAGTGCTCCTGATAAAGATAAGACAAAAGTTAATAGCGCTACAAATACATACTGACAATATTTCTTTATCATCTTCTCATCTCCTATTTTTAAATTATATCAAATATTAATTATCTAAACAATTCATTTATCTTGAGGTAACTATAACTTGACACTTTATTTATCCTGTAAAACTAACTGAAGAATAATCGAATACGTAAGTATATGGAGCATATGCATCATCTTCACCATCGACATCTACTTCAAATGTGAAGTTCTTTGTTCCAGCGCTTTCATCAAGTTTCTTTAAAAGTGATATAGTATCAGTTGTATCAAAAGCGTCATAAGTAATAACTTTACCTGTTTTTGGATCTTTAATCGTCGTTTTACTATTAGCGCCATCGACTTTTAAAACAACAGCAAAGTAGTATCCTTCTACAGCTGGATTATTCATACCATTGTATCTAACGTCACTTTTCTTAGTAATGGTACCAGTTATTTTATTTCCCTCTAATTTGGCTTCAGGATCATTACCACTATATCCAAGAACATCACTTAAGTTCTTTTCGTAAGTGGCTTTATCAGGGGCACTAGATAAATCTAATGCCTCCGTTACTGTTATAGGTTGAAAAGTAATACCACTAAAGTCTAAATTGATTGTAAACTCTTCATAAGCATCGCCATCAAATTTAACTTTAATTTCTTTATTTAAACTCTTCTTTGGATTTAGACTAAACAATACATCTAAGTCGTCATTAGCCACAACCTTAACTGTTTTGGTTCCACCCTCACAACTACCGCAAGGTAATGTTACAGTTGCTGCTTTATTATACTTTTTAAGTTCAATTCTATAAGCAATATAATATCCCGTTGATTCTTCTTCATTAAAGATATTCTCTTTGGTTAAATCACCATGTTTTAAAGTTCCACTAAACTTACCATCTGTGTAAGTTACATCTTTTTGATTTGCTAAAGTATATCCCCAAGCAGTAGATGCGGTTGTTTGATTTTCAACTTCATTTGTTGCAAGAGGAGTTCCCGCAACTTTAGGGCTCTTAACAAAGTTCAAACCACTAAGATCAATTTCTAATTGATTAGGTTCGTATAAGTCTTCATCACCATCATAATCAACAACAACCGTTAATTTAGATGTAGCCTCACTTATACCAACAACATATAAAATAATACCATCTTCTAAGCTATCTTTATAGTTATATGGGCCATCGCCAGTTTCTTCAATTTTATAAGTAGCTTTATCTTGATACTCATCTGGTACTTCAATAACAAGTGAGACAAAGTAATGTGGTGTCTCTCCACTTGACCAATTTGGCATATGATCAACATAATATACATCACCAGTTAAAACACCATCAACAAGCTCAATACTATCATCTTGTTCGTAGTCAGGTCCAAAGTATTTACTAACTTGTTTACTAGCTGTTTCATCTAACGTAGATGAAACTTCAACTGTTGATTGTAAATGTAAATCACCTTCATAATCAACATAATCGATTTCAAATGTATCACCTAAAGAAGCTGAGGCACTACCAACAAAATTATTTCTTTTAACCCATTTTCCGGTAGCTACACCCGTATCTTTATCTTTTTCACGTCTTATTTGATAAATAACCATATCATCAAGACCTTCTTTGCCTTCTTTAGCGCTATCAATAGAACGAGCTGCTAACATAACATCTTGAACATTTAACTGATGATTAGCTGTAAAAACATATTTACCAACAACATAGGCAGTATCAACATCAGGAGCTACAGTATCAATTAAATCGCCAACATTATCTAATGTTACTGTCATAGCTTTAGAACTCGTTACCATTCCAAAGAAAGCTACTAAGGCAACAACAAATAAACTTCCAATTTTTTTCATTTTTATCACCCTTTCTTTTATTTTGCTTTAACAACTTTAACAGTCATACTATACATCTTGCCATCATTTAATTTAATTTTTGTTCCACTAGCTTTAGTAGTTACTTGATCAGATGGAACAGTTAAATTAGCTGAACCATACCATTCATTATTGTAAAAGAATTGATCATACTCATCAGAGCTTAAGGTTTTGCCATTTTTTGTAACTTTAACAGAATATTGAAAAGTTAATAATTCTGTTTTTATCTCTGTTAAAGTTAAAACATAATTATCAACAACTTTTACTTTATGAGTAGCCTCTTTACCATTACTAGCTTTAATGGTGATAGTAGCATCTCCGGCTTTGACACCTTTAACTTTACCATTCTTATCAACAGTTGCTACTTTAGGATTACTGCTTGTCCAAGTTAGTGTTTTATCAGCATTACTTGGTTTAATGGCAGCTTTTAAAATAATGGTCTCACCAACTTTTACCTCATCATCACCGGATAAACTAATATCCGTAACATTTCCACCACGAACACGAACGATTACAGAAGCAATATACTTACCATCTTTCGTCATTACTTTAACGATTGTTTTTCCTGGAGCTTTTCCGGTAATCTTGCCATCTTTATCAACGGATACAATATTTTTATCTTCAACGCTCCAAGTTACTTCCTTATTAGTCGCATTGCTAGGCTTAATTTCATAATCAAGATATAATTCCTGATTAATACTAATGGTTATATCATCTTTTTCTAAGGTAATTCCCTTAACTTTAACTGCTTCATCAGATACAGTAACTTCACAACTAGCTTCATACTTTCCATCTTTAGTTTTAACCGTTATTTTTGCCTTACCTTTTTTATGCGCTGTTAAACTACCATCTTCGTCAACAGATACGATATCTTCATCACTACTTGACCAAACAAGTGAAACATCTTCAAAATCACGTGGATCTAGTTTAACTTCTAATTTAGATGTTCCATCAACCACTAGAGTAATTTCTTCATCAAGGCTAATTCCTTTAAGTTCTTCTTTTTCAATAGTTTTCCAACGAGCTTCTATTTTCATATCTGAAGTAATCTCACGGTCGAAATCGAACTTTTCATCTTCACCGACAACATACCAACCCATGAACTCATAACCTTCACGCACAGGATCAGCAGGCTTAAAAACTTTCCCTTTATCAATAATTTCTCTTTCAACAATATCGGTTCCATCATTAGCATCTAATGTAACCATATGGGTTTCTTCTTGCTTACTACATCTTAAGAATAATAGTAGACCAGCAAGACATATCATCAATACGAGAACAATAATACCGATAACTGAAGTTTTCTCATCTTCCTCTTGTTCTTCTACTAGCTCTACTTCTTCGACTATTTTTTCTTCTTTAAGAGAAGTCTTAGCCTCTTTTGGTGGTTTATTATTAGTTTTTTTCGGTGCTTCTTTTTTAGGTGTTACTTTCTTTGTTGATTTTGTTTTACTAGAAGCACTAGTATTTTTCTTTGGCTTTTTAGCCGGTTTACTTTCCATACTTACCTCTCCATTTTTCTATAATATCAACCCAATTATCCTTATAGCAACATTATATCAAACTAAAATACCTAAAGCAATAAAAAAGTTGGAAAAAGAGAAGTTTGTCACTTCTCTTACACCTCAATTATATTATCTAAAACATCACTTGGAATATCAAAGTCATCATTTTGATCGGCCTTAGATACTTCAACTGATTCTTCATATTTTGTGTATAAAGGTTTTAAAGCATCGGTTAAAGCTGATAAATAATCGATTTTCATATTTATAATATATCCATCTTTTATTTCAGCAATGACATCAACATCACCTTTGAAATTATTAGGCTCATCAGTACTCATTTTACTGATTGGCAATCTTAATTTTAAGACGCCACCCTCTTCACTAATAATTTCAACTTTCTTATATGGAATATCAAACATTTCACCAATGGTACCAATTTCTAACATCTCTTCAGTATCACTTGAATGAGCCCACTGACCCGTGTCTTCATCTTTGATATATACATCAACTTTATTTCCTTCAATCTTTTGATAAGCTTCTACATTAAAGTTAGCATCTTCATCATCTGGTGTTTCTTCTACTGAAGCAAGCATATAGATAACCTTGGTTGTTTTAGAGAAGAATAATTTTGAAAGTTCAACAAGAGATGTACCATCAGTTTTAGATATTTCAGCATGAACAATCAATTCCATACTATTAGCATTAGCAGTCTTTAAAGCTGCTTTATCAAAAATACTAGCATATGTCTCATAATGGGCTTCCAAAACAAGATCGTGGGTTACTTGTTCTTGAAAATTATATGGTGTATCTTTTCCTTCTTCAAACCATCCTAGGAATTTCTTTTCAGGGTCATTTGGTTTCTCTGGTTCTGGTAAGGTTTGTCCTTCTTCAACATGGCTTACCTTTAAATCTTTCCCATCATTAAATGATACATAGAAATTATCACTTACTTCATTATAATCAATAAAATCAATATCTATTTTATTGGTTGGAAAATCAGAATCACCAATAAAGTTTTTTCTTGTTCCCCATTTTCCAGTTGGATTACCATTACTATCTTTTTCTCTTCTTATTTGAAAAATTGTCATCTTATTATAGGCCACAGTTCCGCTAGTTTCACCTTCAGATGGAACTGTATTAATTGAACGAGCTGCTAACATAACATCTTGAACATTTAACTGATGATTAGCTGTAAAAACATAGTTTCCTATAACATAAGCGCTATCAATTTTAGAGTTAATTAAATCAATTTCTCTTCCTAAGCCATCTAGGGTTACTTCTCTAGCAAAGCAAAAGGAAAAAGAAAAGAAGAAAGCGAAGAAAGCCATCAAAGACATTTTATATAATTTCTTCATTTTTTCTTCCTTCTTTCCTATCCAACAATCTTAACAGTTACATTTTCCACAAATGTTCCATCTTTTAATTTAATACGAGCTTTTAGCCCTGCTTTAACTTGATCAGCTGGCATCATTTGTGGTCCATATGTATACCACTCACCATTGTACTGAATTTGATCATATTCAAAAGTTGCGCCATCTTTAGTTACTTTAATAGAATATTGGAAAGTAGTTAATTCACTTTGAACTTTTGTTAAAGTAACTAAATAAACAGGAGCTGGCTTTGGTTTTTCTGTAATTGTTATTTCTTTAGTTGCTGTCTTACCATTTTTCGTTGTTGCTGTTACTGTTACAGTTCCAGCTTTTTTAGCCGTTAATTTACCACTAGAATTAATCGTGGCTTGACCAGTTCCATTAGTAACTTTCCAAGTTACAGTCTTAACCGTTGTATCGGTTGGCAAGATAGTTGCAGATAGTGTAAGTGTTTTTCCTTCTTGAACAGTATTTTTACCATTAATAGTAATAGATTCAGCCATTACTTCTGGTTTAACAGTTACTTCTACTTTAGCCGTTTTACCATTAGATGTCTTAACAGTTATCGTTACTTTACCTTCTTTTAAGCCTTTAACGTAACCATTTTTATCAACAGTCGCAATCGTTGGATCACTACTTGTATACGTTACGGTTTTATCCGTTGCATCAGTTGGTGTTACTGATACTGTTATTTTAGCTGGAGATCCATTAACGACAACCGTCGAACTTGATATTTTAGCCGTTACACCTTCAGCTGGAACAACACCCTTATCAACTGTTAAGGTACAAGTTGCGGTAAACTTACCATCAGGTGTTGATACACTTATAGTAATAGTACCGGCTTTTAAAGCCTTAATATGACCATTACTATCGACAGTAGCAACCGTCTCATTTGATGATGACCATACAAGGTCAACCTTTTTAGCATCTTCCGGTGATAAAGTCGCTACTAAATCAGCTTCGCCACCAACTTCAACAATTAATGTATCTCTATCTAAGCTAATACCCGTAATTTCTGCATTGTTAATAGCTTCCCAACGAGCTTCCAATGTTATATCACCAGTTATTTCGGTATCAAAATCGAACTCTTCATCATTTAGATACCAGCCAACAAAGATATATCCTTCTTTCGTTGGATCAGCCGGTCTTTTAATTTTGCCGTTTTCATCAACTTTTAAGCTTCCAACCATGCTACCTTCATTGGTATCAAAACGAACTTCATATTTTTCTTTACTACAACCTTTCATAAAGAAGAACACACATAAAGCGATAATAACTAAAATTGTGAAAATGATAAGGCCTAGATAACTTTTCTTATCTTCCTCTTCCTCCTCATCTTCAACAGCAAGATGATGGTCTTCATTCTTAGAAGTTTCTTTTAAAGCGCTATCATCATCAAAATGGTATTCGCTTTCAACACTTTCTTCTTTCGGTGCTTCCTCATAATCTTCATCAGTATCTGCTTTATTCACTTCGACGATATCATCGATATTGTCATCATCGAAATCAAATTCTAAGTCATCTACTTCATCAGGTATGATATCTTTTTTATTATCTTCCATATTACTCCCTTTCTTTCTTAGTACCGCCGTACTTTAAATTACCTATTGTAACAAGTTAATTGTACACTATCTATATTGTTTAGTCAATATAAATAAATGCTAGTTGACACTAAAAAATGACTAGTAAAAACTAATCATTTACCTGTTCTTTCCATCTAGCTTCAAGCGTTAGATCATGGGTTACCGGTTTTTTAAAATCATATTTTTCTTTTCCCTCATACCATCCTAAAAAATCATAATCTTCACGTGCTGGTTCAAGAGGTTCTTTTAATAAAGCATTGGCTTTAACATATACACTATCAATATTAACACTAGTATTAGTAATAAAAGTAACTTTATATTCTCTTTTATTACTATAAGATAACAGAACTAAAAAAAGAATTAGTAAGACAACTAAAAGAAGAATTAGTTCTAAAATTAAACCCCGTTTTTCTTTCATAAACATCGATCCTAACTATCTCATTTTACTATTTTATAATAATTTAGTCAAATAGACATATATTTTATTAGGTGATGGTGTGAATTATTTAAAAAAGATTAGCAGGAGTATTTTAATTGGTATTGGTGTCTTTTTCATATTAGCTATTTTCTTTACTTTATTCAGTTATCTAAATATTTTAAATGGTAACTTCAATATTATTATCAAAATGTTAATTCCCCTTTTAAGTTTTTTTATTGGTGGCGTAAGTATCGGCATAAAGGCGCTTAAAAAAGGTTGGATGGAAGGATTAAAATTAGGTCTCATATTACTAGTTATAATAATTCTTTTAAATATCATTTTCTTTAGACATTTTGCCTTAAAGAATATCATCTATTATCTTTTACTTATTTTAAGTTCGACATTGGGTAGTATGGTCGGTATGTTAAAAAAGAAAGCCTAAGATTTAGGGCTTCCTTTTTTTGATGGTTTATATAAGTTAATATATGTTATCTCATGGTCAAACAAATTATCTAAAAAGTGAAACTTGTTCGTATGTGATGCTTTAGTAACACCAGATGAAATAATAATTTTCGTATTATCTCTTTTAACTAATCCGTAGCTTTCTTTAACAAATAATCTTCCTTTGTGTGGAGAGAAAATCCCAACGCCATGGAAAAGCTTTCTTAAAAACTTTGGTGTAATACCGGCATGCGTATGACCAGATAAAACAAGTGGTACATTAGCCATTAACTTAATTTCTTGATAGTCTTTTAAAGTTGTAAAAGGAACCGGTGTATGTGACATTAAAATATTATACTTAGTTGGATAGGCATCAAATAAATGATTGACATATCTTTTAAAGTAATTGATATTTTCATGATACTTATAGTAATAATCAACCGGTAAAGTTAAGCCGATAAAGCGAATACTTCTTTCTTCATAAACTTCATTATCTAATAGATGAACATTATCAATTTTCTTAAGTTCGGCATAAAACTCTTCATTATAATAGTAAGTTAAATCCTTCTTTTGACGAACTAAATCGTGACCCCCTAAACTGATTATAACTTTACTTAATTTAGCTAAAGAACGAATCCAATCAAGGAATAAGTTTGGATCTTTAATTCTTCCAACATCGATATTATCGCCACCTAGACAAATATAATCTATTTTATCTTCCTTCAAAGCTTCTAATATCTCGTTTAATTTTTTCATATCTTTAGCTTGATAATAATGAATATCGGTTAATAAGACAATTTTCTTATTAACTTTATCGTTTTCAATATCATATCTTACTTTATTTATCATTTTTGTTTCCCCGATATCTTTGAATAAAGGAGTCACGATACGCTAAAAGCGTGTTATTTTTAATTGCTTCTCTTAATTCTTCTGTCAAACGAATTAAGAAACGAATATTGTGAATGGATAATAATCTCGCACCAAAAGTTTCATCAGCTGTAATTAAATGTCTAATATAGGCTTTTGTATAATGCGTGCAAGCATAACAATCACAGTCTGATTCTAACGGTGTGAAATCTTCTTTGTATTTTTGATTTTTGATATTAATTTTACCATCTTTAGTATAACAATTACCATGACGAGCAAGGCGGGTTGGTAAGACACAGTCAAACATATCAACGCCTCTAATAACACCCTCGATAATATCAATAGGATCTCCTACCCCCATTAGATATCTTGGTTTATCGGTTGGTAGATATGGAATGGAATAATCTAAGGCAGCATACATATCTTCTTTAGATTCTCCATCGTTAGCCACCCCACCAATCGCATAGCCATCAAAATCTAAGGCAACTGTTCCTAAGGCTGATATCTTTCTTAAATCTTCATAAGCTCCACCTTGGACAATACCAAATAGGGCTTGTCTTGGATTATTATGAACATCTTTACATCTTTTCGCCCAACGAAGCGTCCTTTCAATGCTATTTTTCATATAATCATATGGCGCTGATGCCGCTGGACATTCATCAAAACTCATGGCGATATCACTATCAAGTTTATTTTGAATTTGAATAGATAACTCTGGTGTTAGGAAAAGAGCTCTACCATCTAAATGACTCTTAAAGTGAACGCCCTCTTCAACGATGTCTTTCTTTTTATTTTTAACAAGAGAGAAAACTTGATAGCCACCACAATCGGTAAGAATAGGTCCATCATAATTCATAAACTGATGTAAGCCTCCGGCTTTATTAACGATATCTTCACCTGGCCTTAACCATAAATGATAGGTGTTAGAAAGAATAACAGCACTATGCATATCTTTTAATTCTTCCGGGCTTAAAGTTTTAACCGTTGCTTGGGTTCCAACAGGCATAAACATCGGTGTTTCAAAGGTACCATAATTAGTATGTAATTTACCTAAACGAGCTTTATCACAAGTATCAATTAGTTCATATTTTACTTTCATAAATCTCACCCACATTGTTTGTATTATACTATAACTTTAATTTAATTGCTATGTTTTTCAAAAATTATTTTTCTTTTTTTACTATTTTTAAAAAATTGACATTAATGCGTTTTAATAATTTCTTCTAAAGGGGTAACTAATTTAAATAATTCCATCTTATGAGAACCCTTTAAATAGATGACATCCCCTTTTAAAAAAGTAAAATTTTGAAAGTAAGCGATAATATCATCAAGAGTGTTAAAATGTAATTTATTATTTAGTTTTTCAGTTTCAGGGCCAATAGTTAAAAGGATGACATTAGATAACCCATTAATTTTTTGATAAATATCTTGATGAAGCTTTTCACTATATTTACCTAGTTCTAACATATCTCCTAAAACAATAATCTTCCGAGGATAATCTTTAATTGTATCAAGCCCCCCTAAAACCGATTCAAAGGAAGCATTATAAGCATCATCAATAATGGTTATATCATCGATATTAATATAATTCATTCTAGATGATAAATTCGTAAAATCTTTAAGATTAGCTTTTATCTCATCCGGATTAAAACCTAGAAAAGTACCAACTTCATAAACTAAAGCGGTATTCATCATATAAGGTGAACTTACAATATCATAGTCACCCTTGTAAACTTTAATAGTGGCTAATTTATTTAACAGTTCATCTTCGCCATTTACAAATAAAATTGTCGTTGGCGTTTTAATATTTAGTTTTTCTTCTAATATTTTCTTTTTACTACCAAAGTTTCCAATATGCGAAGCCCCAATATTGGTAATAAGGGCAAGATCTGGTTTAACGATATCTGCTAGATACTTAATCTCCCCTGGGTGATTTGTTCCTAACTCTAAAACGACATAATCATAACTATTATCGATATCAAGTAAAGTATTGGGTACGCCAATATGATTATTCAAGCTACCATAATTAGATAATACTTTATATTTTTTACTTAAAAGATGGGTAAGCATTTCTTTGGTTGTTGATTTACCAGTACTACCTGTAATAGCAATAACCATACCTTCATATTGTAATCTTAAATAGTGAGCTATTTTACCTAGAACTTTTATGGTATCATCTACCCTAAGAACAAGAGAAGACACGTCAATATCCTTTTCCGTTATGATAATGGTAGCGCCCCTTTTAATCGCATCTAAAGCATATTTATAGCCATCATTAATCGCTATAAAGGCGTCTCCTGATGTAATCTCACGGCTATCCGTCTTAAAATGGTTAATCCATAAATCATCAACATCTAATTTCAAATCTAATAAACTTATAAGATCTGATAAAAGCATTTAAACCTCCTAAAAAAAATGACTAGTCCATGTACTTAGTCATTTGTTTCATCATTTGATTAACTTGTTTTTGGCTTGGGGTTCTTCCCATTTGCGTCATCATCGCTTTAATCATTTGTTCATTAATTGGTGGATTATTCTTAATCATCTTTTTCATATAATGCCGTGCGACAAAGAAACCGATAACAGCGCCAATAATAACTCCTAATAAAACTTGTAATATATCGACAACAATTGGTGGCATAACATCCGTCCTTTCATATTTGATATTTTACTAAATAATGACTAAAAATACAAGACTTAGTAAAATATATGCTTTTATTTAATGAATATCCATAATTTCAAAAACGCGAGCCTTAACCGTTTCATAATCATAGTTCATATGTTTCAAAACTTCATCTTTGGTTCCACTAGCGCCAAAATCATCAATTGTAATGTAGTTCATATGGTCATTGGAAAGACGATGCCATCCAAATGATGAACCGGCTTCAATAACAATTTTAGTAACGCCATCGGGAATAACTTGTTTTTGATATTCCTTATTCGTAGCTAAGAATTGTTCAATTGATGGCATACTGACAATGCGGAAATCTTGGTGTCCCATCGTTGCTAATTCATAACCAATATTACGAGCATAGACAAGTTCTGTACCACTAGCAATGATAACAGCTTTTAAAGGTTGTTGCTCCTTATAATATAAATATCCGCCATAAGTCGCCATTTTAGCATTCGTGTTTTGATGGGTAGCTACTTCCGTCCTGCTTAAAATAAGCGCACTAGGATTAGTATTAGTATTTAAAATAACTTGCCAACATCCAAGTAATTCTTTAACGTCAGCAGGTCTAAACACTTTCATATTAGGAATCGATCTTAACATTGCAAGTTGTTCTACCGGTTGATGCGTTGGTCCATCTGGTCCTACTAAAATAGAATCATGTGAAAAAATATAAGTAACTGGCAAATGCATTAAGGCAGACATCCTAATAGCTGGTTTCATATAATCAGCAAAACTTAAGAAAGTTGATCCATATGGCTTTAAATTAACTAGAGCTAAACCATTTAAAATGGCTCCCATTGCGTGTTCTCTTACACCAAACCAAATATTAGAGCCCGCATAATTAGAAGCGGTAACATCCGGTAAATCACTAACATACGTTTTCGTTGAACTACCTAAATCGGCACTACCGCCAACAAATGTGTATAGATTTTTACTTAGATATTTTAAAAACATCGTATTACTATCACGGGTAGCTTCCTTTTGATGAGCGTCCATTGGCCACTCTAAACTTAACAAGTCATAGTTAAACTTATTAGAAAATAAATAACTAGCTAAGGTCTTATCACCAGAACACTTCCGACCGACAAAAGCATTATATAAATTATTTGTATCCTTATATTTGTTATTAACCCGATCAGATATTTTACTCCTTAGGTATTGTAAAGCTTCCTCTTGATAGAAGAAGGCTTCTGCTGGCATACCTAATTTACCTTTTAATTGTTTAATATCATCATCATCTAAACATTTACCATGGACAGCATTTGATCCTTCTAATAGTGATCCTTCACCAATCTTCGTCTTAACTTCGATTAATACGGGTCCATGAGCATTATGCGCTTTATTTAAAACTTTATTAAGTTCCGTAATATTGTTACCATCTTTAACATGGTAAGTCGTCCAATTCAAAGCTTCAAAACGGCCCCGAACATTTTCCGTGAAAGCTTTATTCGTTGGTCCATCTAAAGAAACATCATTAGAATCATATAAAACAATTAAGTTATTTAATTTTAAAGTTCCTGCCAAAGATGCCGCCTCATAAGAGATACCCTCCATAAGATCCCCATCACCAGCTAAAACATAAACTTTATAATCAACTAAACTACTATGATCATCAATCTTATATTTCGTATTTAAGATTTTTTCACCTAAAGCCATACCGACAGCGGTAGCGAGACCTTGACCTAGTGGTCCGGTTGAACATTCAACACCTTCCGTTACCCTAACTTCAGGGTGTCCTGGTGTTTTAGAGCCAAGATGACGAAATTGTTTTAAATCGTCAAGTTTTAAGTTAAAGCCCGCTAAAAACAAAGTTGCATAAAGCATTGCCGAACCATGACCAGCCGATAAGACGAAACGATCTCGGTTAAACCAATGTGGGTCTGCAGCATTAACATTTAAATGATACGCATATAAAGTATAAATAAGAGGCGCTGCTCCTAAAACAATGCCAGAGTGTCCACTACCAGCATTTTTAATCATATCAATACTTAAACTTTTTATATTGTTAATTACTTCTAAATCGGTCATTTAATCAACCCCTATCGTTACGAATATATTATAACAAATATTTAAGCAAGGTTAAACAAACAAATGTTTGACATTTAAAAAATACTATGATAAACTTAATATAGCTAGGAGGTAAATATGGAAAAGTTAACACACCGTCAAGAAGATACTTTAAAATATATTAAGGAATACATCGTATCACACGGATATCCCCCTACGGTTCGGGAAATTGCTTCCGCCATTAATGTTTCATCACCAGCAACAGTTCAAGCCCATCTCGATCGTTTAGCCGATAAAGGTTATATTAAAAAGGGCTCAAATAAAAATAGGACGATTGAGTTGATGGTCGAAAATGAGTTTCAAAAGAAAAATGAGGAAATTATTGAGGTACCTCTTTTAGGTAAAATAACAGCAGGATCACCTATCGAGGCGATTGAAAATCCCAATGAATATTTTTCTTTACCGGCATTTTTAATTCCAAAAGATAAAGAGGTTTTTACCCTTTTAGTTGAGGGTGAGAGTATGATTGATGCTGGTATCTATGATGGCGATATTATTGTTGTTGAAAGAAGAAATAATGCTCATAATGGTGAGATTGTTGTAGCTATGACGGAAGAAAATGAAGTAACTCTAAAAAGATTTTATAAGGAAAAGGATCATTTCCGGTTACAACCCGAAAACAAAACAATGGAGCCAATTATCCTAGATAATGTCTTTATCCTAGGAAAAGCTATCGGTCTATACCGGCAAATAAAATAAAAATAGAAGTTAAAACTTCTATCAGACTGTTGACAAATAGGTAAATATTTTTACTTATTTGTCTTTTTTTCATAAAAAATGAAAAATCTAGGATATTC
>CANPYM010000023.1 GCA_947588685.1 uncultured Bacilli bacterium | reverse complement strand
GGTGGAGATTATAAAGCCATAATCTCCCCAAATAATAATAGTATTGATGATGTGTCATTTGAACAAGGAAACAGGTGAGAATGCACCAGACATATCAAACTTAAATAAACTAGCTGATATTTTAGAAGTTAATGTATCTGATATTCTGAATGGCGAAGAATGTCAAAATGATGTTAATGTTGACGCTATTAAATATTATAATAGGAAAACAAAACATAAATATTTAAAGATACTTGTAGTTATAGTAACTTTATTAGTAACTACTTTTTGTGTAATATATACCATAAATAATTATGATAAATTTCGTGTATATAGTATTAAAAGTTCAAGTGATTCTTTTATGGTGAATGGATATGCTATACTAAACGGTCAGAGAAATATGTTGACAATAAATAATATTGAATATATTGATGAGTTTAATGGTACTTTAGATGCGAAAATATTTTCTAATGTTAATATCGCATTAGCTTGTAAAAACAAAATTTTATATCAAGCAAGATTTACTAATATTGATAATCCCATGACTTTGTCAGAATTTTTAGAAACAAAAACAATTTTCTTCGAAGAAATATCTAAAAATAATGAAGCTATTATATCAACGAAACTTGATAATTGTTATGTATCAATTAGTTTTATTAATACTGACTCTGAGGTTAGTAAATTTAAAATTTTACTTGAGATAAATGAGAAAATATCCAATAATAAATTATTTTATTAAAATGAATAAAGGAATGATGATAAAATGAAAAAGAGATTTATAATGTTTTTAATGCTTACTTGTTTATTTTTTATAAATTCAAGCAATATTTTTGCTATAGATGATGATAATTTTATAGTATTATCTAAAGAGGAAAAATATTTTAAAACAACGACTATGTATGATGATTATATGAGTATTAATGTTAATCAGGTATTACCTTTGTCATATACTGAAGAGATTACGAAACAAGAATATGATAATTATAGTACTTCTGATTTAAATCCTAATACCAATGTTACAGTTGAGACGACTTATAAAAAATTAACATCTTCGATAATGACAAATGGTAATTATTATCGCTATCGAGCTAATCTTGAGTGGAAAAACTTCCCAAAAGTTAGAAGTTATGACACAATTGCCATTGGATATTATTCAAGTGTTAAGCCACTTTTTGATCCATATTTTGAACAAACATATTGTTTGAAAGGTGAGGGATGTAAAACAATAAACACATTTTATCCGCAAATATTTACAAGTGGTTCATCAGCTACTTTTAAAGTTCCAACAGGTGAACTTACATCACTAACTCAAACATTAGATGTTGATGTAACAAAAGCCGTTAATTCAACAATTATAAGTCAAAAAGCAACTGGGGATTATGCTCACGCTGTTAAAACAGTTTCAGTAGAAAAGGCTAAAGACTTTACCGTTTCCAATATCGGTATTACTTTTGCATCATCAAGTGAAGATTATTTTGATAATATGGGTTATGCACAAGCCACTTGGTCAGGATCTTGGTAAAAAGACATTTATGTCTTTTTTTTTGACCTTTTTTAATTAGGTAGCTTAATAAGCTACCTAATTAGCGTAATAGGTGGTGTGATTTTTTAAACAAAAAAATTAGGGTAGACTTCAAACTTTTTTGTTTGGAGTGATACGATGTTACATATTCGATCTCCTCCAATAATCTTTTAGGTTAATGGAATGGAGGATTAAAATGGACAAGCCTAAAAGAAGAAAAGATAAATATAACCCCTATACGCTAGAGGTAAATCATATTTTAGTATTTACTAATAGTCATGGTAATAAAGAGATTATTAAATTAACAGATGATTTATATAATCTTTTTAATTCTTTTGAATTACAAGATTTGAAATTTTTAAATGAATATGATCGTCATACTGAACATCTTGAGCTAAATGATTCAACATTATTTAAACGTACTATGGGTCAGTATGAATCACTAGAAGATAAGGTCTTAAATAAAATTATTTATGAAAAAATATTGGAAGAGATTGAAGCCCTTCCTGATCTTCAAAAAAGACGAATTAAAATGTATTATTTTTATGACTTTACATTAAGGGAAATAGCGGCTCTAGAAAATTGTAGTATTCAATCTATAAAAGATAGTATAGATATAGGGTTACAAAAAATTTCTCAAAAAATGAAAATTTAGACCTTAAAAATATCAAATTAGTGAGGAATATAGTGAGAGGGTATTAATGCTTTCTCCTTATTCCTCTTTTTTATGGGATAAGAGCTCTTTGACAATTTTGTTAAACATAATTAAATACGTTCCCATTATGTCTTAGGACAAGCACGTTAACAAGTACGCTTGCGGTTAATACTTGGTTATAAATATTGAGTTGCTCTTAATAATGCGATGAAAAATAATGGGTATAATGATACTTCTACTTATGTAGCTCTGTGAGAATCAGGGAGGTGTAGCCTATGGAGTTGATTAGCATTCAACCATTTAATTATGTAAAGAGCTTAAAGCAGCGAAATCTTATTGCTTATTTATTAAATATTAGAAAGGATGATTATAATGAACGAAGCAAATGATTTAATGCCTATAACAGGCAGTCCAGATTTAGAAGGGAGTGAAGATTTAATTCTTGATTACATTGTAGATGCTTTTACTAAAAGTGAAGATAGTGTTGACTTGGAAGTAGATACTGCTAATATTTCTTGCTTAAATTCCAAAAATGGTAATTTTAGTTTAGATGCTGAAGGTAATTTAACAGTTAATTCATTATCTTATAATAACGCTGATAAAATGACTCTTAATGTATTAGATGCTTATCCTATCGGAAGTATATATTTATCAGTGAATAATACTAACCCATCTAGTTTTTTTGGTGGTGAATGGTCTTTGTGGGGAGAAGGAAGATGCATTGTTGGTGTTGATCCAACACAATCTGAGTTTGCTGTTGCTGAACACCAAGCTGGTGAAAAAGAACATGTTTTAACTACTAATGAACTTCCTGCACATACACACGAAGTTTCTGGAGGTAATCATAAGCATACTTATACGGGATATCTTCAAGTTTCTACATCTAGTTCAACTGCTTATGTAGCTATTGCTCATAAAAAATATGCAGCTGATGGAGTTAATACGCCACCTTCAATGAATTCATCTGGTTCACACACACATACAGTTTCTAGTGTTGGTTCATCTAATGCTCATAATAATCTCCAACCATATATTACTTGTTATATGTGGAAGAGAATTTCCTAGTAAAACTAGAAAAAGGAGGAAATATTATGGAAGAGATTGAATTAACAAACTTAAGAGGTCCTAGGGAAAAACATTTTTTACAAAAAAATGGTTTAATTGAAGCAAGAGTTTATTGCGATGATATACATTATCTAAAGGATGGAAAATATATTGATATTGATAATAGATTAATAGAAGATGGAAATTGTTATAGAAATAAAGATAATAAATATCGAGCCTTTTTTAGTAAAAATAATAACTATGACGATGACTTAATAAAAATTATTTATGGTGAAAATTGTTTAGCTCTTGATGTTTTAAATAGGAATATTACATTACCTAAAGTAGACAAATATGGTATTTTGTATCCTAATATTTTAAATGATATTGATTTAGATTATAATTTGTTACCAAATAAAGTAAAAGAAAAAATTATTTTAAAATCAATTGATGCTATTAACAACGACATAGTATTCACAATAAATACGAACTTGAGATTATCTTTAACTGAAAATAAAATTGAGATGTTTGATGGTAATAAAATTGTTTTTATTTTAGATCCACCATATATGTACGATAAGAATGAAAATTATAATACAAATATCTTTTATGTAGTAGAAAAACAAGAAGAAGGATACACTTTAAGACTGATTTTAGATAAAGAATGGCTTGAAAAAGCTACTTATCCTGTCATAATTGATCCCACTATTGTTAGTAGTACAAAAGAGATTACTGATACTTATATTCATTCCAATGATGATAGTATCAGTAATGGTAGTAAAGAAATCTTAAAAATTGGTGTTGAAAAAAATGGTACTATTAATCGGTCACTGATTAGATTTGACTTACCTAAAATTGGAACGGGTAATCAAGTTGTAAATGCTAAGTTATCGTTAACTGGTTATCCACTATTGGATGCCTATACTGGAGGATTATTATCGGTTCATCAAGTAACGTCTAGTTGGACAGAAAGCAATGCCAAATGGAAAAATATGAATGATAAATATAACTCACATATTGAAGGTTTTTTACCAGGATCAAGTAGTATTCCATATCCTGATAATGAGTTTTATTCTATTGTTGATACGGTAGATGTTACTGATTTAGTTAAGAAATGGTATACAAATGTACCAAACTATGGATTCATGATCAAAGCCTATAATGAGATATACGATAGTATAAGTGTTGCTTCATATATTTCTAAAGATAATACGGCTAAGGATACTAATATTGGACCTATGCTGATGATTAGTTATCGAAATCAAACTGGCGTTGAAGACTATTTTGATTTAATAACACAATCATTTGTTTTTGGTGATACGTATCTAAATACTTATAATGGAAATTTAGTTGGTATTTTTCAATTGGGTAGTACATTTAATAGTAAAATGCCAGCTTCATTAAATTTAATTTATAATACTCATTCCTTTGTTTTAAGTGATGATAAGTGTGGATTAGGAGTAGGGTATAAATTTGATTTATTTCAAACTCTAACACCGCAAAAAATTGGAGATATAGATTATTTAATATATGAAGATCAAGATGGCACACTTCACTATTTTTATAAAGTTGATGATTATTATGAAGATGAAGATGGGCTGTTCTTTAAAATAACAAAAACTGATACGGAATATATCTTAAAAGATGGTCAAACTAACAGTATGTGTTTTAAGATTATTAATGATATCGGATATCTTTCAAAAATAATAGATATTGACGGTGATGAAATAAATATCACTTACGATGATTCTAATAGAATTAGTTGTGTTACTGATTGCAATAATAATACTATTAAGATTGTATATAATAGTGATTATGTAGAAATTACAACAACAGAACAAGTAATGATGTTAGTGTATGGTTTGGATGGACGTATTAAGTATATTGATAATTCAAAAGAACAAATGACAATAAATTATAATAGTGATAGCAAACTTATTGATTCAATTGTAAATATTAATGGCTTGGGATATCATTATGAGTATTATAATGAAACACCATATCGAGTAAAAACTATTGTCGAAGTTGGAAATAATGATGCGATTGGTAACAGTATAAATATTACTTATGATTTTATGTCAACGACTATAATTGACAATAAAAACAGATCAAAAACAATAACTTATAATGATTATGGAAACCCCGTTTCTATGAGTTGTTTATCAGCAGTTGGAAACATTAATGATGCCTATTCAATGGTTCAGAGCTATGGTGAATCTTTAGATGGTAATAATGCATATGTTAATAAAATTGTATCTGAGGAAGTTCCTGTAAAATATGTCAATAACTATCTGATGAATACTAGTTTTGAAAATGAAGGCATTGATTTTATAACGACTGGAGATACTATATTAAAAATATCTACAGATGAACATAATTTTGGATTAAATAGTCTTGAAGCAAAGAGTACAGCTACCAATCAAAAGATATATCAAACGTTAAATGTACCTAAAGGTAAATATTATACGTTCAGTGCTTATTTAAAAAATGATAGTTGTGTTCGAATAGGTCTTTCTTATCTTAACAGCGAAGGAAACTCGATGGAAATTATCAGCAAAAAAATATTGCCAAATCAGGATTTTGTTCGATATGATGAAACAATATATTATCCAGAGGATGCTGCGAGTGAATTATCAATTAATTTATATATAGATGATATTGGAACTCTTTATATTGATGATGTACAATTAGAAGAAGGCGAAGTTGCCAATGATTATAATTTTATAGACAATTCCGATTTTTCTAAAGGAACATTAGGTTGGAATATGACCGCATATAATACTAAAAATGATACTGATGAAGATCCTAAGAATTATTGTGAGGTAGTTGGATTAGAAAAGGGAATAAATGCTTTGCATGTCAAAATGAATCCAATCGTCAGCACTGATATTACGAGAATATTTCCAGTTAGTGGAACTAAGGGTGATGAGTTTTACCTTTCTTTCTGGTATAAAAATAATGGTATTAAGGCAATGCCAATTGAAATTATGAATAACGTAACCCTTAATTTATTTGCTAAAGAGGAAGATGAAAATGGTCAATGTGTATTACTTCCAACACCATTAAATATCAATGAAAAAGAATGGCAACATTATTCAGTATCTTTTGTAGCATATTATGATTATGATGGCGTTGAATTAACATTTATGCAATCAGGTAATGCTAATGACCTATATATTACCAATGTTTGTTTATTTAGAGATATTAAAAGTATTATGATAGATTATGATGATAATGGTAATCCAATAGTAATTTCTAATGCTAATGATAAAGTAACATTATTTAATTATGATAAACATCAGCAGTTGGTTTCTATGATAACACCGATGGGTAAAAACTTTAAATATGAATATGATAATTTACATAAAAGTAGAGTTTTAAATCATATATCAGCTAGTGCTATTAATAATCAACTTAAATATGATGATAATGGTAATAATACATGTATAAAAATTTCTAAAAAAAGTACTAATGATATAAAAAGTGGTTACTATAGAATTAGATTAAAGGGAACTAGTAGTTATATCAAAAATATAAATGGTAATCTTTGTGTAAGTCAGGATGAAGATTGTTTTGATTGGTGGTACATTGATAATAAAGATGATTATTACGCAATTAACCATAAAATCATTAATGATAAATATTTTTCTTATTCAAATATTAAAATTTCATTATCATATTATCATCAAGAAAATTCGTTATTTAATTTCTTCAAACAAAAAAATGGAAGTTATCGTATTCAATGTAAAACATTTGAAGATGAAAATGATGGATATGTTTGTGTTAAAAATAACGAAGTAACTATTGGTAATATTTTAGATGAAGACAGCAATTTTGATTTTTATTTTGAACCATTTGGCTTTTCAACTTTTATTGAAAATAATACTTCTTTTACACCCGATGGCAATTTTATTGAATCTATAACTGATTCTTTACTAAATGAAAAAAAGTATACTTATGATGTAAATAGTGGATTGTTACAATCAATCGTTGATTATAATGGTACAGTATCAGATTTTATTTATGATAATCTAGACCGTTTAACGTGTGCAACTTTTGGTGATAGAAAAACTGAATATGAATATGATTTTCATGATCAAATATCTAAAATTAAATCAGGAAGTAAAACTTATTATATCAATCGTGATGATTTTCTTAATATAACAGAGATTCTAGTTGGTAATATTTCCTTATTTAAAAATGAATATGATTACAATAATGGTAATATTATAAAATCAACTTCTACTAATGGAGGAGTTTTACAGTTTGAATATGATGATTTTGATCGTTTGATAAAATTTGTTAAAGGAGATAAACAATATCGATTTGTTTATAGTTCTAAAGGTAATTTAGCCAAAATAATTTCTGATGATAATGTTATTAGATATGATTATGATAGTTCAACAAAATTGATTAAATATTCAACCAATGACTTTGATACAATATATAAATATGATGATGAAAATAATGTTGTTGAACAAATCAGTCATTTTAATGATAAACAATATACGGTTAGTTATGAACTAAATGATGAAGACGAACCAAATAAAATAATATTCAATGGTGTTACTTTAGAATTAAAGTATGATGAATTAGGAAGAATAACGGGATATAAACTAAATGATAAAGATTTTGTTAACTACGAGTATAAAGCATATGGTAACAGAAGTTCTTTATTATTATCAAAAGTAACATATGATGATAACAAATATTCATATTACTATGATAATGCTAATAACATCTTTAAAATATATCATAATGGTCAAATTCAAAAAGAATATGTTTATGATAGTTATAACCAATTATCTGAAGAAACAGATTATGATCATAATCGAAGATTCACTTATAATTATGACAATGATGGAAATATGTATAGTTTAAGAACTTATCAGTTAGTATCAGATGGTTTATTATACGAAGATAAGTTTGAATATAATCCTGAATGGAAAGATCAATTAATAAGATTTAATGGTGAAGATATTTTATATGATGGTAGTGGTAATCCAATCCAAATTGGAACGACTACTCTTACATGGGATAATACTTGTGAATTAGTTGAAATACAATCTAAAAATGCAAATATTAAATATGAATATAATCATAATGGTTGTCGAACTAAAAAAATAGTAAATGGAGTTACGACTAACTATTATTATGAAAATCAAACACTTATTTTTGAAACAATCAACGATAATGTGATATACTATATAAGAGATCAGGAAAATAGATTAATTGGTTTAAGTTATAATGATACACCTTATTATTATATAAAAAATGATTATGGTAGCATTGTTGGTATTGTTGATGCCAATGGAACAATAGTTGCCAAGTATTCATATACTAGCTGGGGCGGTATTAATAGTGTAACCGATGGCGAAGGAAATTATATTTCAGAGTTAGAAGATCATATTGCTAATATAAACCCCTATAGATATAGAGGTTATTATTATGATACTGAAACCTACTATTATTATATTGATGGCAGATATTATAGTGTATCGCTTCATAGATTTATAAGCCCTGATAAGGTTATTAACCCAAATGAAAATATAATAGGACACAATCTATATTTATATTGTGAAAATAATCCTGTTTCTAGAACTGATGTAAATGGATTGTTTTGGTTCCATGTCGCTTGTGGTTTCATTGGTGGTGCTATTGGTTTTGTCTCTCAGCTAACATCTAATGTTATTAATGGCGATGACCCTTTAGATAATGTGTGGGGTGCAGCCGCTGGTGGAGCAGTATCTGGTGTAATGGCTAGTTTTAATCTTGGACCTGTTTCTTCTGGCTTTGTATCTAGTGGTGTTGAATCACTAGTTAATGAAGGTGGTAGATATGTTAATGGATCCAAAAAACTATCAGCAAGTAATTTAAAAGAATCCGCAGGAACAATTGTTAATGAAACATTAATAAATGGCACTATAAATTCTATAACTGGCGATATAGCAGATCAAGGTGTAAAAATAAATAAAGGATGGTTTAAACCGACAAAGTTTAAGAGTAGTTTTACTGGTAAATATACAAGAAAAGTAACGGCCAATCAAGTTTTAGGCACAGTGGCAAGTCAAAGTACTACTACGACAGGTAAAAATATTAAAAATGCTCTAAATTCTACTAGTAAAAAAAGTAAGAAACAAAATACGCCATATGCATTTAGTGTTGATAGTGCTAATACTAAACAGGTATATAGTTGCCCACCTAGAACTGTTAATCCGTTTCCATCACTTATGGACTTTTGGAGTGCCTAATTTATTAAATAGAATGTTGAAGGGTGATATTATTGAAAAAGCTTATGTCTAGGTTATCGGAAAAGCAAAAGGAGTTTCTCATTAAAGTTTTTATTGTTACTGCTGGCATATGTTTGATAGAAGGATTGTGCCTGGGGGATGATATTAATAGTAATTTTTGCGTAATTGTAACATCTTTATCTGGGGCTGGATTGTGTTTTGTATGCTTACTTGTTATAGTACCATATATTGCTAATTTTTTAGAGGAACCAGCAAAACCTGGATATCGAATAAAAAAGATTAAAATAAAGTCTAGTAGTTATAATGGTTTTGTCAAAAAACTAGAAAAAATGCTTTTAAATGATAAATATAAAGATCTAGGTGTAGTAGTTGATGATGATTACTGTGAAATTAGATGCTTTAAAAGAAAACAGGCTAGTACGATGACGCGTATATATATGGTTATGTATTATAAGCAAGGTGAGATAAGTAAAAAATTTAGGGAAAATTTTCCAGATTATTTACAAGAAAAAATATATGAAATAATACCTCCGGTAGCTAGATTTAATGGGTTTAGTGTTATTCATATATTATATGTGGATAAAAGGAATGAATTTTTTGATGATTTAGCTAGTTGGCCTATTGAACAACTAGTACATAAAACACACTTGCAAGTTTTAGTATCAAAGGAAGATAAAATGGTATATATTACACCCCAAGAAAATCCAGAATTACATAATGTTTATATGCGATTAAGAAACACTTTTATTAAATATTTAGATAATCAAATAGATGTAAGTAAAAAGGTATCTAATAAAAAAAATTAGATACCTTTTAATTTCGCCTTTTCTAATGTATAATGAATATATAATTAATTTATTCTATGAGAAGAAGGAAATATAGTTGGTGAAGAAAAAGACTATTTTAGTTTGTTTGGTGTCACTAACAGTTATTGTCGATTTAATTTATATTGTTATGTTGATGATGAACCACTTTAATAAAGAGGATATGTATTTTATATCCTCTTTATTTTGACTTAAAGGAGTGATTATATGATAGATTTTATTTTAAAATATTGGTTAGAGTTTTTATTTACAATAACTACAACAGGTTTAATTTATATATTTAAAGAATATGTGGGCTTGAAGAATGGACTTCAAGCTCTTTTAAGAAACGAAATTGTAAGAATATATGAAATATATACAGAACTGGGATATTGTCCTAGTTATATGAAAGAGAATGTAGGTGAAATATATAGTAATTATCATAAGCTTGGTGGGAATGGTTATGCGACAAGTATGATTAATGAAATATATAAATTACCTAATACGTTATTTATGGATGGTGATTTAGATGAAGATATTAAACGACAAATTGTGGGGTAAAATTATTAAAACATTCATTGAAGGTGTGTTAGCCTCTTTGATTGTTAGTTTACCTAATATTACCGATCTTAGTGATATGGAGTTATTAAAAAGTATTTTAATTGGTGCGATAGCTATGGGAATATCAGCCGTTCTTAATTTAGTACAGGAGTATTTAGATGGAAAAAGCCATTCTTAGTTTAGATAATTTAAATATTAGTCAAAAGATGAATGGCACATATTCGCATAATGGTGATTTAGCTATTGATATTTGTAGTTTTAAAAGTTTGAAAGCACCTTTTACAGGAACGATAAAAAGAATATATCCTAATGTTAATGGTGTGTGGTTGGAATCAAAAAATAAAGTAGAGTATGCTGATGGTACAAAAGATTATATGACTGTAATGACATTTCATGATAATGATGTATCAAACTTAAAAGTAGGACAAACGATTAAACAAGGAACTAGTTATGTTGAACCTGGTACAAAAGGTAATGTAACCGGAGCCCATATTCATTTAGCTGTTGGTAAAGGTAAGTTTAAAGGTAATGGTTGGTATAAGGGAAAGTATCAACCTAAAGCTAAAGATTATGCTTGGCTTATATATAATCAATATGATGTTACTAAAGCTTTATTTTTAGATCAAAATGTTAAGATGAGTAATCCTATTTATAATTGGAAAAAAATAGACAGCAAGGAAAATTTAACATCATCTTCTAAAAAGATAGAGGATGTAGCTAAAGAAGTTATTCAAGGATTATGGGGTAATGGTTTAACAAGAAAAAATAAGCTAACCAAAGCAGGATATGATTATGATGCTGTTCAAAAGCAAGTTAATACTTTATTAATAACTAAAAAAAGTAAGACTAAAATTACTTATATCGTTCAAAAGGGTGATTATTTAATTAAAATAGGAAAGAAGTTCAATGTTAATTGGAAACAAATAGCTAAAGATAATAATATTAAATCTCCATATATTATAAAAACTGGCCAGAAGTTAATAATAAATAAAAACTAAGGGACACCTACTATGTAGGTGTTTTTTAGTGGTTAAAAAATGTTTAAAGCTCTTATTACAATATTCCCATTTATTTTTATATCAATAGTGATTTCGAAAAGAATAATCAGTTGGACTCTAACACCGTATTAGAATAGATGAAGATACATTTGAATCTTCTTTTATTTTATGGTTGATGATTGTGCTAAAGCGTGCTTTTATTTGTACAATTATTAACTCTTTGATATAATTAATAATATGAAGTATGAATTAGATGGTAAAGAATACAATGTAAAAGTTGTTAAAAAAAATAATAAGAATACTTATTTAAGAGTATTAGATGATATGACAATTTATATTACAACTAATTATTTAACAACGAATAAAAGCATTATTAAACTTTTAGATACCAATAAAGATCGTCTGAGAGTAATGTTAACTAGACAGTCTAATCAAAATAAAAAGAAGAAAGCATTCTTTTATTTAGGACGTGAGTATGATATAATAGAAGTGTCAATAATGGATAAGGTAGAAGTTAATGATAAGTATATCTATATTCCTAATAAGAAGAAATTTGACTTATGGTATAAAAAAGAATTAAGACGTGTTTTTGAGGAACGCTTAAAATATAATTATGAGCGTTTTAAGGAAATTAAGAAGTGTCCCGAATTAAAAATAAGGACAATGAAGACAAGGTGGGGTGTCTATAATCGTGTCAAACATACGATAACTTTAAATAGTCATTTACTAGAGTATGACTATGATGTAATCGACTATGTTATTATTCATGAGTTAAGTCATATTATCCATTTTGATCATTCTAAGGATTTTTGGGCATTAGTTAGTATTTATTGCCCTGATTATAAAAAAATAAGAAAGAAATTAAAAGAGTAGGTGGTCGACTTGAAAATATTAAAAAAATTAAGTTTCATCGTGATTGCTTTAGCAACGTTATTAATGCCTCTTTCAATGCCTTATAAGGAAGTTGAGGTTGAAGCTAAGGCACAAACTTTAAGACAATTAAAGAATGAATTAGCTGAGAATGAACGGGAGCTAGAAGAAAATAAGCAACAACAAGCCCAAACCCAATCTCAAATCTCATCATCAAAAAAGCGGATCGAACAGATTTCTCAAGAAAAGATTCAGATTGAAAAAGATGTAGCCGATTTAACTGATGAAATTGAACAGTTAAATAAAGATATTGTAAGTATGAATGTTGAAATCAAGGATTTGATGAGTTATTATCAATTATCAAATACGGGAGAATCAGCGGCTTTAGAGTATGTTTTTGATGCTTCAACTTTTACAGATTTTATCTATCGGATGGCAATAACCGAACAGTTGGGTGAGCATAATTCTGATTTAATTAAACAGTATAATCAAACAATTAGTGAAAATGAGGATAAAAAAGTTGAATTAGCTAATAAAACGGAAGAATTAAATGATAAAGAAAAAGAGTTAGAGGAACAAGTAAAGCAAAATCAGGCAACTTTAACTAAAACTCTTGAAGGTGCTGTTTCTATTGAAGATGAAATTAAGAACCAAAAGAAATTAATTGATATTTATGAAAATACTTATAAGTGTAAGTTAGATGAATTATTAGATGATTGCTTGGCTGGTAAATTACCACCCGATACGGCTTTTTATCGGTCAGTTGTATCTGGACGAGTTTCTAGTAACTATGGTAAGCGTACTTATAAATTAAATGGTAAGTGGACAAGTGATTTCCATTATGGTGTTGATATGTCAGCTACACATGGCGCTAAAGTATATTCTTCTGCTAATGGCGTTGTTGCTGCTGTCTTTAAAAAGCAAAGCTGCGGCGGTAATATGGTCTATATTAACCATTTAGTTAATGGTAAAAAGTATACGACTGGATATTATCATTTAGCTGATATTAAAGTTAAGGTTGGTCAAACCGTTTCATCAACGACGGTTATTGGTCACGTTGGTGGTAGCCCAAAATATGAGACATGGGATCATTGTTCAACTGGAAGTCATAATCACTTTACTATTTCCACTGGTAACTGGGGAACAACATATAAATCATATAGTGGATTCATTTCTAAGCAGATTAATCCACGAAAGGTTGTTAACTTTCCAGCTTTAGGTAAATCATTTACTTCTCGTGATCGTAAATATTAATCGACAAAATATACTATCGGTAGTGTTATAATTTAACTGGTGAATGGTATGCACGTTAAAATATTTGATGAAGAACACGAAAAAGATTTAGAAGATGCGATTAATGATTTTATCAAAGATAAAAATATTGTTGATATTAAATATCAAGTCGCTGTCGCAATGTTTTCTGAAGATCAGATATATTGTTATTCAGCTTTAATTACATATGATGATACTGACTATGACTAGTCAGTATTTTTTTGTTGTTTAAATTAGCTAATTTATACACATTATAAACATAGAATGTATAAGGAGGATCTATGTTTAACAATTTTGCAGAAGATACTAAAAGAGTTATATCCCGGGCGAAAGAAGAAATGTTTAATTTAAATCATCCTTATTTAGGGTCGGAACATCTTCTTTTAGGAATTTTAAATGATAATAATAGTGTTAGTAAAGCTTTAAAGAAACACAATATTACTTATAAAAATTACCGGGAACGGGTTATTAAACTAGTAGGAATAGGAAAAGAAAAGGCCGAATGGGTCTTATATACACCGGTTGTAAGAGATATATTTGATAATGCTATTGATATAAGTAATGAGACGAGTGGGGAAGTAACGATTGAAAACCTGTTTATAGCTTTAATTGAAGAAGGCGATGGGATTGCTAACCGGGTTTTAGATGATATGCATATTGATCTCGATAAAATATATGCCGAGTTTGTTTTTACTCTACCTAAAAAAGGTAAGAAAAAGAAGAGTCTGCTTGCTGATATCGGTGTCGATTTTACAGACGCTAACATTAATAAACACTTTGATCCCGTTATTGGCCGCGATAAAGAGATTAAAGAAATTATTGAAATATTAGTTCGGAAAAATAAAAGCAATCCAATTTTAATTGGCGAAGCTGGGGTCGGGAAGACAGCTATTATTGAAGAGATTAGCAAAATGATTATGCGAGGTGATGTTCCTAGTAAATTAAAAAATAAACGCATTATTAATTTAGATATGTCATCGGTTGTCGCGGGAACAAAATATCGGGGTGAGTTTGAAGAGAAGATTAATAAAATTATTAAAGAAGTTGAAAGTGATGACGATATTATTCTTTTCATTGATGAAGTTCACACCATTGTTGGCGCCGGGGGAGCTGAAGGCGCTATTGATGCTTCGAATATTTTTAAACCGGCTTTAGCGCGTGGCAGTATTAAATGTATTGGGGCGACAACTTTAGATGAATATAAAAAGTATATTGAAAAAGATAAGGCATTAGAGCGAAGGTTTAAGAAAGTTATAATTAATGAACCATCTTTAGATGAAGTAAGAGATATTATGATGAAATTAAAGCCTATCTATGAGCGTTATCATCATGTGACAATCAAAAAAGACTTGTTGGATTTATTAATAAACTTAACTGATAAATATATTTATAATTATAAAAATCCGGATAAGACCATTGATATCTTAGATGAGGTATGTGCCCATGCCAACTTAAAAGAAAATCCCCAGATGATCAAATATAATGAACTATCTAAAGAACTTACAAAAGTTATGGATAAGAAAAAGGAGTGTATCTTAAATAATAAGTTTAAAGAGGCTCTTAAATATAAGCAAGAGGAAAATGCTTTAACGGGTATGTTAAATGAATTAGAATTAGATTTAACACTAAAAAATAGTCAGATAGTTACGAAAAAAGATTTATATGATGTTTTAAGTAGTAAGGTAAGTGTTCCCATCTATGAACTTTCTAATAAGTTTAATGCGAAAGAGCTTATCAATACTTTAAATCATCAGGTAATCGGTCAAGAAGAAGCTATTCAAAAACTTGTTAATGCTTACTTTAGTAGTTTAGATAGTGATAAACCTTTTAGTGCTTTATTGAATGGGCCATCGGGGATTGGTAAGACGTCATTAGCGTTAACCTTTGCTAAATCCATTTATCCGCATCTTTTAAGATTAGATATGAGTGAATATAGTGAGGAACATAGTGTTAGTAAGTTAATTGGTGCCCCACCAGGTTATGTTGGTTATGACGATAATAATTATTTATTTAATCAAATCAAAGAATATCCTTTTACGGTTATCCTTTTAGATGAAGTTGAACGCGCTAATAAAGCAGTTTTAAATCTTTTCTTTCAAATCTTAGATAACGGTGAGTTAAAGGACGCTAAAGGAAGTATTATCCATTTTAATCATACGATTATTTTGATGACTTCGAATATTGAAAATGAAAAAAAGATGGGTTTTGATGATAGTCAAGTTAACAGTCAACTAAATGAATACTTTACAGTATCGTTTATTAATCGTATTGATGAAATTATCACTTTAAAAATGTTAAGTGAAAAAGATATCATCAAAATAATTAAAGAAATGTCAAAGGATCAAAACCCGGATAAGCCTTTGAAAAACAAGGAAATAATGGGAATTGTGCGAGATGTGAATTATCAAGAATATGGGGCAAGACAAATTAAAAATATTTTGAAGAAGTTCAAAAAAAGAAAAAAAATTTGCAAAAACTATTCCAAAAATTAATTTTATGGTATAATGATAATTAGATGAAGGTGATAGTAAATGGTTAACCTAGATGAGATCAAAAAAAGCCTAGATTCAAATCAAAATATGACACCAGAGGTTAAAGATGAGCTCTTCCACTTAATTACCATTTTCCATCAACAGTTTCCATCTGTTAGTTTGGATACTTTAAATGCAAGAATAAAAGATTTAAAAGTGGGTAAAAGTACATTACACGAACAACGCGGTCCAGTTTCTTATGATGCTCGTGGTAATGAGATTCTTTTGAGTGCGAAAGACCTAGAAGAGAGATGTGATCCTCATCATCTAATGATGAAAGGTTTACTAGGCGTTATTTCCGCATCAGATAATTACTATGGATTTAATCAAAATGATAGCTTGTGTGCTCTTAATATGGGCTTTACCGAGATGCTTGCTAATACTTTAGTTGGTAATGAAGGTGCTTGTGATTATGAAGAAGAACTTCTGGCTGCTAATTTAATTAGTGATATCATTGGTGTTGATACAATGTTTGAAGCTTACTTTAATAATGATACGGAAGCGGTATATAAAAGTTTATTAGATGCTGATGAGGATGAGTTATCTAGTACGCCACGTGTTAAGAATATAATGGATTTATTAAACTCTAGCTTCCTAGCAAGGCCAGGTAAAGTTAATACACCAAATAATACTTTTCCTGAAGCTTTAAAAGATATAGCTTTAGTGGCGGCTCATCAGGAATGGTCACCTGCTAAGGAGGAGAGTTTCAAGCAAAAATTGTCCCTTAGTACTCTTATGGATCGTAGTAGTGAATATGTCGGCATAGTTGGACTACAACAAGTTTATGAGGCGGCTAAAGAGAGTGCTAAATTACAGATTAATGCACCGGTTAAATAAATACTAAAGGTTGGGGGATATCCAACCTTTTTTCTTGTTAAATATATTTAATTATGATAGAATGAAAAAGAGGTGTTTTATATGACCAATAAAGAGTTAGCTGATTTATTATTACCTAATGTTGATAGTGATGTTAGCTATTATGAAGAAAAATATCCCGAAAGAGATTTACCGGAAGGAGCAGTGGTAACCCGTTTTGCGCCATCCCCAACGGGATTTGTTCATATGGGATCATTATTTGCGTCTTTTATTGAGAAAAAAGCCGCTAATGATTCTAATGGCGTTTTCTATCTTCGTATTGAAGATACCGATCAAAAAAGAGAAGTTGAAAATGGTGTTACCGGAATTATTAATGATTTAAATAATTTTGATATAACGATTGATGAAGGAATGTTAAGTGAGACAGAAGAAAAAGGGGCTTATGGCCCTTATACCCAAAGTAAAAGACAAGATATCTATCAAGCTTATGTTAAGCATTTAATTGAAGATGGATTAGCTTATCCTTGCTTTTGTTCACCTGATGAGATTGAAGAAACAAGGCAAATTCAAGAAAAACGTAAGCAGAGAATCGGTTATTACGGAAGATATGCTAAATGCCGGCGTTTAACAAATGAAGAGATTAAGGAAAAAGTTTCAAATGGGGAACCATATATCATTCGTTTTAAATCACCTGGATCTTTTGATAATAAGATTAAAGTTCACGATCTTGTTAAAGGGGATATTGAGTTTCCGGAAAACGATCTTGATATTGTCATCTTAAAATCTGATGGTCTTCCTACTTATCATTTTGCGCACGCTATCGATGATCATTTGATGCGAACAACCCACGTTATTAGAGGTGATGAATGGATTAGTTCTTTGCCTATTCATGTTCAATTATTTTCATCTTTAGGTTTCAAGGCTCCTAAATATGCACATCTATCTCCAATTATGAAAGAAGAGGATGGTAAGAAAAGAAAACTTAGTAAAAGAAAGGACCCTGAAGCTGCCGTTAGCTTTTATCATGAAAAAGGTATACCTGTTCCAGCTGTTAAGTTATATTTGATGACGATTGCTAATACGAACTTTGAACAATGGTATGATGCTAATAAAGAAAAGGGTTTAGATGATTTTAAATTTGATTTTAAAAAAGTATCCGGTAGTGGTTCATTATTTGATGTTGATAAACTATATAATATTTCTAAAAATTATATCAGTTATCTAAAAGCTAGTGAAGTATATGAAGGTACTTTAAAATGGGCTAAAGAATATGACGAAGAGTTTGCAACTATCTTAGAGCGTCATGCTGATTATGCGGCAAAACTATTCAATATTGAAAGAGAACAAAAGAAACCTCGAAAAGACTATTCATGCTTTAGTATGATTAAATCCCAAATCTGGTATATGTTTGATGAGTTATATCAAAATGTCACTGATTATGATTTTAAAACGATTCAAGATAAAGATGAGATTAACCATATCTTAGATTTATATCTTAACAAATATTATCACGCTGAAGATGATAAAGAAACGTGGTTTAATCGTCTTAAAGATTTATCCGAAGAATTAGGTTATGCTAAAGAAGTAAAACAATATAAAGAAAATCCTGATGCTTATAAAGGCCATGTCGGTGATATTAGTATGGTTTTAAGAGTTGCCTTAACAAGCCGGTCTATGACACCGGACCTTTATGAGTTAATGCATCTTCTTGGTGAAGAGCGTGTAAAAGAGCGTTATTTAACTTTTATAAAAGGAAATAGTGATTAAATCAATAATAATATAGTAGAAATACTATATTATTTTTTTTATTCGACAAAATGGGATAGGAAAGAGGAATATAGTTAAAATAGTTGGAGGTAATAATGTTTACATATAATATCGAATACCGTGAACAAGTTTTATTTATCCGTTTTATTGGCAGTTTAAATAAATATACCATTAAATGTATTGATGAAGATTTAAACAATATTGTTGGTAATATGGGTTTTAATAATATTGTTTTCAATTTAGAAGAAGTAGTAGAACTTGATAATACGGCTATCTCTTCACTTATTCATTGGCACGATTTAGTAAAAAGGAGAAAGGGGGTGAGCTTTATCTGTGGTCTTAATGATGATGTTAAGAAAAACTTAACTAGTCATATTGAAGAGATCAGTAACGAATTATGTGCGATAAGACTGATAAATTGGAAGAACTCATATTAGAATACGAAAAATTGATATATGCGGTTATGCGATATTTTAAGAATTATCCCAACAAAGAAGATTTATTTCAAGTTGGATGTATTGGTCTTATTAATGCTTACCATAATTATGATGATAAGGCAATGACAAAGTTTTCAACATATGCCTATACATACATTTTAGGTGAGATGAAGAAATTAGTAAGGGAGGATAAAGGTGTTAAAGTAAGCCGGGGAATATCGCGGTTATATGCAGAAGTTGAAAGGGTTAATACATATTTAACACAACATTTAATGCGAAAGCCAACCATCAAAGAGTTAGCTGAGTTTTTGGAAATTGATGAATGGCAAGTTGCTGAAGCTTTAAATAGTACAAGTACTTTACTTGATATTGACGAGATGCAAGTAGATAGTGGCCTTGATGAATATGACGCTTTAGATCTCAAGGAAGAACTAAATAAATTAAGCTATGAAGAACAAGACTTAATAAGTAAACGTTATATGGAAGATATGACCCAAACGGAGGTTGCTTCTATTCTTGGTATGAGTCAGGTTCAAGTTTCTAGAAAAGAACACAAAGTCCTTGAAAAATTAAAGCACCAACTTATTGCATAAAAACATAAAAAAATCTTGAAAAGAGATTTTTTTTATGATAGAATTAGTTTGTAGCGGTTATGGAGTAGTACTCAAGTTCGGCTGA
Organism: uncultured Bacilli bacterium; assembly: GCA_947588685.1. Taxonomy (GTDB): domain Bacteria; phylum Bacillota_I; class Bacilli_A; order RF39; family UBA660; genus UBA5578. Next base: position 22,951 of record CANPYM010000023.1, on the reverse strand, counting down.
AGAGGCGCCCCTGCTAAGGGTGTAGACCGGGAAACTGGTGCGCGAGTTCAAATCTCGCCTGCTCCGCCATTAAGATAATGAGCCTTGTTTCAAGGCTTTTTATTTGTATTAATTTTTAGTATAATAAGAGTGGTGATAAGATGCGAAAGTATTTATATGATTATATTGCTTTAATTGATGATAAAATAAGAAACCATCATATTGATGATGAAGTAATTAAGGAACATTTAATTAAGATTCAGTTTTTTCAGCATGAACGTTTAATTCATCTTTTTGTAACTTTAACGTATGCTATCCTATTATTTATCAGTTTGATCGTTTCTCTTAAAGTTATGATTTTTCGTTTTATTGCTCTAATTTTGATGGCTTTTTTAATACCTTATGTCCGTCATTATTTCAAGCTTGAAAATGGTGTTCAATATTTATACAAACAATATGATATGATGAGGAATATAAATGAAAAAGATTAGTTTATTAATATTATTACTTCTATGGCCAACTTTCACTTGGGCTCTTGATATAAAATCTAAAAATGTCATCTTATACAATATGAATGATGATAGTGTTATATACGCTTTAAATGAAGAAGATGTGGTACCGATTGCAAGTCTTACTAAAATAATGACGGCTTTAGTATCATTAGATTATATTGAAGACTTGGATGCTAAAGTTACAATGACTAGCGATATGTATAAGACCTTAAGGGAAGAAAATGCCTATCAAGCCGGGTTTACTTTAGGAGAAAAAGTCACATATCGGGACTTATTATATGGCTTATTATTGCCATCTGGTGCGGAGGCTGCCCAAGCTCTTGCCATCAGTACAGCGGGAAGTATTGATAATTTTGCGAAAGCCATGAATGCTAAAGCAAAAGAATTAGGCCTTACGAATACAAGTTTTGCTAATCCGGTTGGCTTAGATAACCCTAACAATTATTCAACTGCTAAAGATGTTGCCGAGCTTCTAAAGGTGGCTTTACAAAATGAAACTTTTAAAGCAATATTTACAGCTAGTGAATATACGACTTCGAATGGTAAACATACCTTTAAGGCATCTAAAGCAACATCTAAGATTGTTAAAGGTCTTATTGATGGTAGTAAGACAGGGTTTACTTATGATGCTGGTTTATGCTTTGCTAGTATTGCGCATCATAATAATGTAAATTACTTATTAGTTACCTTAGGAGCACCTTATAATAACCGGAATAATCATTATAACGATGCTAAAGAGATATATACCTATTATTTTAATAATTTTGATGAGCGTCTCGTTTTAAAGAAAGATACGAATATCACAGATATTACGCTAATTAATGATGAAGTTATCTCTTATCCTGTTAGTATTAAAGAAGATATCGTGAAATATATGACCATCAATTGTGATTTTAAAGAAAATTACGATGGCCTTACGGCTATCACTAAGGAGATGAAAGTAGGGGACAAGTTAGGTACTTTTACCGTTTCCTGTGGTGATGAGGTACTATATAAAGAAGATGTTTTAGTCACACCAGCGATGATTATTGTTATTCCTCCATACTATTTAATTTATCTGGGAATAGCTTTAATAGTATTACTATTTATAATGGGGTTATGGTTATCCCATAAAAGAAAGAAGAAAAAGAAAAGACGAGGTTAACTCGTCTTTAATTGTATAATTGAAGTTTTAATAGTTCTAAGTTGTTATACATAATACTCATATAATCTTTATTATCTTTACGATCTTGTTCCGTTAAGGTATATAGTGTATCTAGTTCAACAACATCAACGCCATAATTTTTCTTTAAGTCATTAATATAGCTATTGGCCTCAGTCCCTTTAGGGATATAAATCGTTTTAATTTGTTTATTTTTGACTAAATCGGTCGCATCATGAATCGTTTTTTTAGTTAGATTCTCATTATCTTCAAGGGAGATAACATCAAGGCCATATTTTTTAAGATATAAGAAAAGATCACTTCCGACGATGATGGTTTTGTTATTAGCCCGTTCCGCCATCTCATCATAATCGGCATTTAACTGGATAAGTTCAACTTTCAATTTATCATATTCACTATTGATATGTTCTAAGACATAAGCTGTATTAGTATACTCTTCAAAACCTTTTTTAATGTTATTCGCAATTGTTAAAAGATTAATAGGGTCAAGCCATAATTCTTCCATACCATATGTATTAGGAAGTCCTCTTGTCGCATTAATGATTTTTAAGCCTTTATTTTTTTTAGACATCTTATACATATAATCATTTTCGTTATTCTCACTACTATTAAAAATAAATAAATTAGCGCTACTATAATCATTTAATAATTTATCACTAACAACGTATCCCGGATCCATACCGTTAGGATAAAGACTTGTTATATTAGAATACTCGCCATATAGTCTTTCCGTTACATATTCGATTGGGTAGGCGGTTGTTTTAATTTCAATATCGACCATCGAAGAATTGCCAAAGCAACCACTTAAGAAAATGATGAGGATAAGCGTTAATAATATTTTAAACTTTTTCATTACATTTCTCCTTTATAAGGGGATCATACCCTGATGTTCCTAGAGGGTTACATCTTAAAATACGCTTTATCGCTAAAATAGAACCCTTAAAAGCGCCATAATATTCAATTGCTTCAATGGCATAATTAGAACACGTTGGAATATGTCTACAATAGTTATGCCAAGAAATCGGCATTAATTGATACCATTTTATTAATTTAATTAATACATATTTCATTAGAAACACCACTATCATTATACTAGAAGTTAACTAAAAAATAAACCCCACCCGCGGTTGTGCTTCCTAATTTTTTTTGATATAATTCTTGTGAAAGGAGGAACTATGCAGATACTAAAAGATTTAGGTATTCCATATCATAAAATAGAGCTATATGAACAAGCTTTTACGCATACTTCATATGCTAATGAAATGAAAACAGAAAGTTATGAGCGTTTAGAATATTTAGGCGACGCTGTTTTAGAACTTATTATCAGTGAATATTTATACAAGGTAACAGATTATGCTGAAGGTAAAATGACCAAGTTAAGAAGCAGTTATGTTTGTGAGAATGCTTTATATGAATATTCATCTTTACTAGGTTTAAATGCCTATTTAAAATTAGGTAAAGGCGAAGAAGAACGCGATGGTAGACACAATAAAACGATTGTGGCCGATATTTTTGAATCCTTCATTGGTGCGATGTTTTTAGATTGTGGTTTTGAAGTTGTAAGAGAATTTATCTATGAGCGCGTGATACCTTTAATTAAAGATCATAAGGTTGATTTAGTTGAGGACTATAAATCTGTTTTACAAGAATTTGTTCAAACGGATCGTAAAAGTCTTAATTATGAACTTGTAAAGGAGTCGGGTCCAGCTCATGATAAAACGTTTGAAATCGCTGTTAAGATTGATGATATCGTCTATGGCGTAGGCGTTGCTAAAAGTAAGAAAGAAGCTGAACAATTAGCTGCTAAAGAAGCCTTAAAGAAAGCTCAAGGTGATATTTAAGTGGATATTTATTTAGCTTATCGTAAAGAAATTGTTGATGCTTTGAAAGTGATATGGAAATATATGCGTTTAAATGAGCCCATTGTTCCTTGCGACTTAATTATTGGTTGTGGCTGCGCTAATAAAATGATTCCTGTTAGGTGTGCTGAATTATATAAGACAGGGTATGCCCCCAAGATATTATTTGCTGGGGGCAAGGGGAAAATAACGTCAAAGGAATTTTCTAAATCGGAAGCTGAAATATTTAAGGACATTGCTTTAGATATGGGTGTTAGTGAAAGGGACATCATTTTAGAGACGAAGTCTACTAATACCGGTGATAATTTTAGGTTTGCTTTAGATATAATAAAGGAAAGAAAAATGGATGTTAAGAAAATTCTTATTGTCCATAATCCTATGAACGAGCGTCGGACATTATCATCAGCTAAAGCTATTTTAAAGGATAAGGAAGTACATATCACTTCCCCAATTACAACTTTTGATGAATATATAGCTAATTTAGAGTTATCCGAAGATAAAATTATCGATAAGATATCTGTTATTGTCGGTGATATTCAACGCTTGATAATTTATCCTATGGTTGGATTTCAAGTTAATGTTGATGTTCCCGATGATGTTATTGCATCTTATCAACTACTAAAAAAATTAGGATTCGATAAATATATTATTACTAAAGACGGAATTGATGCGATGATTGAAAAGCATGGATTAAAGCCTGGACAGCAAAAGATTTATTTTTGTTAATGGTTGAGAAACATGCTTGAATATGTTAAAATAAGACGAGAAAGAGGTGCTTTATGGGAAGATACCCTAATATAGCTGCTAGTAAGCAAAAGAATGGTGCAGCTAAAGGAAAATTATATTCAATGTACGCTCGGGAAATTTATCAAGCTGCCAAGATGGGTGGAACAAGTTTAGATGCGAATGCGTCACTAAAAAGATTAGTTGAAAAGGCTAAAAAAGATCAGGTTCCAGCTGATATTATTAAAAGAGCTATTGATAAAGTTAATAGTGGTGCGGATGAATCATATGAAAATACTAAATATGAAATATTTGGACCAGGTGGGTCAACTTTAATTGTTGACTGTCTTACGGATAATTTAAATAGAACTGTTAGTGATATTAGAGCTGTCATCAATAAGACGCATACAAAACTAGGAGCTATGAATAGCGTTAGTTACATGTATGATAATGTCTGTGTTGTTGGTTTTAAAGGCCTATCAGAAGAAGATACACTTGAAGCTTTAATTGAAGCTGGCGTTGATATTGATGATATTGAAGTTGAAGATGAATGTGTTTTAGTATACGGAAAACCAACCGATTTATATGATATTAAAAAAGCTATAGAAGCAAAACTTCCAAGTGTTGACTTTGATATTGATGAAATAACTTGGATTGCTAAAGATAAAATGGACTTAACGGGTGATGATCTTGAAACATTTAATAAGTTATTAGCTTTACTTGATACCGTTGAAGATGTTCAACAAGTATATCATAATGTTAATATATAAGAACGATAAGTTCTTTTTCTTTTGCTAAAATTATGTTATACTAATTTAAGAATAGGGTGATACGATGAAGAAAATAAAATCAACAATTTGGTTAGATTTTTTGACAATTGTCTTAATACCTTTTTATATTCTTACATCGACACTGACAATATCTAAGTTATTAATGCATAAAATAGATATTTTAAATCTTATTTTAACTATTATTATTTTTCTTTTTAGTGTGGTGACTTTCCTCTTTGCATTTAAAAGAAAGAAACCTGCGTATTACTTACTGATGGTGTATGTCTTATTAATTATGAGTTATGAGATATATCGTAATGCCCCTAATCTAATGGTTATGGTAATTGCCTTTGTGGTTGGTATTTTGGTATGGTTTATTCCTAATCTTATCTATTTATACCGCCATAAAGATAGTTTTTATGAACATAATATGGCACATATTAAAAAGTGCCCTGGTTGTAACCGCATCATTCCTGTTAGTATGAAATGTTGTGGTAAATGTAATTATAAGGAGTAGAGATATGGCAAATAAACATAATATTGAATTAGTTGATAATATTCGCAATAGTGCAGTTCTATTAATGAAAGAAAGGCCGGATTTATCTTATGCTGATGCTTATGAGATGGTAAGACGAAGATTACTTGGTGATACGAAAGTAACTGATTATGTCGAACCCCCTTTAAAAGTTGTCTACAAAAATGATAGTGGGGAAGAAGTTGTTCTTTATGAGGAAATGCCATCAATGGCTGAAAACAAGCCTATCAAGGAACATCGCAGTGATGGCTATAGTGCTGAAGTAACTAATTATTATGAACAATATGTTCGAGATAATTTACCAACTATTAATCCATATCAGTACACTATTGATCAATTAAAATCATTAGTAGTAGCTCATAAGATGGAAGTCGATATAAGTTTACTAGCTGATCCTAATTATAGTCCTAAACAGATTGACTTTTTAGCGATTATGGCGGCTAGTGGTCGTGATATTCAAAGCTATAAGGGTAATTATACTTTTGAACCAACGGTGGAATTTGAAAAACAAATATAAAGATTTTAGATTTAAAATCTTTTTTTGTGATATTGGATAGTCTTTTTCATAAAGTAAATCTAAAAAAATGATTAAAAGGTATTGCCAAAAGTTCAAAAATAGGGTATACTTGAATAGTCATTGACAAAAGTTTGTTAATTGGACCTGTAGCTCAGCTGGTTAGAGCGCACGCCTGATAAGCGTGAGGTCGATAGTTCAAGTCTATTCAGGTCCACCATTACGGCCCGTTGGTGAAACGGTTAACACACATGCCTTTCACGCATGCATTTATGGGTTCAAATCCCGTACGGGTCACCAATTATGTAAATTAACCTATGGGTTTAATCTTTTATAAAAGACATTGTAGTGTCTTTTTTTGTGTCTTATAACTTCGTGGGCTTACTATATTTGAATATGATAAGTTGAAAGGAGGTTATTATGAATCAGACATTTGGCGTAGATATATCTGAGTTTCAAGGTGACTTTAATTTTCGTTTAGCTAAAGAAGAGGGTGTTCGCTTTGCTATCTTAAGAGCTGGTTATACCGGAAGAGATAATGGTGTATCTAAAAATATCGATCCTAGATTTGAAGAAAATTATCGTCATGCTAGCGAAGTAGGTATACCAGTTGGAGCCTATTGGTATTCTAGAGCAACCAGTTATGAACGAGGCCGTGATGAAGCGAGATTTATGTATGAGACATGTCTAAGAGGTAAAAAGTTTGCTTATCCGATTGCCATTGATGTTGAAGATAATATCTATCAACGTCCGGCTGGTAAAAGAGCGATAACTGATGCGATTAAAGGCTTCTCTGAATATTTAGAAAATAAAGGTTATTACGTTATTATCTATGCTTCAGTTAATTGGTTTCGTAATTATATTGAAACAAAAGAGTTAGAGCGTTATGATAAATGGGTAGCTGATTGGTCAAGTATTCGTCCCCGTTTTCCTAAAGGTGGTATGTGGCAATTTGCTGGTGGAAAGAGTAGGGAGATTGCCGGGGTTGATTGTGATAAAGACTATGCCTATAAAGACTATCCTAAAATAATGTTAGAACGGGGATTAAATGGTTTCATTAAAGAAGATGAATACTATGAAATCCCAGATTATGATGGCCCATCTTTAGTTGATGCCTTAAAAAGTATCGGCGTTGATAGTTCATTTGATAATCGCAAAGTTATTGCTAAAGATAATGGTATTGTGGATTACCGGGGAACAGCTAGTCAAAATACCAAGTTATTAAACTTACTAAAAGCTGGCAAACTCAAAAAGAGCTGATAAAAAAGCGCTAAAAAAACTAGTTGACTTGAACTAGTTTTTTATACATTTAATGAGCTAGTCAAAAAAATGACTGGCTTTATTGTTTGACCGTAATTAATGGTATTTAGTTTTGGTCTTGTTTTGGTCTTGTTTTTGTCAAATATTGATTAAAATTATCGCAATTTATATTTAAATTTTTATGATAAAAACGGCGACTTTTCCCTTTAAAAACAATAAAAGCCTTATAATACAAGGCTTCGTTATCAAAATATGGTGTCCCCTTAGGGGCTCGAACCCTAGACCCACAGATTAAGAGTCTGTTGCTCTACCAACTGAGCTAAGGAGACAATTTGTCATACATTTAGGATTATAACATAAAAAAAAGAAAAAATAAAGTATTTTTATTTTATCCTTGAAAATTGTTTAAATGTTTTTTTACTAATTGTTTGCTAACACAAAGTCTATTTGCTATCTTGATTATTTTGTCATCAGAAAGGGGATATAATTTATGCTTACCCATCAAGAAGTGAAGGTAGTTATCTATTTTTATATTTAACTCTTTAATCCTCTTTTGAGCATAATCAAAATATATAGAACTATTTTCTCTTGTCGTTAGATGTTTAAAGATAGCTATAACTTTAGGGGAATAATGATTGGTTGGTATAATCCTATTAGGATTACTTTGGTTGGATGCGATAATTTGCTTTATTACTTGAACTGTCTCTAATGGTGTTAGATGGTAAGCGTTTTGGATAAATGAAAAAACAGAACCTTTCTTATGACATCCATAACAATAAAATTGATTGGTTTTAGGATTAATCATAAAGTCATAAGTTTCATATTGACTATTATGAAAGGGACAGATATTAAAGTAAAACTTACCTTTTCCTGATACGCGGTATCTTAACTCCCTCTTTCTTTCACAAATTAGTTGATATGACCTATCATCTTGACTAACCCATTTTCCTTTGCTAGAAAATCTAATAAAATCATCTTCATTTAATGCGTTAGGTAAAGGGTTATGAATAAAATTATCATATAAATCTAATAAGGATAATTTAGCTTCCATATCTTCAATGTCATTTGGTGGATAACTATGATTTATTTCGATGCTCATCTAATCACCTGTGGTAAGTATTATAGTTAAAAAAACTTTAAAAGGCAATAAAAATAGATACTATTGGTATCTATTCTTAATTAGTTCAATACTAAACATAGTATTGCCATCAACAATTAATCCTTCTTTAATAAGTTCTTCCATTTCTTCAACTGTTACTTCAAAAAAGGAAACAAACTCATCTTCATCTAACTTTTGATCACTAACTTTTTTACAGTTATCAGCAAATCCTAAAGTTACTGTTGTTTTAGTTGCGCCAGTATCCGAGTAATATTCCATCAGTAAATCAACTTTATCCGTTTCATAGCCAGTTTCTTCTTTTAATTCGCGTTTCATACCTTTAACGATATCTTCATCATTTTCAATAAGTCCGGCCGGAAATTCAACAGCAACTTTGTTTTTCGTGGCTACTCTTGTTTGCATAACCATAACGTATTTACCATCTTCGGTTCTTGGAATGATAATCGCTGCGCGGTCAACCGGTTTGATTAAGACGTCTCTTGTGATAACCTCACCATTACTTAGATAGTATTTATTAGTTTCAATTGCTAAAAAAGCGGCTTTTATGCTATCTACTTTTTCTTCCTTAGTGACTTCATACATTTTAGCTAGTTCTTTTATATGTTCAATCATTTTCTCACCCTAACCATTATAACATATAATTACATAAATGTTTTTAAAAGTATAAAAAGAGCTTGTCTAAATCATAATAGAAATAGGAGGCATTTATGGATAAAAATAAATATAAAGCATTGGTCGATAAACATTGCCCGAAAGAGAATCGCTTGTATAATGGTTTAATTGCCTTTATCGTCGGTGGGCTCGTTGGTGTTTTAGGTCAATTTTTAGTAGATATCTATAGTTATCTATTTAGTATTCCAACGAAAGAAGCAAGTACGATTATGATTATTACTTTAGTTTTTCTAGGGTGTTTTTTAACTTGCTTAGGATTTTTTGATAAGATGGTATCTTTTGCGCGCTGTGGGTTAATTATACCCATTACTGGTTTTGCACATTCGATGATGAGCGCTACTTTAGAATATAAAAAAGAGGGTATCGTTACCGGAATGGGCGCTAATATGTTCAAACTTGCTGGAACGGTTATTATGTGTGGGGTAGTAAGTGCCTATTTTTTTGGGTTACTTCGCTATTTAATTATGGGAGGCTAAGATGACTTTTAAATATAGTAATGTCTATTTAAATGAAGTAAGTACGATTGCTGGACCATATGAGAGTAAAGGACCATTTGGTCGCTATTATGATAAAGTTTATAATGACTTTTATTGTGGGACGAAGACATGGGAACAGGCGGAGTGTCGAATGCTTGTTGATAGTGTCGATATGGTTTTATATAAAGCGAATAAATTAAGAAATGATATTGATTTACATATTTCGGGTGATTTACTTAATCAAATTGTTTCAACTAATTATGCGAGTGCGTCAATTGGAATACCATTAATTGGTATTTATTCAGCCTGTTCAACGAGTGTTTTAGGCCTTATTATCGGTAGCAATATGGTTGATAAAGATGAAATTAGAAATTGCCTTATTTCAACTTCATCACACACCAATGGCGCTGAAAAACAATTTCGGCAACCAGTTGAATATGGTGGGCCTAAAAGAAAGACCTCAACTTTTACGACAACGGGTGCGGCTAGCTTTCTTATTTCAACTAAACCTAGTCAGATAAAAGTTGAAAGTGCGACGATTGGCCGGGTTATCGATTTAGGCATAACTGATTCCATGAATATGGGAGCGGTTATGGCTCCTAGTGCGGCTAGTACGATTTATGATCATTTGACATCATTAAAAAGAGAACCTAATTATTATGATTTAATTTTAACAGGGGACCTAGGTATTTATGGTAAAAGAATATTGGTTGACTATATGAAAAGTGAATATAATATGGAGTTAGATAATTATGATGATACCGCGTGTATGATTTATGACCTAAATCATCAACCGGTTTTTGCAGGTGGTAGTGGACCGGCTTGTATGCCTCTTGTTTTCAATAGTTATGTCTATAAAAAGATGCTGGAAGGCAAAATTACCCGGGTTTTATTAGTAGCGACCGGGGCCTTATTATCCCCAGCGATGGTCAATCAGAAATTATCTATTCCAAGTATTAGTCATGCCATTAGTTTGGAGGTAACGGATGATATACTTTAATGCTTTTCTTTTCGCTGGCGTCGTTTGCCTTATTGGTCAAATAATTCTTGATAATACAAAACTAACACCCGGTCATATAACGAGCTTGTTTGTCGTTTTGGGTTCTCTATTGGATGCTTTTGATATTTATGATAAGTTTGTTTTATGGTGTGGTGGGGGAGCTCTTGTTCCTATAACTAGTTTTGGCCATTTACTCATTCACGGAACGATGGATACTGTAAGTAATTTTGGTGTGATGGGTCTTTTTACGGGGATGTTTGACCTTACCTCGGCTGGTATCGTTAGTGCGATTGTTTTTTCCTTTGTATTTGGTCTTATTTTTAAAGCTCGTGATTAAGGACATAGTCCTTTTTTTTATGGATATGAATATATTTAAATAGGTGATAGTTTGATCCTGGAATATATCTTTGATCATCGTTTTTCTCTGACTTTAAAAAATAATACTCTAGATATTGTCAATTATCTTGAGATTATTTCTTTTAGTGATGATGCGATTACTTTAAAATATGAAGGTGGCAATATTAGGATTAGCGGTAAAGATTTAATTATTTCTAAACTATTAGATGATGAGTTATTAATTAAAGGGGAAGTTAGAAGTATCGAATTTAGGTGATTTATGAAAAACAATGTTATCGATGTTATGAAGAGTAAAGTATGTATAAGAATTGATGGTAATAATATTGAACGTTTTATCTTGCGTATCCACAAAAATAAAATTGCTTTATTAGACGTCAAAAAAATTAATCCGCATCGTTATGAGATAATTATCAATTATGCTGATTTTGATAAATTGCTATCGTTAAATACGATTTATGAGTTAAAAGTTATTCGTTATTTAGGAATGGAAGAAAAAAGAAGACAGATTTTAAAATATTGGCACGTGCTAATAACGGCTTTCGTAGCTATAATGGTAGTAGTTATTTTAAGTCATATGATTTTTGACGTTAAAATAATTACTAATGATAACGATATGCGTACGCGTCTTATGAAAACTTTAAAACAATATGATCTTTCTAAGTATCATTTTAAGAAAGACTATACCTATTTACAAAATGTTAAAGAAAACATCCTTAAGTCGTATCACGATGAGATTGAGTGGTTGGAAATTGAAACGGTTGGAACACGCTATGTTGTTCGTTTCGAACCCCGAATTGTATCCCAAGAAAAAAAAGAAGCTAAGTATCAACACGTCGTCGCTAAAAAGAACGCTATTATTAGAGATATCTTTGCTAAAGATGGTCAAATTATTAAAAATAAGTATGCTTATGTTAAAAAGGGCGATATTATAATTAGTGGTTATATTTATTTAAATGATGAGTATAAAAAGACAGTGGCGGCAACAGGAAAAGTTTACGGAGAAGTGTGGTACCAGACGAAAGTTAAATATCCTTTTAATTATTATGAAGAGGAAAAGACGGGTAAAAGTAAGACAGTTTATAGTGTCAAATTATTTAATAATCGGCTTGAATTATTTAATTTTCATCCATTTAATGATAAAATAAGAGAAGAAGTAGTACTATTAAAAAGTAACGTTTTGCCAATTAGTTTAGTAAAAGAAAAACAAGAAGAAGTAATTATTAAATCTGGTATGGGTGTGGTCGAAGAAGTAAAACTTCAGGCTATTAATCTTGCTTATGAAAAGATGCGTCAAACCCTAAAGGAAGATGAATATATTATTTCGCATCACGTTATTGATAGTAAAATAATTCCATCAGGCGTTGAGATGGATGTCTTCTTTAGTGTTTATGAAGATATTAGCGATTATGTTGCGATAGAAGAAATGAAAGAAGTTGAATAGATGCATCGATTTATTGAGGGTGTGTTTTCCCAAATATGGCCAATGATTGTAGTATGTAGTATTATGATGATTGTTTTAAGGATAGCCTATTTATGTAAAACAAAACAAAAAGTTGTTATTCATCATGAAATATTTATGTTTATTTTCGTCATCTATATGATGTGTTTATTTTACGTGGTAACATTTCAGGATATTGATGGCAAAGGGATATCGACTTTTAACATAATTCCTTTTAAAGAGATGTTTCGTTATCCGATTGGTAGTAGCTTGTTTTTTAAAAATGTTGTTGGTAATTCTTTGATGTTTGTACCTTTTGGCTTTTTTACAGCTTATCTTTTAAGAAAGACACGTCTTCATTGGGTTTTATTAATTACCTTGATTGTATCTCTTTCCATTGAACTATTACAAACGCAAATTGGCCGGGTTTTTGATATTGATGATGTCCTTTTAAACTTAATTGGTGGGGCTATCGGCTATGGTGTGTTTGCGATAGGCTATCATTTTTCATCTAAGTAGGCGTTTGTTTGCTTTTTCGATATAAAAAAGATATAATGAAATTGATTTAGAGGTTTATTATGAATGCAGTTGAATTAATTAAAAAAGTTGATGATGAAATACCGGAATTAGAAGAGGTTCAAAAGTTTATTGATTATGCACTAGATTATCTAAAATTAGATAAAGTGGTGTTTAATGTTATTATTGTTAATAATGATGAAATACACTCCTTAAATAAAGAGTATCGTGGTGTCGATAGACCCACTGATGTCATCTCGTTTGCTTTAGAAGATGATGATACATTTATTCCTTTAGAGGAAAGAGTTTTAGGTGATATTTATATTTCCATTGATAAAGCTAAAGAACAAGCCAGTGCTTATGGTCATTCACTTTTAAGAGAGTTATGCTTTTTAACAATTCACGGAATTCTTCATCTTTTAGGTTATGATCATATGAATGAAGAAGAAGAAAAAGAAATGTTTACACTTCAAGAAAGGGTTTTAGAGAGTTATGGAATCAAAAGATAAAGTTGTTGTTAATAAAGATTATGATCATCCTCAAAGAGATTTCAGTATCAAAGCTATCTTTAATGTTTGCAAATATTCGATGGAAGGGTATATCAATTTTTATCGTTATGAAAGAAGCGCTATTCTCCATCTAATTGTTGCGGTTGTTATTATTCTAGGTAGCCTTTCAATGAATCTAACACCGGTTGAGTGGCTTCTTATTATCTTTATCCTACTTGTGATGTTAGCGATTGAATTACTAAATACAGCTATTGAAGCTGTGTGTGATTTAGTCTCACCTAGCTATAACAAATTAGTTAAAGTAGCTAAAGATAGTGCCAGTGCAGCAACATTTTCTATCTCTATTGCTTTAGTTATTGCTATGTGCATTATTTATGTACCAAAGATTATGACCTTACTAGGAATGTAGGAGGATTTATGCAAGAAAAATTAGTTAAGTTATTAGAAAATAGTTATTCACCATATTCGCATTTTCGGGTTGCCGCTATTGCGGTTATGAAAGATGGGACAGAGTTTAGAGGTGTTAATGTTGAGAATGCCTCATATGGTGCGACAATCTGCGCGGAACGTAGCGCTATTTTAGGTGCTGTTAGTGCCGGCTATAAAAAGGGTGATTTTTCACATCTTTATGTAATGTGTGATAGTGATATTATTGGCATGCCTTGCTTTGTATGCCGAGCTGTTATCGGAGAGCTTTTTGATACTGACGCCAAAGTCATTTGTATGAATCCAAAAGGGGAAGAAGAAGTTCATACGGTCGGCGAATTATGTCCATATCCTTTTAATGAAGAGGCTCTAAATTAATGCGAAGTGGTTTTGTAGGACTTATCGGACGACCTAATGTTGGTAAAAGTACGCTTATCAATACTATTGTTGGAACGAAAGTAGCGATTACAACATCTAAACCGCAAACAACAAGAAATATTATTCAAGGTATCTATAATGACGATGATAGTCAAATTGTTTTTATTGATACACCTGGTATCCATAAGCCAACTAATAAGCTGGGACAAACTCTAAACAAAGAAGCTTATTATAGTATGGAAGATGCTGATATTTTACTTTTCTTAGTTGATGATAAACCACTTGGTAAAGGTGATATGTTCGTTTTAGATAAGTTAAAGGAAGTGTCAAAGCCAACTATTTTAGTAATCAATAAAGTTGATAAGATGAAAAAAGAGGATATCCTAAAAAAGATTTTAGAGTATAAAGATTTATATCCTTTTGAAGAAATTGTTCCTTTGTCATCTTTAAAGAATGATAATGTAAAAGAATTAATTAAAGTTTTAAAAAATTATCTGCCTGATGAGGTTGCCTATTATGGCAAAGATGATGTAACAAATAAATCTTTAGAGTTTATTATGGCTGAAATAGTAAGAGAAAAAGTTATGGATTTAACGGAAGAAGAAGTTCCCCATTCGCTTACGTGTCAAACAACAGCCGTTGAGGTTGGTAAAACTAGTTATACCATCTACATTGATATTATTGTTGACAGGGAATCTTTAAAGAAGATTATCATCGGTCATCAAGGTCAAATGATTAAGAAAATTGGCATTAGAGCTAGAGGTGATTTAGAAGAATTACTTCACAAAAAAGTTTATCTTAATCTTTTAGTTAAAACTGTTAAAGATTGGCGGGATAAAGAAAAATACTTAACCGAATATGGCTTTAATGATTTTGAAGTATAAAATAAAGAAAAACGTATCAATATATAGTAGGTGATACGATGAAGGAACTACTTTGGGATTTATTTATCCATACAGGAAAAATTGAATATTATTTAAAATATAAAGAATATATAAGAAATCATTCTAATGAGGCAAATAACAACGTTGATATGTAGGAGTAGATTATGAGAGATATAATTGTTGGAAAGATATATCGGCATGTTAGTGGTAATTATTACCGCGTTATTTGTATTGCTAATGATTCGACTTCATCTGATGAAGATGGGCCAAAGCAAATTGTTGTTTATGAGACTTTGGGTCCGAAACGAACGGTTTGGGTTCGTCCATATGAGTTATTTAATGCTTTAAACGAGGATGCCGAATATGTTCAAAAGTATCGTTTTGAAGAAGTTGATGATTACATCAAGATAGGAGAATAATAATGGAAGTAAAAGCAGGGAAAAAGTATCGTCATTTTAAAGGTGACATTATGGAGGTTGTTGCAGTTGGTAAGCATTCAGAAACCCTAGAAAAAATGGTTATCTATCGTCATCAAGGATCTGATGAAGTTTGGGTTCGTCCTTATGATATGTTTACCTCGCCCGTGAATCATGAAAAATATCCTGATGTAAAACAAAAATATCGCTTTGAAGAAGTTGACGATGATGCTTGAAAAAATTGATGGTATCGTTATAAGTGAACAAAATTATGGTGAGACAAGTAAAATTGTTAATTTACTGACAAGAGATTATGGCATTATCGGGTTAATGGTTAAAGGTGGACGTTCTTTAAAGAGTCCTTTAAGAAGTGTATCCGGTAAACTTACTTATGGTACTTTTAATGTTTACTATAAGAAAGATAAGTTGTCCATTTTATCAGATGTTAGTGTCATTAATAATTTTACCAAAATAAAAAAAGATATTGAACTTATCAGTTATGCCAGCTATTTAACGGATCTAGCCACCCAGGTGGTTAGACATGGCCGGGATGAAGATGTTTTTGATCTTTTAATCGCTAGTTTATCAAAGATTGAAGAAGGGTTTAGCCCAGCTGTTATAACAAATATTTTAGAACTTAAATATCTAGATAATTTAGGTGTCTTACCGGTTTTAGATCGTTGTGTCGATTGTGGTAGTACAGATAATATTGTTACTTTATCAAGTGATCGTGGAGGATATGTTTGCGCTAATTGTAGAACAACCGAACCCCTCATTTCTAGTAAAGCGATTAAACTTATTAGAATGTATTACTATGTTGATATCAATAAAATTGATAATATTGATGTGAGCCCGGAAGCGACTAGTGAGATTAATGATTTTTTAAATAATTATTATGAAAGATATACGGGGCTATATTTAAAAAGCAAGAGTTTTCTAAATAGTTTAAAAAACATTTAAAAAGATTGACAACAATCTTTTTTTTGTATTAAAATCAAAGTACACACGCAAAAATATTAGGAGGGTTTTATGAGTACAAAAGAAGAAAAATTAGAACATTTAACATCATTACCTTTAGAATATTTAATGATTAAAGCGAAAGACGAACGTTATCGTGGCAAAGAAGGAACACGCTTTACTTTCAATTATGCGTTTAAAGATACAGATGAAAAACTACCTCTTACGGATACGGAACGCTTAATGGATAAATATCAAGATGGCGCTAGAAACTTTTTAAGTGAATTAATTGATGTCAATCTTGGTAACAATTTAATTACGGAAGCGATTGAAGGTGATGCCAGACTTTTACCTAGTCGTTATGCTAGATTCTATGATCAGTGTATTAGAATTAAAACGAAACAATTTACCCTTTATGTTACTGATTTAGCTATTCAAAGAATGCGGAAAATTATTTTAAGACTTTATCGTCAAAGTATAAGTGATGCCTTAAGATATGGGACACTCCTTATCAATGGTCATAATGTTGGTATTTTAAGTATTGGCTATCACGATGTTGTTAGTAGTATTAAAGGACATACGATTGGTGTACGTGAACCTTTTCAAACAACTTATCATAATGTCGGTCCCGCAACCCTTGAATATGCTATTTATGGAACTAATCTTAAATTAGATAATGAAAATGCTTCTAAACTTATTGACACATTTGGGGATACTTATGGACCATTTAATTGGTACACTCTTGAAAAAAAGTGGATTGAAGCTGGTAACGAATATGGAAAGAAAATTGTCTTAGATGGGGTTAGTGAAGAGAATCCTCTTTATCAAAAAGTTTTATCGTTAGGTCGAGGAAAGTAGGTATATGATGAAAAGAGAAGAATTTTTAACAACGGTTTTAAATAATAAATTAGAATATTTAATAGTGACCTCCCGGAATAAGGAAAAAGATGGCGAAATGTTATCAAAACTAGAATTACATTTTAAAACGATAGGGAATGCGAAAAGTGGATTTGATGAAAAGACAAAACGTTTTTTACTTGATGCTTTTGCATCTTCTTATCCGGAGTTCATCGATAAATTAATGGTGGCTCATATTGGGAGTGAACCTATTACAACATCAATTAAAACGACAACACTAAACTTACCAAGAACTTTTCAAAGAACCCATGATTTTTGTCATACTTTTCGGGCTGGTGATTTAGAGATTCATTTTCTTGATAGTGCGATGGATTTCTTTAAAAGAACGATTACAAGTTTAGATGAACGAAGTAAAGTTGACGTTTTAACATTTGCTAAAGCTAAACTTATGAAGGGTAAGACAAATCATATGTTGATATCTTTTGATACAACACCTTATACGGAACCAGGCCGGGTTGTTTATTTTGACCATGAGAAAAGTGTCTTACCTCGTGCGCCTAAAAATAGTCTATATTATTACGCCGATACAGATTCTGAAAAAGGAGCTGATTCTAAAGATATCGCTAACATATTAACCCTTATTGATGTGTTTGCTAAAACGTATGGTATGTTTGATGATGTAAAATATAATAATAATACTTTTATGGCTACTAGTCAAGGTCACTCTTTAAGTATTGAGGGGGATATTGAAACGATTGAAGCTAAGGCTAAAGTAATGTCTTTGTTAAAAAGATAATTACCTATTGACAAAATTAATTCTTTGTATTAAAATCTAGTTAATCGCTGTGATGACGGGCTTGGCAACCTCGAGCAATATACTATAAAGAGATTCTTCTAGAATAAGTAGGGTGGAACCGCGGAATATTTCGTCCCTATACATTCTAGGAGTTTTTTTATTTATAACGTGATCATATTAGTGATGAAATAATTAAATGAAAAGGTGAGAAAAAAGATGGAAAAATTAACAATGGACAAATTAGTTAACGTTTGTAAAACATATGGTTTTATATTTCAAGGAAGTGAAATATATGGTGGACTTGCCAATACTTGGGACTATGGACCTTTGGGAAGTCGTTTAAAAAATAATATTAAAGATGCTTGGCGGAAGCGTTTTATTCAAGAAAGAGCTAATGCCTATGAAGTTGATGCCGCTATTCTTATGCATCCAAGAGTATGGGAAGCAAGTGGACACGTAGCTAGTTTCTCAGACCCATTAATCGATTGTAAGCACTGTAAAGTAAGACATCGTGTTGATAATTTAATCAATGATTTTGATCCTGATGCTCATGCTGATGGTATGAGTCAAGATGAAATGATGGCTTATGTTAAGGAACATAAAGTTCCTTGTCCAAACTGCGGTGAGAGTGATTATACTGATATTAGACAATTTAATTTGATGTTTGAAACGCATCGTGGTGTTACGGAAGATGGCAAAAACAAAGTTTACCTAAGACCAGAAAATGCTCAAGGTGAGTATGTCAATTTCTTAAATGTTCAAAGATCAATGCGAACGAAATTACCATTTAGTATTGGTCAAGTAGGTAAAGCTTTCCGTAATGAGATAACACCAGGTAACTTTACTTTTAGAACGATTGAGTTTGAACAAATGGAATATCAAACTTTCTGTAAAGAGGGTACGGATAGTGACTTATATGCTTATTTCAAGGAATATGCTAAAAAATTCTTTATGGATTTAGGATTACCTGAAGAAAAATTAAGATATCATGACCATGAAAAGTTAGCGCATTATGCTAAAGAAGCTTGTGATATTGAATATGATTTCTGTTTTGGTTGGGGTGAGATTAATGGTACCCACAATAGAACGGATTATGACTTATCACGTCACCAAGAATATTCTGGTGTATCCCAAGAATATCTAGATCCTACGACCAATGAAAAGTTTATCCCATATATCATTGAATCAACTGTCGGAGCTGATCGTTTAGCGCTAGCTATTTTAGATAATGCTTACTGTGAGGAAGAATTAGAAAATGGTGAGATACGTGAAGTTATGAAAATTCATCCATTTTTAGCGCCATATAAAGTAGCTATCTTCCCACTTAATAAGAAACTTCATAGTGAGAAAGCTAACGAATTATATGATATGTTGGCTAAAGAGTTTACGACTATCTATGATGAGACGGCATCAATTGGTAAACGTTATCGTCGTCAAGATATCGCGGGAACACCATTCTGTGTTACTGTTGATGATAATACCTTAAATTACAATACGGTTACCGTAAGAGACCGCGATACAATGGCTCAAGAAGTTGTTAAGGTTGATGAATTAGTTGACTACATAAACAAAAGAATCAAGTTCTAAGACTTGATTCTTTCATCAAAAAAGAACTAGATGTTCTTTTTTATTGTATCCACAATTTTCCTTTGTTCATCTAAACTACTATTATTCCATAGTATTTCAAAGAAGACCCCTAATCCGGGTAGGGTTAATTCTTCTTGATCACTTTTGGAAGATTCAATAGCTTCTTTGATATCATCTTCACTACTATCTTTAAAGTTTTCTTTAATACTCTCTCTAATGCTTATGTTCATTTCATCATCTCCTAGAAATAGTATGGAAAAATTACGATATTTTATAACATATAATAGTTGGAATCACTATATTTTGTGTTATAGGTTGCTCCTTTGCTTTCTAATTTACTAACCCGATTAGAAAGACTATTAATTTGTTCATGAATGTCATTTAATTCTTTTTCAATACTGTTATATGGTTGGGTGTAGGTTTGTTGTCCTTGATAAGGTACTTGATTTGGCATATAGGCATTTCCCATTGGTGGCATCATCACCGGACTTCCCATAACGGGGATGGCATTAGCGTATCCTTGATACATCCCACCACAATTGCGATCTTTCTTCATAAAACCTCCTTAGTCTATTTCATTATATGATAATCGTCTAAATTGTTGACACTTGTTCATAATTAAATCATTATGGTATAATGAAATTGGTGATAAAATGCGACTTCGAAATGTTAAAGGGGCGAAAGAAAAAATCGAAGCTTCTAAATATATAATTTTAGATTATGAAAAATATCGGGGGCATTTTAATGAGGTGTTTCCTATCCAACAACCTATCCATATTGAAATTGGAACTGGGAAGGGGAAGTTTATTAAAGAGATGGCTCTTGCCCACCCTGATATTAATTATATTGGCATTGAAAAGTTTGATAGTGTTATTGTAAGAGCATTAGAAAAGATTGATGATGAAGATATACCTAATTTACGTTTGATTCGAATGGATGCCTGTGATATTGAAAAAGTCTTTGATCATGAGATTAGTAAAATCTATCTTAATTTTTCTGATCCTTGGCCTAAAGAACGACACACTAATCGGCGCCTTACAAGTGAAAGGTTTTTACATCGCTACGATCAGCTTTTTAAAGATGATAAAGTAATTGAATTTAAAACCGATAACCGGGACTTATTTACTTATTCACTTAAGTCTTTTACGGATTACGGATACCATATATCTTTTTTATCACTTGATCTTTATGCTGATGATGTGACAGATAATATTGCCACTGAATATGAAGAAAAGTTTCACGCTTTAGGAAAACCTATTTATAAAGTAACTGTCTATAAAAGCGTAAAATAGTGGATATTTACTAAAATAATAGAAATAATTCCTATTTTTTGGTATAATGTGATTGTGAGGTAGATATGAAAAAGATGGTACTATGTTTCCTAATCGTTATGCTTATGGCAGGATGTAGTGTAGTTAGGATTGACACAAGTAGCATTGATGTCATTGTTGATGTTATCTTATCGAAAGATAATGATCTTTATAACCGTGTTGGAAGAGGATATAAATATTATGTCCCACGAGGAGTTACTTATATCGATACAGATGAATTAAATGATAAATTGTATTCTGATGGCAACAATTATTATTTATATGTTGACACGGTTAGTTATTATAATAAGATACCTATTGAATACGAAGAGGACCCTAATCTTTATTATTCAAGAAAGATTTCCAAAGATGATTTTAAATATGATGGCTATCTTGAAATAACAGCTAAAGATGATTTATATTATATTAATTTTGTCTATAACTACGCTCATATTGAATCGGTTGTTAATAAAGAAGATATCAATGATGCGGTTTTAAACTCCGCTTATATCTTATCGACGATTCAATTTAACCCCGATGTCATAAAACTTACGATTGAAGATGCGAAACTAAATAATCGTGAAGAAAAATATGACAAGTTTAAAAACAAGAAAGATACCGATAATACGGGAATAGAGGTATTTGATTAGTAACAAAAAGGAATGGTGAAATTATGGGACTACTTGACAAGTTTAAAGAGATTTTTACAGAACCAGTAGATGATGATGAAGAAAAAGATGAAGAAGTTAGGGTTGAACAAATAAAACACGAACCAAAGGAAAAGCCTGCTGAACGTCGTCGTGAGAAAATTGATATAGAAGAAAGACAAGATCGTTATGAAGATGTAACAGCTGAGTTTGAAGATTTATCAGAGAAAAAACCACCGGTTGAACCAAAAGAAGAAACTTTGAAAACACCAGTGTTTTTTACCGAAAAAGATTTTGCGGATTTGGAGCCAGAGCCTGAACGTCCACGTCGGATGGAAAGACATCCTGAAGAGCGGGTAGAAACGCCTCCGCAACCAAAAAGAGAAGAAAAGAAAGCTCCATATAGTGGGCATTATACAGGAACTTATACAAGCCCAACACTTTTAACAAAAGAAAAATCTACTTTTAAACCAACACCAATTATCTCTCCAATATATGGTATTCTTGATAAGAATTATTCTAAGGAAGATATTGTTGAAAGAAAGGATGTTCAACCAACAGTCGTCAGTGATGGCATGGTTCAAGATCGCTTTGATGAAGTTCGAAGCAAAGCTTATGGAACACTTGAAAATGAACTTGAAGAAACCATTTATGATGAAAGACGACCAAGCCGTGAGCCGGAAGATACTCCTAAAGAAGATGTTGATCTATTTGATGAATTAGAAAAAGAGCAAGGACATAAAGTCAGCTTAGAAGATACCGCTGAACTTACGAAGACTGTTAATGAACAAGAAAAGAATATTCGCGAGTTAGAGGAAATAACGATGGACCTAACTAAGGAATTAGATAATTTACTATTGAAAAAAGAATCTTTCAATGCTAAAAAAGAGAAAGTTGAAGGTAAACATCAAGTTGAAGAAGATGATGAGCCTTTAACGGAAAATGAGTTATTTAATTTAATCGATTCAATGTATGAGGAGGGTAAGGAAGATGATTGATTTAGAACAACTACTACCAATTATGCTTTACATCTCGTTAATTATATTAGTAATATTCTTAATTGCTTTAGTCATAAGATTAATGAAGACCTTAAATCGTGTGGATACGATTTTGGATGATGTCAATCGCAAGATGATTAAAGTTGATGGCTTGTTTGATATTATTGATCGAACGACGGATGCTGCGTCTCATGTTAGTGATAAAATTATTAGTGGTATAAGTAACGCTATTAATTTTGTATTTAGAAGAAAGAGAGGTAATGAAGACGATGAGTAAAAGTGAAGGAAAAGG
>CANPYM010000022.1 GCA_947588685.1 uncultured Bacilli bacterium | reverse complement strand
TTATTTGTATTAATAAAGATATTTTTATCTTCAATATTTAGTAAATTTAAGATATAATTATTTATAGACATAAGTTTCGATCCTTTCAATGTTTTTTCGACAATTACATTGTATCAAACTTATGTCTTTTTATGAAATAAAATAGTGTCAGTGATTTTTCTCACCAACACTATTTATAATACAACCTAGAAAAAAAGATATAGATATCTTTTTTTTGTGTAAATGAAAACAATATATGTTATAATTTTTATAGTAGTATAGTAGGGAGTTGGCAGTTTGAAAATATATGTAGTTAATGAAAAAAATATTGTTAAGTTTGTTTTACCTGAAGATGGTGATGATTTTTTTACCTATTCATATAAAATACCAAAGATGAGTACTAACTTTTTAATAACTTTTGAACGAAAAAATAATAGATGGAATATTAAAAGTAACGGACTTGTCAATTTGGTAAATAAAACTCTAGGACTAACCGAATTAAGTAATTATACCAATTATCAATTGCGGTTGTTAGGTTATAATGGAACTGTCTTTTTATATGTAATCCCCGACGATGAAGCCTATTATAATCTATCAGTTGCTGATAATATAACAATAGGTTCAGGTCCCAATTGTACCATTACATATAGTAATGAATTGTTG
Source organism: uncultured Bacilli bacterium (assembly GCA_947588685.1). Taxonomy (GTDB): domain Bacteria; phylum Bacillota_I; class Bacilli_A; order RF39; family UBA660; genus UBA5578. The sequence goes on along the minus strand of CANPYM010000022.1, from coordinate 66,606 downwards.
ATAGAAAATCATGCTGTCATAAAGAAAGATGAAAAAGGATTTCTATTAACTTCATTTGATAAAAACTATGGCGTTTATGTTAACAAATATAAAATTAACAGTTGTTATTTAAAAGCTGGTGATGTAATATTTATTAACGGCTTAAAAATAATTTGGATGATGAAATATTTTATTGTTAACAATCCTAACAAAATGGTTAAAATAAAGAATTTGACTCCATGTATTAATACAAATATTAATGAAGTTTTAAAGCTTCAACCCGTTAGTGATGAAAGTCAGGCTGTTGATTTGTTTTCCGAAGATGATTACTTTTATCATAAACCTATTTTAAAGGAAGTTATTGATGAAGAAGAAATAGGAATTGAATTGCCACCTAATAAAGAAGAAATGCAAGATCTTCCTTGGTATCTTGTCATCGGTACATCGTTAACAATGGTTGGTATGTCCTTTGTTTTAGGATGGAACTTAGTTAGAGGCATAGTATCAGGAAAAGATGCCTTAACTTTGGTTCCACAAGGCGTAATGTTCTTTTCAATGTTTTTTGGTGGCTTAATTATGCCTAGGGTAATGAAGTCTTATAACAAAAAACTTAAATTAGCTAAAGAACAAAAAAGGATTGAAAAATACACAGAATATTTACAGAAGAAAGATAAGGAACTTGATTTATTATTCAAACAAAAAATTCAAATATATAATGCTAATTATCTATCATCAAAGGCTTGTAGCACAGTTGCATTACAAAGAGATAATAGATATTTTTGGTCAAGAGAAATTGACGAGGATGATTTCTTAAAAATACGTTTAGGCCTTGGCGATATTGAACCCCCAATTAAAGTTGAAATACCTGAACGACGCTTTTCTTTAGATGAAGATGAACTTTTAGATAAAGCATATGAAGTTCAAAAAAAGTATCAAAAAATGAGTCAAGTACCGATTACGATATCATTAAAAGATGATAATGTTGTTTCAATCATTTGTGATACTAACTACCTTGATATGCATTCTTATTTTAACAATATTTTAGTTCAATTAGTAGCACTTCATAGCGCTACAGATTTAAAAATTGTTATATTTACTAATGCTGAAAATAGTAATAGTTGGGAAAACGCCAAATTTTTGCCTCATTGTTTTAGTGAAGATAAAACAGTTCGCTTTTTTTCTACCAATGAAACAGATACTAAAGAAATATCAGATTTTTTAGAGACAGAGTTTAAACTTCGAAAGGATATGCAAACTGGTAAGGAAAAAAATGAAGAAGGCGAAAAGTATGACTTTACAAAAGGTATTAGCATTTATGATTGTTATTATTTAATAATTACAGATTGCTTTAAAAATAGCAGCAAAATACCAATTATTGAAGATGTTTTGAATGCCGATGCAAATTATGGATTTGGCTTACTTACAATAACTGATTCATTAAAAAATGTTCCAACAAAATGTAAAACTTTTGTTGAAGTATCATCTAAAGATGGTTGCGTTTTTAATAAAAAAATAAGTGCTAAAAGTCAACAACAATTTAATGTTGAACATGATGAAAATATTGACTTTGAAACAATAACAAAGTATTTAGCTAATATTCCATTATTAACTAAAGAAGGACTTAGTGTTTTACCATCGCAATTGTCGTTTTTAGATATGTATGGTGTGTCTAGAATTGAACAGTTGAACATTGCTAATAGATGGAAAGTAAATGATCCTGTAATTGGCCTAGCAGCGCCTATTGGTGTCTATGCCAGTGGCGATCAGTTTATGTTGAATCTTCATGAAAAGTTCCATGGGCCTCATGGCTTAATTGCTGGTTCGACCGGTTCTGGTAAATCAGAGTTTATTATTACTTATATTTTGTCAATGTGTATAAACTATCATCCTTATGAAGTTCAATTTGTTTTAATTGATTATAAAGGTGGTGGCCTAGCTGGAGCTTTTGAAAATCGTGAAACAGGTCAACGCGTTCCCCATCTAGTCGGAACGATAACAAACTTAGATACAGCCGAAATGAATCGTACTTTAGTATCAATTGAATCAGAATTGAAAAGACGTCAAAAAATCTTTAATGAAGTAAGAGATAATTTGGGTGAAAGTACGATTGACATATATAAATATCAGAGACTATATCGTGAAGGTATGGTTAAAGAGCCTATGTCTCATTTATTTATCATAAGTGATGAATTTGCAGAACTTAAAAGTCAACAACCTGATTTCATGCAACAATTAATTAGTACAGCTCGTATTGGACGTTCCTTAGGTGTCCACTTGATTTTAGCAACGCAAAAGCCAAGTGGCGTTGTTAATGATCAAATATGGTCTAACTCTAAATTTAAGGTTTGCCTTAAAGTTCAGGATCGTGGCGACAGTATGGAAATGTTGAAGAAACCAGATGCAGCAAGTATTAAAGAAGCAGGACGTTTCTACTTACAGGTAGGATATGATGACTTTTTTGATAAAGGACAATCAGGTTGGGCTGGAGCCAAATACATTCCAAGTGATAAAATTGTTAAAAAAGTTGACGACTCAATCAACTTTATCGATGATTCAGGAACTATCATCAAGAGTGCTAAAGAAAATGTAAAAAATGATACACCTGTTGAAGATTTAGGTGATCAACTTACTAATATTGTTAAATATATTTATGATTTGGGTGTTAAAGAAAATATTGTTTCCAATAAATTATGGCTAGATGCCATACCAGCTAATATTTTTGTCCCTAATTTGAAAACTAAATATGATTACCAAAAGCAACCATATGTTATTGACCCAGTCATTGGAGAATATGATGTTCCAGCGTCACAAGAGCAAAATCTTCTTCACCTTAACCTAACCCACGAAGGTAATACTTTAATTATAGGTAAACAAGGTAGTGGTAAAGAAAACTTAATTACAACCATTCTTCTATCTACAATTACTGATCATACTCCATCTGAAGTTAATTTTTATATTGTGGATTGTGGAACAGAATCGTTAAAAATATTTAATAAGATGCCTCATATTGGTGACATTGCAACAATCGATGAAGAAAATAAAGTATATGACATATTTGATATGCTTTTTAAAGAATTAGATCGTCGTAAAGAAATGATGTCTGATTTTGGTGGTAGTTATGAAGAATATATTAAACACAATGATAAAAAGTTACCTTTAATTGTGACGATAATTAATAATTTAGAGGTATTTACAGAGACGTATGGACGTTTTGCTGAAAGCTTATATACTATATATCGTGATGGTTCAAGATATGGATTAGTATTTATTATAAGTGAACTTTCACCTTTAACTCTTAAATCTAGACAAGTACAAAATTTCCCTAATAAACTTTGTCTACAATTACCAAACGATGAGGATTATAGAAACCAACTAGGTGCTCCAAAGGGTCTATTTCCATCTAAATTTTTTGGCCGTGGACTTTGTTTCTTGGATAAGGGAATATATGAATTTCAAACAGCTTTCTATGTAGCCAAAGAGCAAATAAACGAATTTATTATGCGGGCTAGTGAAACATATAATAACGCTTATAAAATTAAGGCTAAACGTATACCTACAATACCAAACAAAGTGATTGCTAGTGAATTCTATGATAAACTAACAGATCTTAAAGAAGTACCAATTGGTTATAGTATAACGACAAAGGAAATAGTTAATTTTGACTTTAGTACCAATACATTTACCCAAATTGTAACTAATGCTATGTCGCCTGAACGAATGAGTTTTATTAATTCACTTATAAGGATATGCTCAAAACTGGAAAATACAAAGGTAAAAGTATTTGATTTTGTTCAAGCTTATGAAAAGGATATTGAAAATGTAGAATGTTATAAAGACAACTATGACAGTAATCTTGTTAAAGTTAATAACGAAATTGTAAAGGGTAGAGATTCTAGTGATGTTACAGTTTACTTTTTCTTGGGAATTGGTGCCTATAAAAAGTATTTAAATAACAATAGTAAGGATTTATTAAATAGATTATTTTCTAATATTACCTCAATTAATAATGCAAAAGTGGTTTTGATAGATGTGTTATCATCTTATAAAAATATTCAAGTTGATTTGTGGTATCAATCTAACGTTGATAATTCAACTGGTATATGGTTAGCCGAAGATGCTGCTAATCAGTTGGTTATTAATGTTCCAAATATTACTATTGAAGAAAGAAAAATGAATTTCCCTTGCATTGGTTATTCAATCGTTAAAGGAAATCATACAATTATAAAATACATGGTTGAGGAGGAAGAAGAAAATGAATGATAAATTTGCCGTTCGTTTATATGTACCTACAATTGACGAAATATATAATGTATATTTACCCATAAATGCTAGGATATGTAACGTAATAATTCTTCTAAAAAAATCTGTTTTTGAACTTACAAGCGGTGAATATAATCCTGATGATAAAGTAAGATTATACGATCGTGAAACAGGCGAAATATATGGTACAAACCAATTGATTAGAGAAACAAATATAAGAAATGGGAGTAGCATTGTTTTGATTTAAAAGATGAAGTTTATTAACTTTATGTGTTAAAATTGTATTAGGTGATTATAGTGATAAGAAATATAAATGTAAAATGGTTTAAAAATAGAACTAAAAGGATTAAATTAATGGCTATTTCGCTAGCTACAATAATTGGCTTTAGTGTTTCAACGGCAACTGTTTTTAAAGTATCAGCTCGGGCTGATGAAGGATCATATTATGTAGAAATATATGATAATGAGGGAAATACTATTGATGAAAATAATCAAAATATTGAAGTAGCAGTAGATGACTCTTCTATGATGACAAGTTCTACTGCTACACCTATTCAGCCACAAGAGGATACTGCAAGCACTGCTAATTTAGAAATGTATAATCAACAAATAAATTTTAATGGTGTTGATACGTCGGCATTTAGGAATTTGCTTTCAGGGCATCATACTAATTATGCAAATAGTGAATTTTTTCATATCCAAGATGCTCTAGCCAAATATAATTCAATGGTTGAATATGAATCAAGTAGTGATTTAAAAATTATTAACAATCGTCAAGTTGATGCTAATAAATTACATGAAATAGTTGTTAATAATAACAATGCATATATGGCTTCTTATACTGGGGCATTATATGAAGAATTTTCAAGTTCGTATTTTGAACAAGCTTTTAATGCCGTTGTAGCGACAATTAATAAAAATTTGGCTGAAGATTATGAACAAAATATTGATGTTAATCAACTTGATAAAAATTTACAGGAATTAAAAATTTTGTGTAATCATGGTCAAGGTAATGGGGTAATGGTTGAAGATGATAAGATATTGTCATTGAATATAAATGTTATTGAAGTTTTTGGCGGCATGGATTTCTTTTATGAAGTAGCATGTCATGAGACTAACCATTTAATTCAAGCGAGCAGTAATGAAGAAAAAGAACATGAAGGATACACAAAAAACACGGGAATATATTATGAATGGGCTGATTTACCAGTTAATGCTTTAAGCTATCAATGGTTTGTTGAGGGATGCGCTGAAAAGTTGATGAATGTATATAATGATGTTAGTGGAGAAAATATTGTTTATCCCGAATATATGAAAACTATTGATACATTAACTTTAGCTACTATTCTCCGTGATGATGTATCTGAACTAACTATTCCAAGATTATCTTTGCAACCTGATTTAAATAAGTTTTTAAGAATTTTTAATGCAAATAGTGAAGAAGACGTCGAAGAAATAATAAAGATGATGTTTTCCTTTGAAATAATTTATGGTCGAAATAAAGCCTTTTATGATAATTGTCAGATAGAAGTGCCATATAAATACGAGTTTTCCCTATATAGTTCAGCCGCTCAAACTTTGACTAAAATTTTCTATACTAATTTATTAGATGCTATAGGGAATAAAGGAGAAAGTTTAGAGTCAATTTTTGGATTAATAAAACTATTTGAAAATGATATGAATCGTTTAGTTAAATATAACGATAGTTCTAGAGATGAGTATAATAGTGATTTTATTGCTTTTTATGACAATGTGCAACAAACTTTCTTCGGATGTCTTGCTCAGCAATTAGGTATTACATCACAAGATGTGTTTACGATGTACAATAATTACTATATGTCGGATGAAAATTTATCTACTAGTAATCTTTTAAGTGATGATGAAATTTCATACTTAACAAAATATAACACTCAAAATGTTGGTATGAAACCTACTAATGTAGTTCTAACAAATCGTAAATAAGTACCTAAAATGGGTTAAATTTGTCAAAAAAATGTTGAAATTAGTAATATATTATGTTAATATAAAAATGTAAGATAGTTTAATTTAATAGTAGGTGATAGTAGTGGATAATAGCTCTAATACACTTGGTGTATCGACATCGAAACTAGATAAGCTTATGGTTGATGTTATAGACTATGCGGAAAAAAGTAAGCGGATAACTAATGCTATTGAAATGTTAATTCGTGAAACGAGAGAATATTATGTTAGTTCTGAAGCTGATTTATTTCGAAGCAAGTTTGAGCAACTTGTCCCAACTATAAATACTGTTAACCAAAATATCTTAGTTTATAATGACGACTTGTTAAAATTAAAAGGCAATTATAGTAAGCTTGAAGTTGAAGCTACTGAATTGATAAATGAGGCTCAAAGGCAAGTCCGTCAAAAAGAAAATATGAAGGAGGAATTGTAGTATGAGTCTAGGAATTGGAGATTTAGACATTGGTGTATCAAGTTCAGGAATGAACACTTATAAAGAAAATTTAAAAACTCAAATTTTAACAACAATGTCAGAAAACCTTGATACTGAATACCAAAATATCGTAACAGCTGTTGACGGTGGTTGGGTAGGAGTTTCATGTGACAGATTTAAGGAGCAGTTACAAGCTGAAATCGATTTAATAAAAAGCGATTTAACGGCTGAGTATAATGATTTGGATGCAAGACTATCAGAGTTAGCAAACTATTATTATAATCAGGACGAAAATATGATTGGTGAGTAAGGAGGATAATTATGGCAAATTGGGAAGCAACACAAACAGTATCAGAATTTGATGCAAAACAAGCTGCACAAGCAGCAATGGATGGAAGAGCTGCTACACGTACAGCTGCAGATGGTGGCGGTATTTTAGGATCTCTAGGATCACTTTTTGGTGGCGGCGGTTTAGATGTCGTTGGTATTAATGCTGCTAAAGTTCCTACAATGCGTGAAGCAATAAGAACATCTGTTAGTAATTTACAAGCAAAAATAGGTGAAATCGATGCTAACGCTGATGCATCAGGTGCTTATAAAAGTGAAGAAATACAACAAGCAGTTGTATCTTATGTTGAATCTGTAAAAAGCTATTGTAGTGCATTAATTAGCGATTTATTAGCTTTTTCTGACAAATTAGCTGATGTTGAAAACGCTTGGAAAACAAGTTCTGCAAATTTTGCTGGAAATATTTCTAGTTCAACATCAGGACTTAGTGATAATTCCACTGTTTACACTGAAACAAAATAGAATAAATGGAAACATCAGATTTAATACGCGATAAAGGAAATTATGAGTATTTTAAGAATGAAATTTATCGAATGATCGGTTATTTAAATAATGCTATTTCTCTTCTAGAATCGTCAAAAGATAAAGTCGATAGTAGTTTCTCTTTAGATGATTCGAAAGCTGATGAAGGAAAGATTAACTCTATTTATAATCGATTAGTTGCTGAAAGAGACTTTCTTCAAAACACTTGTATTCCTAGTATAAATCAAAAGATTTCTAATGTTAAGAAAGCTATAAATAGCGTGATGTAGATTAATTATGAGGATTAGCTAGTCAGCTAGTCTTTCTTTTTAGGAGGACGTATGGAAGAGATAAAAGTAGATACTAAAAGAATTCGTGAATGTGGCGATGATATACTAAAGCTAGTTGAAGAGCTAAAGCTAACATATAACGAAATGTTTACACGTTTTGAAAAAATTCCTACAGAAACACGAGAGTGGGTTGGACCTACTGCTGAAAAATATTCGGCAGCAGTGCTAGGGAATAAGCCAACTTATATGAATTTTGCTAAAGATTTGTATAAGTATGGAGAATATCTTATCAATTGTGCGAATGCTTATGATGAAATCGTAAATCAGGTAAGGAGATAGTATGACAAAATTAGTTGTAAATAGAAGTTCTTTAGAAACTGTAGTTTTATCTAGTGTTGATAGTTCTAAAACATATGTAGGATATGCTAGGGGTATAGCTCAAAGACTATATGCCCCATCAGACTTTTCGTATCGTTCTCGTTATAATGAATTTACTAAAAGAATTAATGAAATATACAATGAGTTATCTGATATGAGTAGTTGGATAAATAAAAGTATTAATTTATGTAACGCTGTAGAAAATGAGTTATCGGGCGGTGTCAGCTTATTGCCAACTAATTCCGTGGAAAAGCAAAGAGAAATTATAAAATAGAAAAGGGTGTGATTTATATATGGCAAAGGGTCGAAAATATCTACCAATTGGAACGATATGTTCAATAAAAAATAATAAAGATGATATTATGATAATTGGATATTTACAAGAGCAAGAGAATAGTACTGATTGCAATTATGTTGGTGTTAAATATCCAGATGGCCTTAGTTCTTTAGATGATACATTACATTTTGACCATGCAACAGTTAAAAAAGTAATATTTGATGGCTATAAAAATGATGAATATAAAAAACTAAACACTAGTTTATTAAAAACAGGTAAACCTTTAGTTACAAAAGAACAAGAAAAACCAGTTAAAAAAGAAGTGGTTAGAGTTGAAGAGTCTAATAATTACAAATTTGACGCTAATGGTGTTGTTGTCTTTGATGGCACGACATTGACTGAGGTTAAACCTGATAGTAAATATAAATTTGATGAAAACGGTGTTGTCGTAGTTGATAATACGGCATCTGCTGAAGTTAGACCAAGCGGCCAATATAAGTTTGACGAAAATGGCGTTGTTGTAGCTGATAATACGGCACCTACTGAAACTAGACCAAGCGGCCAATATAAGTTTGATGAAAACGGTGTTGTTGTAGCTGATAATACGGCACCTACTGAAACTAGAACAAGCGGCCAATATAAGTTTGATGAAAATGGCGTTGTCGTAGCTGATAATACAGCATCTACTGAAGTTAAACCTGATAGTAATTATAAATTTGATGAAAATGGTGTTGTCATAGTTGATAACACAGCACCTGCTGAAGTTAGACCAAATGGCCAATATAAGTTTGATGAAAATGGCGTTGTTATAGCTGACGGCACAATTACAACTAAATTACAAGCTAAATCAGATTATGAATTTGATGAAAACGGTGTTGTTACATCTGATAGTTCTGCAGCACCACAATCACAAACTGTTGCAAAATATAAGTTTGATGAAAATGGCGTTGTTATAGTTGATGGTACAGCAACTTCATCAACACCAACTAGTTCAAAATATAAATTTAATGAGGACGGCATCGTTATATCTGATGAAACGGCGGATTCATCATCATCTTCTAATTATGAATTTGATGAAGATGGCGTTGTTATAGCTGATAAGCTATCCGTTAAAAACCCCTTTTTAACTTTTTATGATAAAAAAAGAGAGTCAACAGAGTTAGAGCCAAGTAATTGGGATATATTGAAAGACATAGAATTTGATGAAAATGGCGTTGTTATAGCTGATAATACAGCTCGTAAGGAAAAAAAAACAACATTAGCTAACTATAAGTTTGATGAAAATGGAGTAGTAGTTGCAATCTAAACTACTACTTTTTTTTATGTTATGTTATAATTGATGTGGTGATAACATGAAAAAGAAAATGACAGTTGATGGTAATGAAGCCTGCAGTTATACTGCATATATGTTTACAGAAGTAGCTGGTATTTACCCTATAACACCATCTAGTCCGATGGCTGAACATGTTGATGAGATGAGTGATCAAAGATTAAATCTTTTCAATAGTCATGTCAAAGTCGTTGAGATGCAAAGTGAAGCCGGAGCAGCAGGATTTGTTCATGGCTCTTTAAAGGCCGGATGTTTAACGACGACATTTACGGCTAGTCAAGGTCTTCTTTTAATGATTCCTAATATGTATAAAATAGCTGGGGAAATGTTACCTTGTGTTATCCATGTAGCAGCAAGAAGTCTATCGACGCATGCTCTAAGTATTTTTGGCGATCATCAAGATATATATGCATGCCGGGCAACAGGTTTTGCTATGTTAGCTTCTTCATCTGTTCAAGATGCTGCTTATTTAAGTGCGGTTGCCCACTTATCAAGTATTAAAGCAAGTCTACCTTTTATGCATTTCTTTGATGGCTTTAGAACAAGTCATGAGATTCAAAAGATAGATGTCTTACAAGCTTCTGATTATGCTGATATGTTAGACTATGATGCTTTAAATAAATTCCGTAATCGAGCTTTAAATCCGCATCACCCACTAACTTATGGAACAGCTCAAAATGAAGATATTTACTTTCAAGTAACAGAAGCCCGAAATAAGTATTATGATGCCTTACCTGATATCGTTAGTGATTATATGGAAAAAATTAATGCTAAAGCAGGAACTTCTTATAAGCCATTTAACTATTATGGCGGAATTAATGCTACCAAGGTTATTGTAGCGATGGGATCTGTTTGTGAAACAATTAAAGAAGTTATTAAAGATAATAATGATCTAGGCCTTATCGAAGTTCATTTATATCGCCCATTTAGTACTAAATACTTACTAAATGTTTTACCAAAGACGGTTAAGAATATCGCTGTTTTAGATCGAACAAAAGAAGCAGGTAGTAATGGTGAACCACTATATCTAGATATTGTTAATGCCTTAAAAGGAAAAGATATAAACATTGTTGGTGGTCGTTATGGATTATCAAGTAAAAATACAACCCCAGCTGATATCAATGCCGTATATCATATGCTAGATAATCCTGTTAATAATTTTACAATTGGTATTGTTGATGATGTAACTAATTTAAGTCTAAAACCTATCCCAATTGAAACAGAAAAAAGTAGTGAATGGCTATTATATGGTTATGGTAGTGATGGTATGGTTAGTGCTTCTAAATCAATTATTAAACTAATTGGCGATAATACCGATGATTATGTTCAAGGATATTTCCAATATGATTCGAAAAAAAGTGGCGGTGTTACATGCAGTCATTTACGCTTTAGTCCTAATCCTATTCATTCGGCTTATTATGTTTCTAAACCATCATTAGTTGTTATTTCTAAAGATAGTTATTTAGAGGAATACGATTTATTAGAGGATTTAGATGAAGGTGCTAAAGTCATTATCAATTCGATTCATAGTACTGATGAAGTTGATGCAATGTTAAACCATCATTTAAGAAAATTATTTATTGATAATAAAGCTAAAGTATATTTGATTAATGCTTATGATTTAGCTGATCAAGTAGGATTAAAGGGTAAAATTAGTACCATTATGGAAAGTGCTATTATGCGACTAACGGATATTTTACCTTATGATGTCGCTTTAGATAAAATGAAAGATGGCATTGATAAGAAATTTGCTCGTAAGGGTGATAGTGTTGTTAAAGCTAATTATGAAGCTATTACTTTAGTTAGTGAAAATCTATTGCCAGTAACTATCAGTTCTTATGATGCTACTTCTAACGATGAAGCATTATCACTTGTTAAAACGATTATGAAACGTAAAGGTGATACTTTAAAGACATCTGATTTTGTTAATCGGGCTGATGGTGCTTTTGAAAGTGGAACAAGTGCTACGGAGAAAAGATATATAACTTCTTTAACGCCATCATGGATTAAAGAAAATTGTTCTAATTGTAATCAATGTTCTTTATATTGTCCACATGGTGTGATTAGACCTTTCTTATTAGATGAAGAAGAGTATAAGCAGGCTCCAGAAGAGATTCAAAAGCGATGCGTTAAAGCTATCGGTATGAATTATTATTATATTGTTAGTGTATGTGTAGCTAATTGTACTGGTTGTGGGGTATGTGTTAATAATTGTCCAGGTATGCGTTCTAATAAAGCTCTTATTATGGATAAGATAAATCCTAAAGAACAAGATATATTTGAATATCTAGATAATAACATTAAGCCAAAGTCAATTGATAATATTTATACGACGAAAAATAGTCAATTTGTTAAGCCTAAATTTGCCTTTTCAGGGGCTTGTGCCGGATGTGGGGAACCAGCTTATATTAAGCTATTAACCCAATTATTTGGTGAACACTTGATTATTGCTAATGCGACTGGCTGTTCATCAATCTATGGTGGTAGTGCGCCTTCAACTCCTTATGCTGTTCCTTGGGCTAGTAGTTTATTTGAAGATAATGCTGAATATGGTTATGGTATGCTTGTTGCTAATAATATTATGCGGAAGCGTATTGCTAGCTTGATGGAACAAAATATGGATAATGAAAATAGTGCCTTATTTAAAAAATGGTTAGACAATCCTGAAAGTTATGAAAATACTAAAGAAGTTTATGACAATCTAACCGATAATCTACCACAAGAATTATTAGAATTGAAAGATTATATAACCACTCGTAATATTTGGTGTATCGGTGGGGATGGATGGGCTTATGATATCGGCTTTAGTGGTATTGACCATGTCCTTGCAAGTTCAGATAATATCAAAATTTTAGTTTTAGATAGTCAAGTATATTCTAATACGGGTGGCCAATCATCTAAAGCTAGTCCCAAAGGCGCTATTGCATCATTCGCATCAACCGGTAAGAAAACAAACAAAAAAGATTTAGCTCGTATTGCGATGGCTTATCCACATGTCTATGTAGCGCAAGTATCTTTAGGAGCTAATCCAATGCAAGTTGTTAAAGCCTTTAAAGAAGCTAATGAATATAATGGACCAGCTATTATAATTGCCTATACGCCATGTATTTCACACGGTATTAAAGGTGGTATGGAACATAGCGTTGATATGGAAAAATTAGCTACTAATTCGGGTTATTTCCTAACTTTTAGAAGGCATCCGGAAACAGGTTTCACGCTTGATAGCAAGAATGTTGACTTTGATTTATATGAAGAGTTTTTAAATAGTCAAACAAGATTCAATATGTTAAAAGTTATCAATCCTAATAAAGCAAGTGAACTATTAGAGGCTAATAAAGATAACGCCATTAAAACGTTTAATTACTATGAAAAATTAGATAAAGAGCAACAAAAAAGGGATTAAATATCCCTTTTAATTATCTTTGTTTTTAATATATTCTTTTAACATTTTCGTTAAAGCTCTTTTTTCAATTCTTGATACATAACTACGAGAGATGTTAAACATTTTAGCAATTTCTTTTTGCGTCATTTTATCTTCATCATTTAAACCATACCTTTTAGTAATTATTTCTTTTTCCCTTGTTGTTAAAACTTTAAAGTATTTATCTAATAATTTAATATTATTTTGGTTATGAATATCAAGGGCAAAATCGGGATTAGGTGTTTTTAAAATATCGAGAAGGGTAATTTCATCGCCTTCTTTATCATAACCAATAGCTTCATTAAGACTAATATTGCGGTTGTTACGCTTATTTGAACGATAATACATAAGAATTTCATTTTCAATACATTTAGCAATGTAGGTTGTGAGCTTAGCGTTATGTTTCGTATTAAAAGAGTCAATACCTTTAATAAGACCAATGGTTCCAATACTGATAAGATCATCGATATCTTCATTTTTATTATCGTATTTTTTAACAATGTGGGCAACTAAACGCAGGTTGTGTTCAATTAAAGTGTTGCGGGCATTCGTATCGCCGTTTTTCATTTTCTCTAAAAGGTCTTCTTCTTCTTCCTTTGATAGCGGATCAGGGAAAACATTATTGGAGTAGGCTGCACAAAAAAGATGGAAATCTTTGAATAGCCACTTTAAAAGTTTAAACATAAATCACTTCCTAACGAAGTATATGTCGATTATGATAAAATTATTGCAAAAACATTTGTTCGTATGCTATAATGGGTGTGGTGATTAAAATGGAAAATTATATAATGGGTAGTTTTAGACAAAAAATTTTCGCATCTGATAAAGGTTATATAATTGGCCTTTTTAAGATTAAAAGTACGGATATGGAATCAATGAAAGATTATGTCAATAAAACCATAACCATCACAGGCTATTTTCACGAATTAAATGAAAATGAAAACTATTATTTTAAAGGCGAAGAAACAATTCATCCTAAATATGGTTTTCAGTTTAATGTTAAAGAATATGAACGCGTTAAACCAGAAGATAAAGATGGGATTGTCGAGTTTTTATCAAGCGATTTATTCCCAGGTATTGGTGAGAAAATGGCTAGCCAAATTGTTGATACTTTAGGTGATAAAGCATTAGACCGTATTCTAGAAGATGAAAGTGTATTAATGCTTGTGCCTAAACTAAGTGCTAAAAAAGCTAAACTGATTTATAATACTCTAGTTAAATATGAAGAAAGTCATAAGATGATTGTCTATCTTACAGAGTTAGGATTTACGATGCGTGATGCTCTTCTTATTTATAATACCTATAAAGGTAATACCATAAATGTTATTGAGCATAATATATATAGTCTTATTGATGATATTGAAGAATTAAGCTTTGTTAAGGTTGACCGGATTGCGTGCGCTATGCATGATGAATATGATTCCATTGAAAGGATCAAAGCTTGTATTTATTATGTTATGAAAGACTTAACTTTTAAAACTGGTGATACATACTTATATTTAGAAGATATTTATAACTATACATCTAAATATTTAGGGTTTAGTGTTGACGATAATTATTTTAATGAATTATTAAATGAGCTAAAACAAGAATTAAAAATAGAAATAAAAGATAATAAATATTATTTAGAAGATATATATACAGCTATGAATAATATTGTCTATAAAATCAATTATTTAGTTCATAAACAAAAAAGTAAGTATTCTAATTTGGATGGTTTAATTAGTGAGTTAGAAACTTCTAGCGGAATTAAATATAATGATAAGCAATTATTAGCTATTAGATCATCTATGGAAAACAATATAACCATTATTACGGGTGGCCCAGGAACAGGAAAGACTATGATTATTAAAGCTATTGTTGATTTATACAAAGTTTTAAATAATTATTCGCAAAAAGAATTATGTGAGGAAGTTGCCTTACTTGCGCCAACAGGTCGTGCTAGTAAAAGATTAAGTGAAGCTACGTTAATGCCAGCAAGTACGATTCATCGCTTCTTAAAGTGGAATAAAGAAGATAATCTTTTTACTATTAATGAATATAATCCTGACTTTAGCAATCTCATTATTATTGATGAGGTTAGTATGATAGATATCCCTCTTATGGATAATTTACTTCGAGGCCTTACTAATAATATTAAGATTGTTCTAGTAGGGGATTATAATCAATTACCAAGTGTTGGGCCCGGAACCCTTCTTAAAGATTTAATTGATAGTGAAATTGTTGACACTATTCACCTTGACATTTTATATCGGCAAGAAGAAAACAGTTATATTCCTATTTTAGCTGATGAAATTAGGACAGACAATTTAGGAAATTTCTTAGAGAAAAAAGATGATTATGCTTTTATAAAGTGTACTGAAAGTAATATAATCAAAAAATTACAAGAAGTTTGTCAAATGATTGTCGAGACCGGTAAAGAGTATAAACAATTTCAAGTTATGGCCCCAATGTATGCGGGAGTTAATGGAATTGATAATTTAAATAAAGTGTTACAAAAGATATTTAATCCTCCATCTTCTGATAAAAAAGAGATTAAATATGGCGATATTACATATCGTGAAGGTGATAAAGTTTTACAATTAGTAAATGATCCTGATAATAATGTTTATAATGGTGATATTGGAATTATTACAGCTATCAAAAGTGGTGTCCAAACTAAATCAGGTAAAGTCGAAGTTGTTATTGATTTTGAAGGTAATTTAGTTAATTATCAAGTAAAAGATTTAAATAATATTACGCATGGTTTTATTATAAGTATTCATAAAGCCCAGGGGAGTGAGTTTGATATTGTCGTTATGACAATTACCCATAGTTATCATAGAATGTTATATCGTAAACTCGTATATACAGGTATTACGAGAGCTAAGAAAAAATTAATTATCATCGGTGATGCAGATGCTTTTGAAATGAGTGTTCATAGTAATTTTGAACAAACACGTAAAAGCGATATGCTCGATCTTTTAAAAGACGATGCTAGGGATAGTGCTTTTTAACATAACTTTTGCTATAATGTAAAAGAGAGGTAAGGTTAAAAGAAGTATGAATCAAAATGTGAATTATAATATGTATCCCAATCAATATCAGTCTAATTATTATCCTAATTATTATGGTAATAATCAAGTTAAGAAAAAAAGAATATGGCCATTTATTGTAATACCGATTTTAGTTTTTGTTATTTTAATTGTTGTTGGCATGGTATTATTATTTACACAATTGAAAAAAACGGCCAAATATCTAGATGGTGAATGGGAATGCGATAGTAATGAAACTATTTCTTTTAATGCTAGTGATAATACCTTCAAAATATATGATTTAGATAGTGCTACTAAATCGAGTATTAATGGTGAATATAAAGTTGTAGGATATCATACTAGATTTAAAAATGGTAGTTGGACTTATGGATATACTGCTTTACTTGATTCTAAAATGTATGATATTAGAGTATATGGATCGCAACAAGATTTAATGGATTTATATGATTTAGAGAATAGGGAAATTTATCAATGTAAAAAGTTATCTGATTTTGCATAATATTTAGATTATCAGTTCATCTTAATAATGTATATATGGATTAATATATACAATTTTCTAGTGTGAGGTGATATTGTGCAGATGGGTAGAGATATGGCTATGATAGCTTTAGGTGCGTTAGGTGTATTAGCCTATCAAAAATATAAGCAGCCAATAAAAGAAAAAATGGATTGCTTAATGGATACAGCAATTGACACAGCTACAGAAAAACTAGAAAAAATGAAGTAGAAAGCTTAATGCTTTCTATTTTTTGTTCCTTAACATATGCACTTAGATGTGATATAATAGAATTGGTGATAAGATGAAAAAGAGATTGTTGATTTTTACAACTTTGTTTTTGGCTTTAGATCAAATATTAAAAGCCGTTATAAGACATTTTATTAGTTATGGTACAAGTCTTAAAGTTATAAATAATTTTTTCTACATTTCCAATGTTCATAATGATGGTGCTGCTTTTTCTTCTTTTAGTGGCAATACCGTCTTCCTAATTGGTATGACTTTATTTTCACTTGTAATTGTCTATTATTGCTTTGTTAAAGACAAATCACTTAAAAAATCTGAAGTATTTTTTATCGGTATGCTTTTGGGTGGTATTTTAGGTAATTTTGTAGATCGCGTTATTTTTCAATATGTGATTGATTATTTAGAATTTATCATTTTTAGTTATCATTTCCCAATCTTTAACTTTGCTGACATATGTATTGTGGTATCCGTTATTACATTATTAATCCTAAATCTTAAGGAGGATGTATGGAAGAATACGAAATCCAAGAAGAAAGTGGAAGAATAGACGTATATCTTTCTAATCTTTTAACATTTAGTCGCAGTAAGATTAATAAAATGTTAAAAGATGAAAAAATCATTGTCAATGATAAACCCATCAAGGCAAGTTATCAGTTAAAAATAGGCGATAAAGTTAAGGTTTTTCCTTATGAAGAAGAGGCGATGTCATCATCTCCCGAAAAAATGGATTTAGATATCGTCTATGAAGATGATGACCTTATAGTTATCAATAAAGCTAATGGGGTGGTTGTGCATCCGGCAGTTGGCAATAATGAACATACCCTTGTTAATGGGCTTTTATATCATTCTAAAAACTTAAGTGATATGAATGGTGAGTTTCGCCCTGGTATTGTTCATCGTATTGATGCCTATACAACTGGTCTTTTGGTTGTTGCTAAAAATAATGAAGCGCATGCTTTTTTAGCTAATGAGTTAAGTGAGAAAAAGACGGTTCGTAAATACTGGGCGTTAGTGTGGGGTGTGATTAGACATGATACCGGCACAATCGATGCCCCAATTGGTAGGGATCCAAAAAATCGTAAAAAAATGGCGGTAACAGCTATCAATAGTAAACCAGCTATTACGCATTTTAAGGTTTTAGAGCGCTATAAAAATGCTACACTATTAGAACTTAGCCTAGAGACTGGCCGAACCCATCAAATTAGAGTTCATCTAGATTATATTGGCTATCCAATTGTTAATGATCCTGTTTATGGTCATCATAAATTAATCGATGATACTGGTCAGTGTTTGCACGCTAAAACCTTAGGTTTTACACATCCAAGAACAAAAGAATATATGGAGTTTGATAGTGAGTTACCAGAATGTTTTACAAGAATAATGTCGCTCTTTAAAGAAGATAATTAGTTTACTTAAAAGAAAAAATATATTACAATATTGGGAGGTGAGAAAATGAATATTACACTTGATAAAAATGATGAAATTGTGATGAAACTTTTACATTATTTTATAACAGAACAAGGTTATAATCCGATTATTCTGCATGGTGCTAAAGACGAGATTTGGCTTGAAAATACGGAACAAGATTATAAAATTGTTCGGATTGTTACGAATTATATTCACAATGATGAACAATTTGATTGGGACATTTATCGTACTAAACAAATTATTCGAACCATTAAACGTAAAACTTTTAGCTTTAAAATGAATGCTTTAAGTATTTTTGTTAATCTAGGTGATAATGTTCATTTGGAAGAAAGTAATCACAACAATATTGATTGTATTGAATTAAAAAATATTTCTGATATAACGAAATATGATTTTGTTACAGAAAGTTTTCCAACGATAAATAAAATTGATAAAGTAACCGAGCAAGGACTTGAGTTATTTATGAAATTGACGGAGGAAATTAATCAAAAAAATCGTGATGATGCGATTAAAGCTGATGAGATATTTAGTAAAAAAAGACCAATTATTACATACGCTTTAATCATTAGCAATATTATTATGTTTTTAATGGTTGTTTTAGCTGGTGGCAATCCTTTTAACGTTGATGCCAATTTGTTATATGAGTTTGGTGCTTTAGTAAATCATCGGATGATGGAAGGACCATTAAGTTATCTAACTTTAATATCAAGTATGTTTTTGCATGCCAATATTCTTCATTTACTTCTAAATCTTTATGCCTTATATATTTTAGGGCCACAGTTAGAGAGTTTCTTTGGTAAAGCTAAATATTTGTTTATCTATTTAGTGAGCGGTATTGTTGGGGGACTAACATCGATGCTCTTTTTACCAGATAATATTGTAACTGTTGGTGCGAGCGGATGTATCTTTGGCCTTATTGGTGCTTTCCTTTACTTTGGATATCATTACCGCGTTTATTTTGGTGGAATAATCAAATCGCAAATTATTCCTTTGATTATTCTAAACTTTATTTTAGGAATATGTATATCTAATATTGATATGGGAGCCCATATTGGCGGAATTATTGGCGGCTTTTTAGTTGCTAAAGTTGTTGGTGTAAAATATAAAACGACGACTTCAGATCGCATTAATGGCGGTGTGATGTTAACGATACTAATCGGTTTTCTTATCTATTTAGGATTGACTATTTAAATTAAAATAAGAATTTTATATGAATAAAATTTGTCTTTTAGGAATAAAAATGATATTCATACTAATATTCTTATTTTTTTTGTTGATATTAAAAGTGTAAAGTAGATTGAATTATTAACGAAAAATGGTAAAAAATATTTTTAGGTATGTTACAATAAACTTGAAAATAGGAGTGATGGTATGCCAAACGGACAAAATCAGAATCTAGATCCGAGATATCAACAACAATTAAAAGAAGAAGAAATGAAAAAGAAACAGGCAACAGAAAAAACGGAGGAACAAAAAAAAGCTGAAATAGCTAAAGCTTATGGTGTTAATTTAAGTGATATTGAACACGTTAAACTTACCGACAAGAACGGCGCTAATAATGGTCAAGAACTATTCAAATTTTATAATCCTAAAGATCGTAGTTTAAAAATTGTTGAAGTACCTAGTAATACAACAACAGCTGAGCAAGCATTTAGAACTGATCAATCTAGCCTTTCTTTTGCGCAAAGTGCAGATAAGCGTGCCAATGCCGAAGCTATTTATGAGTATAATGCTCGCCATAAAAATGTTGAACTTGATTTAATTCCAATTGTTGATATTAGTAGGCATTCACTTAAAAGTAAATATAGAGAATATTTGCGACCAGAATATTCTAAGCAAAGAGCCTTATTAAAACTTTTAGACTTATATTTAAAAGCTAAAGAGACGATTGAAGCTTCTTTAAAGATCCGTTATGTTAATTTTAAACATTCTTTCATTGTTGATGAAAATAACAATGTTATCGAAGCTAATATTGATAATCAAGGTAAGCTTACGATTCAAAGTGCTCGGGTAATAAGTCATCAAAATCGTAATGAATTGTCTAACGATGATGAGGATTTAACGGACATCAATGATGTCGAATTCGCTAATATTGCCAACAAAATTGCTGATGAACTTAGTTCTAATATGGAAATTAGTGAAAATGAAGCTCAACTTGATGAAGCTGGAGCTAGAGTTGATAAGACAATTAGCTTTAAGGGTGAGGAATATACAGCGGAAGAAATTCGTGCGGTTGTAACCGATGCCAGTACTTTATCAGGACGTCAAGATCGTCATAGTAGGATTCTTGCTCGAATCGCTAGAACCATTGCTATGTTAGGACTTACCAATAGAATATTCCCAGATAATGGCTTTACCAATAGCAATCAAAATAGTATCGGTGGGCGTCAAAAAACACTTGGAACCCGTCCTACCAATCCAAATAATAATTTTGGGGATGCAGCATAAGCATCCTTTTTTTGTTAAACAAGTGTCAAAATTAGGCCATAATTCTTTAAAATATGCTTCTATTTATTGAAAAATATGCATAGTAATTTCTTTTTTACCTAGTTTTTGATATAATTATTAATAGGTGTAGGTATGAAAAATATATATGGTTTAACCATTAAAGAGTTAGAGGACTACTTTACTCTTAAGGGTGAAGGTAAGTTTAAAGCTACGCAAGTATTCGAATGGTTGTATAAAAAAAGAATTAAATTATTCATGGATATGCGTAATGTTAGCAAAAAAACCATTCAAGATTTAGCTAATGACTTTGTTATAGAACCTTTAGAAATAATCGCTAAGAAAAGTGATGTGGACGTTATTAAGTATCTTTTTCGTTTAAGTGATGATAATAAAGTTGAAGCTGTTTTGATGAAACATGATTATGGTAATAGTTTATGTATTTCAACCCAAGTTGGTTGCAATATGGGATGTCACTTTTGTGAAAGCGGTCGTTTAAAAAAAGTCCGTAATCTGGAAGCATCCGAAATGGTAAGACAAATATTAGCTGTTGAAGCTGATTTAAACATTCGTATCTCCCATCTTGTTTTAATGGGTATTGGTGAACCTTTTGACAATTATGATAATGTTATATCATTTATTGATATCATTAATACTCCTAAAGGACTTGATTTAGGAAGTCGCCACATTACTATATCGACGTGTGGAATTGTTCCTAAGATTGAAGCTTTTATGAAATATGATAAACAAGTTAACTTAGCCATTTCTCTTCACGCACCAAACAATGAAATCCGTTCAAGCATTATGGAGATTAATAAAGCTTATCCTTTAGAAAAGTTAATTCCAGCCGTTAAAAAATATGTAGAAGTAACTAAAAGGCGGGTAACTTTTGAATATATAATGTTAAAGGGTGTTAACGACAGTGTTCAAAACGCTAATGAATTAAGTGATTTATTAAGAGGTATTAATTGTTATGTCAATTTAATACCTTATAATGAAACAAGTCATATTGAGTATAAAAAGAGCAGTCAAGAACAAATTATGAAGTTTTTTGACACATTGAAAAAAAGGGGCATAAACGTTACGATTCGTCGTGAATTTGGCAGCAAAGTTAATGCTGCTTGTGGACAATTAAGATCAAATTACGAGGAGGCTTAAAATGAAATATAGCTATTTAACAGATCCAGGAAAAATAAGGGAGCGTAATGAAGACTGCGTTACTATTGTTGAAAATGCTTCAAAAGAAGTTCTTATGGTTGTTGCTGATGGAATGGGTGGCCATAAAGATGGTGAGATTGCTTCTAACATTGCCATTAATCACATTAGTAAGAGATTTCAAGAAATTAGTAGTGTTGGAAATAAAGAAGACGCTATTAACTGGATGCAAAGTATTATTAGTGAGGCCAATGCTTTAATTTTTAAATATGTTGGTGAACATCCTGAAAGTATGGGAATGGGAACAACTTTAGTTATGACGATTTTAACAGATAAGTTTTTACTATTTGGAAATATTGGTGACTCTTCTGGTTATGTTATTAAAAATAATAAATTACATAAGATAACGGTTGATCATACGTTAGTTAACCTTCTAGTTAAAAGTGGTGATTTAACAGAGGAAGAAGCTAAAGATCATCCTCGTAAGAATGTACTTATGAAAGCATTAGGTGCTAATACCAATGTCGAAGCTGATATCTTTAATGTTGAACTTAATGTTCAAGGTATTATGCTTTGTAGTGATGGCTTAACTAATATGTTAACAGAAGAACAAATAAGTCGTGTCTTAAATGGTGAAGGTGCTTTAGATGATAAACTTAAAAAATTAGTTTTTAAAGCTAATAATCGTGGGGGAAATGATAATATATCGGTTGCGTTATTATATAAGGAGGAAAGTAAATGATTGTTAAAGGTCAAAAAATAGATGGTCGTTATCAAATCATTCGAACGATTGGTGAAGGTGGTATGGCCAATGTCTATCTTGCTTATGATACCATTCTAGAACGCGAAGTAGCCGTTAAAATTTTAAGAGGCGACTTAGCTAGCGATGAGAAGTTTGTTAAAAGATTTCAACGCGAAGCTAAAGCAGCTAGTTCTTTAAATCATCCTAACATCGTTGAAATGTATGATGTTGGTGAAGATGATGGCAACTACTTTATCGTTATGGAATATGTTAATGGAAAGACTCTAAAAAGTTTAATTAAAAAAAGAGGTGCTTTATCATTATCGGAAACAATTGATATTATGCTTCAATTAACAAGTGGTATTGCCTGTGCTCATGAACGTTTTATCATTCACCGTGATATCAAACCCCAAAACGTTTTAATCTTAGAAGATGGCCGCGTTAAAATAACGGATTTTGGTATTGCGGTAGCGTTAAATAGTACGGAGTTAACGCAGACTAATTCTGTTATGGGATCAGTTCATTATCTTCCACCAGAACAAGCTAATGGCAATGTGGCAACAGTCAAAAGTGATATTTATTCATTAGGTATTCTAATGTATGAATTATTAACCGGTAAGTTACCATTTAAAGGTGACAATGCTGTTGAAATAGCTATTAAGCAAATGAAAGATCCACTACCTAGTATTGTGGCTGAAAATGCTAGTATTCCTCAGAGTGTTGAAAATGTTGTATTAAGAGCCTGTGCTAAAAACCCTAAGAATCGATATGATTCTGTTAGTGAAATGCATGAAGACTTAAAAACAGTTCTATCGGAAGCTCGTCGTGATGAAGAAAAATTAATTTATAAATATCCTGATACAGAAGTAGAAGCTGCTAAGTTAAAAGAACGTCTTAAGGAAGAAAAAGAGGAAGAACAAGACGTTCAAGATAAAGAAATAGAAAAAGATGAAGAACGTGATGATAAGGAAGGAAAAGTTGGCGTGAAGAAGTTTAAAATTATAGTTACGCTTGTTGGTGTAATTGCAACAATTGTCGTTATTGGTTTATTAGTTGCTTTCTTTGGTTTACTAAAGTCTAGCGAGACAAAGACGGTCATTTTACCTGATGTTGCCGGTAAAAGTGAAGAATATGCTCAAGAAGCTTTAAATGAGATAGGCGTTTATTATCAAAAAGAAGATACGGCAAGTGAATCTATTGAAGAAGGATTAGTTGTTGGATATAAATCACGTAAGGAAGGCTCAAAAGTAAAATCAGGTACGACGGTAACCCTTTTGATATCAAGTGGAGCTTCTGGTGTTAAACTAGATAATTATGTTGGTCGAAATGTTAATGCTGTTCAAATTGAACTAGAGACATTAGGATTAAAAGTTGTTAAGACAGCTAAAAAAGTATCAACAGAAGAAGACGATTATAAAGATGCTTTCGAAGGTATGATTTTAAGTCAAAGTAAAGCTGAAGGTGAAAGACTTGATGAAGGTGGCGTTTTAGAGCTTACTTATGCTACTTTAATTACGGTATATCCAGATTTCACTGATGGTACTTATGATAGAGATAAAATCCAAACTTTCTGTGATGATAATGGTATAAAATGTACTTTTGAAGAAACTTATAAACCAGAAAAGAAAAAAGGTACGATTTTATCACAAAGTAGAGCTGCCGGTGTTGAAGTTAAGCCAGGTGTTACTTTAAAAATAGAAATCGCTACAAATAAAAATCCAAATGCGACGGAAGAGCCAACGCCAGATACATCTAACGATGCGTCTAATCAAGCTCCAGCCGAATAGTTATGCAAGGAACAATAGTTAAACAGATCAGTAATGATTATACTGTTAAACTTGATGATAATACATTAGTTGTTTGTAAAGCTCGCGGTAAGTTTCGCAATCTTCATCTCACTCCTTTAGTAGGTGATAAGGTCATTATCGATTACCAAAATAAATATATTATGGAAATATTACCTCGCACAAATGAGTTAATTAGACCTAGTATTGCTAATGTTGATCAAGCTGTTATTATTACGAGTGTTCATATTCCCAACTTTTCATCAAATCTTTTAGATAAACTTTTAACCATTATTGAATATAACAATATTAAGCCGATTATTTGTTTTACCAAATTAGATTTAATTGATGACGAATATCGTAAGGAAATAGATATTTATATCAATTATTACAGGCGTATTGGCTATGATGTGTATCTAAATACGGATGAAAAAATAAAAGATATTTTTAAGAATAAAGTCACGGTTTTTGCCGGCCAAAGTGGAGCCGGTAAAAGTACTTTACTAAATCATTTAGATGAAACACTAAATATTGCGACAGCTGATGTATCCGCTAAGTTAGGCCGGGGTCGTCATACAACGCGTCATGTCGAATTATTGCCGGTATTAGGAGGATTAATTGCTGATACACCAGGTTTTTCCTCACTCGATTTTATCGGTATGAAAAATAGTGATATTAGAGATAGTTTTATAGAGTTTAATCAGTATCGTGATAAGTGTGAATACCAAGATTGTATGCATAAAAGTGAAGCTGATTGCGAAATTAAAAGACAAGTAGAAAGTGGTAATATTCTTTCCTCACGTTATGAAAATTACTTAAAATTTATTGATCGCAAAGAAAATGTAGATTATTAATCTACATTTTTATTTGCTTTTAAAAGTAATGTTTTGTATACTTATTATAGGTGATGTTATGATATCTGTGACTCTATTAAGCATAAAAGATGATATAGAGAAAATAAAAGAATTGGATAACCAAAATGTCGACTACTTACATATTGATGTTATGGATGGAAAGTTTGTCAACAGTAAAGTAGACCTTCTTTCTTTACCACCTTTAAAAAATAAGGTTGAAGTTCATTTAATGGTTAATAACGTTAAAGAGTATGTTGATATGTATAAAAAATATCAGCCAGAATGGATTACATTTCATATCGAAGCTACTGATGATGTCATTGGTAATATTAACTACATTAAAGAGCAAAATATGAAAGTTGGTTTAGCTATCAGTCCGGATACATCTATTCAAAAACTTTTACCATACTTAGATAAAGTTGATGTTGTATTAGTAATGTCGGTCGTACCAGGTAAGGGTGGTCAAGCATTTATTGAAACTAGTCCAAATAAGATTCAAGAACTTGTGCGTCTTCGTGAGGAATATGGCTATAACTATTTAATTGAGGTTGATGGTGGTATTAATGATAAGACTAAAGATAAGTGCGTAGGAGCCGATATTTTAGCTGTTGGAAGTTATGTGACACTAAGTGATAATTATGCTGAAACAATTGGTAAGATATTGGGATAAATGTCTTAATTTCCTTGCTTAAAAAAGATTTTTATTATATACTATATATCGTGGTGATGAATTATGGAAAAAAAGAACGAAAAAGAAATTTTAATTAAAATTGAAGGCGAAGAATGGGAAAAATTATTAGATGATGCCTTCAAAAAAGCTAATCGTAAAGCTAAAATAGCTGGTTTCCGTCCTGGTAAAGCTCCAAAGAATGTCTATATTAAACATTATGGCAAAGAAAGCCTTTATTATGAAGCATCAAATAAGGCTATTGAAGTAGCTTATGATCGCTTATTAGAAGAAAACGAAAACTTAGAAGTTGTTGCTGAACCAGACGTTAGTATTAATAGTTTAGATGAAAATGGTATTGAATATAAATTTGTTTTAACGTTAAAACCAGATGTTAAACTAGGTAAATATAAAGATTTAAAAGCTAAAAAAGAAAAAGTTACGGTAACCAAAGAAGAGATTGAAGATTCTATCAATCATATGCGTGAACATTATAAAGAAAATGTTACTAAGGAAGCACCTATTGAAAATGGTGATATCGCGGTTATTGATTTTGAAGGATTTAAAGATGGTGTTGCTTTTAAAGGTGGTAAAGGCGAAAACTATTCATTAGAAATCGGTAGTAATACCTTCATTCCTGGCTTTGAAGAACAATTAATTGGCCTTAAAGCTGGCGATGAAAAAGATATCAATCTTACTTTCCCAGAAGATTACCATGCTGAAGAGTTAAAAGGACAAGCTGTTACTTTCAAAGTTAAAGTTAATGAAGTAAAGCAAGTTGTTATTCCTGAACTAGATAAAGATTTCTTCGATGATTTAGGTATGGAAGGAATTGATTCAAAAGAGTCATTAGAAAAACAAGTTAAGGAAAACATTAAAGCTCAAAAAGAAAAAGAAGTTGAAGACAAATGGACTGATGCCTTATTAGATGAGGTATCTAAGACAACTAAAATAGATATTCCTGACGCTATGGTAAAAGCTGAATTAGATCGAATGATCAAAGAATATGGTCAAAATCTTCAAATGCAAGGTATCAGCCTAGAACAATTCTATCAATTTACAGGTATGAGTGAAGATAAATTAAGAGAAGAATATAAAGAACAAGCTACAAAGAGAATTACATACCGCTTAATTTTAGATGAAATTATTAAGAAAGAAAAAATTGAAGCTGACGAAAAAGAAGTTGATAAAGAATTAGAAGATTTAGCTCAAAAATATAATATGAGCAAAGAAGAGTTCACTAATAATTTTGGTAGCGAAATGATTCGTTATGAATTAAAAGTTCGTAAAGTGTTTGATATTTTAAAAGGTGAAAATAAAAAGTAAAAGATTGTTCAAAACAATCTTTCTTTTTTCCCATTAATTGTATATAATGTATTTATGAGTCCTCCTTGCTGGGTGGGACTCTTTTTATTGCACCAAAAAACCACACAACTAGTGCGGTTTTAATTAGCTTCTAAATAGAACTTTTTATTATAATTATGCTTTTCACTATCTAGTTTAAATAGAGTTGGTGTATCAATTAAGAAATATTCATCGATAAGAATTTGCGCACCGGTATTGGTAACTGGATCATCCCAAGTAGCGTCCAAATGTAACCACTGCTTATTTGTATAGGCAAGATTCCAAACGTGTTTATCAGCAGATATTCGAATATTTGGAACACCTAATTTGGTCATATAAATAGACATAATATCACTATATCCACCACATAAAGCAAGATGATTTTTAAGTAAGCCTACAGCTGTATGACTTTCACTTACTTCATAATCATAGTTATCCATATTAGCGGCTGTTTCTTTATCATACATCGTATTATTGATAATATAGTCGTGGAAGGCTTTGATTTTATCCGTCGTTGATAAATCATCTTTGATAGCGGTCTTTTCAATTTCAGATATTTTATCATTAACATATTCTATTTCATCAGCATCATATTGCTTTTCAACTTTGATAATAATTTTACCATAATTGTTGATAGCAGCCGTTAGACGATGATACGAATTGTATGGATGAACTAAATTATTGATATCATCTAAAACATCATATGTGTCATTTTTATCACTGCTAGGAATAAGTGCATCAATATCATTTAGACAGTTTTTGTATTTACGATCACAGAAGAAATAAAACTCATCCTCACCACTATCTAGAATGGTATAAATGATATTTAATAGTTGCTGATAATCTTTAGCAACAAAATCATCGGTAATTTGAACATACTCGTAATTAGTATTTAAGGCATACGCATTTTTAGTAATTTCAATCGTTGCATCTTCATTATAAATAAACTTTTCAACAATAAAAGTTGAGATTTCCTTATTATAGATGACAATTAGGATAATTAAAGCAAAAAAGATAACGTTAGC
The DNA here is from genome assembly GCA_947588685.1 of uncultured Bacilli bacterium. Taxonomy (GTDB): domain Bacteria; phylum Bacillota_I; class Bacilli_A; order RF39; family UBA660; genus UBA5578. The sequence continues at coordinate 38,227 of CANPYM010000022.1, read as the reverse complement.
TAATATTTTAAGGATTTTATGCTTCATAAATTATCACCATTTTAATTGTATCATATCGAGACAAAAAAAAGGAGTATTTTACTCCATTTCACTAACTTTTTTTGTAAGACGAGATTTATTACGAGCGGCTGTATTTTTACTTGTAACTCCAGCTTCACAAGCTTTATCAATAGCTTTGGTAGCAACTTTTAAAGCTTCAGCAGCCTCTTCTTTATTTTTATTAGCAACAGCTTTGTCAACTTTCTTAATAGCGTTTTTCATCGTTGCTGCATAACGATTATTATTTTCTTCTTTTTTGATATTTACTAAAATTCTCTTTTCAGCGTTTTTTAAATTTGGCATAATTTTCACCTCCAAGTCACATACATACATATTTTAGCAAAACTTTTCTTAAATTGCAAATAAAATAAGCTATTTTGTAAAAAATATTAAGGGTGATTAGATGAAGCATGAAGTAGACTTAGCTAATTATAATTTGCGGAGTGATTTATTAATTGAAGCTACGGAAAATGTTGATGGATTAATTTCGAAAAAAAGAAGTATCGGTAATGTTAGTGTGACAGAGATAGTAGTTGATGAGGAAAGTAGTAAATTAATTGATAAAAAAGTTGGAAAATACGTGACTATTGAGTTTGAAGATGTGACGGATACGACGAATAAAAATAAAGTTTTAAAAGTTCTCACTGATGAGTTAAAGACATTTATTAAATTAGATAGTAAGGAAGATTTGGTTCTTGTTATTGGTCTTGGTAATGATACATCGACTCCCGATTCCTTAGGTCCTCTTACTATTGATGCTGTAGAAGTAACTAACCACTTATATGAATTAGGGGTTGTGGATAAAAATTACCAACGGGTTGCCGCCATTACACCTAGTGTAATGGGAAAAACGGGTCTTGAGACTAGTATGATTATTAAAAGTATTGCAGATAGTATCAAGCCTAAACTAATTATTGTGATTGATTCACTAGCTAGTAATGCCTTAGAACGATTAAATAAAACTATTCAAATAACCGATAGTGGTATCTTCCCAGGCAGTGGCATTGGTAATCGGCGTAAGGAAATAAGCATCGATACTCTAAATATTCCCGTTATTGCGATTGGCATACCTACTGTTGTTGATGCGATAACGATTGTAAGTGATACGATCAACTATATGATTAAACATTATGTCTATGCGAAAGAAAATATAGATAAACCCAAATATAAGTTAATGATTAATCATAATTACTTAAAAGAAGATATTCATATTAAGGAAGAAGATAAAGAATCTTTATTAGGACTGGTGGGCAAATTAAATGGTTCTGAATTAAAAGCCTTACTTAATGATGTTTTAACACCTATCGGCTATAATCTTATCGTGACGCCTAATGAAATTGACTATATTATTTCTTTGTTATCCCATCTTTTAGGGCAAGCTCTTAATACTATTTTTTCTGGCTAGAATAATAAAGAAAACTATGATATAATACTCCCAGAAAGAGGGATGATGGTATGAAAAAACCAGTTGTCGCTTTACTAGGACGTCCGAATGTTGGTAAAAGTACAATCTTTAATCGATTGGTTGGTAAGAAAATGGCCATCATCGAGGATACGCCCGGTATAACAAGAGATCGTTTGTATGGAAGTGTTGAATATAAAGATTATAATTTCCACTTGATTGATACAGGGGGAATTGATTTAGAAAATGCCACTTTTAATGATGAAATTAAAGTTCAAACTGAACTTGCCATTGATGAAGCGGATGTTATCATCTTTGTTGTTGATGCGAAAGAAGGCTTAACCGCTAATGATTTTGCTGTCCGTGATATGCTTATGAAAGCCAATAAAAAAGTCATTGTCGCTATTAATAAGTGTGATAACAGTAAAATTAATGAAACGGAATACGAGTTTTATGAACTAGGATTTGAAAAGTATTTTAAAGTTAGTGGTGAACATAATATTGGCATTATTGATCTTCTTGAAGAAGTGGTTAAAGAGTTCGAGCCTGTCAGTGAAGAATATAGAAATATGCTTAAGTTTTCTATTATAGGCCGCCCGAATGTTGGTAAAAGCAGTTTAGTAAATGCCTTACTTAATGAAGAACGTGTTATTGTAAGTGAAGTAGCAGGAACAACAAGAGATGCGATTGATACCACGTTTACTTATCATGGTGAAGAATGTGTTGTTATTGATACAGCTGGTATGCGTAAAAAAGGTAAAGTATATGAAAGTATTGAGCGTTACAGCCTTCTTCGAAGTATGAAAGCTATTGATCGCTCGGATGTATGCTGCCTTGTTATTAATGCTGAAGAAGGTATTATTGAACACGATAAACATATTGCCGGATATGCGATTGAAGCCGGTAAAGCCCTTGTTATTGTTGTTAATAAATGGGATACGATAAATGATAAAGATAGCGCTATGCGAAAATGGAAAAATGATATCGAAGCGCAGTTTCAATTTGTAAGTTACGCCCCAATTGTCTTTTTATCAGCTAAAACGAGAAAACGGATTCATACGCTTATGCCGGAAGTTTTAAAAGCTTATGAAAATAGTAAAAAAGAAATTAAGACGAGTCTTTTAAATAATGTTATAACGGATGCTTATGATCTTAATTTACCACCTAGTTATAAAGGTAAAAGACTTAAAATATATTTTGCTAATCAAGTTAGTGTCCAACCACCAACATTTAATATTCAAGTTAATAGTAAGGGTTTAGTTCATTTTTCTTATGAGCGTTATTTAGAAAATAAGATTAGAGAGGCTTTTGATTTTACGGGTACGCCAATCGTCTTACAATTTAAAAACAAAGGAGAATAGTTGTGCAAAAAAAGAAGTATTTTAGTAGTAGTGTTATTTTAATAGTTATATGTATTGCTATAGCTGGCATTTTTATTAGTTCATTTTCTTTTAAAAATAAAGAAACATCTAATACCCGCCCTTTAACAAACGATGAGGGTGTTAGAATAGATGATGTAGCTAAGAAAGATGACAATAAGGATGAACAGGAATCTAATGAAAGTAATAATATAAGTCCAGCACCAACTTCAAATAGTAATAGTAATTCGAATAGTAATGTAACTAGTACTAGTAATAGTAATACTAACGTAAATAGTAATGCCAACAAGCCTGTTACTATTCCCAATATTCCTTTAAAGGATGAAGGAGTTGTTACAACTGGCAAAATGCAAATAGTAAATAAATGTGGTAGTAATAGCTTACAGGCGTTAGATGAGTTTTACCAAGATAGCGAGTACACTTATTATTTTCGGACGATGCAAAGCAATTGTATTTATGTTCGAATCAATGGCAGTGAATATACCATTAAGTTTGCCTTAAATAGTCATCTAGTAACCATGAAAGAATTAACTAATCTTGGCTTTAAATGTTTGAAGAAACCACGTCATTTAGCAACAAAATAATTGTTGCTTTTTTCTTTTTTGCATATACTATTCTTAGGAGGTAGGTATGGCTTTTTCTGATGGATTGTTTAATCGTATTGAAAAACGGACTAAGGTTGATAAAAATACAATTTTAGAACTAGCTAAAGAGTTGCAGGATAATGATTTAAAAAATGAACATACTTTGCGTAATGTTATTCATAAATTAAGTGCGATGACGGGTAAGTCGGTATCAACAGAACAAGAAAATAAAATCGTTAATGCAGTTATGAATGATAATGTTCCTAAAGATGTTGATAAAATGTTTTAATGAAGAGATTATTCTCTTTTTTTTTGTTTCCTTTTCTTGTATACTATTACTAGAGGTAATAAAAATGTGGAAGATTGGTAATGTTGAAATTCAAAATCAAATCGTTTTAGCGCCAATGGCGGGCATTTGTAATAATGCTTACCGGAGGATTATTAAAGAAATGGGTTGTGGCTTGATGGTCGCTGAGATGGTTAGTGATAAAGCCTTAATGTATGAAAATAAAAAGACCCAAGAACTTCTTTATATGACCGAAGATGAAAGACCAATCGTCCAACAGATATTTGGTAGTGATGTTGAATCTTTTGTTATTGCCGCTAAATATGTTGAAAAGGTTATGCATCCTGATATTATCGATATCAATATGGGGTGTCCTGTTCCCAAAGTTGCCTTAAGAGCGCAAGCCGGGAGTGCCTTATTAAAAGATCCTGATAAAGTCTATGAAATTGTTAAGGCAGTTGTATCTAGTGTATCGATTCCGGTAACAGTCAAAATAAGAAGTGGCTGGGATGAAAATAGTATTAATGCCGTTCAAATAGCTAAACAAATCGAGGCGGCTGGTGCTAGTGCCATTAGTGTTCATCCTAGAACGAGAAAGCAAGGATATGCCGGTAAAGCTGATTGGAATATTATAAGAGAAGTAAAGGAAAATGTATCGATACCCGTCATTGGTAATGGTGATGTTAAAAGCTGTTATGATGCTTCAAGAATGTTAAAAGAAACCGGTTGTGATGCGGTGATGATAGGAAGAGGCGTCTTAGGTAATCCTTGGCTTATTAAAGAATGTATTGATTATATTGAAAAGGGTATTATTCCTAAAGAAGTAACTATTCAAGATAAAATAAATATGATTAAACACCATTTAAATAATTTATTAGAAACGAAGCCTTATAAAGTAGCTATGTTAGAAATTAGAACGCACGCGGCATATTACTTAAAAGGTTTACCTAAAGGTAAAGAACTTAAAATGGCTATTTTTAAGACGCAAACTAAAGAAGAGTTATTATCATTATTAGATAATTATATGGAGGATTATTATGCGCATCAAACGATTTAGAGCTTTTATCATTGATTTTATCATTATGGCTCTAGCTTTTTATCTTATTAATGTAGCTGTTCCTAAAACGAGAAGTGTGAAAGCTTTAGAAGCAGAACAAAATGAAATAACCGAAAATTATATGCAAAGAAATATAACTTTTGAAGACTATTTTACAGAATATGGTGAGGTTGTCTATAATTTAGATAAAGAGCAAAAAATTGTTAACATTATATATTTAATTTTTATCTTATGTTATTTCGTGTTACTGCCTTTTTTATGGAAGGGAAGAACCATTGGTACTTATATTAATGGTATTCAAGTTGAACGTTTTGATAAAGGATATCTTTTCTTACATCAACTATTTATCCGTAATTTTATTGTCATCGGACTTGGTTACTTATTAATTAGGACTCTAGGTATATATATATTACCTAGCAAATACTATTTTTTAGTTATCTCAATCGTCGGTCTTCTTCAAATTGTGTTAGCGGTTTTTTCAGCTAATATGATTATGTTTACCAAAAACAAAAGAGGACTTCAAGATATCCTTAGCAACACGGAAATGGCAAAAATTATTAAGGTAAAAAATCATCAATAACACTAGTATTTATAGTGTTTTTTTGATATTATATAAGAGTAAAAAACGCAATTAAGAAAAGGAAGTGAGAAAATGCGCGAACTTACAGAACAAGAGTTAGTCAGACGTGAAAAAGCGAATGCTATCGCCTCAGCTGGTATGGATCCTTTTGGACATCGTTTTGATCGGACGCACACATCAGGTGAAATCATTAAAGAATACGCTACTAAAACTAATGAAGAATTAGAAGAGATGGGTGTTAATGTCAAAGTAGCGGGACGGATTATGACTAAACGTGGTAAGGGTAAAGCCGGATTTATGCACATCCAAGACCGTGATGGTCAAATTCAAATATATATGAAACTGGATAATGTTGGTGAAGAAAACTATGAATTATTTAATAAAGCTGACATCGGTGATATCGTTGGAATCGAAGGAACATTGTTTGTAACGCATACCGGCGAATTATCTGTTAAAGCTTTTAAATATGTTCATTTAGTTAAAGCCTTAAGACCATTACCAGAGAAATTCCATGGTCTAACAGACATTGAGGAGCGTTATCGTCGTCGTTATGTTGACTTAATTATGAATGAAGACGCTAAAAGGGTCGCTTTCTTAAGGCCAAAAATTATTCGTTGTATTCAACAATTTATGGATAATTTAGGTTATACGGAAGTTGAAACACCCGTTTTAACAACTCTTTTAACCGGAGCTGCTGCGCGTCCTTTTGTAACGCATCACAATACGCAAGATTTGGATATGTATTTAAGGATTGCTTTAGAGTTACCACTTAAAAGATTATTAGTTGGTGGTATGGAAGCTGTCTATGAAATAGGTCGTGTTTTTAGAAACGAAGGAATGGATCCTAAACATAATCCCGAGTTCACTTTAATGGAAGCTTATCTTGCTTATTCTGATTTAGATGGAATGATGGATCAAACGGAGGCTATGTTCCAAGAAATCGCTCGTAAAGTCTTTGGTAAGATGACTTATAATTGGTGTGGTAATGAAATCAATCTTGAAGGGCCTTGGAAAAGAATTAGTATGGTCGATGCTATCAAAGAAGAAACGGGTATTGATTTCAAGAAAGAAATGACTTTAGATGAAGCTAAATCCTTAGCTAAAGAACATAATATTGAAGTAGAGGATCACTTCGGTGTTGGTCATATTATTAATGCTTTCTTTGAAAAATATGTTGAAGAAAAATTAGTTCAACCAACGTTCCTTTATGGTCATCCGGTTGAGATTTCCCCACTTACGAAAAATAATCCTGACGACCCAAGATTTGTTGATCGCTTTGAATTATTTATCGGTGGGAAAGAGTTTGCTAATGCTTACACGGAACTTAACAATCCAATTGTCCAACTTGAACGTTTTGAAGACCAGTTAAAAGAACGTGATTTAGGTAATGATGAAGCTAACGATATCGATATGGACTTCATTGAAGCCTTAGAATATGGTATGCCACCAGCCGGTGGTATCGGTTATGGTATTGACCGGTTATGTATGTTATTTCTAGAACAAGACTCTATTAGAGATGTTATCTTATTCCCAACCATGAAAGAAAGAAACTAATGCTTAAAAAAGTTCTTAACTATTTATGGGTAATAGTTATTGTCATAAGTCTTCCGGCTTGTCAGGATACGAATACTAGTGTTGATGATTATGAAAAAATAATTGAAGATTCGGAGTTTTATAGCCGTGAGGATATTGAAGCTGCTATGGATGTTGTTATTGAAACATTTAAGAAAGACTACACCGGCTGCACCTTAAAAGTCATCGCTTTTGATGAAGATGAAACTTTTCTTTCTGGTGATGAATATGCTGATAGCTATAATGCCGATGAATGTATCATTATAACAACTACATTTGAGACAAATGATGATGTTTCTGATCTCGGGTTAAATAAAAATACGACTTATGATGATTATGAATGGGTACTAGTTCGTTCTAATAAAGGCAAGTGGAAGATAAAAGACCGAGGTTATGATTAGAATAAGGGGATTATATGATATTATATGTTGTACGACATGGTCAAACAGAGTGGAATAAACTTCATCGCTGTCAGGGGATTAGTGATATTCCGCTTTCCAAAGAAGGAATAGAAGAAGCGAAAACGCTAAGACCACTAATTGCTAGTTTAGATATTGATGTTGTTATCTCATCACCTCTCTCACGAGCTCGTGATACAGCTAAAATAATCGTTGATAACAAGTTACCTGTTAATATTGATGACCGGATTATTGAACGTGATTGGGGAATGAATGAAGGGGCCGTCGTTGATACGATTGATCAAATTGATTGCTGGGATTTTATTTTAAATACTGGCGTTCAAAACATTGAAAAAGTTCAAGACTTTATGAAACGTATTTCTGAGTTTATTGAAGACATCAGTGTTCGCTATAAAGATAAGAAAGTTTTAGTTGTTGCCCATAGTGCCGTTTTAAGAGCTATCCATTATTTATTAGGTCGCATTCCTGAAGATGGAGATTTAACAAAAATTGAAATACCTAATTTAAGAGTTATTGAGTATGAGGTAAAGTAATGAAGAAAATATGTATATGTTTGTTTCTACTAATCCTTGTTGGATGTAGTAAAGGTACTAATGAATCAAATTCTAATCTTGTTATTAGCTATCAAGGTGGCGCTAGTGGCGTTAAAGATGCTGTCTATGATGTTATTGAATTATATGATGATGAAAAAATTATTTCTTCAAGAACGGATTTAGATGGATTTAGAGCTAAAGAATTATCTCATGAAGAGTATGAAGAAATAATTAATTATGCTTTTAGTGATAATATAAAATCTTTAGATGGTAAGGATGTTGGTATCGAAGTTGAAGGTGGATACTGTGAGACCATTAAACTATATAAAGGATTAAAAAAGTATGTAATAAAAGGTTGTAATATCCAAAATGAAGATGTTAATAAATTAATAGATTTACTAAAAAAGTATAAATAGGAGGAATAAAATGAAAATATTATCTGTAAATGCCGGAAGTTCATCACTAAAATTTACGGCTTATGAAATGCCAGAAGAAAAAGTATTAATGTCTGGTTACATTGAAAAAATTGGTTTAGAGGATAGTTTCTATACCTTAAAATTAAATGGTGAGAAAATAAAGAAAGATGTTTTAATTAAAGATCATCAAGAAGCTACGGAAAAAGTAATTGAAGAATTGTTAGCTTATAATATTATCAGTGATTTAAGTGAAATTAAAGCTGTTGGACACCGTGTTGTTCATGGTGGAGATAAGTATGCTGCATCTGTTGTTATCGATGATGGTGTTATTAAGACCGTTGAAGATATTTCTTCTTTAGCGCCTCTTCATAATCCAGCTAACTTAGTTGGTATTAGAGCTTGTATGGAAAGCTTTAAAGATGCTGTTCATGTTGCTATTTTTGATACAGCTTTCCATCAAACAATGCCAGAAGTAAATTACTTATATCCAGTTCCATATAGTTGGTATGAAGAGTATAAGATTCGTAAATATGGTTTCCACGGAACTAGTCATCGCTACATTACAGAATATGTAAAAAAGATGCTTAATAAGGAAGATATCAACATTATCAGTTGCCATATTGGTAGTGGTGGTAGTATAACAGCTATTAAAGATGGTAAGAGTTATGATACAACGATGGGCTTTAGTCCTAATGCTGGTATTATGATGGGTACGCGTTGTGGTGATATCGACTATTCTTTAGCTTTCTATGCGATGGATAAAGGATTAAGCCAAAAAGAAGTTGATAATGCTTTAAATAAAAAGAGTGGCTTACTTGGTATAACGGGTGATTATTCTGATCATCGTGATATCGAAGATGCTATGGCTCGTGGTGAAGAAAAAGCTTTCCTTGCTAATGATATGTATGTTAATCGCATTGCTAAATATATAGCTGATTACTATGTTGAGTTAGAGGGCAAAGTTGATGCCATTATCTTTACCGCTGGTTTAGGTGAAAATGCTATTGCCTTTAGAAAAGATGTAATTGATCGCCTTAACTGCCTCGGCCTTGAAGTTGATGAAGAAGCTAACGATGGCATTGCTAGATATCGTGATAAACAAGAAGGACTTATTTCTAGCGCTAAATCAGTTTGCCCAATTTATGTTATTCCAACTGATGAAGAAGTAATGATTGCTCGTGATGCTTACGAAGCTGTTAAATAAAAGCTTAAAAATCTGCCATAATAATGGTAGATTTTTTTGATAGAAAATAACCATATCAAAACTTTTTATAGTATAATAAAGATGGTAGGTAATGCATATGAAAGTTATGAGTATCAATTGTCAAAATAATGAAACAAATAGACGTGGGGGACGAGCTTTATCAGGTTATGACTATAGTATGATGCTTGCTAATCACATCTTGGATAACGATTATGATTTTGTAGGAACCCAGGAAATGTCCATTAACTTCACGGAACGCTTGCAACAACTTTTAACAGATTATAAGTTTTCTGGTCAATATCGGAGTGACTTTAAAATTCTAAGACATTTAATTCCTAAATTAGGAACATATCGTGAGAATAATAAAATTATTATTAAGGATAAAATAATATCCGAAAAAACCATCCGCTTACCATTTATACCAACAAATCCTAAGGAATTATATCATGCTATTAAAAGACGTTCGTTAATGCGACGGATTGCTAGTGGTGCTTTAGTTGAAACTAAAGAACTAGGTAAAGTCTATATTATCAATACCCATCTTGATTATGCGATTAAGAATGTTCAAAAAAGACAGCTTCATAAACTTTATAACCATATCTACATCAAAAGGTTATCATACCCCATTATTTTAACAGGTGACTTTAATCTTGAAGTTGGTGATGAAATCTTTGATAATTTTATTAAAAAACTAGAAAAGATAAATATTATTCACGTACCTATTTTTGATAAAACTAATGCCTCAAAGTATCGTAATAAAAGTGCCATCGATCATATCTTTATTTCTAAAGAATATCAGCTAGTAAGTTATGGCATTGTCGAAGATACAAACATATCAGAAATAACCGATCATAAAGCCATTTATGTTACGTTTAAGAAGTAGAATAAAAACATAATATATGTTAAAATAGAGAATAGAAAGGGTGATATAATGACTTTGTATCGCCAAATATATAAACAAATTAAAAAGTATGATTCAATTGTTATTGCCCATCATATTGGGCCTGATCCTGATGCCTTAGGTAGTTCTTTTGGCTTAAAGGATGTCATTAAAAAAACTTTCCCACAAAAGAAAGTTTATGTCACAGGATCAACAGCTAGTAAGTTTCGCTATCTTGGCATTCCGGATAAAATTAATGATGATATTATCAGTAAATCACTACTTATTGTTGTTGATACTCCTGATTTAAAGCGCATTGATGGTGTTACACCGAAAGACTTTAAAATGTGCATCAAAATTGATCATCACCCATTTATTGAGAAGTTTGGTCAAATTGAATGGATTGATGATGGATGTTCTAGTGTCTCACAGATGATTATTAAATTGATATCTAAAACAAGACTTAAAATGACTAAGATTGCAGCTATGTGCTTATTTTCAGGTCTAATTGCGGATACTGAACGCTTTTTATATGACTATACAACAGCTGAAACTTTTGAATTAGTTGTTGATATGATTAAAAAGACGGATCTTAATTTTACGTCTTTATATGAACCATTATATATGCGACCTTTAAAAGATATGCGTTTTCAAGGCTATATTATGTCTAATATTACTGTTACACCAAATGGATTTGGTTATATCAAACTTACGAACGATATTCTAACTCAATATGGTGTTGATGCTGCAACAGCCGGTAACTTTATTAATAATTTTAATTATATTGATGAAATGTTAGCTTGGGGCTTTTTCTCAGAGGATAACACCAATAATAATATTCGGGGTAATATCAGATCAAGAGGCCCAGCAGTCAATGATGTTTTAGCGCCCTTTGGTGGCGGTGGACATGCCCTTGCTTCCGGTGTTAAAGCACCTAATTTTGAAGTTGTTGATGAAATTATTGCTACTTTAGATAAGCAATGTCAAAAGTATAAAGAAGAGCTAGATAAGTAGCTCTTTTATGTTATAATGAATGTGGTGATGATATGACTGATTTATCAGAAAAGATTTTAAAAGATTATCAAGTAAGAAGAACAAAGAAGCAAAAGATTAGTTTTATTAACTTCTTAAAGGAATATATCCCTGATTTAAAGGTTGAAGAAGGAGGCTTTTTACACAACCATAATATTATTGTTGGCGATGTTGATAAGGCAGATGTCATCATAACTGCGCATTATGATACTTGTGCTATCTTACCAATGCCTAATTTCGTTATGCCTAAAAATATTATTATTAGTATTTTATATAGTTTCCTTTTAATTATTGTACTATCAATACCTTTTGCCATTCTAGCAACTCTTGCCTATTTAGCCTTTAAAATAGATATATATCTTTTTACTAATATTTGTTCTCTTTTATACTGCTTATATATTGTTCTATTTTTACTTATTGGTGTTCCTAATAAGCATACAGCCAATGATAATACGTCTGGTGTTATATCTTTATGTGAAATGATTATGCAAATGCCTAGTGAATTACAAGGAAGAGTCGCCTTTGTTTTCTTTGATAATGAAGAAAATGGCCTATTTGGTTCAATGTTCTTTGCCAAGGAACATAAGAGTGCTATTAAAGATAAATTAGTTATTAATATTGATTGTGTATCTGATGGGAATCATTTCCTTATTATTGAAAATAAAAAAGCCCGAAACAAGTATCATGATAAAATTATGAATGTATTTAAAAATACGGATAATAAAGTTATTCATATCGAGAAATCTAGTACAACATATTATCCATCTGATCAGATAAACTTTCCAGTTTATATTGCTTGCTCAGCTATGCATAAAAACGCCTTAGGATTATATATGAACCGGATTCATACCAAAAGAGATATTATTTTTGATAAGGATAATATCGCCTTTTTAACTAGTAATTTAATGACCTTTTTAAAACAACTTGATTAAGTTGTTTTAATTTTTAGAAATTCGTTTAAAAAAGATTTTAAATTTGATAAAATAAATAAGAGGGTGATAATATGAATGAGAACTTACAAAAATTATTAACTAAAATGGCATTAGAAGAAGAATATTATCACTATTTTGATGGAGCAATTTTAAAAAAGGTTGTGGCATCAAAAGAAAAAGATACTTTTACTTTTATCGTGCAAATAAATGAAACACTCCCACCGGATGTTTATCAACACCTTATTGATAAATTAAAAGGTGCTTATGATAATGATAAGACAATTATTGCTTTAGATGTTTTAAATCCTAATTTAGAGCTTATTAGTGACTATTATAAATATCTAATGCATCGTTATAGCGCTAAATGTCCTATTTTATCTTCTTTTGGCGATAATAAAGCTTATGAGGAAGACGATAAATTAGTCATTGAAGCTAATAATGTAGCTGAAAAGAAAAAACTTGAAAGCATTGCTAAAAATATTGTTTTAGATTATAAAAGAGCCGGTTTTAAAATAAGCGATGTTCAAGTTCTTCTTGTAGAAAAAGAGACAGTCTTAGAAGATATGGAACCAGTCGTGGTATCAGAAGCGCGCCTTAAAAAAGCTATGGAAGAGGAACCATCTCAACCATTTAAAAGACAATTTACAAGAAAAAAAATTGAGACAGAAGATCATCCTGATGCTGTTTTAGGTCGGATTATTGATACTTCAGCTGTTAGAATTGATAGTATTACTGGTCCTGAAAATGGCGTTACTATTGAAGGCGAACTATTTGATTTAGATGTTAGAGAAACAAGAACAGACTTGGTTATTTATACTTTAAAGATTACCGATTATACCGATAGTATTTATGGTAAGATTTTTATCAATGATGCTGACGAAAATAAACGGATATCTAAATTACTAAAGAAAGGTAATTGGTATAAGTTCCGTGGTAATGTTAAAGATGATAAATATTCCAATGAAGATGTTTTATCACTTTATGATATCAATAAAGTTGAACATGAAAAGAAAGCTATCTATGATGATGCTCCCGTTAAAAGAGTTGAACTTCACGCTCATACGATGATGAGTCAGATGGATGGCCTTACAAAAGTTGATCTAGGTAAACATACTTGTGAACTAGTATCTAGAACAATGGATATGGGCTATAGGGGTGTTGCAATAACTGATCATAATGGTTGTCAGGCTTTTCCTATTGCTTTTGGCATAATTGATTCATATAATAAAGGCCTTCGTAAGAAATTAAAAGTTAAAAAAGAAGAGTTAGAAGATAAGATTGCAAATCCTAGTGAGGAAGATGATGTTAAAACTCTTAAAAAAGAGTTAGACCAAGTCTTAAAGGATATTGATAATCCACCAATCTTTAAAGGATTGTACGGAACTGAATTAACTCTTGTTGATGATACAGTTAATATCGTCGTTAGACCTAGCGATGTTGTTTTAAAAGATGCTACTTATGTCGTTTTTGATACCGAGACAACGGGCTTTAATGCTGGTGGCGACGATCAGATGATTGAAATTGGTGCTGTTAAAATTTGCAATGGCGAAATCATTGATCGCTTTGATGAGTTAATTGATCCACATCGCCCTTTACCTCAAAAAATTGTTGAGTTAACTTGTATTACTGACGATATGGTTAAGGGTAAAGATAGTGAAGAAGAAGTTACGAAACGCTTTTTAGCGTGGGCTGGCGATAATCCAATGGTTGCTCACAATGCTAAGTTTGATATTTCTTTTATCGAAATGGCTATGCATAAATATAATTTGGGTGAGTTTAAAAATACAGTTATTGATACTTTGGAATTATCACGTACTTTAGATCAAGGCTTTGCCCGTCATAGTTTATCAGCTTTAGTCAAAAGATATAATGTACCTTGGGATGAGGATGCTCATCACCGAGCTGATTATGATGCCGAAGGTACCGCTTATGTTTTCCATAAAATGTTACAGAAATTGTTATCGCAAAACTTTAAAACCATTGATGATTTAAATCGCTTGATTGCTAAAGATGAAATCCATAAATTTGGTCGGACATATCATTTTAATGCGATAGCTTTAAATAAAACAGGCTTAAAAAACTTGTTTAAGATTATATCTTTAGCTAACACGGTTTATCTATTTAAGACGCCTCGTATTTTACGGAGTAAATTAAATGAATTAAGGGAAGGTTTAATTATCGGTAGTGGTTGTTATGAATCCGAGGTCTTTATTCAAGCCAGAAGTAAAGAAGGGGAAGAGTTAACCAATATTATCAATTTCTATGATTATGTTGAAGTTCAACCACCGGAAGTTTATAACCATTTAATTCAGACAGGTGATTTTGCTGATGAACAAGAATTAGAAAATCATATCAAAAAGATTATTGATGCGACAAAAGAAGCAGGTAAGATTATTGTCGCTACTGGTGATGTTCACCACTTTGAACGTAGTGACCGGATTTACCGGGAAATTATTGTCAATCAAAAAGTACCTGGCGGAGGAAGGCATCCTCTAGCTAAAAGTTCAATTAAAGAAATTCCTTCGCAACACTATCGGACGACACGAGAAATGCTTGATGATTTCGCTTTTCTAGGTGATGAGTTAGCCTATGAAATTGTCGTTACTAATACTAATAAAGTTCTAGATATGGTTGATGAAATTGAAGTTATTATCGATACCGGCGGTATTCCTTTCTCACCACGTGTTAAAAGTGATGATGGAGAGTCTTATCTAGATTGCCCACGGGTCGTTACTGACCTTGTCTATGAAAAGGCTGCCTCTTGGTATGGTGATCCACTACCACATAATATTGAGGAGCGGATTGCCAAAGAGTTATATGGTGATATTGTCTATAAGGTTTGTTATGATATTATCAAAGCTAAAAACCCAAAAGCTAGTGATGAGAAACTCGAAAGTGAAACGTTTGCTATGCTTCACGATGTTATCGTTAAAGGCTTTGATGCTGTTAAGGACTTACTACGCAATTATTTTAAAGATAATTGGTCAAGCGAAGATGGTGAAGCTATCGATGATGCCCTTAATAAGAAAATAAAGAAAGAATTAGGTGGTATTATCGGTGGTGGCTTTGATCCAATCTACTTAATCGCTCAACGACTAGTAAAACACTCTAATGATGATGGCTATTTAGTTGGTTCAAGAGGTTCCGTTGGATCTAGCTTTGTCGCAACAATGATGGGTATTACGGAAGTTAACCCTTTATCAGCGCATTATCGTTGCCTTGATTGTAAACTTAGTTTCTTTCAAGATGAAGATGGTAATGAACTAGGTGCGACTTATTCAAGTGGCTTTGATTTACCAGATAAGAATTGTCCTAAATGTGGTAAAAAGATGTATAAAGATGGCCAAGATATGCCATTTGCTACTTTCTTAGGTTTTAATGCTGATAAAGTACCGGATATTGATCTTAACTTCTCTGATTTAAACCAAGCTTCAGCTCACGAATATACTAAGGTATTATTTGGTGTTGATAATGTTTACCGCGCTGGAACAATTGGTACCGTTGCTGATAAAACCGCTTTTGGTTTTGTTAAAGGGTATTGTGAAGATCATAATAAAGTTATGCGAACCGCTGAAGTTGAACGTTTAGCTATCGGCTGTACGGGTGTTAAAAGAACGACCGGGCAACATCCAGGTGGTATCGTTGTTGTTCCAGATTATATGGATGTTTCTGATTTTACGCCTTTCCAATATCCCGCTGATGATGTAACAAGTGCTTGGCGAACGACCCACTTTGATTACCATGCTATCGATCAAGATTTATTAAAACTAGATATATTAGGTCACTCTGATCCAACCCAGCTTCGGATGATTCAAGATTTGACCGGTACCGATATTTTGAAAGTACCAATGGATGATAAAGAAACGATGAGTATCTTTACTTCTACTAAGGCTTTAGGAGTCACAACGGAGCAAATTATGAATGATACAGGTACCCTTGGCATTCCTGAGTTTGGAACCCCATTCACGGTTGGCATGGTTGCTGAGACAAAACCGACGACTTTTGCGGAATTAGTTAAAATATCTGGTTTATCCCACGGAACTGATGTATGGCTTGGTAATGCTCAAGAACTGATTAAAAACAAAGTTGTTCCTTTTAAAGAGGTTATTGGTTGTCGTGATGATATTATGGTTTACCTTATGTATCATGGTGTAGAACCAATTAAAGCCTTTAAAATAATGGAGTTTGTAAGAAAAGGTAAAGCTAGTAAAGATCCTGAAACTTGGGCTAAGCA
The DNA here is from genome assembly GCA_947588685.1 of uncultured Bacilli bacterium. Taxonomy (GTDB): domain Bacteria; phylum Bacillota_I; class Bacilli_A; order RF39; family UBA660; genus UBA5578. Next base: position 21,678 of record CANPYM010000022.1, on the reverse strand, counting down.
TAAAGAAACGATGGAACAAGCGGGAATTGAAAAGTGGTTTATTGATTCTTGTGGCAAGATTAAGTACATGTTCCCGAAAGCCCACGCTGCAGCTTATGTTATGAGCGCCTTTAGAATTGCTTGGTATAAAGTTCATATGCCTGTTTATTTCTATGCTTCTTGGTTAACTTGTAAGGCGACAGATGTCGATGTCGAAGCTATGATTGGTGGCTATGACGCTATCAAAGCTAAGATAATTGAAATTCAAGATAAAGGCTATGAAGCATCTAATAAAGAGATGGGTCAATTAGAAAGTTTAAAGGTATGTCTAGAGGCTGCGGCCCGCGGCATTAAGTTCTTACAAGTTAGTTTAGACCATTCTTTGGCAACTTCTTGGGGAGTTAAAGATGATACATCAATATATCCGCCTTTCTCAGCTATTGATGGGTTAGGGGATACCGTTGCGAATAACATTGCCCAAGAACGTGACAAATCACCTTTCCTAAGTATTGAAGATTGTCAAAGTCGAGCTAAAATATCTGGCACGTTAATTGATAAAATGAAAGTAATGCATATTTTTGATGGTATGGAAGAATCAAATCAATTAAGTCTATTTTAAAAAAAGATGTCAATGACATCTTTTTTTGGTAAATAATATAAGTAATACAATACCTATTAAACTAGGAATATAAGAATAATATAGTATTTTAGGCTGATACTTAATAGTAATAGTATGATGACCTTTATCAAGTTTAGCTCCTAAGAAAGTATCTAATAGTTTAATTTTAGAAACTTTTTTACCGTCAACATAGATATTTAAATCTTTGTGATAAGGAATACTTGTAAAAAGAATTTGATTCTCTGTAACATCAATTTTTCCTTTAAGATAATTAGCTTTGACATCACTTATCTCTAAACTATTTTGCTTTAACTTATTGATAGTTTCTTCAAAAATTTCCATATCATAGTAATAGGCGTAGATACCACTAAAATGCTCCATATCTTCAAGATTACTAGAAAAACTAATGGTAACGTCACTAGGACTATTAGAGACATTATAAAGGTAAGTGTTATTAACATCACTTATTCCTTTATTATTAACATACACTTTAAAGTCTCTATAATATGGCCAATTATTAAAATTAACGAGAAGATAAAAAGGTTTATTATCAGGATTACTAAATGTATAGTGATAATTTTCTTTGATTAATGTGATTGGCGTAAAAATAGTCTTTCCACTCATGTCTTGATAGATAGCATTAAGATTTTGAAGACCATTATCATTTAGTTTTGTCTTTAAGATATCACTATTTACCATAAAGCCTAGACTTAAGGCATAAGGATTTTGATAGACATCGATGTTATCTTTAATATGGCTTAATTTATAGTAATCATTGTTGGTTAAGCCTTTGGTTTCAACATAGTATTTGACATTTAATAGTGATGATAATAATACATTAGCGCCGTTATATGAAATGGTATTTTTAGTATAGGCGTGATTGTTATTATCCATTTTAATTAAGAAATTAACAATTGGCTTTTTGACCGTCGACATAAAGTAATCAATACCATTGTAGTTGTAACGCATAGGAAAGTTAGAACTATCCGTACTATTATCTTCGATGCGATAGAAGGCACTATCATCATAGCTTTTAATAAAAGATATGGCATTCTCTTCATCATATTTAATTTTTTCTTTACTCATAAAGCTAAACCGGTCAAGATATAAATATCCATTTAGTGTCATTTCTAAGATAATTAAACTAAGGAAGAAGATTGGTGAGACTTTATATTTTAACATGATAAGCAAAAGGATGAGAATAGCTAATTTGATGATATTAAAGGTTGTCAATTGACCTAATAAGATTGTCCCACCAATTAATAATAAAGCTATAATGAGATAATGTAGGATATGTTTGGTATCTAAGTTGGATACAGCTTTAAGACCCGTAATAAGCATAAAAAGGATAAACATAAAAGTATATCGCCCGTTAAAAAAACTTGTTGGTACAAAGCCATGCCACATATAATTAACGTAATTACAACTAATAGATAAGATAAAACCTAAAAGCATAAGTAAAGAAAAAGCTTTTTCTCTTATGCTAATTTTTTTACTTATGAAATATAAATAGATTAACGGAGCCATAATAATACTGGTATGTAAGTAAAAGTTATGCTCATTAAGCAGTTCGACATCCTGGTAATCACCTAAGATAAAATGCTTGAAGATATCTTTAAAATTGAAAGCAAAATGAATGTTTTCATTACCAAAAATAATGCCATTTTGTCTAGAATAAGATCCAATCTCACTCATAATTGGTAATAGAATAAAACTAGAACTTAAAATGATTAAAAGATTTAAAATGATAAATTGTCCATTTTTCTTTAAACTATCTTCGTTATTTACTAATAGGCGGTAATTATAGTAGATAAAAGAGAAAATAACAATCATATAACTAAAATAGTAGTTGCAGAAAATGATAAGCATTAAACTTATGATATAAAGAAGATGCTTTTTTTCGTTAATAATCTTTTCAATCCCTAAAATAATTAAAGGAAAAAGAGCATATATATCTAACCACATAATATGCAAGTAATAAGATAGGGAAAATGATGATACAGCATACATCAAGCTAAAAGCAATTAGATAACTATCTTTTGCATTTTTAAAAAGGTATTTGAATAACAAGTAACTGCAGGAACTAGCTAAGGCAAGCTTAATTAGAACAAGCGTGATGACAAGTATGTTTAAGTCTTTAATAACTAGCGATAGAATGTTTAAAGGAGAAGACATATAGTAAAAGAAAGTACCGATGAAATTATCACCCATTGCGGTTTGAAAATTGTATAAATTAAAATATCCTCTTCCAATACCTTGGAGTAAGGGAGCATATTCAGCATTTAAATCGCTCATAAAAATAGTGTTGTCAAAAACACCATTTAAGTAAAAAATTACTAGTGTTATAAAAATAGATAGGATTGATGTTAGCAACAATCCTTTATATTTTTTTAACATATTCTCACCTAAAGGTATTCTATCATAAACTTATTTAATAATAAAGTGTAAATAAAAATCAGTTTGTATGTAAACTAGGCTTTTATGTCATTGACTTTAAATACTTGATATTATAAATTGATAATAGGAGATGGTCGAATTGGATACTACTTTAAGGGTAAGAAATAAGCAAGGTAAATTTGCGACGATTAATGTTATTGATATTATTGAAGATACCGAAACGACAAAGATGTATATTTGCTACAATTTTGCCAAGCAAGAACAAATTTTTGTTTCTAATTTAACATTGAAAAATGGCATATATAATCTTGATACAGTTACTGAAGAAGAACGTAATGTTGTTGAGCAAATGTTAACTCAAAATTTAGCGCAAGAGGTTGAATAGTATGGATTATCAAGATATTACGGCATTTACAGAATTTTTTGCGTCATATAATATTCAAAATGCATTACATCAAAATTTGATTGATGCTAAACAAAAAATGGGTGAAAAGGCCCGGGCTAACTCTTCTAAAAAAGCTAAAGAAGAGCGAAAAAATTATTTTAAAAATTTTAAAGATGATGTCCAAAAAAGAATTGAATCATTAAAGAAAATGCGCGATTTGCTTGAAAAATTTTCAGGTTTTATTGATAGTCATTTGATGCATGATATTACGTTTAGTATCGACGCAAGTATTCAAACCCTTGAAGGCATTGACGCAGATTTTAATAAAATTATATCTAGCAAGGATAATAAAGGAATGGTTCCTTTAGTTCAAAGATTAAATACTGACATTAGTACTTTTTCTGACCAAACCTCTAAAATGAATGATTATATGGAACAACTCCAAAAAGTTTATGTAGATAAATTGAGTGATTGGCTTAAGTCGGGAAGTATGACTATTGAAGAAGCTAAGGATTTGCTTCAAAATGAAACGTTAACTGACGAGCAAAAGGCTGCTATTGATGAAATAATTAAAGCTGCCGAAAAAGAAAAGGGAAAAGCTGAAGAAGATCAGGAAAAAGAGTCTGAGCAAGCGTCCATAGATGAAGATAATAAGGGGAAAAGAAATATTGGTCCAGCTTCAGCTCCCGCTAGTCATAAAACAAGAAAACAGATAAAAGCTGAACAACAAGTTAAAGATCAAAACCGCAAAGCTCGTCAAAAGGACAATATGCCAAAAGAACTTCAACAACAACTTGAAAAATTTGCCAAAGAATATGTTCCTAAAGAAGGCGAAAGTTATGCTGAAGCTGTTCAAAAAATCATTTTAGATTATCAAATTGAACAATTAGAAAAAGAAGTTCAACAGTTAAGTGCTGATGTTGAAGAAATCAAGAAAAGTGGTAAAAAAGTTCCTATACCACAAATTGCTAGATTACAATCACTCCATCTTCAAATTGAAACTTTAAAAAGTGATGAGTTCGATTTAAATTTAGGTAAAAGAGCGCAAAAGCATGATGAAAGAATGGCTCAAAATCAACAACAACTTGATTCATTACAACAACGATTGGCTCAAAATCAACCTAAGACAAGTGCCTTATCACGTTATATTTCAGCCGCTCGTGGCAAACATTTAGAACGATTAATTACTGAACTTCAAAGTCGACAATTGGTTGTGGCTACCCAACAATATTGTATGGTTAATGCAAAATATAACACTGCTGCTAGAAAAGTTGAACGAGCAAGTACTATTCAGGCTAACCGAGAAGTAATAATGGAAAGAGCTCAAGAACGAATTAAACAATTACAGGTTTTAAGAACGAAGGTTGCTGACGAGGCTGTAAGAGTTTATAATGATTATGGTAGACGAGTCGTTGATAGTAGTGTTGGGGCTGCGACATATATGGCTGGTTCCGCTTCTAAAATTATTAAAAGAGGTGTAAGTCACTTGGAAGAAGTTCTACCAGCGTTAAGACAAGCTGCTTCAGTTGGCTTTATTGGTGCGGCTCCTATGACATCTGAACAACTATACGAATATGCAACCGAGGGGCAAAAGCAAAGATAGAAACCATAAAAGGAAATAAAAAAAGGGAAATTACTTCTCTTTTTTTACTTTATATTAGGGCTATTAAAGAAATATAATTACCATACAATTTTACAACCACAATATTCACATACAATTTTTTTGTTAGTTGGAGCGCCACAATGTGGGCATAATGGTGGAAGATTTTCCTCTTTGATCTTTTCAGTCATTTTCATTCCTTCCTCGTAAAGCGGTTTAGCTTGCTCTAAAGTGTAGGAAATAATATCTTTTCTTTTTGCTACTACATAAGAAATAGTAGCAATGATAAAACTAACTATAACGATAAATCCACCCAAGATATAAAATGGCATACTTTTAGCGGTGTTATTAGTTTTAGTAAGATTTGTAAAACTACTTAATTTTTGTTGATATGAACAATATGTAGAAGTTAAGTCATTGTTTTTATATACATCAAGGTTACATAAACTAACAGGACTAGATAAAACACTATTAATGGTATTTAATTTTTTAGAGTTATCATCAGTTTGGTTAGATAAAGAACAGTATGTAGAAGTTAAGTCATTGCTTTTATATTCGTCAAAACTACAATAATTAAAGCTAGGGTCTAAGGCTTCAGTAATGATTTTTAAATCATATTTCTCGCCATCGTTATAAGTAGCAAACGTACTATACTTAATTCCCTTTTTTTCTAGATTTTCCCTTTTTTCTTCAAGATTTTCTTTCTCTTTAGATAGACTATTTTCTATTTCTTTTTCTAATTCTTGTCTTTTCCCTTCAAGATTCTTTTTTTCAAGATCAAGTTTTTCTTGGATGCTCTCTTGACTTTCCTTTTCTTTACCTTCGTTTTGCTTCAATACACCTATGGTGATTAGGGATATACCAAGTAAAAGTCCAATAATTAATATAATAATAGGTGTTTTTCCTTTTTTATTTTGCTTCTTTTCCATACATCATTCTCCTAGACTAATTATAGCATAGAGTTCCTAAAAAAGCACTCTTTATGTTTATTTCAATCTATAAGTAGTACTATTAAAATAGCGCAAATTTAAATATTCGCAATTTCATTTGACACTTTAAGAATTATTTCCTTTACTTATCTTATTTTTTCAGGTATAATTTATATAGTAGTCGAGTGTTTTAATAATACCTACGTTTTATCTATATGCATTACTATTTTTAATTATGTTTTGTTCTTACAACCTATAAAAACACATTACTATCGACTTTTTGAAGCTGGAGGTAACGCTGTGAGGAAGAAAATACCGTTTTTAATACTAGCAATCAGTTTATTTGTTTTTGGGTGCTTTAGTATTTACCCTAATCCAACTGGGCGTATAGTAAAATATATTAAAAATAGTATTAAAACTAATGGTTTATTTAATTTAATGATGACAAGAGAAGCAGAGATTGATAGCGATAATCTTGCCAATTTTTTGAGTGGTGTTGAGATTACTGATGATGAAGGAAACACTGTGGTTGATAATACGTTACACGTTGGAAGTAAATATAATATTAAGTTAGTTTTTAAAGAACAAGGCGCTGTTGGCGCTCAGTTTTCACCTAACTCTGATAATCATACAATGACCTATCAGTTTCCAGCAAACTTTAATGTCCCACCGACAGTTGACCAGAAATTGGAGGTTACGCTTGTGGGAACTCCTGTCACTTTAGGTACTTATAGTGTGGATGATAATGGCTTATTAACAATTACTTTTACTGAACAAGGTATACAAGCCTTAGGAGCTTCAAATGATTTATCGTTAGAGTTTAATCTACCAGCTATTGTAAGAGCTGTAACAGGGAATCCTGATGAATCATTTAATTTTGGAAATGACGATCACAAATTTACTTTCCAAGTAGATAGTAATCCAGACTTATCACTTGAAAAAATAGGCTCATATAATGGAAGTGAACAACTTTTAAGCTACCAAGTAACAGCTAAAGTATCTAGTGGTACACTTAATGACGTTGAAATAGAAGACAATATTTTACCTTATTATAATGATGCTATTAAAATAAAAATAGTAACAGAATCTATCAATGTTAAATTAAAACATGGAGGAACAGAAATAGATTTAACGACTGATGATTATGAGGTAGAATGTATTGATAACATGCATTTTAAGATTAAAATTAAAGAAACAAGTCAATATAAACAATTATCAGCGGGTGATGAGTTAATCGTTAATTATGATTACAAAACGGAGTTTGTTGAAACTCAAACGGGTACATATTATGCGACAGTAATAAATGCAGCTGAATTTAGTGGAAATGTTATAGGACTAGATGGAAGTAAAACACCTTCATCAACTGGAGGGTTTACAACTCTTTATGTTTCGCCTGTTGCTCCTAATACTGTTTCAATTATTAAAAAGCAAGAATGGAATCCTGACACAAAAACACTTACATATAGAATATATGCTGAAGTAAAGGCAGGAACTTATTTTAATTTTTGGCTTAATGACTATTTAAATGTATATTATGAACTAGCAAGTCACTCATTAAATAGTCAATTAATTAAGGGTGATGTTAAAGTATATGCCACTGATATAGAAGATTATGAAATGTTTTCCATAACAAATTCTGATTCTATAATCGCAAAATACGAAAATAAATTAGAACAACTTAAAGTTATTAAAAATGAAGAGTTAATAAATGGCGCTCCATATGATCCAAAAGATATGAATTCGGTAATTTTTAATGAAGGACCAACAGCTACATCTTATTTTTTTGGCTATGATAAAGATAAGGAAACTTCAAGTTATTCTTATGGTAAAAATCGATTCTTTAAATTTGAATATCAAATTGATTTATCTGATGGTGTTACCTTTTATGGCAGTGACCAAAAATTAACTTTTGAGGAGTTATTGAAAGTTGGAATTACCAATAATGCAGATCTTAGATATAATAACTATGAAAGTTTTAACGAAGTTTATTTTGCCAATGGTAATGATTTGGAAAAAAAGGCCGTAGTAAATAATCGAAAAAATACAATTGATTACACTGTATCTATTGATGTTGATGATACTGAAAGTTATTATTTTATTAAAAGAATTTGTGAAGAATTTTATACTCCTTGGGGTGATTCTGTTACTTTTGTCGATGATTATGATGATGGCTTTGAATATGTTGAAGGAACATTAAAGCTTATCTATAAGTTTAAAGATGGTACTTATTTAACATTTAATTATGTTGGCAATGATGAGACAGGTGACCGTTGGCGTCCAGAAGAATATAATGATCCGGATCTTAAAAAAGGCCGTATTCAAGCTAATTATCGTTCTTTTCTCCTTTCTCATGAAGAAAGTACTCATGATATAGTAGCTTCTGACTATCCAGAAAATTATTTATATAGTCGTATGGAGATTGATAGTATTGATTTTGTCTATACTCTTAAAGCGAAAGATAGTTGGTTAAAAGAACATGCTAGCGATGATAATGATACTATTGTTAAAAACACAGCTATGATGACAACTTCAGAAGACCCAACAGGAGCACAATTTCACGCCCAAAGTGAAGTACCATTCTTTCCAGCTCGAGTTTTAAAGGATGCAGAACAAGAAGGACAAAGTAACTTAATTCATTTTACTTTAAAGATTAATCCAAATGCTGTTGATTTAGATAAAGATAGCGAGTTTTTAACTATAACTGATACCAGTACCGGTATTCAAATCGATTTTGATTCCATAAAAGTAACTAATGAAGAAGGCTTAGAAGAGACGTATAGAGTTGAAAAAACTAATGATGAAAATGTCTTTAAACTTATTGTACCGGATAATAAGGCTTTAACAATTAAATATGATGCTTTAACCTATATAACTGGTCAAGAAGTATCGGTTACTAATCAAGCAACAATTGGTAATGTTAATCGCGCTAGTGATACGTATGATGAGATTTTAGATGTCAGTACAACAATTGGTGGCGGTGGCGGTACAGCCTTTGAACTTACAATCAATAAAGTTGATAGTAAAGATAAAACTAAGTTTTTACCTAATGCCAAGTTTGACTTCTATATCGTTTTACCGGATGACTCACCACTTGAAAAGACAGATACGATAGATGGCTATAATGTTTATCGTGAAGCAAATTGGAATGTTGTAACTGATGAAAATGGTAAATTTAAGATTGAAAAAGCTATGAATTGGCGTTTAGAGGAAGGTAATTACTACATTTTAGTTGAAAGAGAAGCTCCTAAAGGTTATGTTTTAGCTTCTAAACCAATTATTTTCTATTTTGGTGCGGAAAACAAAATTGATAGAGAAAAATATCCTGATGCTAGGGTTGCTCTACCAAATGGTTCTATAACAATCACTAATGATGCTGCTCTAGTTGATTTACCAGAAACGGGCGGCAAAGGAATAGTATTATATTATGTTTTAGGTGCCTTTATTTTAGGATTAGGTCTTTTCCTAAAACTTCGTCACGGGAAAAAAGCATAACAATAATAGCGAAGGTGGTATAAATGAAAAAAATTATTAATCGAGCCACATTATTTATTGTAACGATTATTTCTTTATGTATTATCGTTCCTTTTTCTCGTGCTCTTAGCGACTATAAAATTGAAATAACGGGATCAAGTAGTGTGCATACGTATGGCGCTTGGCAAATATTTAAAGGTAATGTTCATGATGGTGTGCTTAGTAATATTGATTGGGGAACGGGTATTGAAGATCCAAGTGCTTTCCTTACGGCGTTAAAGCAAGATAGCCTTTTAAAAGATCATTTTATAGAAGCTAGCGATGCTTATGATGTTGTTTTGACATTAAGTGAAATTGTTACTTCAGATGATGCTGATGAAATTAAGCAATTTGCTGAAGTTGTTAGCAAATACTTACAAGATGATAAGGTTGTTAATTCATCATTTAGTGAAAATAAACATACTATTAGTGGTTTAGATGCTGGATATTATTTCATTAAGGATGTTAATTCTATTGAAGTTGGTTCAGCAGCTACTAGATATATTTTAAAAGTAACTAATGATACAGCTATTAAAGTGAAAGCTGATGCGCCAACGCTTACTAAGCAAGTAAGCCATCATGGGTTAGAAGATTTCCATGATACTATAAGTGCCGAAAGTGGGGCATTAGTAACATTCAAATTAACGGGAACCTTACCAGATACCTATGCTGATTATAAAACATATTACTATCATTTTATTGATAATTTACCTAGTGGGTTAGACTATATTAAAGGTAGTCTTAAAGTAACAATTGATGGCGTTGATGCAACAGATATGTTTACCATTACTAACGATGATACTCTTGATATTGCTATTGATGATTTAGCTACACTTAATGCATCTTTCCATATTACAGAGGAAACTAAAATAGTTGTTACTTATGATGCAACGGTATTAAATCCTGCTTTAGGATTAATAGGAAATATGAATACAGCTATGTTAGAGTATTCTAGTAATCCTAATGCTGATCATGCTAGTGACAGACAAAAGACAGTTCAAGATGAAGCAACAATATATACTTATCAATTAGAAATTAATAAAATAAATAGTAAAAATAATGAGACTTTATCTGGTGTTAAGTTTAGGCTATATAAATATGAAAATGGTGTTAAAAAATATGCCAAAGTTGAAAATGGCTTTATTAGTGCTTGGGTTTTAGAAGATGATATCGCTTCAGCAACAGAGTTAGAAACGAAAGATGGTAAGATAACCATTGCTGGTCTAGCTTCTGGAACTTATTATCTTAATGAATCATACACTCTACCAGGATATAATTCTATTTCTGATTTAAAATTAGTAATTGAAGATACTTTAAGCGTTGATGGCTCTTTAACTTCCGAGTTAAAGGATCTTACAGTAGCGCTTGATGGTGACGAAAAAGTAAAAGGAGATCTTACTTCTGGTAAGGTTTCTATAACCGTTAAAAATGTTCCTGGAATATTATTACCATCAACCGGTGGTATTGGGGTTATTGTTATTTATGCACTTGGTATTAGTTTAGTAGTTTTATCTATTACTTTAATTATTAAAAGAAAGCATGAATAGATTATTAAAATGAAAAAAAGCAGATTAAAAGATAGATTATTGGATGTCATCATTATAGTGCTATTAGTAGTAGGTGTATCTTTAATTTTATATCCTCTTTTGAGTAATTATATATCGTCTTTAAATCAATCAAAAACAATATCTAATTATTTAGATATCGTTAATAAGGATGACGATTTAAATGATGAATTACTAAAAGAAGCACAAACGTATAATGAAAAGCTTTATGAGGATAATCGCAATATAACTAATGCTGATGCCAATGACGAATACGATGATTTATTAAAGTTTAGTAATACAGATATAATGAGTATTATTACCATTCCTAAAATAGATTTAGTCCTTCCTGTTTATCATGGAACTAGTGAAGGTGTTTTACAAAGAGGAATTGGTCATATTGAAGGATCATCGTTACCGATAGGTGGTGAAAATACCCATACGGTTTTGATGGGGCATAGAGGACTACCTAGTTCTAAACTTTTTACATCTTTAGATAAATTAGCTAAAGGCGATATTATTTATCTTAAAACAGCTAATTTGGATTTAGTCTATGAAGTTGATGATGTTAAAGTAGTGGAACCTGACGCATTATCTTCTTTGAAGATATATGATGATAAAGATTATCTTACTTTAATAACTTGTACCCCTTATGGCATTAATACCCACCGGTTATTAATTGGAGCTCATAGAAAACAATTCAACGATGCTGAATTAAATGCGGCTAAAAAAGATAATCCAAAGAAAATCTCCAAAAATGTTCAAAGGAAAAATTTAATAACCTTAATGGTAGTAATTATTATAATTTTATTACTCCTATTAATAACGTTCTTCTTTTATAATAAAAATATTAAATATCATAGGAAAAAAGATAAAAAGAAAATTCAATAAAAGGCGGTGATTCGATGAAGAAAAAAATAAGCTATTGTTTTTGGTTCTTAATGGCTCTTTTATTTGTTACATCTAATGTTTTGGCACTTGAATATGTAACTAATAAAACACCACAAGTAGATTTAAATAGTTCTGTAACGTTTACGGTTGAGTTTAAAACTACTGATGGTACGCCATTAAGTGAGACAAACTTTAGTATCTATAAAGTAGCCGATATTGATAAAAATGGTGCGATGACAATTAATGATTCATATGCATCTTTAAATACCGATTTTAATCAATTAAGTGAAAATGAATGGAAAAATCTACCAAAGACTTTTATTGATTTTGTTGATGCTAATAAAATTGAGCCAACTAAATCCGGCGTGACGGATGATGCTGGTGTTATCAATTTTGATGAATGTGAGCAAGGCTTATATTTGGTTAGAGGTACGCCCCTTGTTTATGGCGTACAGTTATATACACCAATTAATTACTTTATTAGCTTGCCTAGCCTTATTAGTGATAATTGGGTTTATAATGTTAAAAGTGAACCTAAATATGCTTTAGCTGATTATGATAATTTAGTTAATATTGAAGTAATTAAAGTATGGGATGACAAAGGACATACAGCATCAAGACCTAACGAAATACTTATATCTTTGTTAAAGGCTCCTAAAAATAGTGATGATTATGATGAATATAAAGAAGTAAAATTAGATGCATCTAATAATTGGACTTTTACTTGGGAAAACTTGGATAATGCTTTTGATTATCAAGTAGAAGAGAAGAATATAAGCGAATTATATGATGTTGAAATTAAAAGAGATGGTAATACCTTTATTATTACAAATAAATATAAGGATAATTTACCTCATCTACCGCAAACGGGTCAAGTATGGTGGCCTGTTCCAGTTCTTTTGGGATGTGGCTTAGTATTAGTTGCCCTTAGCATTATGATTAATCATACAAAGAAAGATAAAAGTATTGATGAAGAATAAAACATTAGTAGTTATTTTAAGATGTTTAGGAATAACCTTAATATTGCTTGCTTTAGGTACAACGATATATAATCTTGCAGTGGATTATTTAAGTGGGAAAAAAGCCAAAGTTATTTTAGATAAACTTGATGCACAAATTGAAGATAGATCTAGTGCTGATACAAATCATGAAGATGATAGTAATACTAAAATGCCGGCTATTGATATCGATGGTAAGAATTATATTGGTATTATAACGATACCTAGTATTAATATTAAATTACCAGTTTTAGAAGAATATAGTGAAAAGAATATGAAGATAGCGCCAGTTCTATATAAAGGAACAATCTATCAAAAGAACGCTATTATTGCGGCTCATAGTTATGCTTCACAGTTTAAGCATATCCAAAAATTAAAACTCGGTGATCAAGTTCTATTTGAAGATATTGATGGTCATTTCTTTAAATATGAGGTCATTAAAAAAGAGCGGTTATCTACAGATGATGTCGAGCTAATGGAAAGCGGTGAATGGGATTTAACCTTGTTCACTTGTACGACTAGTAATGCTAACTTTCGGGCAACTGTTCGTTTGAAATTGTTAGATGAATGATATAAAGAAAAACAAAAATCAAAGTGAAAAACCTTTGATTTTTTGTTATGAATCAGTAAAGATTAATTAAAATTTAATTATAATTAATAAAAATGTTGCAGTGAGAACAAATGCAATTTAGATTATTTGGTAAAATACCAAGATTTATTATTTTCTGAAACAAATGCAAATTATTTACATGAAGAAAGCAAAAATTAGAAGAAGCGAAAAAGATGTCTAATGATTTCAAAGAATTGATAAGTGATAATCCAGTTGCTATAATTAGACTTTTAATGGAATTATTGGAGTAAAGATATTAAATACTATATTCTAAGTAGTACATTCAAAAATACCACTTATTTTGAGTGTAACTTTGATTTACTTAATTGTAACGAAATGCTATAATATTATTACGAAATAAATGATAATTATATGGGTAATAAAGATTAAACTTAAATATTAATCATAAATACATATTCGTAATAGTTTTTTGAATTTAGTGTTAATGAGCCATTAATAAAAAGTTTATTGTAACATATATAGGCAACAATTTATGATTTGACTATGTCTCAATTAGATAGGAGGTACTTGAATGAGTGAAAAAGAATTAGATTCTAGTATCAATAAATATGAAGAAGAATATAAATCCAGCAATTATGTTAAACAATTACAATGGGATATGGCAATTGGTCTTCAAGAAGTAGATAATTTAAAGCCGTCTAAGTATTTTGAAAAACTTGTTACGGACAATGTAGAAGGGAATCTAACTATAGAACAGGTAGAAAAGGATTTAAAAGAATACTACATTGAAAAAGAAAAACAAAATGATATAAATCATAACGAAATGGAATGCGACTTAGTTTCTACTAGAATTGTAGAATTATTGCAAATTGATAATTTCGAACTATCTGTTGATTATTTCAAGTATGTTCATAAATATTTATTTCAAGATGTTTATGAATTCGCTGGAGAATTTAGAAAAATAGATTTTTCTAAACATGAAAAAATATTAAATAATGATTCAGTAGCTTATGGTGATTATAAAACATTAAAAGAATCACTAGATTATGATATGTCACTAGAAAAAGGAAAAAACTATGAAGAAATGAGTATTGTTGAAGTAATTAATAACATAACTAATTTTTCATCAAATATTTGGCAAGTACATCCTTTTAGAGAAGGAAATACAAGAACCACAGCAGTATTTATAGAAAAATATTTAATAAATCTAGGATATGAAGTAGATAATACTTTGTTTAAAGATAAATCAGTATATTTTAGAAATGCCTTAGTAAGAAGCAATTATTTTAATAATTATTTAAATATAAAAGAAGATAATAGTTATTTAATTAAATTTTATGAAAATTTACTATTGGGTAAAAATAATAATTTACATTCACAAGATTTGATTATCAAAAAGTTGTTTGATTAGAAAGATAAACCAGCACTATTTATAATACAACCAATAAAAGTAATGCATTGCATTACTTTTATTGTGGCTTTTTACTTCCTTTAATAATTTTAAGTTTGGGCTGCTCCATTTTAGACTGTAATAAAGTAATTAGTTTTTTAGCCCGCTCATAGTCAAAGTTTTTAAGCCTTTCTTTGCCCAAAGATTCATACAATGCCCAAAAGTTTTCATATTTGGCATTCATCGTTTTGAAGTCAACACTAATTGTCAATATTTCAATAATGTGTTCAATGACAACTTTAGGAAGATATTGCGGTAATAAATCATTTTGAACGACATCAAGAAAGGCATTTTCGCAGACCAAATAACGGAAAGCAATATTACTACTACCTTCATATTTAGCTAATAAACAATTTTGGAAGTCACTATAATCATCATTTTTGATGCGATTATAGATACGCTCTTTTTCTTTTAATGGCTCTACCTCATGCGAATATTTAAAATCATATCTTAAAGCTAAGTAAAAAAGTAAATTATCTAAGGTAGTAACATTAATCTTATCTAATACTTTCTTTGAAATATCTAAATCATATATCCAAGCATATTGATAATATATACCAGCTAAACTAATAAGATTTAGTCGGCTATATTTTTTAATGATGCTTTCAGAAAGAGGTTTGCGTTCTTTAAAGATAGCTTGTAATTCTGGATTAGTTAATTCCGGAGTATAGTTTTCAATAAACTCTTTACTATCATATAGAATAAAACGTAATTTTCTAAGTAAGTTTAAACTTAACCCACTATAGAAATGTGGTTCTTTTTCTAGTAAAGTTAAAAAATGGAAAAAACTAGGGTTTAAAACTAGTGCTTTAATATCGCCATAATCTTGGTAGTTCTCGATTGTTTCTTCTTCGCTAGATCCAAGAGATTTTTCCGGTTGATAATAAAATCGACAAAGGTAAAGATAATTTTGAGGATTAGATTTTTCAACGCGTTCTAAAAACTTTTTTATCTCAGCTGTCATTATCTCACCTCTTAAGTTGATTATACAATATAAATAATTATTTTTAAAGTAATAGTTTTAACCCCATAATAATTAAAACTATTCCTCCGACAAGTTCGGCTTTAGCGTGATATTTAGCTCCACAAATCTGCCCTAAACGTGTTCCTAAAATGGATAAAAGAAAGGTCACAACAAAAATGATAATAACAGCTGGATATAAAGATACTTCTAATAGGGAAAAGGTAATACCAACAGTTAAGGCATCAATACTTGTTGCTAGAGAGGGAAGAAGCATTTTCTTAAAACTAACATCATCATCTAATGTCTGATCTAACGTATTAAAAGACTCTTTAATCATTCCTATTCCTAAAAGGGTAAGAAGAATAAAAGCAATAATGTGATCATACTGTTTAACGTAAGTTAAATAGTTTCCCATATAATAACCAATAATAGGCATAAAAAGTTGAAAAGTCGCAAAATATATGGCAATAATAAATGCTTTACGCCAGTTCATTTTATTCATACATAGCCCTTTACATACAGCCATCGCACAAGCATCCATCCCTAAACCGATACTAACAAATAATAATTCAATATATCCCATCTTATCTCCTTAAAAAAGTATTAATAAATTAATTCCTAATAAATAACTAAGCCAAATAAAATAGATAATACTTAATTTAAAGGCCTGAGAATTGTTTTTATGAAAAAGTTTTAATAAAGGAATTAGCAGCAAATAACTTCCTAGCATAGTTAAAAAGCTTAATAAATATTCGTGATAAGTAAAGAAAAGAAAACTCCATATAACGATTAAAAGTAAGTGAAACTGGTAGCGAGTATGATCATTACCCCTTAGGTATATAACACTTTTTTGGAAAACATAATTTAATAAAATTATCTCTAAAGCAAGGGTAATAAAAAATAATTTACGCCCAATTAAAAAAGAATAATTCATAAAAGGAAAATCCTTATAATTGGTAAATAAAATAGCTAATATGCTAAAAAAGCTAAAATAATAAGACTGCATAATAGATAAAAGTTTTAAAGATACTTTTTTCATTTAAATACCTCTATAATATCATACGATTTAGGCAATAAATTATGTCATCACCCTTTAGCACTTCCACTTGACAAGTGCTAAAGATAGTATTACAATATTTATTGTTAGGGAGATGGATTATGAAAAAGAAACAATTTAAAGCGGAATCTAAAAAATTATTAGATTTAATGATTAATTCAATTTATACCAATAAAGAAATATTTATAAGAGAGTTAATATCTAATGCTAGTGATGCGATTGATAAACTTCATTATCGTTCATTAACTGATAAAAAAGTTAAAGTTGATCCTGATGACTTTGCTATTAATGTTAGTATTGATAAAGAAAAAAGAACTTTAACTATTAGCGATAACGGTTGTGGTATGACAGCCGATGAGTTAGAAAACAATTTAGGAACTATCGCTAAAAGTGGGACTTTAGCTTTTAAAGAAGAAAATAAACCGAAAGATGTAGATATAATTGGTCAATTCGGTGTCGGTTTTTATTCAGCATTTATGGTTAGTGATCATATTCAAGTTATAAGTAAAGCCTATGGTAGTAAAGACGCCAATATGTGGGAGTCATATGGCGCAGATGGTTACGCTATTAGTGAAACTACCAAAGATGGTTATGGAACAACGATTATTCTTACTATCAAAGAAGATACAGAACACGATAAGTTTAGTGACTATCTAGATGCTAATAAAGTTAAAGAAATTATTAAAAAGTATTCTGATTATATTCGCTATCCAATTAAAATGGATGTTGAAAAAGAACAGTTAAAAAAGGGTAGCAAAGATGAATATGAGGTCATTACTCAAAATGAAACGATTAATAGTATGTTACCTCTTTGGAAAAAGAATAAAAGTGAAATAACCGAAGAAGAATACAATAACTTCTACCACAATAATTTTTACGATTATGCAGACCCACTTAAGACGATTCACACAAGTGTGGAAGGACTATGCAGCTATAATGCCTTACTTTATATTCCTAACCATGCTTCATATGATTTTTACTCTAAAAATTATGAAAAGGGTTTACAATTATATTCTAATGGCGTTTTAATTATGGATAAGTGTGGGGAGTTATTACCTGATTATTTTAGCTTTGTTAAGGGTCTTGTTGATAGTAGTGATTTATCTTTAAATATATCAAGGGAAATTCTTCAAAAGGATCATCAAGTTCAATTAATTGCTAAAAATATTGAGAAGAAAATCAAAAAAGAACTTGAAGATATGTTAGAGAACGATCGAGAAAATTATGAAAAGTTTTTTGATGCCTTTGGTATGCAACTAAAGTTTAGCGTTTATAATGACTTTGGCATTCACAAAGATGAATTACAAGATCTATTACTTTTCTATTCTTCTAAAGAAAAGAAATTAATTACTTTAAAAGAATATGTTGCCAATATGAAAGATGATCAAGACAAGATTTATTATGCTTGTGGTGAATCTAAAGATAAGATTGATTTAATGCCACAAATTGAACAATTCAAAGAAAAAGATTTAGATGTTTTATATTTAACGGAATATGTCGATGAGTTCGCTATTCAAGCTATGATGAACTATGATAACAAAGAGTTTGCTAATGTTTCTAGTGAAGGCTTAAGTCTTGATGATGAAGAAGATAGTAAGAAAATTGAAAAAGAGAACAAGGACAATAAAGACTTACTTGAACTTATGCATAAAACTTTGGGTGACGATGTTCATGATGTTCGTTTTACAAGCCGTCTTAAAAAACATCCAGTATGTCTAACTACGGAAGGACCTGTTTCTATTGAAATGGAAAAGGTAATGCGTGCTATGCCAACAGAAGATAAAATTAAGGCTTCAGCTATCCTAGAAATAAATGAAAGTCATCCAATAGCGCAAAAATTAAAGGATTTATATACAAGCGATAAAGATGCTTTAGAGAAGTATACTAAAGTTTTATATGCTCAAGCTCGGTTAATTGAAGGCCTTCCTTTGGATAATCCTACGGAGATAAGTAATATTGTTTGTGATATGATTTCTAAATAGCTAGTATATTTACTAGCTTTTTTTGTGTAAAATTTGTGTCTTTTAAGGTATTATTTTGTTTTTATAGCTTATCCTAAATAGAGTAATATGTTATAATGTCATTAATAATAGAGGTGGAATATGTCCATTATTGATATGTATAAGCAAAAAACTGGTAAAGAGTTTGCTAAACAAACAATTGAAGCATATATGAAAAAAGAAGGCATTAAAAGCGTCGATGAGTTACTAACTAAAAGTCCATCAGTACGTCAATTTGATCGAAATCTTTTGGGTATCATTAGAACACATGGATATTTTGTTATGGACGATAATGCCTATAAAGAAATACTAGAGATGATTAAACAAGAACAGGCTGAAAAAACTAAGTTAGATACAAGCAAATTAGAAAAAACGACTGTTAATGGCCGAGAATATGCATCATTTTATGATGATGAGACTAAAGAAGTACGTACTGTTGAAACTGGTCAACAAACCCGTGATATAGCTGATCAAATGCGTGATGTTCAAAAGGAACACCAACAATTTCAAGAAAATGGCAATCGTAATTCTTTAGATGTTTTCAAATATATGCAAGATAATATTAAGATTACTCCAAATGAACAAAGTACTAGTAACCTTGATATTTCAAAGCAAAATGGCGAAGAACAAGAAATAGCTAGAGTTGCTAAAGCATTTGAAGAACAAATTGGACATCCAGTAGATATTGATTTAAATCGCAAAATAATATATGATAATAGTGTAGTGTATTCAATAGAGAAGCGTGATGGTGTATATCAAGTTATCTCACAAGATACAAACCAAGCTGTTCAAGAAAAAGCTAAAAGTAAGCAGCTTGTCAAAAAGAATATAAATCCGCCTAAAGCGGCATAATCGAAAGGGGATTGTTATATGAATGAAAATAATAATCAAAATGCCAGTATGGAAATGAATCCATTTGCAGCAGGCCCAGCTACTACCCCTGCTAGTCCAGTAGCTCCAGCACCTGTAACTTCACCAACACCAGTTAGTCCCGTACCTCAAGCGCCAGTTCAACCTCAAATGAGTGTACCTCAAGTGCCTGTGCAACAACCTATACCACAACAAGTGTCACCAGCACCTGTGGCCGCACCAGTGCCAGCTAGTCCTATGCCTCAAGCACAACAGGTAGCACAAGCACCAGTTGCTCCTGTACCTCAGGCTCCAGCTGTATCACAACCATTACCAACAACACCAGTTACGCAAGTCGCACCTAATCCAATGGCTGCTAGTCGCGAAGAGATGGCTGTTCCACAAACAATGGCAATGCCTCAAAAACAAGTTATTATTAGACCAGTAGCTACAAGTATAGCTGATATTAATGCGGGATTGTCAGGAGCAAAAGTAGATAATACACCTGTACAACAATCTGTTGTAAATGATGAGGGTGAGGGCGATGCTAAAGACGTTACTTTTGATTATAATGCTTTATATGGAATTGAATCAAAAGATATAACCGATGTTCAACCACAACAACCAGAAAACAAACCACTTTATACGACTCAAGATATTGTTCTTGATAATTCAAACAATGGTAGCGGATTTGTTCCTAGTTTCAATGCTGGAGATTTGGATAGCAACGCAAGTGGAAGCAATAATTTGACTGATGATGTTTTAAGTGATAAACAAATGGATAAAGCTGATACAAGAAAGAAAATAATCTTTATTGGCGCCATTGTCGTTATTATTATCCTTTGTTTAAAGTTTATCTTCCCATTAATTGCTGGATATAATATGTAAAAAAAGCAAGCTATAATGCTTGCTTTTTCAATTTATATGAACAAATTTTGACCAACAGATAATAGATCACTAGATAAGTTATTTAGCTCTTTTAGTTTTTGAACTGTTGTATTATTTAAACTAGCTATTTGATATAAAGTATCACCAGGTCTTACAATATATATGTTTTTAGAAGTCGGAATAATTAACTTTTGACCTATTGATAATAAATTATTGGTAATATTGTTAGCTTGTTTTAATTCATCAACGGATATACCATATTTTTTAGCAATACTATATAATGTATCTCCTACTTGGACGATATATGTGTTTTCATTATTAGTATTTATATTTTCTTGATTAGATCTTAAAAGAAGCTTTTGACCAACATATAAATCATTACTTGTTAAATTGTTAAGCCTTTTAAGTTCTAGAACAGTTAGCATATTATTTAAAGCTATTGAGTATAAAGTATCGCCCGGCTTGACGATATAATATTCTCCTTCAATTTGCGTAACTGGCAATTTTAATTTTTGACCCACACTTAATTCATCACTAATAAGATTGTTAAGCTTTTTAATTTCATTTACTGTGGTGTTATATTTGTGGGCGATACTATATAAAGTATCACCTGGTTTAACAACATATAAATCATTACTAGAATTAATATAGTTTAGAATGCCTTGAACAGCAGCTTCCGCATATTTTTGCCAGTTATTTTTTAATTGACTAACATCATCTTTAGTGCTGTCAAGGAAGCCATATTCAATTGTAATGCTTTCTGTATCACCGGTATTTCTTTGCATAAAATAGTAGTCATTATTAGGATTTATCATTGATTTGCGCTGGTATGCCTTACGGATGTTTTGCCCAGACTTAGATAGTTCATTTAGAATACTATTTGATAAGGTATCGTTATTGCGAAGGGCATAGATAACTTCAGCACCATCGCCGCCTGAAATTGACCCTAGTGGTTATTATTATCAATTAGTTTTTTTATTGCTTCTTCATATTGATATTTATTTATAATTGTACTTTTATTATACTCATGTTTTAATTCTGTAACCA
>CANPYM010000021.1 GCA_947588685.1 uncultured Bacilli bacterium | reverse complement strand
ATCGAATCATTATAGTTAAGAAGTAAATATGGATATGAATCATAACATCCCCAGCTATAGGCACTAGACTTTTTACCTTGGCTTGGATAAACATCAATCCATCTTTCATCGAAAGCTTTCTTTAAATCATTTAAATATGTTTCTCCCAAAGGCTTTAAAGCTTCAAAGATAATTTTCTTACCTTCTTCAAAAGGAATATCTGATTGCGGGGCAGAGATGATATCGACATAGATATCATACATATGCACCTCATCTAATCCTAAAAATTTTTTTCTTAAAGCCATATAATCATACATATACGGTAAAGAAGCATGAACCGCATCAATTAAACTTTGATAAACACTCATATCAATATGATCAGAATATAGGCTCTGTTTTAAAGGACTCTCAAAATGGCGAACTTCACTACTAAAGAAATCTTCTTTAATATTACCTTTTAAAGAGGCTGCTAAAGTATTTTTAAAATTCTTAAAATAAGCATACATCTTATTAAAAGCATCAATTCGTACCTCTCTTTTAGGACTATTCATATACTTAATATAATTATCATGTGTTAAAGTTACTTCGATGCCATTTTCATCTTTAATAGTACCTAGATTAACATCAGCATTATTAAAGTTATAGAAAACGTCATCACCAGTTCCAAACGCACTACTAGCTTTTGATACAATCTCTTCTTCCTCACGACTTAAAGTATGATCTTTATATCTAAAAGTTTTTTCTAAATCAAACTTATATGGTTTAAGACGATCATCTGAAGCAATCATTTCTAAAACCTTATCATATGGCATTTCTAACATTTCAGGAACAATGAAAGATAAACTTGTTTCCATATCCTCATAAATCTTAACAAAATGCATCTTCAATTCTTGATAATGTGTATTCGTTGTATCGGTATCAGCTAGTAAATTAACATACATAAACATCTTTAAAGCTAAGCGTTCCATTTTCTCATAAGCTTGATAAAAATTATATAAAGTATCACTACTCTCCATAATCTTCCCTTTAAAAGCTAGTGTTTCTTTAAATAATTCATCCAATTTTGAGAAACTATCTTCATAAGTTTTTTCACTATCATACAAAGCATTTAAATCCCACTTATACTTATCATCAATTTCTATGCGTGTTTTTTCCATATATTCTCCTATCTATAAAAGGAAAGTTCTAGTTACCTAGAACTTCGCTTATTTTTCTTCGTATTCAGCATCCATTACATCTTTGTCTTTTTTATCTTTTTTGTCTTCTTTTTCTTCATTAGATGCTTCACTACTATCAGCTTCACGTTTCTTAGCTTCTTCTTCATATACTTTAGAAGCTAGAGCCATAGCTGTTTCTTGTAAAGCTTCTTGTTTTTTCTTAATGTCTTCAACATCATCTTTTTCAAGAGCTTTCTTCAAGTCTTCGATTTGCTCTTCGGCTTTTTCTTTATCTTTCTTATCAACTTTGTCACCTAAGTCTTTAATAGCTTTCTCAGTGGCAAAAATCATTTGTTCAGCATCATTTCTCGTATCAGCTGCTTCCTTACGTTTTTCATCAGCTTCACGATTCTTTTCAGCTTCTTCAACCATCTTATCGATTTCATCATCAGTTAAGTTAGTTGAAGCCGTAATGGTAATTGATTGTTCTTTGTTTGTACCTAAATCTTTAGCTCGAACATTAACAATACCATTAGCATCGATATCGAAAGTAACTTCAATTTGTGGTACACCACGAGGTGCGGGAGGAATATTCGTAAGTTGGAAACGACCTAAAGTCTTATTATCTTCAGCCATCTTCCGTTCACCTTGTAAGATGTGGATATCAACAGCCGGTTGATTATCAGCAGCCGTTGAGAAAACTTGGGATTTACTTGTTGGGATAGTTGTATTTCTTGGAATTAAAGTTGTAAATACACCACCTAATGTTTCAAGACCAAGTGATAATGGGGTAACATCAAGTAAGACGATATCAGCAACATCACCCGTTAAGACACCACCTTGAATAGCAGCACCCATCGCTACAACCTCATCAGGGTTAACACCTTTAGAAGGTTCTTTACCTAATTCATCTTTAACTAATTCTTGAACCTTAGGAATACGCGTAGATCCACCAACTAATAATACTTTATCAATATCGCTAGCTTTTAACTTAGCATCTTTTAAAGCTTTACGAACAGGCTCTAAAGTACTTTCTAATAAGTCGTCAACTAATTCTTCAAACTTAGCTCTTGTTAGGTCTTTTTCATAACTTACACCTTGCGCAATAAATGGTAAGCTAATTGTTGTCTTAGTTGAACTTGATAAGTTCTTTTTAGCTTTTTCAGCTTCATCTTTAATTCTTTGCATAGCCATCTTATCATCAGATAAGTCAATATCGTGTTCTTTTTTAATGTCTTTAACGATATATTCAATAATACGTTCATCAAAGTCATCACCACCTAAATGGTTATTACCACTAGTAGCTTTAACTTCAAAGACACCATCACCTAACTCAAGGATAGATACATCGAAGGTACCACCACCTAAGTCATATACTAAAACGGTTTGCGTTTCATCTTGCTTATCAAGGCCATAGGCTAAAGCAGCAGCAGTTGGCTCATTGATAATTCTTTCAACTTCCAAACCGGCAATTTTACCAGCATTTTTAGTAGCTTGACGTTGAGAGTCGTTAAAGTAAGCTGGAACTGTAATAACAGCCTTTGTTACTTTTTCACCCAAATAAGCTTCGGCTGTTTTCTTTAAATCACCTAAAATCATAGCACTAACTTCTTCTGGAGTGTATTCTTTACCATTAGCTTTTACTTTTTCTTTCGTACCCATTAATCTTTTAATAGAACTGATGGTATCAGGATTAACAACGGATTGTCTTTTAGCAATACCCCCGACATTAATCTCACCATCTTTAAATGCTACTACTGACGGCGTAGTTCTTTCACCTTCAGCATTAACAATAACCTTTGCTTCACCAGCATCATATACAGCAACACAACTGTTTGTTGTACCTAAATCAATACCTATTGTTTTACTCATAAATAATCACCTTTCCTATTCACTAACTCGTACCATAGCTGTACGAATTACTTTATCTTTAAGTAAGTATCCTTTTTGTAATACTTCAATTACCATACCTGATGGTACCCCTTCTTTCTTCTCTAACATAATAGCGTTATGATAAACCGGATCAAATGGCTTATTAGAGCCATCGATAGGTTTAACATCAAACTTTTCCATTACATTAACTAAATGGCTATAGATCATCTTAAAGCCGGTTAAGTAGTTCTTTTCGCTTTCGGTTAAGTTCGTATCATCTTCTTGAATAGCTCGTTCAAAGTTATCCAATATTGGTAGTAATTCTTTAATTAAATCTTCATTACAGAACTTAAGCATACGATTTGTTTCTTCTTCTTTACGTTTCCGATAATTAATAAGTTCCGCATCTTTTCTAATCAATTTATCTTCTAATTCGCTAATCTTATTAAAAGCTTCATTTAATTTATCAAGATGACGTTTATCTTCTTTGGAAACTTTTTTATTTTCGTGAACCTTAGGTTTTTCCTCTTTTAAAGGTTCATTTGGTTTACTTTCTGGCGCCTTTTGGGCATCATTACTAGCCTGTTCCTCTTTCGGAAGTTCTTTTTCTATTTCTTCTTTCATAATCCCTCCTACTTATTAATGTTTTCATTTATATAGTTTAAAAGAGCGATAACGCGGTCATAATCCATTCGTTTAGGACCAATCAAAGCAATTGTTCCCTCTTCACCATCAATGGTGTATTTGGTTTTAATAACCGTTACATCATCATCAAAGTTATTCTCACTACCAATGTAGATATTAACGCCATTGCCTTCTTCTTTGATATGATTAACAATATCCTTATCTTCAAACTTGTTAACAATCTCGCGGATTTTATCAGCATCACTAAACTCTGGTTGCTTTAACATATTAACACGTCCCGCCATATTAACATGCCCATTTGTAAAATCGTTAAAGGCATTATAAAAGGCATTATATAAAATCTCATGACGTTCAACATAGTTTGAAATAATTGGCTTAACTTGGAACTCCAAGAATGATCCAACTTCATCAATCGGTGTTCCGGCAATCAAACGATTAATTAATTCAACTGTTTTAGCAATATCCATACTTGATACTTTACCCTCTAAATATAGATTACGATGTTCAACATGGCCCTTATCAGTTACGACAATGGCAACAAGTTTCTTATCATCAATGGGAATTACTTCAACTTTACTAATTAAGTTATCCTTTGATGACTTTCCTAAAATAACAGCCGTATAATTAGTCATCTCAGCAACGATTTCCATACTCTTAGTAATGACATCCGTAAGCGCTAACGACTTATTATCCATAATACATTGAAGTTTAAGCATATCTTCACCAGATAATTCTTTAGGCTCCATAATATTATCGACATAATAGCGATAACCTTTCTCACTTGGAATACGGCCACTTGAAATATGCGTTTTTTCTAATAAACCTAATTCTTCAAGATTACTCATCTCCGCGCGAACGGTTGCGCTAGAACAGTTCAAACGCTCACAAATAGATTTTGAGCCAACAGGTTTAGCCGTTTGAATATATTCCTCAACAATTATTTTAAATAATTCTTTTTGTCGTCCGGTTAACAAACTACCACCTCTTTTAGCACTCCTAACCCGGTCGTGCTAAAACAAGTATATCATCTTTCTTTAGCACTGTCAATCACTATCTGCTAAAAAATTATATTTATCACCTATCCTCATTATGATTAACTTTTCTTTTTTCTAAACAAAAAAAGTAATGTATCATTACTTTTTACTGTTCACATGTATAACCCATATCCGTAAATAATTTATAGGTATTAACGCGGTCATAATTAACCATATAATCTTCTTTTAATTCATCTTTTAACTTTTTAGGATCAATTTTAATAAGGATTGTGCACTTATCATCTTCAATTTCTTTCGTAGCTGTCACACCATCAATATTCTCATATTTTTTAAGTGTTTCATCAACTGTTTCTAAATATTTTTCTTTAATCTCTTCATCAGTTCCTACAAACTCAATCCGCTCGGCATCGATAAGTTCCTCTAAGACGCCATTATCATTAAAATTATATTGATATAAACTAGTATATAATGTATCTTCTTTAATTCGATTCTCTTTATAAGCGCAGACAAGTTCTCCGGTCGCTAAAACCTTTGTCTCTTCTTTTTCTTCTTTTTTACAACCACTAATAAAACATAATAATATAAGTATTAAGCATAATTTCTTCATTCTATCTACCTCGCTATCATTATAACAAAAAAATTGGCATATGCCAATTTTATTTGCATGTATATCCTTGGGCATCCATCGACTCTAAAACAGTGTCTTTTTTATTGATATCTGTCTTTTCAGCACTTTCTAAATAGGAAATAGATACCTTTTTACCATCTCTTTTGACAGTATATTTTTCTTGATCTTCATAATTCTTAACAAAAGCTTCAGCCGCTTCTTCATCAGAAAAAGTTGAATCCATTGTTACCTTTTTTTTACTAACATAATCATCTTTAAACGTAAGCTCCGTCGTATTGATGATTTCCACACCTGTAATAGTATGGTTTTTTGTACAAGTCATATGTTCTTCTTTACCACAACCTGTTAATAAAACTAACATTACGGCAATTATTCCTAATAATAAAGTCTTCTTCATATGTCCTCCATTCTTATTAAATTATATCATAATACCTATTTACAAGTATACCCTAATTCTTCATAATATGCGATTTTAGATGCATATTCATCTTTAGAGACATCATCAAGTTTTTCGCCTTCAGCAATTATTGCATCATCTTCTTGATGAACTTTAATGGTTTCTTCTTCGCCCAGTATTTTTTCAACCTCGGGATAATTCTCATTAGCCTTTGAAATGCTTTCATATTTATATTTAGCATGAAGTTTTTCTTTTAACTTATTATTATCATATGTAAGAGTTATATTTAAATATGCTTTCCTCATATCTTCCATATCAACATATCGGCATACAACCTCTTTATTTTTTGTTTTACAACTAGTACATAATATAAGTATTAGTATCATAAGTATTTTTCTTAGCTGCATAACTCCCCCTAAAATTATGCCATATATTATAACACATTTTAGGATTATTAAATAAATTTCATTTTTTTTAAAAAAATGCTTGACATTAACATCTTTTTGGATTAGTATATGAGGTACCAATTCGGAAATGCCGGATTGGAGCTAGTATCACACTAGCCAACCCCTTTTTATTCTTTTATGGACGTTGCTCAGGGGGCAACGTCTTTTTTGTGTATAATATATAAGATATTTAATGAAAAGATGTTATAATAAGTATGTTAGAAAACGAGTGATGGTATGTTAAAGAAAAGCAGTTTATTTATGTTAAGTCTTATTATTTTATTAAGTATATGTGGTTGTGGGAATAAAGAAAATAAGGCTGAAAATAAAGATACTAAAGAAGATTTTACTTACATTAACACTATAAATGGTCTTGAAAATGAAAATGTTATTTTGACACAAAGTAATTTAGTAGTTACAGATAATAATTTTTATAGTGTCAGTTTTGACAAATTATATTCTAATGATACGAATTATAAACAAATAGAAGGCGTATCTAATCTTATTGGAATTCAATACGAAGATTTTGAAATTTATGCCCTTTATGATAATAAAGGAAACAGGGGCTATTATGATAAAGATAATTCAATTGAAAAAGGAAGTCTAGATTTAAAAAGCACATTTAATTATGACTTTAAACTTAAAAATGGAATTGTATATGTAGATAATGAAAATAAAATATACATTACTAAATTTTTGGTTAATAGTGACAATTATTATGATAATTATGAAAAAAAGGGTACACTTGTAGAAGATAATCCTATACCTAGTGAAGAAAATATTATAAGCATTTATTTGAGTAATGGCAATAAATATTATTTAAAAACTAATAAAGCATTTTATAGTTTAAAGCCAAAAAAGAAAGCAACTAATAAAGAACAATGTGAAAAATATGAAGATATAAAGTGTGAATATGTAGAAATAATCGATATAAAGAAAGAGGAAAAGCTTACAAAGCATCTTCAAGATATTAAATATATTACTAATGATAAAATTGTCTTTAATAATAACAAAGTTTTTTCTTTAAATTAGCATATAATCCATTCTTATATGCTTTTTTTAATAAAAAAGTGACTTAACGCCACTTTATTTTTCTATAAGAGATAAACATACCTTACCTTTATCTTTAAATATTTCATCAACATAACAATCGACGATATCACCAACACTTAGTACATCAGATGGATGGCGAATATAATCTTTAGATATTTTTGATATATGAACCAAGCCATCATTATGTAAGCCAATATCGATAAAAGCTCCAAAATCGACGACATTACGAACTGTTCCTTGTAATTTCATACCTACTTTTAAATCGGCAATATCTAAAACATCACTTTTTAATATTGGTTGAGGCATTTCATCACGAGGATCTCGGTTAGGTTTCATTAGGGAGGCAATAACATCTTCTAAAGTATAGATATCGGTACCTAATTTGGAAGCATAGTCTTTAGCTTCAATATTTTTTAATTTATCAATTAATTTATCAGACCCAACATCAGTTAGATTGCAATCTAATTCCTTTAATAGTTTTAGAGCCACATCATAGCTTTCTGGGTGGATAGCCGTTGCATCTAAAATATTCTCGCCTTCCGTAATTCTTAAGAAACCAATCGCTTGTTCATAGGTTTTATCAGTAAGAAGTTTTTTCTTTTTGATTTCTTCTCTAGAGTTAATCCTTCCGACACTATTACGATAAGCCATAATCTTATCAATATTTTTCTTATTGATGCCTGATACATATTTAAGAAGAGATGGACTGGCCGTATTGATATTAACACCGACACTATTAACAGCTTTAGATACAACAAAGTCAAGACTATCGGATAACTTTTTAGGACTAACGTCGTGTTGATACAAACCGACCCCAATGCCTGATGGTGGGACCTTAACTAATTCGGATAATGGATCTTGAAGACGTCTTCCAATCGATACGGCACTTCTTTTTTCAACAGCTAAATCAGGGAACTCTTCAATAGCAATATCAGAGGCACTATAAATAGATGCCCCAGCTTCCGAAACAATAACATACTTGCAAGTTAAATTGTTCTCTTTAATTAATTCTGCACAGAACTTTTCAGACTCTCTTGAGGCCGTTCCATTACCAATCGCAATAATATCGACATGATACTTATTAATAAGATCTAACACAATCTTTTTAGCAGCTTTAATACGTTCATCTGTATTACCATTTAAAAATGGTTTAATAACGGTCGAATCTAAGTATTTACCGGTTTTATCGATAACAGCTAACTTACAACCATTGACATAGCCCGGATCAAAAGCTAAAACAACTTTTTCTTTCATCGGTGGGGTTAAAAGAAGGCTTTCTAAGTTCTTACCAAAATTATTAATAGCAGCCTCTTCCCCTTTTTCGGTTAAATCACTTCGAATTTCTCTTTCAACGGAAGGAAAAATTAAACGCTTATAACTATCTAAAATAGCTTCCTTAATATATGGCGCACAAAAACTATCTTGATTTTTAATATTTTTACTTTCTAAAAAGCTAAGCATTTTATCTTTATCAACATCGATACTAACGCTTAAAACATCTTCTTTTTCGCCTCTATTAACGGCCAAAATCCGGTGCGGTTTAATCTTTGATATCGCTTCTTGATAATCATAATACATCTCATATATTTTATCATTATCTTGAGCATCTTTTTTTAATTTTGATGATAAGATACCAAAGCGATACATATTACTTCTAATATATTTACGAAAATAAGCATTATCACTAATCCATTCGGCAATAATGTATTTAGCGCCCATAATGGCATCTTCTTCGGTTTTGACGTTTTCGGTTAAAAACTTCTTAGCCATATCAGATATATTACCATTTAAAGGACAGGCCATAATCATTTTTGCTAAAGGCTCCAAACCATTTTTAATGGCTTCTGTCGCTTTTGTCTTTTTCTTTTCTTTATAAGGACGATATAAATCTTCTACTTCTACTAATTTCGTCGCTGCCATAATAGCATCTTTTAATTCATCCGTAAGAAGACCTTTTTCATCAATTAAGCGAATAACATCTTCTTTCCTTTTCAAAAGATTAACCTGATAGGTATATACTTCACCAATCGCTTTAATAACTTCCTCATCTAAATTGCCAGTAACTTCTTTACGGTAACGCGCAATAAAAGGGATGGTATTACCATCCTCTAATAATTTTAATGTCGCCGATACTTGTTTTACTGAAACATTTAGATCTTTACTAATTTGTTCAATAATATTATCGTTCATAATTCCTCTATTCTATTTTGTTTTTATCTAAGTTGGTTGTTATTTCATCACTATAGATAAGACCTGCTTGTTTATAAACAATCTTACCCTTTTTACTAACTAATAATGTTGGCGTCGTTAGACTAGGTTCTTTATAGTTCATTACTTTCGTTACATCCGTAATAACGCCTGATAAAGATACTTCATCTAATTTATTGATATCGATTTCATAGATTTCACTTTTACGATTTTGGAAACTACGTAATACTTCTTTTTTAAAATCATTAGAAACATTTTTACCTGTATCTGATAAATCAACAATTAAAATAGCATATGTTTCATCATCTTTTAAGCCTGACCTTAATTCTTGATACTTTTTATAATCAATTACCGTTGTTTTTTTATCTTCCGTCTTTTCTGTGTTAGATGGTTCTTCTTCCTTAACCTCTGGTTCTTTTTTTGGAAATAAGCTATCTTTGTTAACAACAACAAAAGCCGCCAAACCAGCTACAATGATGGCTAAAATAATCAAGATTAATGTTTTTTTACTCATAAAATCACCAACTTCATTATACAATATCTTGCCTTAAAAAGGAAGTATCACTTTAAATATTTAATTTCAAAGGTTGTACCCATACCAATATTAGAAGTAACCTTAATAACGCCACCATCCTCGTTAATGATAGCTTTAGCAAGAGAAAGACCAATTCCAAACGAAGAAGAACTAGCTGTTTTAGCCTTATAAAAACGTTCAAAAATATGGGAAAGATCTTCACTATCAATGCCATAGCCTTCATCTTTAATGATAATTTTTGTATATAAGGCATTTTCTTCCCAAAATATTTGAATTGTTTTATCGTTATCACTATGTTCAATACCATTTTTAATGATATTGGTTAAGGCTTCTAATTCCCACTTATAATCTCCCTTAAATACGGCTTTTGTTTTAGACGTTAAAAGAATATTGATGTTTTTTAATTCCGCTAACGTTGATAGGTTATCCACACATTCCTTTATGATTTTTTTAACATTAATTTCTTCTTTATAAAACTTCACACTATTAGTATCGAAACGCGCTAATTTAAGAAGTGTAATAACAAGATTATCAATTAGATTAATTTGCTTTTGTAATTCATTAATAAAACGTTTGCGCGTTTTCAAATCCATCTTTTCATCATTTAAATTATCTAAAATAATATTAATACTTGTAAGAGGTGTCTTAATTTGATGTGAAATATCGGAAATGGCTTTTTTGAGGTTTTCTTTTTGTTTACTCATAGCAACATTTTCTTCTTTTAACATAATGGTTATTTTATATAGTTCGTTTTGAAGTCTTGATAACTCACCTTCAACATTATCTTTTATTTTTAATTCATAACGACCATTATTGATATCTTTAACATATTCCGTTAGATTGGCAACTTTCTTGTTATATTTAGATAGATGAACATACATCATATAGGTAATGACAAGTTCGATAAGAATGGTAAAAATAGCATTCATTAAAACACTCATATAAAAACTATGTTGCATACTATTAATAACCGCATTATCTTCACTAATACCATATTTACTTAAATCCGCCTTTTGATAATTAGGCTTATCAGAATTAAGAATTTGAATAGCTTCTTCTTCACTGACATCAATAAGTCCTAAAATAACATTATTAACATTTCTTACATATAACCGGTAAGAAAAATAAGTTGTAAGCGACATCACACCGATTAAAATGATGACATTAATCAGCATAACTTTAATTAACCATTTAATATTATCTTTCTTCATAATCATCGACCCGGTATCCTAATCCTTTAACCGTCTTAATGATATTATCATTACCAAGCTTTTCACGCAGACGTTTTATGTAAACTGTAAGGGTGTTGTCGTTAACAAACTTGTCATCATAGTCCCAGATGTTTTCTAAGATATAGTCTCTAGTAATAATGTGATGACGATGCGTGAAAAGAAGACATAATATTTTATATTCTAAAGCTGTTAAAGAGATCTCTTTATCAGCAACATAAACTTTGTTAAGGCTTAAGTTTAAACTGACGTTTTGCACTTTAATTACGTCATTTTCTTCACCAACTAAACGTTTAATCCTAGAGATTAATTCTCGTGTTTTAAAAGGTTTAGTAACATAATCATCACATCCTAAATCAAAGCCTAAAACGATATCTTCTTCTTCATCTTTAGCCGTTAAAAAAATGATGGGAATCTGATAATTCTTCTTAATCTCTTTACACAAATCCAAGCCATTTACATCTGGTAACATAATGTCTAGTAAAAGTAAATCATAATCTTTAATATTCAGTTTTATCAACTCTTTTTTATTATGACATACTTCTACCATAAAAGGGACCTGCTTTAAAGCATAGACTAAACCCATAATAATAGCTTCATTATCTTCTAATAATAATATCTTTTTCATACTTATCACTTCCATTATACCATAAAAAGGCCGAAGCCTTTTTAGATATTATCATTCCTAATTGTATCAATAATATTTTGCTTATTTACTTTACCTAAAGCATACTTCATCGTAATATAAATGATAATGAAAGTTCCCACAATTACTATTAAAACTTCTACAATTGGTAAGTGGTAAACTAACTCTGTATCATTAGTAATTTCTAAAGCTAATTTGAACATCAAATAAGATAGTCCTAATCCTAATGTTACACCAACAACAAGAGCCTTAAAGCCATAAAGAAAGCTTTCTAAACGAATCATTTTCTTAAACTCCACATCGGTCATACCAACAGCTTTTAACATAGCAAACTCTCTTCTTCTTAACGTCATATTAGTTGTAATAACATTAAAAATATTTGTAACACCAATTAAAGTAATAATGATAACAAAGGCATAACAAAAGATATTAACTAACATTTTTGTTGCTTGTTCACGTTCTTTTTCAGTCTTAAGATCACTAATGGCAAAAGAAGCATATTCATTTGAATGATTAACTTTATTAATATAGTCTTTAAGAGAATTAATATCTGTATAATTAAGATAAATACTAGCCGAATACATATATTTTTTCAAATTAGGATAACTATCTTCGTTAATAAAGAAACCATTTCTTTTACCAGCTAAAATATCTTTCGTATCAATTAATCCTAAAACTTTAACTGTAACTTTCTCTTCACAAGCATCATCGCTATCACAGCCTAAAGAGACTTTTATTTCATCTCCAACTTTAAAATTTGTCATACGGCCTCTAAAAGAATTTTTACCATCAACTGTAAGATAGTCATCTAAAAGAACTCCTACTTCATTATCAGCAATATCTAAATTACTTGTTAATTCGTTAAACGTTTGCTTTGGAACAATAAATAATGTATCCTCAATACTAGTCTTTTCATCTAATTGATAATAAGGGCTTTGCTCTAAATAATTTTTATAATCATCAAGATAATATTTCGTATCAACCTTAATTGATGTCGCACCAAATAACATAACATCTTTTATACCGTTTAAATTCATATCAATTATTTTTTTATAAATGTTATATTCAAAGCCATTAGGCATATTATAACTTACACTACCATCTTCATTCATTTCACTTTGATATATTGAACTAAGATGAATTGTTGCGTCATAATTAGCTCTTTTCTCATCTTCATTCATTCCTGAACCCATAAAATAGCCAATAACTGATGTAAAAGATAAAAACATAACAATACTTATAACTAAAGAAATAATTGTAGTTCGGTAATTTTTGCGATAACGTTTTAAGTTTTTACTAGCAATAACGCCTCCAATACCAAATAACTTACTTGTCAATTTCGACACTTTTAATTCACGCTTATTTATTTTATACATTTTATATTCTCTAATAGCGGCAATGGGTGGTAATTTGCTTGCCTTTTTAGCTGGTAAAAGAGTTGATAAGATAACTGTTCCAAATGAGATAATTATCGCTATTAAAATAGTTATAAAACTAATTTTAAAGACAAAGAAATTATTCGTTAGATCAAAAAGATGATTAGTAACAATAATATGATTAGTAAGATGACATAATAGATAAATGCTGAGTACACCCATAACAAGTCCTAAAGGAATAGCTATAATGCTTTCTAATAAGCCTTCCATTAAAACACTATATCTTATTTGTTTAGGTGTAGCGCCAATACTTTTTAACATTCCAATTTCTTTATATCTTTCCGTAATGGAAATCATAAAACTATTGCGAATAACAAAGATACTAGTAATGATAATAATACCAATGATAATAGCTATCAAAAGAATTAGCATTTGCCGAGCTTTCGAATCTTTTAAGTTACCTTCCCATTCTAAGAGATTATTATTGTACTTATAAGCTACCTGGGTATTAACTTCCTCATTAGCTAAACATTTTTTAGCATCTTCTTCATTAGATGTTATCGTCTTACAAAGTTCTTTCTTAGCTTTAG
>CANPYM010000020.1 GCA_947588685.1 uncultured Bacilli bacterium | reverse complement strand
TGTTGATAATTAACATTTTACTGGATCAATCGCTTTTTGTATATACTTATCGGTGTCACATCAATTGTAACACTACAGATATTGATGGCTAAATATTAAATTGTTATTTAAGTAATAGTGTGTTATAATTATAAATACCAAAGACGTCTGGAGGGATGTTATGACATTTGTAAAAGCCTTAGATTACATCCGTATTTTTGTAGATATTTTACTAGTATGGATGGTTTTATATTATACACTAAAAAATTTGCGTAAAAACGTTAAAATGGTACTTCTTTTTAAGGGTATAATCTTTATTTTAGCGCTTAAAGTTGTAAGTTATCTTTTCTCATTAACAACGATTGATTACTTATTAAATTATGTTTTAGAGTGGGGAATTTTAGCGCTTATCGTTATTTTCCAACCGGAAATTCGTAATGTTTTAGAGCAGTTAGGCCGTAGTCAATTATTAGGACGTCATAAAGTCCTAACGGTTGATGAAAGAGAAAAAGTTGTCTATGAAATCGTTACGGCGATGGATGCGATGCGTAAAACGCGAACAGGGGCTTTAATTGTCATTGAACGTGACCAAAGCTTAAATGATTATATTGAAAAGTCTAAAAAGATTTATGCTGATATTTCAAGTGAATTATTAGTGACTATCTTTTTCCCAAATAACCCTCTTCATGATGGTGGGGTTATCATTCAAGGGGATCGTATTACAAGCGCTAGAGCTGTTTTCCCAACAAGTGATAGTTCGAAAATTAATAAGCGTTTAGGTACCCGTCACCGGGCTGCTCTTGGTATTTCTGAGATTACGGATTGTATTGCTTTAGTTGTTTCTGAAGAAACAGGCCGTTTATCTTGTGCGATTGGTGGCGAATTACAATACAACTTATCTTCAGATGAGTTAAAGATTCTTCTTTTAAATGAACTTAAACCAAAACATAATATGTTAATTGATGAAGATGAAGATGAATTAAACGAAGAGGAGGCTGATACTAATGAAAAAGAAAACTAGTCTCTTCGGTCGAATTATTAAAACGCTTGATAAATATATTGTTATTCCCATTACAAGAATTGTTTTAAAGATAACAAGTTATTTTGATAAATCAAGTCATAAATTAGAAAGTTTTTTATCAAAGCAAACGACTTTATTGTTCTTATCATTATTTTTAGCGATAGCGTTATATATTGTTGTTGATCAAAAAATGATTGTCTTTAATAATCGAAGTGCGGAAATGTTCCGTAATCAAAAAGTCGAAGTTGATTATAATGAAGAACGCTTTGTTTTAGAGGGTATACCTGAGACGGTTGATATTACTTTAATGGGTAGTAAAGCCGATCTTTATATCGCTAAACAACAACAAGCTAAGCATAATGTTAAAGTTGATTTAACTGATATAACGGAACCTGGTACTTACGAAGTTGAATTAAAGTATGATAGTGGGGACCTTAAAACGATTGAATCAAGTGTTAACCCATCAGAAGCTAGGGTTGTGGTTTATTTAAAAGAATCAGAAAACAGAACTTTATCATATAATGTTATCAACAATGATCACTTGGATAATGCCTTAGATATTTCTGATGTATCTTTAAATATTGATCAAGTAGTTATCAGTGGAGCTGGCTATAAGTTAAAACAAGTCGCAACGGTTGAAGCTTTGATTGATGTTGATAAATTAACAAGTAAAGATAGCGGTAAGCAAAAACTTGAAGATATCATTTTAAGAGCTTATGATGCCGAAGGTAATATTGTTGATGTTGAAATAACTTACGCTACAAAGCCAGTCGCAACGATAACGATTAACTCATCATCAAGAGCGATACCACTTAATTTCGTTATTGATGAAAAGAATAGTCTACCATTCGGTAAAGCTATCAGTTCTTATACTTTCAGTCAAGATACTGTTGTTGTCTATGGCTCGGAAGAGGTTTTAGATAACTTATCTGAGACAGGTATTGATATCGTCTTTGATGCAAGTAATCTAACCGGTAATTATAAAGGTACTGTTGAAATACCAAAACCAGCTGGCGTTAAAAAGATGAATACGAACCGGATTGATGTTGAGGTTAATGTTACTAACAGTGTCTCATCATCAAAATACAATATGACGGTTAAGATTGATGCTTTAAATGAACCAGATGGTTATAAAGCTGGAGCTGCTAGTTCATCTGATGCCGAAGTATTAATTAAGCCAACGTGTGCGGAAAATGTATGTAAGGCCTTAACAAGTGCGGATATCGAGGTATACGTTGATGTTTCATCATTAGCGGGTAAAGGACCGGGTACTTATGAACTTCCAGTTCAGATAAGACCACGGACAGCTAATGCACGTTTAACAACTTTTGTCATTAGTCCAGAAGTAGTTAAGATTAAGTTAATTAGAGAATAAAGCCATTAAGTGGCTTTTTTCTTTACTTTAAAAACTAATTATGATAAGATAAACAACTTAGGAGGCGTAGTATGAGCAGTACTTTTGTTGGTTTAAGTTATGATAAGTTTAAGGAAATTGTCCCTAAGGAAACGGCTTCATATGTCGATAATCTTTTAGAGATTCTTCATAGTCTTGAAGCTCATAATTTCTTTGTTAAAGTTGGAGAGGGAAAAGTTACGGAAGAAAGCCACATCGTCTTTTTAGCGATGATGGAGGCTTTGTATGAGTCTAGTGACGAATATGCTAATTATTTAAACCAAATTGGTTATTACCGGCCAACAATGGCGATGCATGGATCTGGATTATCCCTTGAAGAACGTAAATCTCTTTTTAGACATTATAGCGGTTACTTACCTAAATTAACAGCTATTGAAAAATATCGTACGCTACCACCTTCACATATTCCTTTAAATATGTTAAATACTTTAAAATCTAGTATCAATAGTACAAGTTATGCTGCTTATACATTTGGTGGTTATTATGAGGTTGATAGGTTTTATCAAAACTTAGAAATATTAGTTAAAGCTAATAGGAAGTCTTTAGAACAAAGACTATATCAAGAGTTTTTTGATGGCGTACCTATTGATGTCGTAACGCGGATTGAGAATGCTTGTAAAAAGTTCCAACTTATGGAAGAGAATATGGAAAACTATTCTAATAATTCTTGGATTCATACTTCCACTAGCGAAGATAAAGTGGCTATAGCAATGTTACTAGAGTTAACTTCATCATCTGATGAAAGCGATTATACAAGTGCTTTAGTAGCGTATTTAACCAATCATCATCTTAGTTTTAGCGCGATTAAAAATGCTTTAGGTATAAGTAACTTCTATTTTTCAAACCAAGGTGAACTTTCAATTGCTACTTTATTACAATGGTTTAATGTTTTCTTGAAAGATGCCAAAGACCGAAGTAAGATAACGGTTGGTGACTTAGTTGAAAAGTGTTTTGATCGTAAGTTAATAGGTAGCTTGGAGCCTTTAAAGATACTATCTTCTTTAGGTGGCGACATCAGTAGTATTAATGGTGTCGATGCGAAAGTAAAAGAAGAAATCGTTGTTGTTAAAAGACAAAAAAGTCAAAAGTTAATGGATGACTTTTATAAAGATTTACCATATGAGACAAGAGAGTTTATTGAACTTACAGTTAAGATATATGAACTACTTCTAAAGCGAATGCAAGAAGGTAAGCATAATAAAGATATTTTATTAGATGAAGATGATGCCGACACCCTAGCTTTATTTATTGCTTCTTACTATGTTAAGGGTTCCGTTAGTACTTTCTTTGAAGGAAATGGTATTACCTTAGAAGATGTTTTAAAATTAATTAATATAACTCTTAGTAAGGAAGAGATTGAAGCGATGAAAGTCGATGGTGATATTTTAACGTCACGCTTTAAACGTTTCGTTTTTGATGGTACCAATCATGGTCAACTTCGGGAAAGAATAAAGATTCAAGGTATCATTTTAAATCTTTGTAATCGTGATTTTAATCGTAGTATTATTATGGAACAAATATTTACGAAGTTAGCCCATACTTCTCTAGACAAAGATTTTAAAAAGCAATTAGATAAATATATGGCCAATGTTGAAAAGAAACGTATTAATGATTTACGTAGTGAGCTATTTAAAGACTTACCAAGTCAAACAATTAATTTCCTAGAACAACTATCAATTACGCATCAGATGCTTGATGATCTTGACTTAGAAGCTATTCAACCATTAGCGATTATCTATACCATATCGTTAGCTAAGGGTTATGAGCAACTAGGACATTTCTTAAGAAAATATGGACTAGATTCAAGTCATTTTGAAAAATATCTTCCATCACGTTTTAATAATAATTCCAATAAACAAATATCTTATGATGTTCTTAATGAGTATTACCGCGATTATATCTTTGGTGGTCACAATAAAGATAAAAAACGTTCTGAAATTGATGTTAAAAGTATCTTAGCTAATGCTTTTAATAAGGAATTAAGTTCGACTATCTTAATGACCAAAGTATTAGGGGCAAGTTCATTATCTTATGATACTTTAAAAGATTTTGATAAATTATTTAAAGCTTATGAAGAAGAGCAAGCAAAGGAAGATTTAAGCAGTAAAAGACGAGCTGCTTGGAAATATTGGGATGTAAATACGACCACATATATGGATAATGCGACGGCTTTATTTAAGCGTATCAAAGATAAATTACAAAGTTCAAAAGATAGTTCATTAGTTTCTTTTATTACTAGTGATGGTGACGCGGAAGAATTAGCCTTGTTATTATCTATGTATGCTGATGAAAAGACTAAATATATTCGCGATTATTTTGAACATAATAATTTAACCTTAGCTGCGATTCTTGACCTTGTCGGATTAGATGCTAGTATTATGAATAATCTTGCTAAAGAAGAAGTTGACGATAAAGTGGCCTATGAACATTTTGTCAAATATTTAATTAATGAGCGTCATAGTTGTGACGATCTTAGATTCGTTGTTGTTCATCTTTTAAAAGATAATATCAGTGATAGTAAAGTTATTGAAACAATAACTAAACGCCTTGGAGGAAATTATGGTTTCTTAACGGAAGAAGTGGAGAAACTAGCTTATCACGTTGAGGTTTTATCGAAAGAAGAACGTTTAGAAAAACTTCGCGGTCAAACAATAAGTACCATTGATGGTGATGATTTACAAAGTATTATAAGCTTTGGAGCGGATTTGTCAGAACACACAAAGTTTATATATGATGAATTACCTAAACGAGCAGAAGAAGATAAAACGGGAGAAGCTTTAAAACGTATTAACGATGAGATGAGCAGTTTATATTCTAAATCGAAATCTAGTGAAGAAGGAGATTCCTCACCTAAAACCCAAGGATTATTTGGTCGTTTGTTTGCAAGACCTAAAAAAGAGATAGCTTTGGCTTCAACGCAAGAACCCGTACTTGATTTAGAACTTTTAGACAAGGTTAAAAAGGACATTGATGATTGTATAAAAACTTTGTCTGATGAGACAATCGGCTATGATTATATCCGTAAATATCTTTCTGTTTATCGCACTAAAATTATTGAGCATCGTCGTCTTTTTGATGAAACTGTTGCTGCTTTGGAAGCTAAGTTACAAACATTATCACCTGAAAAGGAAGATGAGTTTGATGAATATGTTACAACGGAAGGGAACTTACGAATTATGCGTTCGAAAGCTCAACGATTTGCGACAATGCAGGCGTTAGCGACACAAGAATTTGTTAAAGTGACTCAAATAATTGTTGATCATTCTTTGTCATCTGATGCCTTAGAATTATGCCGAACGCATCTATTACCATTTATTGGTATGGAAAGCGCTATCAGCATTGGCCTAGGTACGGAAAAGCAGGCTTTAGATCTTTCAGAAACGGTGGCCCATTTGTTCCACGCTCTATTAACACGTAATATTGCGGAAATAACAGATAATATGGCTCGTATTCAAGCGGCTGTCCCAGCTGAACGCTATAGTGCTTTAGAGGCACAATTAGAAAGTTATCTTTCTAGTGTTAAGGCATATAAGGAAATTGAAGCTAAAGAAGAGGCGGATCCATCAACTGCCCAACCTAAATTAGAGAGACCATTTAATCTTACTTTAGACCCACCAACTACTTTAGATGGCACTAAAGATAAAGTTAAGGTCTATACTAATAAGCCTCAAAATCCTGATCATAAATAAAAGCTACTTAAGGTAGAAAGCTACTTAAGGTAGCTTTTTTTCATATTTAAGATAGGAATTAATATAATTAAATGAAAAGAGGTATATATGAAAAAATTTTTATGTTTATTATTTAGCTTTCTTTTAATTGGTTGTGGGAATAAGGAATCCGATGTCCTAAAAGATATTAAAAAGAAATTAGGAGATTTGGAGTCTTATACGATGGCAGGAGAATTAAATATGTATAATGGTGATGATACATATACATATAATGTTTCTGTCAATTATAAGAAAGATGATCTATACCGCGTTAGCTTGGTTAATAAAGTAAATAATCACGAACAAATTATTTTAAGAAATACGGAAAGTGTATATGTTTTAACGCCGTCTTTAAATAAGAGTTTTAAATTTCAAAGTGATTGGCCATATAATAATTCCCAAATATATATCTTAGAACGTTTAATAAATGATATTGATAGTGACAATAAAAGAACTTATGAACATCAAGATAAAGAACATATTTTTACAAGTAAAGTAAATTATTCAACGAATACGGCTTTAGTTAAACAAAAGGTTTATTTTGATAAAGAGAACAATTTGAAAAAAGTTGAAGTATATAATGAAAATGATGAAGTAGCAATGATGTTTACGATTACTAAGTTTGAAGAAAATCCTCGTCTTGATGATAATATCTTTGAATTAAATAGCAATATTGATGCTTCAGCTAAAGAAAGTACAGTATCTAAAACGATTGATGATGTTATCTATCCGATGTATTTACCAAGTAATACTTATCTAACTAGCCAAGACCGGGTTAGTAAGGATAACGGTGAGAGGGTTATCTTAACTTTTACAGGTGATAAATCATTCACTCTTGTGGAAGAGACCATTACTGTTAGTAAAGAATTAGAACAAAATATAACTTATGGGGAACCGGATATTGTTATCGATACGATTGGGGCTATTACTGATTATTCCGTTAACTGGATGAGTAATGGCGTTGAATATTCTGTTTTAGCTGATAACTTAGATAAAGATGAAATGATGACAGTGGCCAAATCGATAAGCTCAGCCTCAATTACAAAATAATGTTGGAAATAAGGGGTTTTATGATATAATATCTTTGGTGATATTATGAAAAAAGCAAAATTAATTGAGCAAAAAACCAAAGAAGAAGAAAAGAAAGTAGAAAATAAGTTTTCGATTAAGAAACTTATTATCAGCATTTTAGTTATTGTTATTGTTTTAGTTGCCTTTTATTTCTTAACGGACTTTATTGTTAAAAAGCAAAAAGATAGTCAAGATACAGAATCTACTGAGACAGTAGATGTAAGAAAAACTAATGATATTGACTATAGTAGTGTTTCTAAGATGGTTGCCAAAAACTATTTCTTGTTATTCGATAAAGCTGATGATGAAAGTAATAGTCAGTATGATGTTCTTATCAATAGTTTCAAACAAGGTGGATTCCCATACGAGTTTTACTATATCGATTTAAGTAAAGATAGTCATAAAGAATTATTAGCGGATAAATCTGAACTTAAAGATTTAAATAATATTAAAGTAAAAGATACAACATTAGTTGTTGTTAGTGATGGTGAGATTTCCGAGACCTATGAAGGTAGTGAAGCTATTTTAACTTATTTGATTTCATATTTTACAACAACAGATACTAGCGATAGCAATAGTGATAGTAACAGTAACAGCAATAGTAATAGTAATAGTGATAGTAACGCTAATACGGAATCTAATAGTAATAAATAAAAAGATCTATGAAAAAATAGATCTTTTTTGTACATAATAGAACTAGGTGAGATGATGAACTTAGTTCTTTTGTGTCTTAAAGTTTTTCTCGTTCGTATTTTAGATGTATCACTTGGAACGATTAGGACCGTTTTAACGGTTAAGGATAAAATAGTTAAAGCTTCTTTAATTGGTTTTTTTGAGGTTTTAGTTTGGTTTTTAGTAGTTAAAGATGCTTTAAATAGTGATATTAATAGTCTTTGGGTAGCGGTTTCTTATGCTGGTGGG
Organism: uncultured Bacilli bacterium; assembly: GCA_947588685.1. Classification (GTDB taxonomy): domain Bacteria; phylum Bacillota_I; class Bacilli_A; order RF39; family UBA660; genus UBA5578. The sequence goes on along the minus strand of CANPYM010000020.1, from coordinate 10,422 downwards.
TTTGCTAGTGGAACGTATATTGGCGGGTTGCTCGCTCGTCTTTTTAACCGCAAGGAAACTTTAGGTATTCAAATTATTATTAAAAAAGACCAAGAAGAACTTATTCACCATCTTCGTTTAGCAGGCTTTGCCGTTGTTGTTATGGTTGCGCGTGGCTTAAAAGATGAAGAGAGGATGCTCCTATTTACGGAAATTAGTGTTTTACGTTTTAATGATTTAAAGCGTATTGTTAAAGAATATGATCATACTATTTTTATGGTTGTTAACGATACAAGAACGGTCTATAACGGATACTTTAATAGTCTTACCAAATAATCACGTATGATTATTTTTTTTTATCATAAAATTAGATAGGTGATGTTATGGACCTAGTCATAAAAGGTTTCTTAATTGGTTTAGGCAAAATAATTCCCGGAGTTAGTGGAAGTATTATAGCCATAAGATTAGGGGTCTATGAAAAGATGATTGCTTCCATCAATAATTTTTTTAAAGATTTTAAAACGAGTGTTTACTATTTAGGCAAGTTAGGTCTAGGTATTATTTTAGCCATTTTAATTGGTAGCCATATCATCATTTATCTTCTTGATAATTATTATATACCGACTCTTTTTATCTTTTTCGTTTTAATTGCGACGGGCCTTCCGATGATTATAAAAAAAACACATGACTATGTTCTGGCAGTTATAACATTTATTCTTTATTTTGCTATTTTAGGGATACCTTCTTTAAATGTTTTTCATAATTACTATTTTATGGGCTTTCTTGAAGCTTTTACGACGATTATTCCTGGTATTAGTGGGACAGCATTATTTATGTCTTTAGGCTTATATGACGAAGTGTTGAATATGTTTTCTAATTTGTATTTATTTCCATTTAAGCAATTGATACCATTTGGTATCGGAGCACTACTAGGTACTTTAATTATTTCTCATTTTATTGATTATTGTTTTAAACATCATCATTCGAAAACCTATGCAGTCATTTTAGGCCTTACTTTAGCTAGTATGGTATCTCTTATAATAAAAAGGTAATTATTCATTACCTTTGTTAATATAAATAAGAGCCGTAATGCCACAGACGACAACGCCCATCCCACCGAATATGAAAGCGATATCATGCTCAAAGATTATACCTATTAGAATAGCTATAATAATTAAAGCTGATCCTATGATAAAACCAATTTTGTAATTAGGCTTTGTTTTCATCTAACCACTCCTATTTATTTTTTTCTTCACTATTTAAACTGATGTAAGCAACATGCTTAGGTTTCCTTTTAGATATATCAAGGGTCTCTTCCCATTTTGTCCCATTCCATCTTTTAAGACAGTTAGGACCATACCATTCTTTTAAAATCTTTTCAATATTGTTGTATGAATAATACTTACGTCCTTCAAAATCATAAAGCTTGAATGGAAAGACATCTTCCTTTAAGAAAATGGGATCTTTTAAAAACTTTTCCCAAGGAACAGATATTGGTTGTGAAACTCTATGACTATTTTTGTTTTTTCTTCCATATCTCTTCGCATACCACATAATAAAACGGGAGAAAGCTTTATGAGGAATATGCAAGTTATCAACTAAGACATAAAAAGGCATTAAGCATTTCATAAATATTTGATGAACTTGATCATTAAACTTGCTATCAGATCTATTATCATATATGATGACATCGACAAATATGCCATTACCACTCTTACAACGATTTTTAAGAAGGAAGTTTACTTCTTCAAGATAAGTACCCCGTTTCCTTATTTTCATCGTTGGACCATTGATAACGTTAAACTTAGAATCAACTTCAAAACATTGAAAGTAAAACTTAGGATCTAAGTCTTTTTTTAAAGCTTCAATAAACTTATCCCAGTCTTCTCTTACCACACAAACGTCAATATCATCGTCCCAAGGAATGAATCCTTTATAATTAACAATGCCTAGGGCTGATCCGGCAATGAGGCCATAACGAATATTGTTTTTAACACAAACACGATGAATTTCATCCATAATTTCTAGTACTTGTAATTGTAAATCGCGGACGGTAATGATGGTACCATCAGGATTTTTTTGAAGGATGTAATCATCTTTTTCCTTAATACAATCGTTATTTTCCATACTCATCACTCACAATAATTGTACTAAAATTCACTTAAATAATCAATATATTGACCCAAGATGGGTGTTTAATAGACACTTTTTATAGTTGGTGGAATATCCTATATCAGAAAGGGTGGATTAATATGTGTAATAACGATAATGATTCTTGCAAACAAATAGCTGAAATATTAGCTATTATTAGCGTTTTACAACAAAATGCATGCAATTCTGAAACCTGTTTAGATACTTGTGATCGAGGATTTCTAGGTTGTGGGACTAGTTCACTAACTTGCAACACAAGACCTGTTCAACTTTATTTATGTAATGGAGAAGCTTTAAGCTTACCAATTGAAAAGGATAGTACAGATTGTACAGGTACAGGCTGCTCAAGTGTCTTTAGAGTTGAAAAATTAGATGGTTGTAGTTGTACTTTCCGTGTTTTGGCGCCAGCTGGTGAGGGTGCTCAATTCCCATATACGGCAACTAATTCTTTCTTCACAATGAATTTAAACTGTGTATGCTGCTTACGTTGCTTATCAGATACATATGTTGAATGTTTATAAAAAACGAGCGAGCTCGTTTTTTATTTTAAAACCTTAATTCTTTTAATATCATCAATCCGAATAACGATATTGTTGATGGTAACGATGTGATCTTGGGTGCGACCAATAATTTTCGTTGTCATTTGGTCATTAGCTGTTTCAATTTCAACATCTTCCTTGTAGATTACATTTTCATGAAATAACTTATTGATTGTCTCACGAACGGATAAAGCATCTTTCAGTCCGTAGGAAGCATTACGATTATGGCTAGCTCCTTCTTTAATTTTACCATGATATAAGTGTGGTAATTCCTTTTTCATTCCATCATCCTTTCACACTATTTTATGCATTTACATATAATAAAATGAGGTGGATTATGTATAAAATATATAAAGTTACAACTGGTGATACTTTAGAGAGTATTGCGAAGAAGTTTAATACAACGGTTAGAGAACTTCAAGATATTAATGGTAAAGATTATATCAGTTTTGGGGAAATGATTATTGTTCCTAATAATCAAAATGATGATTGGTTTGATACTTACATTGTTCAAAAAGGTGATAATTTATATGCTATAGCGCAAAAATATAACATCAGTTTAATCGATTTACTTAATATTAATGGCCTAGACAAAGATGATTATATTTATCCTAACCAAGAAATAATGGTACCAAAGAAAAATGTTAAGGTTATTATTACAAAAGAAGATGATACTTTAAATAGCGCTAGTAAAAGACTAGGTATGAATACGGAAGAAATGTTATATCAAAACGATAATATTTATTTATTACCAGAACAATTATTAGTTTACAAAAAATAAGGAAGTTTTATAAAAATTACTTTCTTTTTTTGTGCCATTATTATATAATCAAAGTAGGTGATAAGATGGAAAGTGATGCTTTAAATCAAGAAGAAAATAAAGTTGAAGTAACTCCAACCGAAGTAAGTAGTGAACCTATCGAACCTACAAGTAGTGCGCCTGTGCCACCAAATGAGCCTTCAGCATCTTCTGATGATGAAAGACGCGTTGATTATACTAACCTTAGCGTTATTAAAATGTATGGTGAAGACTTAACGGCTAAAACTTATATAACTAATCCCGCTATTGCGCGTGATGATGAGATAGCTAGAATGACCATTATTTTATTAACACCTGAAAAATCAGCTTTGTTAGTTGGTAAGCCTGGTATTGGTAAAACATCTATTGTTGAAGGGTTAGCTTACCGAATTATTAATAATAATGTTCCTGATCGTTTAAAAGGATACCGCGTTATTAAGATTAATTCATCTTCTTTGCTAGGTAAAGTTAAATATAATGGTAAAGAAGAGATGATTATCACAATTCTTGTTGATGAGTTAAAAAATATGGAAAAAACGATTCTTTTTATCGATGAGATTCACACCTTAATCGGTAGTAAAGAGGGCGGGCCAATGGATTTAGCTAACATTTTAAAACCGGCTATTGATCGTGGTTTAGTTAAGTTAATTGGCGCGACAACAGATATTGAATATAATACATATATCGTTCGTGACCGAGCTTTCTTAAGACGTTTTGACCGCGTTGATGTTCAAGAACAGGATATTCCTACGACAATCGAAGTTTTAATGAAAACATTACCTAAAACAGAGAAGCAAACGGGTATTAAGTTTAAATATAATGAATATGTAACCCGCTTACTAGTTGAGTCTATCGTTGAAGCAACAAGTGAGTTTAAGCGTGTTTATGGCTTGGGCGCGATGTATCCCGATGTGTCTTTTTCGGTACTGACGGCGGCTTTTTCCCATGCTTTATATCAAAATAAGCCTTATGTTGAGATGGTTGATGTTTACGATGCAATTAAAAATAGTAAACGTATATATCCCGACTCACGAATTAAGGAATTAGCGGCTTTTAGAGAAAAATTTAAAGAACTAGCGGCAGAAGAACAAGTTGAACTTCCTGTCGTTACAATTGATGAAATAAAGGACCCAGAAGAATTCTAATGAGTTCTTTTATTTTGATAAAAAAGGGGTATTTATGGTATAATTATAATGAGGTGGGAAAATGCGTGAGATACCTAAAAAAAATTATCTTTTTGTATTAATTATGGCTGTTGTTGTCGTTATTATAACTTTTGTTTTAATGAACTTATATAACGCTAACAAAAAGGAAGTTTATTCTTCTTATGTGAAAGAGATTGTCCATGAAATTATGCTAGACGATTTGGATAATTACTTGCAGGAACACCCTGACGCTATTTTATATATTAATACGAATGATGAAACTAATAAAAAGTTAGAAAAAGAGATAAAAAACTTGATTGCACGTCATAATATTCAACAATATTTTGTCTATATAGAAAATAATAAAGACATTACCAAAAAATATAAACTAAAAGATAATAATCCTGTTTTTATTGCTTATAAAGATGGCAAGGTTTTAGAGACATTTAGTCAAGATAAATATACGATTAAAGAGATTGAGAGTTTCTTAGTTCGTAACGGGGTTATCGAAAATGATTAACATTGTTTTATTTGAACCTGAAATACCTCAAAATACCGGTAATATTATGCGGACATGTGCGGGTACTTATGCGCATCTTCATTTGATTAGACCTTTAGGTTTCGCTTTATCCGATAAAGCGATCAAAAGAAGTGGTGTCAACTACATTGAAAACTGTGATTATACTTTATATGATGATTTTGATGATTTTTTAGCAAAAAATGAGGGCGAGTTTTACTTCTTTACCCGTTATGGAAAGAAACCTCATAGCTCCTTTGATTATTCTGATACCAATAAGAACATCTATCTCATCTTTGGTAAAGAAAGTACTGGTATTCCTAAAGAAATATTAGCTAAATATTTAGATCGTTGCGTTAGAATTCCTACGAATGACAAAATTAGAGCGTTAAACCTATCTAACTGTGTAGCTTTAGCGCTTTATGAAGTATTAAGACAACAGGATTATCCTAATCTATCAAGGACCGAGCCATTCAAAGGTGAGGATTACTTGACCAGTTAAAAGATATTGTCAAAATATCTTTTTTTTGATATATTTATAATAGGTTATGGGGTTGATAATCGTGTATATGTTAGACATTAATATTGATTGGACAATTGTCATTGTCTGTGTTGTTGCTATTTTCATTATGGCGGCTATTGGCTACTATACTGATTGTAACCGAGATATGGGAGAAGTTCGAGAGCAACCCAAACCTAAAAAAGAAAAAACTAAAGAAAAAAATAAAGAGAAAGATTTACCCCCAACCTATCATTATGAAGAAACTAGTGTTAAAGAAGAAGATTTAACACCAGCTTTAACGGTTTTAGCGAAAGAAGATTTTGACCATCATGAAGATATGATTGATGCGACCGATTTATATGATGATGTTTTAAATGATACTGATAAGGAAGATGACTTTGAAAAATTGATTAAAGAAAACTTCTTTATGGATGAAGAAGCAGTTGATGATGAAGACGAAGTTTTAGTAGCTCTTGATAAATTAGGCGAAAGCTCTGAAGAAAAAGAGGAACCTACCGAAGAGCCTAAAGAAAAATCTAGCCGCGAGCGACTAGATGTTGATGACATTTTTAAATTATAGGACTTAGTCCTTTTTTTCTTGCACAGATAGTTGAATAATTAAATCCATATTATCATCATTAGCGGCGATATTTTTATGACGCATATGACATTTATCACATTCATAAACTATTTTATAGGTGTGTTTAAACTTTTCAATACCGATAGGCCGCATTAGACCTTTACAACTATTTTCGCGGTCGCCGGGGTTAATATCAACGTGTTTAGAATATAGACAAAAAGGGCAATGATCTCTTGCGGTATAATTGAGTTTAGGAACATTCTCACCGCAATGCTCACAGATAAAGCCTTCATCAAGCATATTAAATTGTTTCATAAAACCACCTATCGAAATTATACCACAAGTATGATATAATGTTAATGGTGGTTATATGCAGTCAAATTATGATGTTATTATTGTTGGGGCAGGACCAGCCGGTCTCTTTGCCGCTTATGAATTAACCTTAAAAAATGATAAATTAAAGGTCGCTGTTTTAGATAAAGGTAAAACAGTTAAAAATCGTTATTGTCCAATGAATCGTGATAAGGTCGCTTGTGTTAACTGTAATCCATGTAATATCTTAAGTGGTTATGGTGGCGCTGGAACTTTTTCCGATGGCAAGTTAAACTTTATCCCTAAACTAGGTAAGTCTGATTTGTTTAAATATATGGGACAACAAGAAGCTTATGATTTAATTGATTATACGGAAGAAATATTTAACAAGTTTCATATGGATAGTGAAGTATATCCTAGTAATATGGCTGAAGCGGAAGCTATTAAGAAAAAAGTTGCTCTTACTGGTGCTAACTTATTACTTATCAAACAAAAACATTTAGGTAGTGATCATCTACCCCAATATATTGATGGTATTTGTAGCTACTTAAAGGAACATAATGTCGATTTATTTGATAATGCTGATGTTGTTGATATTAAATCCGTTAAGGAAAATGAACATCACGTTATTTTCAAGAAAGGCCGTAAAGAACAAGAACTTAAGTGTTCACAGTTAATTATTGCGCCAGGCCGGACGGGAGCAAAGTGGGTTCAAGAACTTGCGGATCGCTATCATATCCCTTATTTATCACAAAGTATTGAAATCGGTGTTCGGGTTGAAGTTCGTAAAGAGATATTAGAAGATTTATGTAATATTATCTATGATCCAACTATCTTTATTAAAACTGATACTTATGGTGATGAAATAAGAACTTTCTGTACTAATCCTGGTGGATATGTAACTAAAGAAAATTATTATGGCTATATCTGTGTTAATGGGCATGCCCTAAAAGATAAGAAATCACTAAATAGTAATTTTGCCTTTATCAGTAAGGTAAGTTTAACAGAACCAGTGACGAACACTAGGCTATATGGTGAGAGTATTGCTCAGATTGCCAATGTTTTAGGTGATGGTAAACCAATTATTCAAACTTTAAAAGACTTACGTCAAGGTCGTCGTAGTGAGTGGCATCGGATCAATAAGGGCTTTATTGAACCAACTTTAAAAGATTGTGTTGCCGGTGATTTGGCGCTTGTCTTACCACATCGCATTCTTTTAAACATTATTGAAGGATTAGATAAATTAGATAAGATTATCCCTGGTGTAGCTAACGATGATACCCTTTTGTATGGCCCTGAGATTAAGTTCTTCAGTAATGAAATAGAGACCAATAATAAGTTTAAACTTGATAAATATAGTATATATTTCGTTGGTGATGGCGCTGGTAAGGCTGGTAATATCGTTACCGCTGCGGCAACGGGTATTGTCGCTGCAGATGATATTTTAAAAAACAATTATAAATAATTAAGATGAGAAGGTGATACCTTGAAAGAACCACAAGAATCGGGTTTTAAAATAAGTGAAGTAATTATCATTGTTCTTATAACTTGTACTTTTAGTATTATGGCCGGTATTTCTTATGGTAAGATTAAATATTCGGAAACTATTAGTATTGGTAAGCTTGATGAAGAAACAGAAAGTAATGAACTTTCAGAGTTTATAAAGCAATATAAAAATATTATAAGTAATTACTATGATTCTTCAAAACTTGATGAAGAAAAGCTTTTAGATATTGCCCTTGAAGCTATCGTTAAAGAGGTGGGAACCGATGACCCTCATGCTTTATATATGACGGAGGAAGATTATGGTGATTTTAACATTATCTTAGCTGGTCAATATGAAGGACTGGGGATTGGTTCATCAAAAGTTAGTTTAGATAATTATGCATCGATATCCTATATTATTGATGATTCACCGGCTTCAAAGGCTAATTTAAAAGTTGGCGATATCCTTTTATCAATTGATGGTAAGAGTACGAAAGAAATGACTGTTAAAGAGCTTAGCCAATATATTATTGATAGTGAGGATAAAGATTTCTTACTTAAAGTTAAGCGTGGCGAAGAAACGTTTAATGTTAATATTACGAAAGGTAATGTTGAGTTAAAATCTGTTACTTCTCATGTTATTGAACAAGATGGTAAGAAAATTGGCTATATGGGTGTATCAATTTTTGCATCTAATACTTATCTTCAATTTGAAAAGGCTTTAGAAGAATTAGAAAAACAAGATATTGATACCTTAATAATCGATGTTCGAAATAATAATGGTGGCCATTTAGCTGAAGTAACAAAGATAATTAGTTTGTTCTTGAAAAAAGACCGGGTTATTTATCAACTTCAAAAAGATCAAAAGACTACGAAATATTATTCTCATGGTAAAGAAGATAAGGAGTATCCAATCGTTTTCTTAACCAATGAAGCAACAGCTTCAGCTTCTGAAGTACTAATATTGGCGATAAAGGAAAATATAGGCGCTATTACAGTTGGTAAAAAGACCTATGGTAAAGGCACAGTTCAAGGATTAGTTGAATTATCTAATGGCGATAAATATAAGATAACAACGAAAAGGTGGTTATCACCAAAAGGCAATTGGGTCAATGATGCTGAGGGCATTAATCCTGATGTTGATGTATCTTTAAATGCTGACTATCTTAAAAATCCAACGGATGAAAATGATAATCAACTTGCTGAAGCGATTAAAGCCGCTCTTAAGGCATTAAATAAGTAAACATTGCTAAACATTGATTTTAGCAATGTTTTTATGTGAAAAATATGTTATAATACTTTCAGGAGTGTGTTTATGAAACAAATTTGTATCGGAGATATTTACCAAATACAATGTTACAAACACAACGGCAAAATCCATCGCGCTTGGGATGAAGCGGTGGTTTTAGATATTAAAAAAGATTATATTGTATTTGGAAATAATAAGACGCGTGTTACCGAATCAGAGGGGACGACATGGCGAACGAAAGAACCAGCGATTATCTATTTTTTTAAAAACAAATGGTATAACGTTATCGCCCAAATGAAAAAAGATGGAATCTATTATTACTGTAATATTGCTACCCCATATATAATAGAGGAAGGAACAATTAAATATATCGATTATGACTTGGATCTTAGGATATTCCCTAAAGGGGACTATAAGGTTCTTGATAAGCTAGAATATCAGTATCATCGAAAGAAAATGAAATATTCCGATGATTTAGATATCGTTGTTAACAGTGCTTTAGATGAACTGATAGATGATTATGTAAGTGGCGATAAGACTTTTAATGAAGATATCAATAAAAGCTATTTATCAAAATACTTAAGTCTTAAGGCAGAACAAGTTAAAGCTGAAGACTAATTTGACGCTATATATAATATATAGGAAAGAGGTATTCTTTCTTTTTTTGTTGCATATTATAAATAAGGCTATATATAATAGATAACATTTTACTGTAAATGTAAAAAAAGATGTAAAAAAGTGTTGACTTTCACCTTTTGTTTTGATATAGTATGGGAGCTTAATCAAAAAGGACGCAGTTTTTTAAAAATATGACCTTTTTGGTTAGCAATAAGTAATAAATATCAAAAAAATCAAAAAAGTTCAAAAAGTTCTTGACTTTAATTGAAAGTTTTGGTATATTACTGGTTGTTGGCGCGGGAGTCAACGAAATTTGTCAAATCTCAAATAAAGTTTAAAAAGTTCTTGACAACTTGTTAGAGGTTTGATACAATTAGTTTGCTTTACCCCTGAAGGGGTAAGGGAATGATCTTTGAAAACTGAGCAAAATGTCAATTCACTATTAGTTAGGATTAAATTTTTAAGAAAGAATTATTTTTTTTTGGAGAGTTTGATCCTGGCTCAGGATGAACGCTGGCGGCATGCCTAAGACATGCAAGTCGAACG
>CANPYM010000019.1 GCA_947588685.1 uncultured Bacilli bacterium | reverse complement strand
ATCTTTTTGGCATGGGATTCTTTTCCATTTATAACTTTCTATCAAAAATCTCTTGACTTTTAATAGTTAGTCACCTCTTATTTAAGATGCTCTTATTTTAACTAATTTTATTTATTTCTTCAACTGTAAATCCTAAATCTTCAATTTTTTCTTTTAACTTTTCTAAATCATTACCATCATTTAATGTTAAATTAGCTTCTTTATTTTCTAGGTTCACCGAAACATTACTTACCCCTTCAGTATTTTCTAAAGCCTTAGTAATTCTAGATGCACAATTCTCACAGTGCATACCATCAATTTTAATCATAACGTTCATTATTATCCCTCCATCTCTTTAAACGCAATGCATTAAAAACAACTGTTAAACTACTTATTGTCATCGCAAGTCCTCCAAACATCGGATTCATTTTTAAACCAAAAGGCGCAAATAAACCGATAGCTAAAGGTATCATAATTATATTATAGAAGAAAGCCCAGAATAAATTCTCTTTGATATTAACTATCGTCTTATGACTGATATCCATCAAAGATGGAATCTTTGATAACTCATCGCGCATTAACACGACATCAGCCGAAGAAGATGCGATATCGGTACCCCCAACAATACTAATACCTAAAGTAGCGGTTGCAAGAGCTGGTGCATCATTCACGCCATCTCCAACCATACATACCTTATGATTATTTTGCATTAACTCTTTGATAACTTTCGTTTTATCTTTCGGTAAAACATTGGCAATGACATTTTCTATTTCTAGCGTATCAGCAATAACCTTAGCCGTTTTATCGTTATCACCAGTTAACATGATAACATCTTTTCCTAAACGTTTTAATCTTTGAATGGTCATTTTAGCGTCCGCTCTAATCGCATCACGAACACCAATTAAGCCAAGGACTTCTTTGTCTTTAATAACATAGATTAAACTGCATCCCTTTTCCGTTAACATATCTTCATCTTTAGAATGCGCATTACTAATATCTAAATAAGAAAATAATTTGTTCCCACCAACATAGATATCGTTACCATCTATCGTGGCTTTTAGACCAATACCATTGATACTTTCAAAATCTGTAACATTGTATAACGCTAATTTATTAGTTTCTTGATATTCTTTGAAAGCACGACTAATGGGATGATCAGATGCACTTTCCAAACTGCAAACTAACTTCATCAATTCTTCTTTATCACTATAGTTAAAAATATCTGTTACTTTCAAGTTACCATAAGTTAGTGTTCCGGTCTTATCAAAAACGATTGTATCGATATGGCTTGCCATTTCTAAAGTTGCACTCGATTTAACTAAAATACCATTTTTAGCGCATACTCCAAGACTTACAACCATTGCCATTGGCGTCGCAAGACCTAAAGCACATGGACAAGCTACCACTAAAACCGTTACCGCAGTCATTAATGCTTCATTAAAATATGCTTCGCTTAACAAATAACCAAATAATGTTAAAAGACTAATAAGCATAATAGTAGGAACAAAATAACCACTAATTTTATCAGCTAAACGACTGATTGGCGCTTTAGTATTAGTTGCTTCACTAACTAAATGAACAATTTCGGATATAGTTGAGTCTTTACCAATCTTTAAAGCTTTGTATAAAATATATCCATCAAAATTGATACTTCCGGCGACAACTTTACTACCAACTTCTTTTTTAACCGGTTTTGATTCACCCGTTATAAAAGATTCATCAACGTGGCATGACCCACTTATAACCTCACCATCAACGGCCATCTTCATTCCAGGCTTACAAATTAGTATGTCTCCTACTTTTACCTCATCGATTGTAACTTCAACCTCATCATCCCCTTTTTTAATTAAGGCGGTTGATGGCGTTATCGAAACAAGTTCTTTTAAAGCCTCTTTCGTTTTTTCTCTACTGCCGTGATCAATAAATCTTCCTAGCTTGATAAAATAAATAATCATCGCACAAGATTCAAAATATAAGTGATGAACATATTCGTGATTACCCTTAGTAATCATTACTAAACTAAAAATACTATAGCCAAAACTAGCAATAACTCCTAATGAGACCAAGGTATCCATATTAGGACTTTTATGAATAAGATTCTTATAGCCATTTTTAAATAGATCCCAGCCATAAATAAGAAAAGGAATAGTTATAATAAGTAATCCTATAGCATAATTAAGAGGATACTTTTCACTAAAGTAAGGAAGTGATGGTAACCCAATCATATGACCCATACTAAAGTATAAAATAAAGATAGCTAAAAAACTAAAAATAATTAAAGGCGTCTTAGACATTTTCTTATCTTCTTTAGCTGGGTTATAAACACCGGCACTTTCAAAACCAGCTTCCGAAACAAAACGCTCTAAATCCGCTAGCGTAAGATTATCTTCATATTTAATTAAAGCTTGCGCTAAAACAAGGTTGACGTTAGCCTCAACAATACCCTTTTGTTTACGCAAATATTTTTCTAAGCCATTTGAACAAGCACTACAACTCATACCCTCAATTTTCAAAATAACTTGTTTCATAACCCCTCCTAATTAAAACGATTAATAGTTTCAATTAATTCATCAATAATTTCTAAATTGTCATGTTTTAAATCACTGACAACGCAATCTGTAATATGACTTTTTAATAATTCATTACTGACACTTTTTAAAGACTTATTAATAGCCGCAATTTGAATTAAAATGTCGTTGCAATAACGATCATTTTCAATCATTTTTTGAACGCCCCGAACTTGACCTTCAATAATATTTAATCTTTTTAAAAGATGCTCTTTTTCATCTTTCGTTCGTTCTTTCTTTTTACAACACTCATTCATATTAACACCACAATCATTATATACCCCCATAGGGTATATGTCAATAAAAAGAATAATTCAAGATTATCCTTTTATGTAGTGTTACAATTGATGTGACACCGATAAGTATATACAAAAAGCGATTGATCCAGTAAAATGTTAATTATCAACA
>CANPYM010000018.1 GCA_947588685.1 uncultured Bacilli bacterium | reverse complement strand
GAAGTTGCTAGTATGTTTCAAAAATACGATATGACGGTTATGCCGGTTGTTGATAGTGAAGAACGTCTCGTCGGTATTATTACAGTTGATGATATTATGGATATTATGGAAGAAGAGACAACTGAGGATATCGAGAAAATGGCCGCCATTGTACCAACCGAAAAACCATATTTACAATTAGGTCTTTTTGATATCTGTAAAAGTAGACTTCCTTGGTTATTATTTTTAATGATTAGCGCGACTTTTACTAGTCGCATTATTGCAAGTTATGAAGCATCTTTAGCAAGTTATGCAGTACTAACGCTATTTATTCCGATGATTATGGACACTGGTGGTAATGCTGGGGGTCAATCATCTGTTACCATTATTAGATCTTTATCTTTAAAAGAAGTCGAGTTTAAAGATTCCCTTAAAGTTTTAGGTAAAGAACTACTCGTTGGCCTTATCTGTGGCCTTGTATTAGCTATTTGCAATTTTGGAAAATTACTTCTCGTCGATAGAGTATCCGTAACAGTTGCCTTAATCGTTTGCTTAGCTCTTCTTATTACCGTCGTCTTTGCTAAAATTATTGGTTCTATCTTACCAATACTGGCATCTAAAGTTCATCTTGATCCTGCCGTTATGGCTAATCCTATCATTACCACCATTGTTGATGCCCTATCCTTAATTATTTATTTTCAAGTTGCTAGTCATATTTTAGGTATATAAAAAAGTGAGTTCATTTATTTGAACTCACTTTATTTTGCCTCTTCAGTAGCTCTTGTTTCTCTGATAACGGTTACTTTAATCGTACCTGGATATTGAAGTTCATTTTCAATTCGTGTCTTAATATCCCGAGCTACTTTATGACTCGTTAAGTCATCTACTTCTTCTGGTTTAACAACAACTCTTAATTCCCGACCAGCTTGCATTGCATAAGCTTTATCAACGCCATTCATCGTATTAGCAATCTCTTCTAAATCATGTAATCTTTGAACATAGTTTTCTAAAGAATCATTTCTAGCGCCAGGGCGACTTGCCGATAAGGTATCAGCTATCGCTACTAACTCAGCAATAATACTTGTTGGTTCTGTATCACCATGATGTGATTCAATCGCATTGATAACGACATCTTTTTCTTTATACTTACGCGCTAGATTAGCACCTAATTCAACATGGCTACCTTCCATTTCATGATCAATGGCTTTACCAATATCATGGAATAAACCAGCTCTTTTAGCAAGCATAACATTTTCGCCAAGTTCGGCTGCCATAATGCCGGCTAGATTAGCAACCTCAATGGAATGTTGTAACACATTCTGTCCATAACTAGTTCTAAAATGTAAACGTCCTAAAATCTCAATTAATTCAGGATCAACTTTGGTAATACCTAAATCAAATAAAGCCGCATCACCATATTCTAAAATCTTCGCTTTCATATCTTTGCAAGTTTTATCATAAACTTCTTCAATACGAGCGGGATGAATACGTCCATCCTTAATTAAGGTATCAATTGTTACACGGGCAATCTCACGTCTTAATGGATCAAAACTTGATAGAACAATTGCCTCTGGAGTATCATCAATAATCAAATCAACACCTGTAACAGCTTCAATCGTTCGAATATTTCTTCCCTCACGACCAATAATCCGACCTTTCATATCTTCACTTGGAAGATCAACAACGGTTACGGTCTGTTCAGATGCAACATCACTGGCATATTTTTGCATTGAAGATACTAACAATGTTTTCGCATTCTTATCAACAACTAATTTAGCTTCCGCTTCTTTCTCTTTAATTAAAGCGGCAATTTCTAAAGACATTGTCTCTTCAACTTGCTTTAAAATAATCTCTCTAGCTTCTTCTTTTGTATAACAAGCTATCTTTTCAAGTAGTTCTAATTGTTGTTGCTTTATTTCCTCCACTTTTGCCTGTTCGTCTTGGATAACATTTTGTTTATTTATTAAATTATTTTCTTTTTCTTCAAGAGAAGTTTCACGATTAGTTAAAGATTGTTCCCGTCTTTCAATACTTTCTTCCCGGGTATATAATCTCTTCTCGTTTTCTTTTAATTCATCTTTTTTCTCTTTTATTTCTTTATCTGTAGCTTCTTTTAATTCTCTAATCTCTTCTTTAGCTTCAGCTAAGGAATCTTTTTTTAGTTTATCGGCCTCAACTCTTGCTTTATCCAAAATGGCATCAGCATTATTTAAAGCTCTTGACCGTCTTATATAATTAAATATAAACATTGTAATGATTCCAACACCCAATCCTGCAAGGATTAGCAAAATGGAGATTAAAATATCTGGCATAATATTTCCTCCATTTCTATAGTTGAGCATTTTCACACTCTATACTTATTGTAAATTGAAATAGGCAATTTGTCAACCAAAAAATAAAAGTGACGAAACAGTCACTTTTATGCATTTTTAGATTTTGGTTCATCATCTAAAACATATGCCCGAACTTGCTTTTCAATCTCTTCAGCCATCTTCGGATTCTGTTTTAGCCACTCTTTGACATTCTCTTTACCTTGGCCAACTTTTTCACCTTTATAAGCATACCAAGCCCCACTCTTCTCTAAAATGCCAGCATCAGCGCCTAGATCAACAAGTTCACCTAACTTAGATGCCCCTTCACCATACATAATATCAACAGAGCATGTTTTAAAAGGTGGCGCCATTTTATTTTTAACAACTTTAATATTAGCCTTGCTTCCGATAATATCGGTTCCTAATTTAATTTGTTCACCCTTACGAACTTCAAGACGAACAGATGCATAGAATTTTAAAGCTCGGCCACCTGGCGTTGTCTCAGGATTGCCAAATAGGACTCCTACTTTTTCTCTTAACTGATTAATGAAAATACAAATTGTATTCGTTTTGTTAATAACACCAGATAATTTTCTTAAAGCTTGACTCATCAACCGAGCTTGAAGACCAACATGCGCATCGCCCATCTCCCCTTCAATTTCCGCTTGTGGGACTAAAGCAGCTACAGAATCGATAACGACAATACTAATCGCACCACTCCGTACTAAAGCTTCACAAATCTCTAAAGCTTGCTCACCATTATCCGGTTGACTAAGTAATAACTCATCAATGTCAACACCAATCTTAGCTGCATAAGTAGGATCTAGGGCGTGTTCAGCATCAATAAAGGCAGCCCTACCTCCGGCCTTTTGAGCCTCAGCTATCGCGTGTAAAGCAAATGTCGTCTTACCACTTGATTCGGGACCATATATCTCAATAATCCTTCCCTTTGGATAACCCCCAATTCCTAAAGCAGCATCTAAAGATATAGAGCCACTTGATATAACATCGATCTTTTGGTGTTGGTGCTCACCTAACTTCATAACAGCGCCTTTACCAAATTGTTTTTCAATATCTTGCATTACTTGTTCTAATGTTTTATCCCCAGTTGTTTTTACTGCCATAATGTACCTCCTATCGCTTACATTATCATTATACAATAGTCAAAATTAGTTGTCAAGGCTTTTTGCGAACATTTGTATGTTTTTCTTTGAAGACATCATAATGTGGCTATTTTTCTTATGTTGACGATAACTATATAGTTTTAAAATACCATATAATATGATTAGATAGATACCATTTAAAATAAATGACTGATATATGCTTTGCCATAGTTCATCAAAATGATAGCTTTTTAGTTGAATCATAACTAAAAAGAAATAGTTTAAACTTCTAAAAAGAATAATACTTATTGAGCCAATCAAAAGCGTATTGATAATTTGGTTACGAAAGAAACGATAAAATAGCATAATAACAAGACCAATAAGGATAAAAATATATACATAAAGGAAAAAGGTATTGGTATAAACAACATCATATAGTAATCCTAAAACACCGATAGCAATTAAAAATTTCTTTTTACTTTGCATCATATAAGGATATGTTACAACCAGAATAATTATAGAAAACAGAGGTAAAAATAGACTATCACCATAAAAGATGCTTGATAAGATACCATCTAAAAGAAAAGATATAAGCATTAACCAAATCATGGCTTCAAAGCCTTTCTTTTTAAAACAGATACATATTTTATCTTATCAAAATTAACTGATGGTGTAACTTCAACAATCTTACCTAAATCAAAATTATCGGTTGTTACATTTTTAACATAGCCAATTAAAATGCCACTTGGAAATCTATCACTTAACCCGGTTGTCGTTACATAAGCATTAACATCAATATTACCAGCATAACTGATACCTTCAATAATATAAACACCCTTCTTTTCATCATAACTACTCAAAATACCATTAGCGTATTGATCATTATTTAAAGCTATTTTAACGGAAATACGATTATGATAATTTTTAGCCGTTAGAAGTTGTACATTACTACTAAAATAACTAGCATCAGTAATATATCCGATTAAGCCATCATTAATAACGACGGCCATATCATTTTCAAGACCATCTTTCGTTCCTTTATCAATAACAATTCGATCAAACCATTTGCCAACATCACGACTCACAATCGTCGCATTTATTTTTTCATAATCTGATAAACTGCTATCAATTTTTAGTAGTTCTCTTAACTGTTCATTTTCTTTAGCCAATTCATCAATGGTGGCATCTTTTTGGGAAACACCATCTAACTGTTCTTTAGCTTTCTCATACTTTTGATAGACGTCTTCTTTAGCATTAAAAACGTCAATCTTACCTTTAACATAATTAACGGGTTTAGCTAAAAAGTCTATCGTTACTGAAAAGGCATCCCGAATAGCCCCTTCAACAATCGTTAATTGGCGATGATGAAAAGAAAAATAAATAGTTAAAGAAAATGTTACGACGAATAGAAAAGCAATTATACCATTACGAATATATTTTCTTCGTTTATACCTAGAATTTCTCATAAATCACCTTTTTTTGACAACTATTATACTAAAAGTTAAAATTTTTTTAAAGTTAAATATCGCCATTTTCTAAAAAACTATAATAATTTTTAGTTCCAATAATAATATGATCTAAAATCTTAATTCCTAAAAGCTTGCCAATCTTTACTAAATTGTTCGTCAGTTCAATATCTTCTTTACTTGGTAAGATGTTATTAGCCGGATGATTATGAACACAAATTATTGATGATGCACTATAGTAATATGCTTCTTTAAACACTTCTCTAGGATGAACAACGCTATAATTAATAGTTCCTATAAAAAGAAGTTTTTCAAAGACAATCTTCTTGGCATTATCTAAATATACACAATAGAAATATTCCTGCTTCTTACCACGCAAAATAGGATTGTAATATTCAAATACTAATCTTGAACTATTAAAAGTTTTGCTGATAATACTAGGTGTATAATTATTGATTCTTTTACCAAGTTCAATAGCGGCCAGTAAGACACAGCTCTTTTTTAGACCAATACCTTTAATATTAACTAAATTAGCATAATTAAAATTATTTAAATCACCAATATTATTTAATTTCATTAAAATAATGCTAGCTAATTCTTTGGCCGAATATTGATTAGTTCCCGATTTGATTAGAATGGCAATTAATTCTTCATTGGTTAGACTACTAGCGCCATAATGAATCAATTTTTCATATGGTCTTTCGTTGACCGGTAAATCATGCATTCTTACCGTCATCAATGACAAGCTCCTCATATTTAGATAATATCTGACTACACACTTCCCCAATCACCGCTTCATCCGTTGTATTAGAAAGTAATTTATCAGCATTTTCTAAATAGTTAATATAAGTATTATTGTTTAAAACATATTCCTCAATGACAACTTCATAGCCTAACTTTTTAAAATACTCCTCTAATTTTTGACAATTGTCTTCATTGGTTGTTATACCGACATAAGCACTATACTTACCATCTTTTTCGGTGTAAATATAATTGGCTAAAGCAAGCGTCCCTTTCTCTAAATTATCTAAAGAATCATATTCACCATATTTAATGAAATAAGCATTAACGCCACTTACAGATACTTTAATACCATTATAACTATGATATTCTTCAAGTAGTGTTTTTCCTAGAAAAAAGCCAACGATTAAACCAAATAAAATTGATATCACATACTTTTTCATTCTATCACCATCTTTAATATATGCTTTTTTTGTGTCTAAGAATGTCGATATAAACAAATAGAAAATAACATATTAACACATATTTGACAATTTCCTCTTTTTCATAATTAGAAAGTATTTTTCAACTAAAAAAGAGAAACAGCATAACTGTTTCTCAATTTCTACCATTTAATTATTCCGATGGTTCATCATCAGCATATTTCTTTAATACTTCACGTGGTTTCGATCCGTTAGGTGGGCCAACAATACCGCGCTCTTCTAACAAATCAATGCACCTTGCAGCTCGGTTATATCCAAGACGGAAACGACGTTGTAAAAGTGAGGTACTGGCACGACCTTGTTCAATGACAAAATCAACAATCTCGTCATATAATGGTTCTTCGGTCGCATCCTTGGAATCACCATCAACCATTGAAGAAGCACGCATTTCTTCGTCCTCCATCACAAGTGTTTCATCATAGCGAGCGACTTGCTGTTTACAACAGTAATCAACAATCGCTTTTGTTTCATCTTCGGAAATAAAGGTTCCTTGAATACGGATGGGAACACTTTCACCCTGTGGTAAATAAAGCATATCACCTTTACCAAGAAGTTTTTCAGCACCAATCATATCAAGAATAGTTCTAGAATCAATTCCACTTGATACAGCAAAGGATATTCTAGATGGGATATTAGCTTTAACGACACCGGTAATGACATCCGTTGATGGTCTTTGCGTGGCGACAATTAGATGAATGCCGGCGGCTCTTGCCATTTGGGTAATTCGCATAATGGAGTCTTCTACTTCTTTTGCAGCAACAAGCATCAAGTCTGCTAACTCATCGATAATAACGACAATATAAGGCATCAATTTTTTCTTTTCAGAGTCTGGTAAAGAAGCATTTTCGCGTCTTATCCGTTCATTATAACTCGTTATATTCTTATTGTTATTTCGTTCAAATAGTTCATAACGATTTTCCATCTCAACGACAATTTTCTTTAAAGCAATATTCGCTTTCTTTGGATCCGTAATAACGGGTGTTAAAAGATGGGGAACGCCATTATAAACAGATAATTCAACTTTTTTAGGATCAACTAAAACTAGTTTTACCTCATCCGGTTTAGCCCGCATCAAAATAGTAGCTAAAAAACTATTGATACCAACTGATTTACCAGAACCAGTCGATCCTGCAACTAAAAGATGGGGTGTCTTATCAATTTCCATAAACATAGGATTACCCATAATATCTTTGCCTAAAACAGCAAGAAGTTTCTTTTCCCTTTTAGGATCATACTCATTAGCTCGAGCAATAATTTCTCTTACACTAACCATTGAGATATGTTTATTAGGTATTTCAATACCTATGGTACTTTTACCAGGAATTGGTGCTTGAATACGGACATCTTTAGCTGCTAAATTAAGAGCAATTTCCCGGTTTAAACTCAAAATCTTATTAACTCTCGTTCCCGCTTTTATCTCTAATTCATATTGCGTTACTGATGGTCCAACATGTGCTGAGACCACCCTACTTTCAATACCAAAGTCTAAAAGCACTTTAGTAATAATTGGAATATTATTTTTTATCTGCTCTTGATTTTCTTTACTATTACCCTTCGCTGGTTTATTAAGTAAACTAAGAGGTGGATACTCCCAGTTAACTGACGAAGTTTCTACATTGCCATCAGAAGGTGTAGCATCGGTTACGGCTTGAACTTCCGGTTTCATATGCATATCTTCCCTTTTTATTACTTCACGGTGATCTATAACCGATGAATCGGTAACTTCAACTTCATCATCGATATCATCATCGTCATCTTCATCTTTAACTTTACTAGTTGACTGCTTATGAATGGTTGAAGCAAGTGAATGCATACCATTTTTCGTCTTTTTAACCGCATCATAAATAGATAGACCTGTAAACATAATAAAGCCACAAATAATAACAGCAATTGATACAACAACGGTTCCATCTTTAGTTAGAAGTGATACCATTGCTGATGCCAAAAAGCCACCAATAAACCCACCACCGATATCGGGGCTAAGATTAAATGACGTTTCAGTAGCAATAAAATTTGTTACATTTTTATAAGTATTTTCTAACACTTTCATGGTGTCAGTTGAAAACTTAAAATTATCCGGATTTTCAATAAAATTTAAATGCGACAAAGTTAAAACCGCTAAAGCGATAATATATAAACCAATTAATTTGGTGGTAAGGAGTTTAGGCTTTTTCCTAGTAACAATCATATAAATACCACAAATACCGACAAGTAGTAATAAAATAGCCCACCAATCACCAACTAAAAAGGCCGCAAATCCCCTAATTATATTAGCTACCATTCCAAATGGAAGACAACCGACAATCATAATAAGGATTAAACCGATACCTTTTAAATCCGTCGTAAAACTATTTTCTTTAGCCTCAGGTTTACTAGTTTTTCTCTTTTTCTTCTTTGCCATATCATCACCTGTATTCTCTTCTTATAGTATACCATAAATAAATATTAAATACCACCAAAAAAGCTCCTAACTATTAGCAGCTCTCTGATCAAAATCATTAAAGTTAGAATCCCAAACATCCTTTATCTCTGGCCAAAAAAAGAAAACAAGCGCAGCAGCTATCGCTACAAATAAAATAATCTTTGGCCAAGGACTTTTCATATGTGGGTCTGGCTGACCGACTTTTGGCATTGTATTCCTCCTATCCTCTTTAATAAATATATCATAATTTTAAAAATAATCATATACTTTTTTTAAAAAACATATAATTTATTAGATTTGGAGGAATGAATATGGTCAATAAAAAAGGTGTATGGTTCTTAACACTATTTAGTCTAATCCTTGTTTTAAGTGTCTACTACATTACAATGCCTACGGAATTACTGATAACTAAACCTGTTTCTAAAGAAGAAGATAGTCCCACTGTTAAAACCGAAGATAGTACTATTTTAGTAGCGCTTAGAGTTGAAAATGAAGAAGCTGTTGAAAAAGAAATCGAATCACTAAAGAAAATTATTAGTGACTCATCTTCTTCCATCGAGGATAAAAATGCGGCCTTTGAAAAAATGAAGGAATTAAACGCTAATCGTAGTAAAGAAGAAATTCTTGAGGAAAAAATTAAAGCAACCCATAACTTAGATACTTTTATTAAAATTAAAGGAAACAATATCAGTGTTACTATCAATACATCTAAACATAGTACAGAGCTTGCCAATAAAGTTATGCGCACAATTCAAGAAGACTATAAAGAGCAAATGAAAATAACTGTTAAGTTTCAAACTGACTAACAGTTATTTTTTCACGTTTTAAAGTATCCACGCATATTATATTATGAATATTGTATCCACCCTACTAGGAAGTGAGGATTTATGAATAAAAGCATTTTGACGAAAAGAGAAAAAGAAGTTTTCAATTTATTAATCCAAAATTATACGACCAAAGATATTGCTAAAGATCTAAAAATAAGTGAAAAAACAGTTCGTAATCACATCTCTAATACTATCCAAAAGCTCGGTGTTAAAAGCCGGGCTCAGGCCGTTATTGAATTATTAAAATTGAAAGAAATAACATTATAAAAAGACATTAAATGTGTCTTTTTTTCATACATTAAAGTAGAGGTGAATATGTTAAAACGAATTTGTCGCAAAAAGTTAATTATCTCATCAACCGTTCTTCTTATTATTGGTATTTTATACTGCATACCAACACATAAAAATACCTCCCCCATTAAAAAAGAAGTAAACTATGTAAATTATAACGTCAAAACCAATGAAGTTTATCTATTAAATAGCAATGATTACCTAACACGTGTTAAAATTGCCACCGAAAAAACGGATGAAGAGTTAGTTGATGAAATTGTTAACATTCTAATCTGTGATGGTGAGGGTGAAGATAAAATACCTAACGGGTTTAAATGCATTATTAACAAAGATACCAAAATTAATAGTATCAGTATTAAAAACAAATTATTAAAGCTTGACCTATCAGATAACTTTTTAGATACAACTAAAGAATTAGAAGAAAAAACAGTTGAGGCCATCGTCTATTCTTTAACGGATATAGATAATATTGATGAAATAATTATCTATCTTAATGGTCATATTCTAACTAATCTTCCTAAAAGCAACATCACCTTACCAGCTACTTTGTCACGTGACTTTGGCATCAATAAAAAATATGAATTAACAAGTAGTAATAATATTAAAAGAACAACCATCTATTATATCGATAAATATGATGATAATATCTATTATACCCCAATCACTTTAGTCAATAATGATGCAAGAGAAAAAATAGAAATTATCGTTGACGAACTAAGTAATAAAATTTTAAATAATGATCTTGCCAGTTATATGAATAACAATACAAAGGTTTTGAGTAATGAAATAAAAAATAATACCATGTATTTAAATTTTAATGAGAATATTTTAAACGATTTTGACAATAATAGTATTTTAGAAGAAGTTATTTATACAATTGCTCTTTCCGTAAATGGCAACTATAATGTTGACAATATTTTTTTAAGTGTCAACGACAACGAAATTCTAAAAACCACGATTAAATCACTTGAATAATCATATTTTTTATTGTATAATGTACTTGTTCCTTGGGAACGGGTATGTCTCAGTAGCTCAGCTGGATAGAGCATCGCCCTTCTAAGGCGAGTGTCGGGGGTTCGAATCCCTCCTGGGACACCATTCGTTTAT
>CANPYM010000017.1 GCA_947588685.1 uncultured Bacilli bacterium | reverse complement strand
TAATTAACATTTTTACTATATCATATTGTTTTAATTTTTTTACTTTTTTGGTCTCACATCATTTACAACTACACAAAGAATAATTCAAGATTATCCTTTTACAAATTAATATTTCTCTATTTTATTTCTCTTTTAAATCATATTCCCATAAGCTTAATTTACCTTTAACGAAAACTTGATTTACTTTCTTAACATTTTCTAGTTTAAAAGCATATATAGGTTTAGTGTTATCAACAGTTAAAATATTATCATATACATCAGTATTTTTCTTTTTTAACATCTTTTTAAAGTTATCATCAACTATAAGAGAATCTGTTAGATTAGCTGAAGCAATAATACATCCCTTAGGATAATCAAGATTTAAATATGAAAATTTTTCCATTGCTTTTTTATCTATTCCTTTACCAGCATGAATTAAAATAGGCCCGCGATAATTTGTCTTCCATGAACGAAACTCATACTCTTTTAAACCTTCTTGAATGAGAGTTGCCCAAGGTTGCTTAATTGTTATTACTTTCACTTTATCACCACTATCATTATACCTTGTTCATCAAAAAAAAGGTAGCAAATGCTACCTTAAATGCGATTAGTTGTGAGTTTTTTTATTAATATATCTTTATCACTTCCTTTCATAATTTAATAATACTATTTATTTATGAATAGGATGTGAAGTTTATATGAATTATATTTCAAAATAGAAAGTTGTACCCTTGTTTTTAACACTATCAACGCCATAGTTATAGTTAAGGGTGGTTAGGGTTGATTTAACAATGGATAAACCTAGACCCGTTCCATATTTGTTACGACTATGTTGTTTATCAACTTTATAGTACTTATCCCAAATAAGTTTAAGATCTTCCTTATCAATACCGACACCAGTATCAACAACTTCAACTCTTATTTTATCACCTTTTAAGAAGACATTAATCGTAACTGTTTTATCCTTTCCGGTATAATTAATTGCGTTATTAACAAGATTATAGATAACTTGTTCTAAATGTTTACGATCACTTTTAATCATCACGACATTAGGACTATTTAAAACAAAGTTAAAGCCATCTTCTGTCAAAATTTCAAACTTATGAAGAATATTTTCAATCAAATCTTTTAAGTTAAATTCTTCCATTTTTAGTTCAACCACGTTAGACTCTAATCTTGATAATTCTAATATATCATTAACTAATAACGTTAAACGTTTAGTCTCATCTATAATAATATCTAAGTCTTCGCTTCTCTTTTTCTTTTTACTAGCATCAATATCTTTGGCCGCCTCGGCATAAGCTCGGATAAGAGTTAGTGGTGTCTTTAAATCATGTGATACATTGGCCATCAACTCTCGTCTTAATTCATCAGTCTTAGATAATTCTTGAACAGTCTGATTAAGAGTTTCGGATAATTCATCCAACTCTAAAATATCAGTATTGGTATCAAACTTAACATTATAGTCTTTCGCGCCAATATGTTTGGCTTGATTATTAATTTTAATAATTGGAATAGATAGTCTTTTGGAGATAAAGTAAGAAATTAAAGAACCCACCAAAATAATAATAAGAGCAATATAGATAAATTGACCTTTTAACATCTTAATTCCTTCATCTAAAGGAACTAATGATGTATTGACAAATAGATAGACCCCATCTTCTATTTTATGACCGGCAACTAATGTTTGATTATTATAATTAGGGTTGATAATTTCCGCTCTTTTGGTATCTTCATCACTAGTAATAAAGTCTTTTTCAAACTCGAGAACACTCTTACTTTTACTAGTCAAACACTTTCTATCAAATGTCCTTGAGGTGTATGATGTAACACCATCTTCGATTAGCTCAATACAAATACCATCATTTAATGATACATTATCAAACGTATCAATATATTCCCCACTTAAATAGCTACGAGTTAAAGTATTAACGGCATTATTTAAAACTTTACGCCGCGACGAACTATAAAAAGCATTAAGGGATAAAATTTGAAAAAGCCACAAGAATAATAAAATGACAATGGCAAAAACAATAAAATAGAAAAGAATATTAACCGATAGATTTTTTTTGCATTTATTCTTTTTCATCAAACTTATAACCTACTCCTCTAATGGTTTTAATTAAATCGCGGTAAGGTCCTAAATGACTACGCAAAGTTTTAATGTGAGTATCAATTGTTCTATCATCGCCATAAAAATCATAACCCCAAATCTTACTTAATAGTTGTTCACGAGTCAAAGCAATCGAACGATTTTCAATAAAGTATAATAATAGTTCATACTCCTTAGGAGTTAATTCTATTTCCTTATCATCAACATAAACGGAATGAGCTTTGACATCAACCTTTAATCCTTTATAAGTATATGATTCCATTACTTTATTAGAGCGTTTTAAAATCGCCTTAATTCTAGCAATTAACTCCCTAGGACTAAAAGGTTTTGTTAAATAATCATCAACACCCAAATTAAATCCTGCTAACTTATCGTATTCTTCACTACGCGCAGATAAAATAATGGTTGGAACATTTCTAATCTTTTTGATCTCACCATAAGCCGTAAAGCCATCCATATTAGGCATCATAATATCTAAAACCACGATGTCAATATCACTATATTTTTTAAAAAGATTAATAGCTTCGACCCCATCTTTAGCCTCATAAGTTGTATATCCTTCGTTTATGCAATATTCTTTAATGATATTACGAATTAATGTTTCATCATCAACAATTAAAACTTTCATTCAATCACCACCCATAATCATCAAACCAATTATATTGTACGCTTATTTTGTGAAAAATGTATGAAAAAAAGATACAATGTATCTTTTTTATGTAGAAGAAAGTTTTAAATGAATGATTTAATCATTCTTAAGTATATATGAGAAGAAGTAAGTTTTAAAGTAAGGCTTGTATAGTTTTCGCAACTATTATAGAGAATTGTTTTTTTATACTAATTCCTTTCTTCTATTTCGAGTATATTCCTGTTATGTGAAGAATATATGAAAAATAATTGAAATATCATTTACAAAAAAGTGGGAATGTGCTAGAATATAGTTACAAGTGGAGATAATCCATGCTCATAAAAGATTAAATAAGTTAACATTTAGTCTTTTATTTTTTTTATAGTAAAACATCTAAGCACATCATCAAAAGAAAACCAATAATAAAGTAGATTGTTCCAAGATTGGATTCATTATGATTAATGCTAGGCAAAAGTTCATTGATAACAACATAGATCATTATCGATGAGGCAGCCGCTAAAACAAATGGTAATAAAAGTGATAGATAGTTAATTAAAAAAAGCATCAAAAAAGCACTAATAGGTTCTACTACTCCTGATAAAATACCTAAAGCAGCAGCTTTTAATTTACTATAACCCGCCTCCCGATAATTTAGTGATATGGAAGCGCCCTCAGGAATATTTTGAATAGCAATCCCAATCGTTAAGGCTAAAGCTGCCGATGTCGTTATAATATCACTATTTTGATAAGCATAAGCACTCATAAGGCCAACTGTCATACCCTCGGGAATGTTATGCAATGTCATAGCTAAAAAAAGCATATGATTTTTTTTTGCATCAAAAGATGAATACTTATTAACAAAAGCATCTAATTTCATAATGACAACCATGCCTAAAACAAAACCGATTAAAACAAAGACAATATTTGATGAATCTAAAGCCGGGATAAGTAATGACCAAATTGATGCCGCAAACATAACCCCACTAGCAAGACCTAAACAGATCTTTTCGGTTTTATCATTGATAACATTAAGTACATAAACAAAAAGTGACCCTACAGTTGTTGCTAAAAAGATGATACTAGAGCATAAAAAAACAAAGCCAAAATTATTCATAAATCACCTGCTACTATATAATATTGCAATCATTTAATTAGGTGAAAAAAAACTAGTCAATGACTAGTTTTGTTTTTGACCTTGATTTTTTCTTGGTCGATTATTTGGCTTCTTATTAGTTGGTTTTTTAGGGGCTGGTTTCTTAGTATTATTTTTTTCTTTTTTTGGTTCTGGTTGTTCTTTTTCTTCTTTTGATTCTTCTTCAACAACAACTTTTTTAGGTTCAACTTTTTCTAAAGCTTCAACCTTTTCAATATCGAAAACTTCAACTTTATTTTTCTTTGTTTGTTCTAAATCAATGAAGAAACTAACTAAAGCAGCGAAAGCCGCACCAACAAATGGCGCAACAATGAATACCCAAACTTGATGTAAAGGCTCTCCTAATAACCAAATAGCTGGTGCTAAAGAACGAGCTGGGTTAACAGAAGTTCCTGTTAATCTAATTCCTAAAATATGTACTAAAGTTAAGGTTAAACCAATAACAAGTGGTGCAACAGGACTATTCTTTTTATCTTTCGTAACACCTAATACAGCTAAAACGAAAACGAAAGTTAAAACAATTTCTGTTACTAAAGCACCTGGTAACGTAATACCTGTAGCTGATAATTCACCATATCCATTAGCACCTAGACCAACAGTTCTGTAATCACCAACGTTGGTTGTATTTAACAATAGTACTAATAAAGCACTACCAGCTAAAGCACCTAGTACTTGAGCTATAATATATAACCAAAAATCCTTTCCGCTAATTCTTTTGTCTATCCACATAGCAAAAGTTACAGCTGGATTAACATGACATCCTGACACATTGCCAATTACATATGCAACCGCAACAATTGATAAACCAAAAGCAAGAGCAGTAGCAACTAAATTAGCATCTGTTAATACAGCTACTCCACATCCAAATAAAACCAAAACGCAAGTTCCTAAAAACTCACAAAGATACTTTTTCATATATCTTTTACTCCTTTCTACTTAATTGTAGCACATTTGAAAAATTGATGTCAATATTTCTTTTATTTATCAATAAAAAAGCAACTAAAAGTTGCTTATTCTTGATAGTCACACGAACTACATTTTATTTTTTTATTTTTTTCCGTTAGCATACTACCACATTCTGGGCACATCCGACCAATTGGTTTATCCCAGTATGCTGTTTTACATTTAGGATAGTTACTACAACCATAGAATATCTTACCACGCTTACTTTTCTTTTCAACGATTTTAGAACCACAATTTGGGCAATCACAAACTTCAACAACTTCTTTAGGTTCCTGTTTAATATACTTACATTCAGGATAATTGCTGCACGCTACAAAAGGACCATATTTGCCTTTTCTAACTACTAAGGGGTGACCACAATTTGGACAATCCTCACCCGTTTTTTCCGCTTCCTTTTTTGGTAAAGCCGCAAAAGCCTCTTTAACTGATGGTTCAAACTCATCGTAAAAGTCACGTAAAACTTTTACCCAGTTAGCCTCACCTTCTGCTATTTTATCAAGATCCGTTTCCATATTAGCGGTATATTCAACATTGATTAAATGACTAAATGCCTGTTGTAACTTATCGGTTATTTCAATACCAACTTCGGTTGGAACAAACTTTTTATCCTCAATAACAGCATAATTTCTTTTCTTTAAAATATCCATAGTTGTCGCATAAGTACTAGGTCTTCCGATACCTAACTCTTCCATCTCTTTAATTAGTTTAGCTTCGGTATAACGAGCTGGTGGTTTGGTAAAGTGTTGCTCATGTGTAATTTCTTTAGCTTTTAGTTCATCTTTTTCTTTTAAAACTGGTAATATTGTATCTTTAGCATCTTCATAATCTTTATAGACTTTTAAATAACCATCAAAAGTAATAATTTGGCCAGTTGCTTTAAATTGATAATTATGATTATCTAAAATAATAGTTGTATTTTCGGTTTCAGCGCTAGCCATTAATGACGCTAAAGCACGGTAATAAATCATCCGATATAGTTTATATTCGTCGTTAGTTAAAAACTTCTTAACCGATTCAGGTGTTCGATTAATGCTCGTTGGACGGATTGCTTCATGAGCATCTTGAACATTATCTTTCTTTTTTGCTGTTTTTACATAACCAACATATTCTTTACCATATTTATCATTAATGTAAGCATAAGTGCTTTTAATGAAAACATCAGACAAGCGGGTTGAATCGGTACGCATATAAGTAATAAGACCAACTGTCTCATTAGCAAGTTCAACACCCTCATATAACTTTTGAGCAATCTGCATCGTCTTACGAGCATTAAAGTTTAATTTATTAGAAGCATCTTGTTGTAATGTACTCGTAATAAATGGCATTTTAGATTGCTTTTTCTTTAACTTTTTATCAATACTTTCAACAACAAAGTCATTCGTTAAAACCTTTAAAATAGCTTTAACTTCATCTTCTGATTTAATCTCAATATCTTTATGGTCATAATTAAATAATTCGGCTTCAAAAGTATCAAAGACACCCTTAATGGACCAATACTCTTCAGGAATAAAAGCTTCAATTTCTCTTTCTCGGTCAACAATTAATTTAAGCGCCACTGATTGAACTCTACCAGCACTACTGCCATCTGTTTTAGACTGAATTAATTTACTTAAACGGAAACCAATAATACGATCTAATATCCGTCTTGTCTCTTGACTATTAACTAAATCTTTATCAATTTTTCTTGTATGTTTAAAAGCCTCTTTGACAGCTCCTTCTGTTATTTCATTAAAAACAACACGTTCATAGTCCGCATCTTTTAACTTTAAAACATCTTTTAAATGCCAAGAAATAGCTTCACCCTCACGATCAGGATCAGTTGCAAGATAAACATGACTTGCATCCTTAACATCGTTTTTAAGTTCTTTAATAACACTAGCTTTACCTTTCATTGGAACATAATCAGGTTTAAAATTATTTTCAACATCAACACCTAAGCCATACTTACCTTTCGTTGATAAATCACGAACATGGCCTTTAGATGAGACAACATGATAATCACTACCTAAATATTTCTCAATAGGTTTTGTCTTACTTGGGGACTCAACTATAACTAATTTCTTTGCCATTGCTTCACGTCCTTTTGTCTATTCATAATTTATACACTATAAACAAAATTTTGTCAACTAGCAAAATTTAAATATAACACCTACTAATTGTTGATTTTTCTTTTACTGTTTAAAGTATATTAAAAAAAGATGATAAATATCATCTTAATTATAAATTATTGCGCACTACAAGGACGTGAATTGTCATTATAATATTTCAAAATCTTCCAGTTTCCATCTTCCTTGACAATAACAAAATCTTTAGTAAACACAGATGGGTTAAGTAATTCACCAGTAGAATCACCATCTTCATTTAAAACAACGCATTTGTTTTTATTCTCTTTGGTTTCTTCAACTTGATCATAATAAACAACAGTTTCTTCATCATTATCAGTATAACAATATGCATAATCAATCGTAAAAGTAATTTTATTACTCGTTTTATTTTTTACTTTTAAATCACCTACATAAGCAATGTTTACGTTCCCACCACCTAATTCATCAATAGCGTAGTGTTTATCATTTTTGGTAACAAAAGGTAAATCTTTTTCACATAATTGTTCACTTTCTTGATCTTTAGAATCTGTATAATCCCAGCAAACACGCTTACATTCTTTAGAAAAATGACGCATTATTTCATCATAATTAGTAATCTCATAGGCATCACCATAATCATCGCCTAAATCGACTGGTTCTTCATCTTCATCAGGATGTTTACCATCGGGAGTGGCCCATTTAATAAGTTCACTATCCATCCCATAGTTACCATTTGCATAAGTATATAATTCGTTACCTATTTTTAATGCTTCATCATCTGATAACATTTCATCTTTATTAAGCACCTTATCATATACTAAGTAAGTTGCTAAAGCCACAGCAATAATAGCTAAAATAGTGGCAAGCACAATTTTAGAATTATTTTTAGGTGACACGGAATTATTGTTTGACACTTGATTGTCCGTATTATTATTCATCTTCTTCGCTCCTTTTCTCTTTCATTTAATACTGTCTTAATTAATTGTACATATAATATTTCTTAATTTTCCAGCTATTATTTTCCTTTTTAATAACAAACTCTCGTGCAATGATAATTGGTTCAACTGTTTTATCAGTAGGTTTGTTATAATTATCAAGAACATAACATTTATTTGTATTTTTACCTATATTATTACCATAAACTCCCGTAACTTCATAATCATCACCACAATATACATAGTTAATATTAAATTGAATGGTATCAGCTGTTTTACTAATTAAACGTAATTGTTCAAAATAGGCAAAGTTAATATTATCAAAAGCCGGGTCAGAAGGGATATGATAATGTATACCGTTTTTCGTTACAATATTAAATGCTTCTGAACACGCTTGGGGATCATCATAATAACCGTCGATTCCTGGCTTTACCCCCTCACTCCAGTATGCTGCTACACAATCACTAGCAAAGTGAGAAACGATTTCATCATAATTGGTAATTTCATAAGCATCACCATAATCATCACCTAAATCAACCGCATTATCTTCCGTTGGCGTTTCTTTATACTTAACATTTTTAAATATTCCATTGGCATATTTAAATAAATCATTACCAATTTGAAGAGCTTCAGCATCGGAAATTGTATCCGCTGCATTCGGTGTTGTATCTAAATTAGACGTATCCTTATTTTCATCAACAAGCGGTGAGTCATTAGAAACATCTTCACTTTTAGATTTTTCATTACTAACATTTCCTTCAGCTTGTTCTTGTTTATTAATCATTTTATCATAAACAATATATCCACTCATAAGAACAATCGCCAAAATTAACACTCCAATTAAAATGTTAATAGAATTGTTCTTATTTCCATTATTATTAAAATTATTTTGACCTACCTCACCTTTTTCTTTCATTCTTACCCTCCTATCACTTTCATTATATAGAAATCATTAAAAGTACGCAATAATTAATGGAGAGTAAAATACAACTTGATGTCAAATATTCGTCAAAAAAAAGGTGAACATGTTCACCTTTAAGCTCTTGCTATTGAATATAAACTGTAATGATCATCAACATCGCCTTTAAATAAGTATGTAACAGTTTGCTTTAATTCAGCTCCTGCTCCACTCTTAATTGTAAGTGTTTCAACTAAAGCGATATCATCACCAACGTGATATGCTTCAACATTACTGTGATCATAAGTTGCATCAATATTATTGACAACATTTGTATATAAATATTGTTCCTCATAAATATGGGCAGCATCAAAAACTGTTGTAGGTGCTTGAGAAATGCCAAACTTTTTAGCTATTTCAGCATAATCATCCGTAGATATAGCTTGACATACACCACTACCAGCTGCACATAAACTATATGTTGAAGCATCAATTGTCTTTAACATATCGTGATTAGCAGCATAATAGTAAACTAGTAAAGATTGATTAACATCAGTTAATTGTTTGTTAACTCCACCATTAACATTTAATAGCAAATATTGAAGTTGTGTATCATATTCACCATCTTTATTGATACCAACAATTTGTTTTACTTCCTTTAGTACATCTTCACTAACAGCTGTTTCTTTCTTTTCTTCTTTTTCTGGAACCACTTCGTTAGCAGCTATTTTACCAACTTTAAGGCCAATGCCGTAGCTAGTTACCATTATAAATACTGTACCAACGACAACGATAATCCAATATATCACACCATGCTTCTTTGGAGCTGGTGACTCAACCACTGTTTCAGTATGGACAGGGGCTGAAACCTCCTCGTGTTCATAAACACTTGGATGTGATGGAACTTCTTTTGGCTCTTCTTTTTCAGGAACTGGTTCTGGTTCTGGTTCTGGTTCAGGATTTGGTTCTGATACACTCAAAGTATCATCAGCTGTTGAACGAACAAATGAAGCAATATCATCATCTTCAGAAATTTCTTCAATGACTTCTTGTTCTTCAGATACTTCTTCTTTTGGCTCAGCATTAACCGCAGTTTCTAAAGCAGAAAGGTCAATTACATCAGTTTCATCAACATTTTCTTCATTGCGATCAAAATCACTCATTCTATCTCTCCTATTCTTATGTATATAGTATAACATATATTATTCGTTTTTTCAATTATTAATTGTTATTCTAAATAATTTTAATTAAAAGTATATAATTTTATGTTAGAGTCATAATATAAATGGTGATGATATGCAAAAAATAAAATGTGATGTCTATGATTGCGCACATTGCAATTGTGATGACAAAGTATGTAAGCTTCATGAAATTATGGTTTCTAATTGTGAGGCAATTCCTAAAAAAGAAGCAACAATGTGTGATAGTTACAAAAAAAGGAAATGACCATCATTTCTTTTTTTTGATATAATGACAAATAGGCCCTAATATGATATAATTATATAAGGATAAGGGGCTGATCGTATGGGAATACGAGAAATATCGCGCGCTGAGTTTGATACTTTTAGTCAAAAATTTATGTTATCGTCAATGTATCAGTCGATTGAATATGGAAATACAATGGCTAACCAAAAATATCAAACCCTTTTTGTTGGTATGATTAACGATACCGAAGATGTTGTCGCAGCCTCATTAATTTTAATTGAAAAACTTGGTCAATTTAAGTATGCCTATGCCCCACGAGGATTCTTAATCGATTATACAAACTTTGCTCTACTAGAAGAGTTTACAAACCATATCAAAAAATTTTTAAAAAAAAGAAACGTTATGGCCGTTAAGATTTGCCCTTTAATTGCCAAAACAAAATATATTCCTAAATCTAAAACGTCTTTAGCAAACCCATCATACGATAGAATTTTTGATAATTTAAAAAAATTAAAGTATTATCATTTAGGTTATAATAACTTTTTTGAAGCTTTAAAGCCTCGTTTTGTAGCTTTCACACCTCTAAATAGTAATACACCTCAAATGTTTGCTGAACTAGATGATAATATTAAAGAAAAAATTAGATCTTGTGATATTGCCGGTATTAGAATTTATAAAGGCAACGAAAGTAATCTTAAGTTTTTAATTGAACAGATGCGGGAAAAGAATGATATGGGGGAAGCTTATGCAACCGATCTTTACAATAATTTCAAAATAAAAAACAATGCTGATATCTACTTTGCCGAATTAGAAACTAAAACATTCTTAATCAATACTCAAGTGGAATATCAAAAACAAATTAATATTTGTAATTCCTTTACCGATCAAGTTTTCCAAAATCAAGGAAATGCTAGTAGTGACTTAATTAGAAGGAAAATAACGGAAGATAACAAATTAGCAGCCTTAAAAAATCAGCTTGTTTATGCTACCAACCTTCTTCGGGATCACCCTGATGGCATCATTATTGCTTCCGCTATGATTATTAAACATCTTGGTCAAGCATATCTTACGCTAGATGGTTTTGATCCAGCTTATCAACACTTATGTGGTCGTTATTTACTAGTATGGAAGATAATGGAATCTTTAGCTTTAGAAGGATTTAGAGAATTAAATCTTGGAGGAATAACTAATCCAACTTATGATGGTGAAAATAAATTTAAAACTGTCAATGATTTTAAACTTAGTTTTAACTCCCACGCAATTGAGTATGCCGGTGATTTTGAATTAATTACTAGCTATCCATTATATACTTTATATCGTAATTCCTCACCTTTACGTCATAATACTAAAAAATAAAGATATAAAAAAAGTACTTTCATTTGAAAGTACTTTTTCTTGTTCAATTAAGCAATAATTTCAGAAATATTACCTGAACCAACTGTTCTACCGCCTTCACGAATTGAGAACTTAGTTCCGTTTTCAATTGCGATTGGAGCGATTAATTCAACAGTCATTTCAACGTTATCACCTGGCATAACCATTTCAACGTCAGCTGGTAATTCGATAACACCTGTAACATCAGTTGTTCTGAAATAGAATTGTGGACGATAATTTGAGAAGAATGGAGTATGACGTCCGCCTTCCTCTTTCGTCAATACGTAAACTTGAGCTTTGAACTTTGTATGTGGTGTAACACTGCCTGGTTTAGCAAGTACTTGACCACGTTCAACTTCTTCGCGAGCAATACCACGTAATAATACACCGGCATTATCTCCTGATTCAGCATAGTCTAATTGTTTACGGAACATTTCAATACCTGTAACAACAGTCTTCTTAGTTGGTTTAAGTCCAACGATTTCAACTTCGTCGTTAAGTTTTAATTGACCACGTTCAACACGTCCTGTAACAACAGTTCCACGTCCAGTAATTGTGAATACATCCTCAATTGGCATTAAGAATGGTTTATCATTATCTCTTACTGGAGTTTCAATCCAATTATCAACAGCATCCATTAATTCAAGAATCTTAGCTTCAGCTTCAGGATCTCCTTCAAGAGCTTTAAGAGCAGAACCACGAATAATTGGAGTGTTTTCTCCATCAAAATCATACTTATTTAAAGTATCACGAATTTCCATTTCAACTAAGTCAAGCATTTCTGGATCATCAACTTGATCGCATTTATTCATAAATACAACCATACGAGGTACACCAACTTGACGAGCTAATAATAAGTGTTCGTGAGTTTGAGCCATAGGTCCATCTGTAGCAGCAATAACTAAGATAGCACCATCCATTTGAGCAGCACCAGTAATCATGTTTTTAACATAGTCAGCATGTCCTGGGCAGTCAACGTGAGCATAGTGACGTTTTTCAGTTTCATACTCAACGTGTGCAGTATTAATTGTAATACCTCT
>CANPYM010000016.1 GCA_947588685.1 uncultured Bacilli bacterium | reverse complement strand
TCCATTTGAGCAGCACCAGTAATCATGTTCTTAACATAGTCAGCATGTCCTGGGCAGTCAACGTGAGCATAGTGTCTCTTTTCCGTTTGATATTCAACGTGTGCTGTATTGATAGTGATACCACGTTCTCTTTCTTCTGGTGCCTTATCAATATTTGCATAGTCTACATATTCAGCCATACCTTTTTTAGATAATACATTGGTAATAGCAGCTGTTAAAGTTGTTTTACCATGGTCTACGTGTCCAATTGTACCAATGTTAACATGTGGTTTGGAACGATCGAATTTTTCTTTTGCCATATTTTTATTTCCTCCTTTAATTTACATACAACAATATTATAACGAATTACTATTAAAATAGCAATACTTTTTTAGTGAGAAACGTATAGTTTATTTATTAGTTTCCACCATTTCTCTTAACAATTTCATCAGAAATATTCTTTGGTACTTCTTCATAGTGATCGAACTCCATCGTGAAGTTTCCACGACCTTGGGTATTTGATCTTAAACTTGTTGCATAACCAAACATTTCTGCTAATGGAACCATCGCATCAATAGCAATTGCATTGCCACGACTCTCTTGTCCCATAGGGCGTCCTCGACGAGCAGTAATATCGCCCATAACGTTTCCTAGATATTCATCTGGAACGACAACTTGAACTTTCATAATTGGTTCAAGTAAAATTGGTTTACATTTGTTTTTAGCTTCTTTTAAAGCCATAGATGCAGCGATTTTATAAGCCATTTCTGATGAGTCAACATCATGGTATGATCCATCAAATAAAGTAGCTTTAATATCAACCATTGGATAACCAGCTAAAACACCAGTCTTTAAGGCATCTTGTAAACCTTTATCTGTTACTGGTATATATTCACGAGGAACAACACCACCAACGATAGCATCAACGAACTCATATCCCTTATCAGGATTTGGTTCAAAACGAATCCATACGTGACCATATTGTCCACGACCACCTGATTGCTTAATGTATTTACCTTCACATTCAGCAGCTTGGGTAATTGTCTCACGATATGATACTTGAGGTTGACCAATGTTAGCTTCAACATTGAACTCTCTTTTCATACGATCAACGATAACATCTAGGTGTAACTCACCCATACCAGCGATAATCGTTTGTCCCGTTTCATGGTTTGTACTAGCTCTAAAAGTTGGATCTTCTTCAGCTAACTTTTGTAAAGCTAAAGCCATTTTGTCTTGATCAGCTTTAGATTTTGGTTCAATAGCAAGTTCAATAACGGGTTCTGGGAAAACCATTGATTCAAGAATACAAGGTTTCTTTTCATCACATAAAGTATCCCCGGTTGTCGTATTTTTAAGACCAACAGCAGCAGCGATATCACCAGCCCATACCTCACTTATTTCGGTACGAGTATTAGCGTGCATCAATAAGATACGACCAATTCTTTCTTTAACATTCTTAGTAGCATTAAGAACATATGAACCACTTGCTAAGTGTCCTGAATAAACTCTAAAGAAAGTTAAACGTCCAACAAATGGATCGGTCATAACCTTAAATGCTAAAGATGCAAAAGGTTCAGAATCAGATGGATGACGAGCTATTTCCTTACCATCCAAGTCAACACCTTTAATTGATTCAACATCAGTAGGTGCTGGTAAATAATCAAGAACAGCATCTAGAGCTTGTTTTACACCCATATTACCTAGGGCTGTACCACAAAGAACTGGGAAGAACTTAACTTCAAGAGTACCTTTACGAATAGCACGTTTAATTAAATCAACGCTTACTTCTTCACCCTCTAAGTATTTTTCCATAAGTTCATCATCAAACTCAGCTACAGCCTCGATTAAATCGATTCTTTTTTGTTCAACGATATCCTTTAAATCATCAGGAATATCGATAACGGTTGCATTTTCATGCTCCTCACCATCAAAATGGTAAGCCGTTCTTGTAACCAAATCAACTAAGCCATTGAACTCACTTTCAGCGCCAATAGGCCATTGGATTGGTTTAGCATTAACACCTAAACGGCTATCAATAGTTGACAAACTATATTCAAAGCTTGCCCCCATTTTATCCATCTTGTTACAGAAAATCATTCTTGGAACTTTGAACTCTGTAGCTTGACGCCAAACCGTTTCGGTTTGTGGTTCAACACCAGCTTGCGCATCTAGTAAGGCAATAGCACCATCTAATACACGAAGTGATCTAGATACTTCAATAGTGAAATCAACGTGTCCTGGCGTATCAATGATATTTAATCTTGTACCCTTCCAGAAAGCTGTTGTTGCAGCTGATGTAATCGTAATACCACGTTCTTTTTCTTGTTCCATCCAGTCCATTTGGGACTCACCATCGTGAGTTTCACCAATTTTATGGGTTTTACCGGTATGGAATAATACACGTTCGGTAAAAGTTGTTTTACCAGCATCAATATGTGCCATAATACCGATATTACGTGTTTTCTCTAAACTATATTCACGAGCCATACTTAATTTCCTTTCTTATATTATAATTACCAACGATAATGAGCAAATGCCTTATTAGCTTCTGCCATACGATGAGTATCTTCACGCTTCTTAACAGCAGCTCCAACGCCATTTGAAGCATCAATAATTTCATTAGCAAGATTTTCAGCCATTGAATGACCACCACGTAATCTTGCATATTGAACTAACCAACGAAGAGCTAGGGCTTGACTACGATCAGCTTTAACTTCAATTGGTACTTGGTAGTTAGCACCACCAACACGTCTTGACTTAACTTCTAAAGCTGGTTTGATGTTTTCCATAGCTTTGCCAAAAACTTCCATTGGATCTTGACTAGTTTTTTCTTTTACCATATCAAAGGCATCATATAAAATCTTTTGAGCGATACCTTTTTTACCATCTAACATGATACTGTTAATTAATTTTGTAACTAACTTTGAATTGTATATTGGATCTGGTAAAACGTCTCTTTTAACAGCACGTCTTTTACGCATGTTATTCCTCCTTTACTTTAATTATTTATTATCTTTTGGTTTCTTAGTTCCATATTTAGAACGACCTTGACGGCGATTCTCAACACCAGCCGTATCTAAAGAGCCACGAATGATGTGATAACGAACACCGATAAGATCCTTAACACGACCACCACGAATCATAACAACGCTATGTTCCTGTAAGTTATGTCCTTCACCTGGAATGTAAGAAGTTACTTCCATACCATTAGAAAGTCTAACACGGGCATATTTACGTAAGGCAGAGTTTGGCTTCTTTGGTGTCATTGTTCCAACACGAGTACATACCCCACGTTTTTGTGGAGAGTTTTGGTTAGTTTGTTTCTTATCTTTACTGTTATAACCAATTCCTAAAACGGGTGATTTACTTTTACGTGTCTTATTAGAACGACCTTTTCTAACTAATTGATTTATAGTTGGCATAATATCTCCTTTCTTTACACTTTGAAGATGAGTTCTTTTTAGTACACATCTCCGGGCGTTTCATAATCCCATTTAATTAAGGATTTGCAAGAGCAAATCCAATTCAAAACGCATTAATAATATAGCACGGATTAAAGGGTTTGTCAACCATCTTTTTTAGATAATTTGACATTTTTTAAAAAGGTATAAAAGTCCCCTTTTGAACATTAAAAAAGACTAATTATTTAGTCTTATAAAC
The DNA here is from genome assembly GCA_947588685.1 of uncultured Bacilli bacterium. GTDB lineage: Bacteria > Bacillota_I > Bacilli_A > RF39 > UBA660 > UBA5578. Next base: position 10,029 of record CANPYM010000016.1, on the reverse strand, counting down.
TTTTCTCATCTAGGCCAAAGAAATGCTGAACATTAGGATACTTCGTCATATGATGGAGCAAAAATAGCCACAAAACGAAAACAACTAATAATAAAACAAAATATCTTGTTATGGTCGTTATATCTTTACTCATAAACTTCTCCCAAAAATCACCTAATGTAGCTATCACATAGCCTATAATCATTATATCCTATTTATTATTTTTTTTCAAATTCATTATATTTTATGCCTAATCAGAATCAAAATGCACCATTTTAAAATAGTTTTTTACCAATTAAATTGGTAAAAAGAGAAAGGCTAAATTAAACTAACCTTTCTCTTTGAAGTCTTTTAAAAGTAATAATTAAAATTAAGAGAATAATACTACCTAAAAATAGATAAACATATTTTAAAATGTCATCATGGGTATTAGGAATAATTGGAATTATTTCATCTTCACTAATACCATAAAAGTTCCAATTTATTTTGGCTTCTTTAGCCATGGGATCACTATAATTTTTATCGAGAGTAGTTGTTACAACAAGATTACCCGTTGTATTTTTAGCATATTTACCAATAAAAGCAGCATCAACTATATTTAAACTACCTACTTCATAGTTCATTCCTTTAGCATTGCCATCATAAATGGTTTTACCATCCAAAGTTATCGTCATTTTAATATTTTCAAGTAGGTCAACCGATCCATTTTCATCACTAATTTGAAAATACAAAGAATAACTTTTTTGACTACCATTTTCAATTAATAGTTCATCTTTATATACTTTGCCAGGAACCATATCAATATGATTCATAAAAACATTTTTATCCAAAGCATCAGTATCATAATACAATTGTCCATCTTTTTCATCAAAATATAGTTTATTTGTACTAGCATAAACATTAATCATCATTATACTTAAACAAACCATAACTATTAATTTTTTCATTGTAGTCATCCTCTTTCTTTTTTATATCTAAGAATTCCAAACTTCATCTTTAGCATCTGCTTGAATAGTTTCAATCGTTACTTTCAAAGTATACGTTGCTCCATCATAGCCAGTGCCGTCACTTGTACATGTAGTAGTACTAGTGTGTGCTCCCTCATCTGAACTTGTAGAACAACTTTCAGAAGCTGGGGCATTTTTATTGAATGTTACAGACTCTAATAATGTCTCTGTTGTTCCTTGTGGCGCTAAAGTCTTTTTATAATAATAGTAGCCATCTTCTTTCTTTTCCCAATTTTCATTTGTTCCTTCGACAATACCTTCAGCAAAATTTAAGATAGCTGCTTCTTCTGAGCCGTTTACTTTTCCATCCAAAGCTGTTCCTTTAGCACTCTGCCAAGAACCTTCAAATTTTACACGAACAGCAACATCAACTTCGCCGGTATTCTTAACTGTAATTGTCTTATCCGTTGTTGTTCCTGGTGTCCAATCTTCAGGGCTTTCAAAATGTTCAGTAACTTCAGTACTATATGGTTTTGTTTTAAAAATATTACTAAAAGTAGCCGTATTAGTATAATAAGCCACCGTTCCTAAAACAGTTCCAATAAAAGCAACTAAAGCTAATGCAATTAATGGTTTTTTATTTTTTATTTTCAATTTTAACACTCCTTCTATTGCTTAGAATAAACTCTAATAGCAAAACAAATACAATAATTAATACAAGATATGGATAATCACTAAATAATTTTAAATAATATCCAATGTAGGGTAGAGAAATATTTAAAACCTTTCCGGCGATATTATCCTTTGTTATAGTTACATCGTCTTCCTTTTCATTGGCATCCCCTTTAGTATGGTAGACATTACTCGTAATAGTGGATATTCGATGGGTAACCAGTGTTTCGCCAAGACGATATGTTATGATATCACCTTCCTTCAATTGTTCGGGATTAACTTTATGATAGTAAATGACACTACCAACCGGATAGGTTGGTTGCATACTACCAGATAAAACTACTAAGGGTTTATAACCCCCTAGCATCGGTATTTCTATTAAAATGTATAAACCAATAAGTAAATAGCTGATTTGAGCTAAGAAATGAATTAAAGTTGTAAATATTTTGTTAGCTAATTCCAAGTTACATCATTACCTTGAATTGATACGTCAACGCCCCATAACTCCTTCACGGCCTCTTCGGTAGCTTGGCTAGCCTCATAGTTAAAAGACAGTTCATAATTATAAGATAAATAATCATTATAGTTAGGGGAAGTTTTTATTAAATCATCATTTAACATAATACTTTCTAATATTTTTACTTCACTACTAGGATTTAAAAGATGATTATAATAATACCAGCCATCTTTATAGGTCCAATCAGTTTGAAAAGTATTAATAAATTTTTTAGTTACAACCTCTTCCCCGTCATAAAGATTATTTAAAACATAGGTATTATCACCAATCTCTTTAAACCATCTTTCATTAATAGACATTCTAACAATCACAGGGGAAGTTAAATTATCATTTTTAATTGTTACTTCTTTTGTGGTCACTTCTGGCCAGGTATCAGGATTAAAATTTTCTTCCAAATGTACATCTTGTTTTAATGTTTTAAATATATTATCTTTAACCATTTGACTTCTGAAGTAAGCAATTGTAAAACCGATTAGGCCCATAAAGCATATACCAATTAGAGCCAAAATAATTTTTCGATTATTTTTTTTCATTAAGCTACCCCCTTTAACAAATTAACAAGACGGCCAAAGGTGTGGAAATAGCTTTGCTTTTTATACTTATTTTTAAAAGTAATTTCATAATCACTACCTGTTACGACTTGAATGGTTCCTTTATTTTTATTTATATCTCCTGTTACTTCCTCAAGCGTGTAATCATCTGATGGTAATTCTTCAAACTGATAATTACCTTCTGGTAAGAAAATGTTTGTACAACTATTTTTATTAAGCGTTAGCCAGCTATCAAAAGATGAACCTGTTATATGGAATTGAAAAGCTTTATCATCACTTTCATCTTCAACATTCTTGCATAGACGAACTTTAGATAAAACTTTAAAAGAAGCCGTATCTTTATATTCCTTTTCAGTATTTAAATTATAATTATTATCAGCTAAAGCACTAATGATTTCAACTTCATTAATTATTTTTCCAACATCAGATTTTTGAACGACATACTGAGCCTTTAGAGTAATAGAAGCATTAGCATCTAAGGATGTAATGCGTGCCAAGTTGCTTGTTAAAACTTCATATCCTGCTCCAGGCATAAATATAGCACCAATTTTATTTTCGCGAACTGATATACTCTTAATTGGATAAGATGCCGTATTAGTTACTTTAATTTCATAATTAACAACATCGCCCTCATGATAATATGTCTTATCATTGACAATTGTTTTAGTAATAGTTGGTTCAAATGTTCCAGTTTGAATAGCCCACTCACCATAAATAACAACATCGTGTTCAGGCATAATGAACTCCTCTTCTTTATACCATCCCAAGAAACGATAACCGGAAGCTGAAGGCTCATCTGCTCTTTTTACAGTATCACCAGGGTGATATACTTGTGAAGGTGGTAATAACTCGCTAGCATTTGGTGGAATATTTTCTCCTTGGAATTGATAACTTACGGTATATGTTATTTCTTCAAATTGGCCTTTGAAGACAACATTACTACCTGGCATTGTGAACTCACCATCAGTAACACTTACATCAGTAGTTTCCCATCCTAAGAAACGATAGCCATCAATAATATCACCTTTCTTTAAAATATCAACGGCGACATTTTGATTCTCATAATAAGATTTAGTTTTGGGTAAAACATATGAATCTGGTTGTGGTCCTTCAATTTCATAACTTACATTATGCTTAACCATTTCCGTAAAACTACCCTTTAAAGTGACATCATGGCTAGGCATCGTAAACTTATCATCAAGGATATCAGCGTCTTCTGTACTCCAGCCACTGAAAATATAGCCCATTAAAATTGGATCTTTAGCAACGCCAATTGTCAAATCGGCAGCATATTGGTTAGTTGGTGGAAGACTAGGTGCATTAGGTGGAACGACACCTTCATATTGATAAATAACCTTATACATTTTTTCATCTTCACTACCCATAAACACATGAACAGTATTAGAAGGAATTGTAAAAGTTCCCTCGGTAGCTGTTGCCGTATTATAAAAGTCCCGTCTTTTTTCTATTTCAACGGTCGATGTATCATCAACTGTTTCTGGGGTTGTTGTAACAATACCAACGGTAAGCTTACAACCAGCCTGTAAATTCTTAACAGTAAAGGAAACTGTCCTTGTTAAAGGATCATAATTTAAGCCTTTAACCCCACCAACAACTTGTCCAAGACATGGTGTATTAGCATCATCACGACTAACAGCGCCAATACTTCCGTCTTCCGTATCAACAAAGTTCTTAAAAGTCAATCCTTCAGGAATTTTATCTTCGACATAAATAGTCCCACTATTAATATTAGCTCTTACATGATCACTAGATTGAATGCCACGAACATCGACGCCATCATATTTGACATCTAAATAATAAGTTAAGTCTGTATTAGGTGTTACTTCAACATCTTCATCTAAGATGACACTGCTAACACTAGCAATAGAAATAATAACAGCAATAACAATTAGTCCAATCATTAGACGCTTATTTTTTAGCATAATTTCTACTCTCCTTCCATTTGAGCAAAAAACGACTTAATTTTCTTATAAGCATCAGCATTCGTATCTAATAAATGCTCAAGTTTATTAAACAGTTCTATCCGACCTTTTTCTTTTTCATAATTAATCATTGCTAGACGAAGGTATAAATCATAAACCTCATCATTATTAACAACAAACAACTCATCTTCTTTAATAACACCATAACTAAGACCTAAATGAAGCAATTTATCTAATACTTTCATGTATGGAGTACTTCCAAAAGATATACAATCATTTGTCAATTTATATCCAAAAATATGCCACAAGATAATTGCATCATCACCAAAAGTTTTATAGAAGCTACCTTCTTTGACAAGGATAATACTCTTAGGATTACTATTTTTATAGTATTCATACTTTTCGCGTGTCTTCATTTTAAACTTCCTTTCAATAGGCTTAATCTTTTTTAAATAACCATAATAACTACTATATGTTTTATAATATTTCATCAAATCAAAATGTCTTAAAACAAATAATTTATGATTAATCTTCTTATAGGTCTTTTTCCGATAATTAATTTCGAGATTGTTATTACTATTAATTCGATAACGATATCCTAAAAAGCTTATACCTTGATTCAACCGATAGATATTACTTTTAGGATTCACATTCAAATGTAACTTTTTAAGTTCACTAGTAATTTTTCCCCAAGCAAAGTGCAAACGCTTAATATCCGTATCCAAAATAATAAAATCATCCATATATCTGACATAATATTTACACTTTAATTCTTCTTTAATATAATGATCCAAATCATTTAAATAATAAATTGCTAAAAACTGGCTCGACATTGCTCCAATACTTAAGCCGGTATTATGGTTGTATTTAGGAATCTCTGTATTATATTTTCTATTGTAAAAATCAACCATTTCATTGACATATGGCTTATTAGTTTCATCAATAATCGTTGATATAAGATTAATAACATCTTTATCAATTAAATGCTTTTTTAACTTTTGAATCAAGATATTATGGTCAATAGTATAAAAATATTTACTAACGTCAATTTTTAAGCAATATATACCTTCTTTAGGATTTTTCATCCTTAAAATATTAATGTAACGTTCTAAAAGATCAAGTGCATATTTGCTTCCCTTATTTTTTCTTGTAGCCACATTACAATCAATTAATTTAGGTTCAAGATATGGTAATAAATAATAATTAGTAACAAAATGATTTACCACCTTATCAATGATACTTTGACTCATTACTAAGCGAGGTTTAGGCTCAAAGATAAGAAAGATATGAAATTTACCAGGACTATAAGACTTCGTTTTTAATAGGTGATAAATTAGACTAATGTTTGCATTAGCATTTAAAGTAAAGCGATAAACAGCTCTTTTATTTTTACATGTTTTGCGAACAATATTCCATATTCTTGTTATATTAGGTATCGTTATAGCTGCATCATAAATACAATCAATTTTTGCCTGCTTCTTCATTCTGTTTCCACGCAAAAACCATATTCTTTATTTCAGCTAACTTATCAACAGATACATCAATATGGTGATTACTAACACATTTCATTTCCCGGACCTTAGTTGTTAAAAAATCTAATAAAGAAACTGAAACCTGTATCTCCGTAATATTTTTAATACGTATATTCCCTTTTGTATAGATAGCTTCATACAAGTTCCTTATTAATTGATATATTTCATCTAAAAAGCGAATCCTAATATCTCTGTGAACACTTGGTATATTAATAACAACATACTTCCTAACGTAAGTTTCGTAATCAAGAACTTTACGATACAAATTAAAGCTATTCATATTACCTCCATAGCAACGGGTTATATCAACTCACAAAAGTGAGCTGATATAACTTTGACTATTTACTATTTTGGATTTCTCCATAGAATTACGCTTGTTTCACAATCTTGAAACAGCTAAATTTCACCGTAGCACAAAAGTTGTGTTACAAATCTAGCTTATATTTTTTTGAATTGGAAAATGCCGGACGCACGCCGTTCGTGTTGTTGACGTTGTTGTTGTTCAAACTACCACTGGTGTTGACGTTATAGCCGTTAGCGTTGTTGTTGTTGAAGTTGTTAGGCGACAAAGTGATACTCGCGTCTTCTTTAATAGCGTAATCCTAAATTAAACTCTTTTGAGTTTAATCCATAATTTTTGGAGCAGCGTGAAAGGGTTTTCACGCTGCCAAGCAAGGGGCAGGCATTACTGCTCTACTACAACATATGGTAACTCTGGACTTCCATCCCCTGATGAATATTCCGTGCCAGGTTTTAGTGAAACTGCCGGACGCACGCCGATCGCGTTGCTGACGATGTTGCCGTTCAAACTACCACTGGTGCTGACGCGATAGCCGAAAGCGCTGCTGCTGCTGAAGTAGTAAGGCGACAAAGTCCAGTAATAACTTCCCGTTTTCATAGCCGTAGATCCAGCCAAACTTACCTCTCCAGCCGTTAATAAACCAACTGGGTAATCAAGTTTTCCATTACCAAGCGAACTACTTACCGTAAACCTATCGGTTTTATTTTTACATGTTAAATCTCTACTATGATCTGGATAGAAATACAAATAAGAGCCTACATTTCCTCCATCTGGATTCCATCCATTTAATTGATAAATACTTCGGTCATTACACCAAACAGTATCTTCTAACATTGATGCAGATGTTGTACCTTCAATATTTTCTTCATACCACGTATCAACAGCTGTTTTTATTGTTGATGGGGTTTCATTAACATCTTCATTAAATAACATTTCATCTAAAGCTTCCTTGACACCCTTACCATCAGATATGGTTATATAATATGGTGTTGTACCACTTAAATAATATATATAATTAATGCTTGTACATGTTGTACCATTATTAAAGCACGTATAATGATGGGTATTTATTTCATTTTTATCAGTCGAAATATCAAAAGTTGAGAATGTGTCTTTTAATGTATATGTTCCGTTATCATAGGTAAATGAATTACCATATGTTATTTCTTGCTCACCAGTTAAATTATAATTGGTCGTAGCTGTTATATATCTAACATCAGCTCTAGAACAAGTTGAAGCAGTTAAATCATTATTACATACATAGTAGTTTTTGTATTGAGCATAATTTTGATACCAATCTGATTTTTTAATTGTTGTGGTATCTGTTAATGTTACGTTGCCATCGCCACTATCTTGAATATCTTTTCCTAAGACAACATTAGTATTGACATCTTCTAATAAATGTCCACTAGATAATTGTAAGGTATACATATAGCTACTTTCAGTAGCAACGATATAATATGCTGTCGAACAAGTTGTACTTGTACTACGACAAGTATAATATCCCGTTAGAGTATCGTGATCCTCTGACCAAGTATGCTCTCTAGCATCTTCACCTAAATGATAAGTTCCTCCTTCATATGTTATGGTATTAGCATAGTAATAGTTAGATGAAGCACTTGTTGAAGTTCTATTTAAAATTGATGTTGTACTGGTTAAAGACTTTGAATGATATGTATATATTGTGTTATACATATAGCCAACATAGGCTGGGGAATTATATTGGGAGTTAAAGGCTTTAGTCGTTGGTAACTGTTGAGCAGTACCAGTATTGGTACATACTTTAGTGCCATTTTCTTCTTGAGGGACACCATTATATACAAGCTTAACGCCACCTGTTTCCGTTGTTCTTACCATCTTCCAACATGTGTCAGCAAATAAAACATTATTGTTAGCAATGTTACCTGTAAAGTAATAAATTGGACGTTCTAACTCACTAGCTCCCTCACCGGTATACGTTTTTCCAACAGTACCAGCTAGAGCTGCTTTTTGTAATACTTTATAAAGTGTTAGTTTTTCATAAACAGTTCCATCCATGCTCTTATCAATCGATAGACTTGTCCACAAGCCTTTTAAGTAAACATCACCAGTTGGCATTTGAAAATAATCGTCATTAATTCTTGTAACATCACTAGTTAATCCCCAGCCTTTAAAAAGATATCCTGAGCAAGCTGGTGGTTCATCACTACTTATCTCAACGCTTTCAAAAGCATAGTGAGTTTCATTTTTATCATAAGTTTGTTTACAAGTATCTGGATAATTAGCATCATAATATACCTTATATCCAGCTTGTAAAACTGGCACATCTTCACTTGTTTGATGTTTTTCTTCTTCATCGAATAGTTTCGCTTTTATTTCTTCTTTTTCATTAGTTGGATAAAAGCCTTCATTTTGAACATATTGTTCTTTTAATTTAAGCTTAATATCCATTGTCATATCAGATCCAGTTCTTAGGGTGTTAGCTGGAATAGTCCAAGTTATTTTTTGTTTTCCTTCAATATTTTCTAATTTAACACTACCTAAAGAAACTTTTATATCCTCTTCTTTTTCTACTTCAAAGTAATCATTTGCAATCCAATCAACAATTTCAAAGTTCTCATAAAATTCTGGAGAAACAGAAGCATCAAATAAAACGTTATTTAAAGTCTCCATATCGGCATGAAATTGCTCATCACTAATGTTAATAATATCCTCAACAATCTGACTTCCCATTTCATACTGAACAGCATTGATAGTTAAATATGGATACTTACTTTTTAAAACCTCATATTCAACAACTTCATTTGGAGTTTCTTCATTGGGATAACCATCGGTTAAAAATAAAGCCACAACTTCCCGACCCGGTTCAGATTGATATGTTGATAAAACTTTTTCAACGTTAAGTAATGCTTGATTATAGTTTGTACATCCTGTATCTTTAAGATTATCAATTAATTCTAAGACTTTAGCCTTATCATTAGTAAATTCCGATAGAATAGTAGATGTACTATCAAAAGTTATTAAAGCGACTTTATTTTGAGAACTAGAAAGTAAGCTTTCGACTAGTTCTTTAGTATCATTTTTAACACGTTCTAATTTAGCACCAGCCATACTTCCGGAAATATCCAAAACAAAAATGATATCTTTTGGGTTAGAACTGGTCTTAACAATTGTGTCAACATCGAAATGAACTTTAGCCGAAGCAAGGCCAGTCCATTCAGCGCTTTTTTCAATATGATAAGCGCCACCTTCACTCTTAGAATAACCATCAGATTCAATGGTAATACTTTTAATTTCTTTGGTATAATTAGCATTGAGTAAGTTAACAATAGTTTTAAAAGCACTACCGATGACATTAAAGCCCGTAATTTGCGCAACAATAAAGTTTAATAAAACAATTCCTAAAACACTAGATAAAATAATTTTATTCCATTTTGATACCAAAAACTTTTTAACTTTTTCCATTTGATATTTCCTTTCATTATAATATTTATATATTGTTACATAATAAGTGTAGGAAGCTATTTATTTCATAAAGTTTTTTCCTTTATGTCTATCATAAATACTTCTATTCTCGATAATTATAACACAAAATCGACATTATTTGC
>CANPYM010000015.1 GCA_947588685.1 uncultured Bacilli bacterium | reverse complement strand
AAACAATAATCTATAATTACATTTTAACTATATCATATTGCTTTTTATTTTTTATTTATTTTTGTCTCACATCATTTGCAATTATACATTTTTAAGAACTAATTGCCAAACGCTTCAATATTATTTACCACATATGTGGTGTCTTTTTTTGTCGTTGATATAATTGTATTTAATGATTGCAACACGTCGTAGGATACTTTCTGTTGGCCAGAAATAACGAACCCAATACTATCTTGCGTTGTAAGTGCAGTATAAGCAACTAAATAATTATTGCCCTTACTATCAGTTAAATCGTATACTACATAATTTACATTGTTTATAGATTGTATTCCTTGAGAAACTTTAAAACCAAGTTTTGTATAGTTATTTCGTGTTGAAGTCCGTGTTTTTGATGAACTTAAAGTTGAATATTTTTGATTCAAACCAATAGTTATTTTAACATTGTAACCATCAACTGTTGTTACAACTGAACGATTATATATACTATAATCATTTAAACTCATACTATAACCATTAAAGATAAATGTTTTCTTCTCAGTTTCTTTAGCCTTAAGTTCATTTTCTAAACTATTTATTTTAACGTTCAATTCCTCTTTATTATCTTCAAGTTTATCAATTTTTTTAGCATTATCTTCAGTAATTAACCAATAATAAACAAGCCATGCTATACTTGCAAGTAATAAAATTATCAAAACAATAATTGGTAAAGAATTGTTGCTTTGTTTATTTTTATTTGAAGGCATAATTGTTTCATTAGAAGATAAATTAGATATTTTTGAATTGTCGTCAGAATCTTCTTTTTCTTCTTCGTCATTTTTATCATCTTCTGTAGATGATTTTTCTTCGTCAAATAGTTCTTCAACAGATGGCATAGAAATCGTATCAAGTGTTATTTCTGTGTCGTCAGCTTCTGGTTTGTCTTTTAATTCTTCCGTGGCTAAATCTTCTGATACCATTTCTTCAGCTTCTTCTTGTAATTTTTCAGGATTTTCTGATGATTCAACTATATCATTGTTTTTATCATTAGAATTTGCTTCGACGTTATCAGTATCAAGCTTTTTATCATCATCTGAAGTTTCAATATTCAATTCTTCAGCAGATGATTCCTCTAATTCTTCTTTTTTTTCTTTTTCTTCTTTTAGTTCTAGTGAAGATTCATCTTCTAAAGATTCTAACTCTAAATCATTTGCCTCAATATCATTGATATTTTCTTTAGAGTTAACATCTTCATTTTGCAGTTCTTCCTCATCATCTAATGTAACATTTTCATTTGTTGTTACTTGGTCGTCTTCTTCTATTGACTGTTCTTTATTGCTCTCTTCCGTAGAAGAGTCCTCTTCATTAGAGCTTGTATCAACTTCATCATTCTTAGTGGAGGCTTCGATATCTAGTTTTTCTGTAGATGATTCCTCTAATTCTTCTTCTGTTAATTGACTAGATTCATCTAGTTCATCATTAGTATCACTTGATGTCTCTTTTTCAGTATCTTCATTTTCAGAATCGTTATTATTAAAATCATCTGCTTCAATATTGAATACTGAAGGTACAGCGACTTCTTCATCTGACCCTTGTGTTGATTCGTTTTCATCTTCTTTAACTTCTTCTTTAGAATCACTTATATCATTACTTGGTGCTTCAGAATCCAATCTTTCAGCGGGTGTTTCTTTTGATTCTTCTACCGATAAACTAGGTTCCTCTAATTCGTCAGCCAAATCATTGGTTGTTTCTTCATCAGTTACTTTTTCATCAAGAATTTCAGATTCTACTATACTTTTTTCAGAATCAGATTCCTTAGTAATATCATTTTCAGCGACTTCTTTTTCTTTATTTTCTATATTTCCATCTGAAATTTTATTTAAAAGTTCATCGTTTTGATCATCAGTTGATTGATTATCAAAAGAATTTACTGGTTTGTCAGATTCATTAAAGCTATTTACATTTTCATTATTGTCCTTATTTAATAATAGCTCATCAATATCCATCGCTGCTTCGGTGGTTGCTTCTGATTTAGGAAAAATTGTTTCATCTGGTCTAAGTAAATCAGCAACTGCAACACGCTCCGTTTTATTACTTTCTTCAGAGCTATTTTGACCTGATAGATAACTCGTTAATACGGCATTGTTATTGTCGCTAATTTTAATTTCGGATTCTAATGGTTCGCTTGACGTGTCACCATTCATTTCTTTCAAAATATCAGCAACTTTTTTAGAAGATTCAGTCCCTAAAGATAAAGTATCCGTTGATCCTGGTAATACATCAACATTAAAAGCTTGTGTATCCTGTGTATATTGGTTATCATCATCAGATACGTTCTGTAGTCCAAAACGACTAGCCTTTTTAGTTAACGCTTCAGCTTCCTCTTTTATTAAAGCAATTTTCCGAATGTCAATATTTTCTGTTAATTCTATATTATGCTTTTCTTCATCAGTTAAATCATTTTCACTAACTAGATCATCATCTTTATGGCCTCTATCAATAGGCGTACCACAAATACGACAGAAACGTGCTTTTGCTGGTATATCTGTACCACAATTTTCACATCTCATTGTAATCACCAACCCTTTATTGTATACATAACTAATATATCATTTTATGTCAAAACTTACAAGGCTTAAAGGCGCATATTTAAAAAATAATTTATCACAAAAAAAGTAGTATAGTTACTACTTTTCAAACCACAATGGTGGTTCCAGGTAGAATCGAACTACCGACACGAGGATTTTCAGTCCTCTGCTCTACCGACTGAGCTATGAAACCAAAAATGGCGGTTCCGACGAGAATCGAACTCGCGATCTTTTGCGTGACAGGCAAACGTGATAACCGCTACACCACGGAACCATTTGGTTGCGGGGACAGGATTTGAACCTATGACCTTTGGGTTATGAGCCCAACGAGCTACCGAACTGCTCCACCCCGCGATCTAAGTGGCGGAGAAAGAGGGATTCGAACCCCCGCGCCGTCGCCGACCTCTCGGTTTTCAAGACCGATCCCTTCAACCAGACTTGGGTATTTCTCCACGTTTTTTTTAGATACGTTTTGATTATACCACATACAATTATTTTAAGTCAACATTTTTTTAATTATAATTTTTTATTATCTTAAATGAATGACACTTTTAATTTGTTCACATCAAAAAGAAATAAGTAGTCTTAGCTACTTATTTGGTTTTAAGTTAATCTTCAATTTCAATTTGTTTTTTTCTGCTAATTTCACGATTATCTACTTTTGGAACAGTAATGCTTAAGGTGCCATTTTTAAATGAAGCCTTAATATCTTCTTCCTTAACATCATCACCAATGTAGAAACTTCTAGACATTTCACCAAAATACCTTTCGCGTCTAACGTATTTTCCCTTTTCATCATCAGTCGAATTGCTACTAGTTTTAGCAGTTATATTTAAATAACCATTTTCGATTGAAAGATTAATATCTTCTTTCTTAAATCCTGGCAAATCTGTGATAAGTTCATAACTATCATCATGTTCTTTGATATCTGTTCTCATAAAATATTTATCATCGTGAAAAGCATCATCAAAAAAGTTATCAAACAAATCGAAATTGTTTCTTCTAGGTACTAACATCATATACATCTACTTCCTTTCCTTAATATTATCGTTGCTATGTAGAACTTGAAATATAATTTTAATACCACTTGAGGTTTATTCAACCTCTGTATTTAATATTAACACATATTTTGGCACTTGTCAATACAGAGTGCTAAAATATGACATTTTTTTCTTTTATAGATGAAAAAAAGCGATTTAATCGCTTTTTTAACAACTTGGTGCCTAAGGCCGGACTTGAACCGGCACGGGATTTGACTCCCGCAGGATTTTAAGTCCTGTGCGTCTACCAATTTCGCCACTCAGGCATCTCATAAGTACTATTTAATTATACAATAATAAAATTGTAAATGCAAGTAATTTTTTCAGTTGCAAGAAATATACTACCATAATATTTAATTTTTGTAAATATTATTTTATATTTGATCAATAAAAAGTAGTACATACTTGTACTACTTTCTTATACAAATGGTGTCCCGTTGGAGATTCGAACTCCAGACCCTTTGATTAAAAGTCAAATGCTCTACCGACTGAGCTAACGGAACAAAACATAATGGCTGCCTTGGCTAGATTCGAACTAGCGCATGCCACAGTCAAAGTGTGGTGCCTTACCGCTTGGCTACAAGGCAATATCATAAAAGTGGTGGAGGGAGATGGAGTCGAACCATCGAACCCGAAGGAACAGATTTACAGTCTGCCGCGTTTGACCACTTCGCTATCCCTCCATAAAAAAGTGGTGCCGGAAATAGGACTTGAACCCACAACCTATTGATTACAAGTCAATTGCTCTACCAGTTGAGCTATTCCGGCACATCATGGTGGGCGATATAGGACTCGAACCTATGACCCTTTGCTTGTAAGGCAAATGCTCTAACCAACTGAGCTAATCGCCCGGAAAAAAACATTGACAATATAAACTATATCATCGCGTTTATTTTTTGTCAATAGTATTTGGCACTTTTTTGACTTTTTTTAAGCCCTTTTCCACCCATATTGGAAGGTTATAAGCCAATGTGTTGAATCCAAGTGGCGTTTCCTGAATTCGTCTTCTTTTTGCTTTACGATTATACTTATAATCAATATTCTTTATACTTAATTTTAACTGTCCAAGGCTTTCATCAACATCTAAGATTTCTACATATATTACATCACCAATATTAACATAATCAGTGATATTTTTTACGAATCCATATGATATTTCTGATATATGGATTAGGCCACTATAATATTCATCACAAGAGACAAATACTCCATATGATTCGATGCCGGTAACAGTGCCACGAATAATGCTCCCTTTTTTATATTTAGTCATCAAATCACCTGTTTACATTATACCATAAAAAACGAACTAAAAAAAGGCTTTACTTAACATCTGATGTGATATATAATAACATCGGTGATGGAAATGGAAAATCCAGAAAATAAAATCAAACAGATTATTGAAAAGCTTCGCCCGTTTCTTATTAATGATGGGGGAAATATTGAATTTGTAAAATATGAAAATAATATTGTTTATATTAAAATGATGGGGGCTTGCGCAAACTGTCAGATGTTGGATTTAACGCTAAAAGATGGCATTGAAGCTGCCATTCAAGAAGAAGTCCCAGAAGTTGAAGAAGTTATCAATATTAATAGTGTAGTATAATTAACTACACTGTTTTTTTAACCAATCTATTTTAGGAATATATGCCTTTTCCTTTAAATAGCAATATATATAACTGAGAAACTGCTCATATTGATTAATACGTGATATATAAACGTTAATGTTTCCATTATTTTCTAGGCAATCAAAAAAATAAGTTGGGAAAAAAAGTCTAGCGAACAAAAGCATATAATCGGTGTTTGATAAATAAATCTTATTTAATTGTTCAACAATATTTTCAATTTCTAACTTGTCCCTAAAAAAAAGAATTTTAATATATTCAGCGATATCTCTTACTTTATAATCAATAATAATATTATCTGGACTATAAAATTCTTCATCATTAATCAACCGATTATGGCAAATACCATATGTTCCATTTGTTCCCGCTTCTTTATAAAGTCTAATTGCAATCTCACTTAATCCTATATAGTATGGAAAAACATCAAGATATTCCTTATCTTTAATTTCAATAATTTTCTTTTCATAATAATCGACCTTATTTTCCCATAATTTTCCCCAATCTTTTTTTTCTTCAACTATAAGATTTACAAAAAAATTATTTATTTCTTCAATACTAATTTTTACATTATGTTTCATATTAAATAGAGCATATCGTTTACCATCAATAATAGTTACGTATGACCCTTGATTATTAGGTATTATATTATGGATATAAATATGATTAGAAATAAAAAAATTATATAAAGAAATGTCAATATCCCTTTGAAGTTCCTTTAACATATAACTATTAAAAAAATAAGATTGATTTTTATATATTAAACTGTCAACATCAATACCATAATAATATTTAATAGCATTTCTCATACTATATTTTATCCAAAAAAAAATAAGCTATGCTTATTTTAATAGAAAACATCGTTTAAATACAACCCGTTAGGAGGAGCAGTTTTACCAGATTTGGTTCGATCTTCAGCACGTAATATATCAAAAACGTCACTACTCTTGTACTTACCCTCGCCTATTTCAATTAAAAGTCCAACAATGTTACGGACCATGTATCGTAAAAAACCGCTACCTTTTAAGCAAATTGTTATATGATTAATATTATATTTATCGCGTGTTAAAGTAGCTTTAAAAATCGTTCTAACATAATCATCTTTTTCCTCATCGGTTTTAGTAAAAGACTTAAAATTATGTTCTCCCTCTAAATATTTTAAAGCACGCTCCATTTCAATAATATCAAGTTGACGATTATATTGATAAATATAGTTGCGCTCCAAAGGATTATATTCGCCCATATTTATCTTATATATGTATTCTTTTGCTTTAACATCATAACGGGCATGAAAATTGCCATGAACACGTTCAACTTTCTTAACAAAAATATCATCAGGTAACATTTTATTTAAGCTATCTTGAAGTTTATCAAGCTTAACTGACTTATCAAAATCAAAGTGAATTTTTTGATTTATTGCATGAACACCAGCATCAGTCCTTCCACTAGCGTGAACCGTTACCTTTTCATCACCATTAATTTTAGTCAATACTTCCTCAAGTTCTTTTTGAATTGTCTTCTTATTTGGTTGTTTTTGATATCCTTTATAAGAAGTTCCATCATAAGAAACCGTCATACAATACCGCATATATTCCATCCCCTAACTAACTTAAATATTTCTTAGAATATCCTTAATTAAATCATTAATATCATCGCGATCAACTAATTTAATTTTTTTTCGTTGCAAAGTTTGAGCTTTAAAAGTTACTATTTGAGGAGCAACAAGGCCACATTTTTTCAAAATTGTCATATTAGAAAAAGCGGCATATTTATCGCCTTTTAAGATAAGTCTACCTTTATCTATTACAAAAACATAATCAGCTAATAAATGAACAAACTCAACATCGCACGATATTATTATAATTGTTTTTTTATAACGCCTTTTAATTTTTTTTAATAGGCGAACAAGATTTAATTTATCTTGATAATCCAAGCCGTTTGTTGGTTCGTCCAATATTATTATTTCTGGGTTTATGGATAAAATACTAGCAAGTGCTACCTTTTGCTTTTCGCCACTACTTAAACTAAAAGGATCTCTATTTAAATACTCATCAGACAATCCAACCATTTTTAAAGCGTCACTAATATGCTTATCATACTCTTTTTTTCGATAAGAAAAGCGGTTTAATTCAAATCCTATTTCATCTTTTACGCTTTCACAAAAAAATTGGTTTTCAGCTAATTGATACACATATCCAACGTTAAATTGTAGTTCCTCAATATTATCCAACGGAATATTTGAAATAGTAATTTTACCAATGCAAATATTTCCACTAGTAGGATAAAGCATTCCATTAAGCATTTTCCCAAGAATAGTTTTCCCACTACCATTAGCACCAATCAAAGCATTTATTTTTCCATCTTGTAACTCAAAACTTATGCCATCTATAATTTTCTCGCCATTTACAACATAAGAAACATCATTAAACTTTACTTCCATAACGCATCCACCAAATTCTTATTATCATAATAGATTTTATCAATGACGCCATAGTACTTAAGTTTTGATGATAATGATACAATAAAAGGTAGTTCAACTTTAGCGTTAGAGAACAATCGCAAATTATCAAAAATCTTACTCTTTTTCTCATTGGCAACGATTTGACCTTTAGCTATAACAACAACGTTGGTACCTATCAACATATCATCACTATTATGCGTAAAATTAATAATAGTCATCCCTAATCGATTAAAAACTTTCAGCACATTGAAAACTTTTTCGCGCTTGCAATAATCAAGCATAGATAAGGCATCATCCAATATTAATAATTGGGGATTGTGCAAAAGAGCAATAGTTAAAGATACTAATTGTTTTTCAGCATCAGATATAATATCAACATTTTTATCTAATAGCGACTCTATTCCTAATGATTTGCTAATGTCTTCAATCTTTCCATCAATTTCTTTATTAGGAACACTATAACTTTTTAACGCTATTTTCAAATTTTTCTTTACTGTAGTTGATACTAGTTGGCGACCAGAGTTTTCAAATACTATTTCAACTATTTCTTTCAATTTAGGGATATTTTTACTATTTATAAAATACCCGCATATTTTTATGTTCTGATTTGCTTTATATCGGCCAGACATCATTCTTGCTAGTGTCGTTTTTCCACAACCAGAACATCCAACAATCGTGGTAAATGTCCCATTTTCGATTGTTAAAGATGCATTTTTAAAGATTACTTTATCATCATAATTAAAATTCATATCTTTAATCTCTATAACTGCAGCCATCCCAACCACCTTCTTGCTATTATAGTATAATTACTTTTTAAAGTAAAGGGAAAAATAGTCTTAATTGAAATCATTTTTTATATCAAATCATTTTTATATTTTTATAGCACAATTACTAAAAATCATAGTTTGTAACTCTTTTTCTTTTATATGCTATAATAGTGTTATAAGGATGCGATATGATGAAAACAGATATAGAAATTGCACAAGAAAGTAAATTAAAGCAAATTGGTGATGTGGCTCATATGTTAAACATCGATGATAACAATTTAGAATTATATGGTCAATATAAAGCAAAAATAAATGGTTCATACGGAGATAAAAAAGGTAAGTTAATTCTTGTCACATCCATAAACCCCACACCTTTTGGTGAAGGTAAAACAACAATGAGTATTGGAATCAATGATGCCTTGTGCAAATTAGGTTACCAAAGTGTCGTTGCATTAAGGGAACCTTCGCTTGGTCCAGTATTTGGTATTAAGGGTGGTGCTACCGGCGGCGGATATGCTCAGGTAGTTCCAATGGAAGATATTAATTTACATTTTACTGGGGATATTCATGCCATTACCGCTTGTAACAATTTATTATGCGCAGCGATTGATAACCATATATTTCAAGGCAATGATCTTAATCTTAATCCTCAAAAAATTACATTTAAACGTTGCTTAGACATTAATGATCGAGCTTTAAGAAAAGTTATTGTTGCAAATAGTGAAAACGAAAAATCTAGAGAAGATGGATTCAATATAACTGTTGCATCCGAAATTATGGCTATTTTATGTTTAGCAACCAACCTTGATGATTTAAAAATAAGGCTTGGTAACATCCTCATCGGCTACACATATAATGACGAAGCTGTTTTTGCCCGTGATTTAAAAATCGAAGGCGCTTTAACTTTACTATTAAAGGACGCCATTAAGCCTAATCTTGTCCAAACACTAGAAGGAAACCCGGCAATTATTCATGGCGGGCCATTTGCCAATATAGCGCACGGATGCAATTCCCTAATAGCCACTAAATTAGCTTTATCTTTAAGTGATTATGTTGTGACGGAAGCTGGGTTTGGTTCCGATTTAGGAGCCGAAAAATTCTTTGATATCAAATGTCGTCTAGGCAATTTAAAGCCTAACTGCATTGTCATTAATGCAACGATCAGAAGTTTAAAGTATAATGGAGGGTGCCCTAAAGATGAGCTAAAATATGAAAATATTTCCTACCTTGAAAAAGGGATTGCTAATCTGCAAGTTCACATTGAAAATATGGCTAAATATTCTAAAAATATAGTCGTTTGCCTAAATCATTTTTCCACAGACACTGAAGAAGAGATTGCCTACGTTGAAAACTATGTTAATTCTTTAGGTTATGATATATCTGTATCAAGAGTTCATGAAGAGGGTAGCGATGGATCATTAGAACTAGCGGAAAAAATTGTTGATATATGCGCAAACTCAACAGATTTTAAACTTCTTTATGACGAAAAAATACCTATCACTGATAAAATAAATACTATTTGCAAGGAAATATATCACGCTAAAGATGTATGTTATGCCAATGACACAACTAAAGAAATTCAAAAGTTGGAAAAAATGGGGTATGGTAATTTACCTATTTGTATTGCTAAAACACAATATTCCATATCCGATGATGCTAAAAAACTTGGATATCCTAAAGGCCATACTGTTACGGTTAGAGAAATTCGTTTATGTAGTGGTGCGGGGTTTATCGTTGTGCTTATGGGAAATATTATGACAATGCCAGGTCTACCTAAAGTTCCCGCTTATATGCAAATGGATATCGATGATAATGGCAATATATCTGGATTATTTTAAAAAAAAGAAGATGGATTTTTGTAATATGAAATCCATCTTTTATAATTTATCTAACATCTTATTTAGTTTATGATCCTTTATTTTTTCAATAATGAATAAAATTAGTAAAAGAGCAAATAAGCACCCTAAACCGATACCAATATACATAAGAATACGATTATCAATTTTAAATTTTTTGTTCTTTTTATCATCTTCAACTGTTTCTTGATCCAAATCGTCATCTTTACGAATTTTGGAAACTATGGAATAAGCTTTTGTCTTACCACTTTCGGCTGTTACAAGAACAATCGTCTGGTATTTATTTGTCTTTAAGTCATCGCCACCAATTATCTTATATTTAGCCTTTTTATCATCAACTTGAGCACTAATATCTAATTTATTAACATCCTCTTTAATATAGATTGTGTACTCAGTGCGATTTTTATCAAAAGAAATATCATACCCTTTAATAGTTAATGATTTCAAATCGGCATTATCAGACATCTTTGTAGATGTTTTTTTGCTAGTTGTTGGTGCCACGGCTTTATTAGAGGAAATACTTTTTTTAGCCTGACTTTTACTTTCTTTGCTAGCGATACTTTTTGGTGGTGTAACGCTACCACTAGATGATTGATTAATAGCAATGGTAATTTTTTTGCTAGCTGTACTTTTTAATTCTACAATATAATCTGATAAATCATCAACGCTACTTTCTTCAGTAATACCTGTTATATCTAATAAATAAACTACTACATTACTAATTTCAACAGTCGTACTTGTTTTGTTGGTTTTATTAACAAAGAAAGATAAATCAGTTGTATAGTCTCCACAATAAAGTTCCCCTTGAACACAAGAGTTTTTAACAGGAGCTCCAGTAATTTCACTAAAAACAAAATAACTTCTTTGCTTTGTGTTTTCATCTTCCGTGTAATACAAAGTTGTTTCGAATACACTATTATTAATGCCACTTGCTTCTAAAACAGTATCGTCATATTTTACATCATATTGGACACCAATAATTCCAACCGTACTATCATTTCCCAAAGTTAATCCTGACAAATTAATATTAACTTTAGTATTAATTTCCTCACCAACGGTCCCCTCTTCTGAACCTTCTAAAGTTACATTTGATATAATAACGGCTCTAGTTATGTTGGGAAATAAGACAAATGTCATCATTGCTAGAAAGCTCCAAAAAAACTTCTTCATTATCTCACTACCTTACATCTTTATTATAACATACTTAACCTAAAAGAGCTACGAATACGTCATAGCTCTTTTAATATTTCTACTAACCAGTCATAGACACGTTTAACCGATGCAATTTCGACTCTTTCTTTTACACTATGAATATCATATATGTTAGGTGAAATAACACATATGTCCAAATTTTTTAAGTGTTCTTTAAATATTCCACCCTCTAGTCCCGCATGAACATGTTCTAAAACTACTTTTTTATTGTACATTATTTCATAAGTTTCAACTAATTTATCGCGAAGAAAAGAGTTTTCTACAAAACTAAAGAAAGGTTTTCTATCAACTAATTGAAAATCTAAATTGGTAGCTAAATTAGCTACTTCCTTAATATACTTATCTTCCTCTTCTTTTTTAGAACTACGAATACTAATATCAATATTAATAGTCTCATCATCGACACCAATAACACCAAGATTAAGAGATGTTTGCGGTTTATCTTGATAATAAGTTAAAACTTCGAATGGTAATTTATAAATAAAATCTAAAATAATTTTTGTATCATTTAAAGATATTGCCTTTAAGCAAGTATCAGTCTCATTTAATTCAATATCAATTGACGGATATTGTTTTTTGTATTTATCACTGATAATAATTGACTCATTAGATGTAAAAACACATTCACAAGTACTTGGAATAACATTTTCTTTGCTACCACCTTTGATAGTTACAAGTTGGATATCAGAAATATTATGTAAGATATCGCCGACGATTTTAATAGCATTTCCCCTATTTTTATTTATATCAGTACCAGAATGTCCACCTTTTAGCCTAGATATTTTTAACTCATACGTCTTTTTTTCTTGTGGCTCATAAGCTATTCGTTTACTTACCCTAATACTAGCCATTCCGGCGCACGATACATCAATCACTCCTTCGGTCGTACCATCAATACTGATTAATTTATTTCCCTTTAATTGCGAATAATCAAAATTTTTAGCACCAGCCATAGTGGTCTCCTCTTGGGTAGTAAAAACAGCCTCAATATTTGGCACTTTTAATTCATCATTTCCCAATATAGCTAAAATAATTGAACAACCGATTCCGTTATCAGCACCCAAGGTTGTTCCTCTTGCCTTATAATAACCATCTTCAATATACCAATCAATTCCTTGACTATCAAAATCATAATTATTTTCACTCATACAAACCATATCCGTATGTCCTTGTAGAATGATTGTGCCATTAGAGCCGTTGTTACTTTTCCTTTTAATAATAACATTGTAAAATTTATCCGCATTATATTCTAAATTATGTTCCTCAGCAAAATGACATAAATAATCGCATATTTTTTGTTCATTACCTGACGGACGGGAAATACTTAAAAAATCTTCAAAAATAGTTAATGGATTCATTATATCACCTATTTAAATAATATCACTGAAACGGCAAAAAATATACATAGTTTTAGATTTAAGTTAAATAATAAAAATGGTGAGATTATGCATCAAATGATTAAAAAAATAAAAGAAAAATTGGGAAATAGTAGTGATATTGTTGAACGAAAAATAAATAACATTTCTTATATATATCTAGAGAGTGTAGCTAGCGACGATAAAATTAGCGACTTTTTAAATAAAAGCATTATCAATATAACTGCTTTTGAAGATCTACTTGATACCCTTAAAAATCATATTTATAATTCCCATATTCTTACCATAGACAATCTAGATGATGCATATTATTATTTAGCGTCGGGTTACGTTCTTCTTTTTATTGATAATAGTAAAAGTTTCATCGTCATTGAAGCCAAAAGTAAGCTTGATCGTGGCATTACAGAATCATCATCTGAACCTTTAATTAGAGGACCCAAAGATAGTTTTACGGAAAATAATGCGGTTAATATTGGACTAATTAGAAAACGTATTAAAGATTACAATCTATGGATTGATGAAGAAAAAATTGGGAGACGAACAAAAACCAAGGTTAGCGTCGCCTACATTAGGGATATTGCTAAAAGCGAAAATGTTACAGCTATTAAAAAAATCCTAAAAAAAATTGATATTGACGGCATTTTGGATAGTGGTTACGTTAGAGATTACTTAGAAGCCAACCAGCGCTCATCTTTTCCCAAGACGATTAGTACAGAAAGGCCAGATCTAGCATGTATTAATCTACTAAATGGTAAAATCGTCCTTCTCGTTGAAAATAGTCCTACTGTTTTAATCTTACCTGCTTGTTTAGATGACTTCTTAAAATCATCCGAAGATTATTACCTTAAACCAGTCAATTCAACTTTCAGCCGAATTTTACGTTATATGGCTTTTTTTATAACTATTTTAACTCCAGCTTTATACATTGCTTTTATGACTTTTAATCAGGAGATGATACCAGATCAACTATTGATATCTCTTGCTACGCAACGGAGCCAGGTACCTTTTCCTACCTTTGTCGAAGTTTTAATTTTTATCGTCATTTTTGAAATCTTAAGAGAAGCTGACATTCGTTCACCTAGTGTTTCTGGAGCTTCTATGAGCATCGTTGGCGCCCTTGTTTTAGGAGACGCATCAGTAGCTGCTGGAATTGTTTCTCCTATTGTTATTATCGTCGTTGCTATTACATCAATTTGTGAACTGGTATTCAGCGATATGGATATGACTAACGCAATTAGACAGTGGCGCATGATTTTTATTTTTTCAACGATTTTTACGGGCATCATCGGGATTGTAGCCGCTGGACTCATTCTTATTATTAAGCTTGCCAGTCTAGAGACACTAAACACGCCTTACTTAACGCCTTTTAGCCCAATCAATATTAATTTAGTCAAAGATAGTCTTATTTTAAGGCCAGCTAACAAAAGGAAAAAACGGCCTAGTTACCTAACCGATAACGTTAAGAAAGTTGGTGACGTATGAAAAAAAAGTTAATCATTTCTTTGTTTTTATTTTTTCTTACAGGATGTTGGAATTATCAAGAATTAAATGACTGCGCAATTGTCACTGGAATGGCCATTGATTTTAACGCTGGGAAATATGAAGTATCACTTTTAATATCTAATGGTAGCAAAAAAGATGAAGAAGGAAGCTCCGCCCAAATTGCTGTTTCTTCGGCCGAAGGCATTAATGTTTACGAAGCTATTAAAAATATTAGCCTATCATCACCTAAAGAATTATATATCAGTCATCTATCGGTAATTGTTATATCCGAAGAAGTTGCCAAAGAGGGAATGAACCCCATCTTAGATTTCCTTTTACGCGATCCGCAATCGCATCAAAACTTTTATCTTGTTTTAGCAAAAAATACTAAAGCTAAAGACTGCCTATCGGTTTTAGCGCCTCTTTCTGATTATCCATCACAAAATATTACAGCTAATATTAAAATAACCGAAAAATTACAAGGCCGAATAACTAATGCTGGTTTCAACAACTTCGTTTCTAAAATTATGCAAAAAGGTAATAATCCTGTTGCTAATAGTTTAATTTTAGTCGGTAATGCTAAAGATGGGGTTAGTGAGGAAGAACAAGAAAAGTCTATTTCTAGTGCCTATACCAAATTAGATACACTGGGGTTATTTAAAAATGATAAGCTAATTGCTTGGGCAACCATTGATGAAAGTATTGGTATTAATATGCTATTAAATGATGTTGAAATGCTTTACTTTACTATCCCTTGTGAAAACAGTAACATGGTTATTACAACTAATAAATATGACTTAAAAAACAAAGTTAGCAAAGAAAAAATTGATGTAAGTATTGAAGCTGAAGGAATGATTAATGAAGTTGGATGTACTATTAATTTAGAAGATCCTAAAACGATTAGCGAATATGAAAAAAAAGCTCAAGAACAAATGCTTGATTATACCTATAAAGCTCTAGATAAAGCTAAAAGATTAGGGGTTGATGTATTTGGGTATGGCAATATGATATATCGTAAATATCCAAAATACTTTAATAGTATCAGTAACTGGAATAATAGCTTTAAAAATCTTGAGGTCAATGTTAAAATCAAGTTCAACTTACAAAATAAAGGAGCATTAGAACAAACGATTGGAGAACTAATGAAATGAGAAAAAAACTAGGATACGTAGCAATGGCATATTTTATATTTCGAAGTAGCTTTGTTGGTATTTCGTCAGTAGCTTTAATTACTAGAGTCCATCAAAGTGCATGGATTAGTATGATTATCGCATTTATATTAGGTTTTATCCCCATTATTCTTTTCTATAGTATTGCCAATTATAAAGACCAACTAGCTCTTCCAGATAAGATTGACTTATTATTTCCCAAGGCCAAAACAATTATTAAGACAGTTCTTTTTATATCGGTGTTTTTAATAACTATCCTAAACTTTTGGAATCTAACTAATCTCGTTGTTAGTCAATTTTTAAGTAAAACGCCAATTATGGTTATCGCTATTACCTTTATCGTCCCAATTATTTTTTTAATTAGTAAAGAAAATAAAATTATTTCTCGCGTTATTCTTATTTTATTTGGTATTTCTAGTATTCTTTTTTTAGCGAGCGCAACTGGCCTTATTAATAAATTTGAAATTAATAACCTATTGCCCTTAACAGAATATAATCCCATTAAAGGTGTACTATCCTACATAAGCTATAATATTTTACCTATTTTCATCATTCTTATATTTCCCGGAAAGGAAATTAAGGAAAGTCTTTTCTACGGATATATTGGTAGTTTTATTTCCTTAATGATTGTAATGTTATTTATTATCGCCGTTTTAGGAATTGATTTAGTCAGTATTTTTCAATACCCAGAGTTTCACATTTTAAAGTTAGCCTTTGAAGAAGCTGTTACCTTCCGTTTGGAAAATGTTTTAGCTATCCAATGGATTTTAGATATTTTCATCTTCAGTACCATTGGTTTAAAATTTTGTAATGATATTTTCAACATAAAAAAAAGCTATATTATTCCAATTTTGTTAATTATATTAAATAATTATTTGTTTTCAAGTAATACAATCGCTAACGCTTTAATAACGTATGTATTTCCCTATTTAATACCTGTCCCTTTTTTAGGAATCCCTATTATTATCTGGATAAAAATGAAAATAAAAAAGGAACAATATGTTCCTTAAAATACAAAGCGCATTACCACGATTAAAATAGCAATCGCTATCAAAACACTAAAGACAACAATAAGTACTTTAATAAGCTTATTGTTTTTCTTTAAACTTGTATCTAAACTTCTCAAATCTTCAAAATCTTTATCAGAAAAACTAAAACTAGATGTATAAAAAGTTTTATCAATGTTATCTAAATTACCTGTTACCACTTGTTCAACTGTTGGCGCATCTTCCTCGCTTTTTTTAGCTTCCTCAAGTATTTTTTTAATTGATGATGGATCACCAACCATTGTATTAGATTTTAAATCATCAAACATACCTAAATCATCAGCTGGGGTCTCTGCATTATTTTGATTATTTAAAGACAAAGTATTGAATATCGTTCTTAAATCTTCGGGTGTCGTATTTTCATCTATTTTAATATTTTTTAATATATCATACTGGCTAGTTTTGATACTTCGATATTTTAAATCGCGATCACTATGATCTACTTTAGCTTTATCTAATATTTCCCGCAAATCGTAGTTTTTTTCTTCAACTTCCTTAGGAGCTGGTGCGGATTCCTCTAAAGATTCACCAATAATCTCATCATAATTGCGATTACGGTGATAATCTTCACGTTTTTGAAGCATCTGTTTTACCATATTAATATTAATTTCATTACTATTAGATATATCTGTAACACCTTCAATATTCGTGTAACTTCCTAGTTCACTTATCTGCTTATAAAGGTGTTCATTTTTTTTGCTACGCTCTTCGGTCTGTTCCGTCTTGTAGTAGCGTTCCATTCTACTAGCCATAGCATCACCCTAATATAACTATACCATAAAATCCATTTATTTAAAATAATTCAGTTGCATTTTCACAATATTTTAACTATAATCTTTATAGGAGGAATATTATGAAATTAGAAGTTAATCAAGATGTATGTGTTGGATGTGGAGCTTGTCAAGCTATTTGTCCAGAAGTTTTTGAAATTAATGATGATGGCTACGCCGAAGTATATGTTGAAAACGTTGATGAAGATTATGAGGAATCAGCTATAGACGCTAAAGAAGGATGCCCTGTTAATGCTATTAGCGAAGTAAAAGATACTGACGAAGATGACGAAGAAGAATAAAAAGATAGTTAATAAACTATCTTTCAGACTGTTGACAAATGAAAAGTTTGAAAACAGTCTTTTCTTATTCAAAAAAATTTAGTATAATTAAATTGCGAG
>CANPYM010000014.1 GCA_947588685.1 uncultured Bacilli bacterium | reverse complement strand
ATACCGACGAGACGTTCTTCACTATCAACAACCGGCATAACCGTCATATCGTATTTTTGAAACATACTAGCAACTTCTTCTTGATCGGTTAGGGTTGAGACACAAATAGGCTTATCTTCCATAATATTTTTGATTAGCTTATTAGGACTTGCAAGAATAATCTCGGTAAGCGAAATTGTTCCTTTTAAGCGCCTTCCTTTATCTAGAACAAAGCAAGTATCAAGTGTTTCCATATTAGCGCCTTTTCTTCTAATCGTACTTAGGGCTTTACTAACGGTAACATTTTCTTTAATATCTAAAAACTCAACCGTCATAATACTACCAGCTGAATCAAGAGGGTAGTGTAAAAGATGGTTAATATCTTTTCTTGTTTCCACTGTTGTTTGTGAAAGAATTTTTTTAACAACATTCGACGGCATCTCTTCAATTAAATCGGTTGCGTCATCGGCGGCCATTTCATCGATAATGGCTGCAGCTTCTTTAGTTGTCAAGGAATTGATGATGAGTTGTTGATTAGATATTTCTAATTCGGAAAAAGTTTCAGCAGCAATACTTTTCGGTAATAATCTAAAAACCTTAATTAGAATGTCATCATCTACTTCTTCTAGAATTTCCGCAATGTCAGCTTCATTAAGCTCAGCAATAACTTTTTTAAGTTCTTGATACTTGTTTTGCGCAATTAATTCTTTAACATTATCAATCATATTATCCGCCTCCCTTATGCATTATAGCACACAAATAATCTTTTGTTATTAAAAAAAGTCCCTATTTAGGAACTTTAAGGCCATATTCATCAATTTTTTTAATGATTTTATCTGAACAATAATCAATAAAGTAATTGATAGTATCGAGATCAAAAACATATTCTTTATCGGTTTTAGCCATCATAATAATATCGGCCATCTTTTCTAATAAAATATCAAGTTTTTGAACCGGTATCTCATCAATATTTGTATCAGGAACTTTAAAATCTTCATAAAAAAGAGATAAATCTAAATTATATTCATCTAATAAAAGGGTATTTAAGTTAGTATAGTCATTATAGATAAGATTCCATATTTCTTCTTCTGATGTTTCAATAATGGTATTATCAAGTAATTTAACACAATTATTAAACTTGGCTTTGGTCATAAACTCTTTAAACCAAACCCTATCAGTATATAAGTGAACAAAATAGCCAAAATTAAATGGGTTATCTAGGGTATCTCTATATTTATTTAAGAAGGCCTCAATATTAGGAACACCTTCTTGATGAATGTTTAAAAAATGAGAAGCTGTTTTTGTCATTCCAATTTGTTTCGATAAATCAGGAGCGATGGACCCTAAATAATATTCTTTACTATCAAAATTAAAATGTTCGCTAATTTTTTTAGCTACACACATATGAATAATTGCTGATGCCATATCATCACCCTAATTAATTATAACAAAATAAACAGTTAAAATAAACTGTTTATTAATAATAATATGGTCCATAATAATAAGGAGGATAGTAATAATTGTTATTATAATAAGGAGGACGATTATAGTTATAATTGTTACCAGTAAAATATGGGGCAACTAAGCCACCAGTAATCCCACCTAAAATAAAAGGACCTAAAAAGCCACCGAAAACGCGTTCATCTTGATTTAAATCATTACTAAAAAAGGCGTCATTGATGCGGTTAGTCTGACTAGTTTGATAGGGTATAAAGTTGTTGTACATATTGTTGCTCCTTTCATAATATGATATGATATATATAGAAAATAGGTGATTATATGAGTGAAGAAATAAATAAATTAGCGAAGACAATTGTCGAATATTCCATCAATGTTGAACCTGATGAAAGAGTTTTAATAATGTATTATACCGATGACGCTCTTGATATGGTTAAAGCCTTAATTAAGGAAGTATTTAACCGGGGTGGGGTACCAATATATAAAAGGATGGATAAGGAATTAGATGCCTTAATGCTTAGGGGTGGGAATGACCGCCTTATCGATCAACTTGTCAAATATGCATCTTTTGAGATGGATAATTTTGATAGTATCATTTATGTTAAGCATACGGAAAATGAATATGAGACAAAATCAATTCCTCTTGAGATGGTTAACCAATATGATTTAAAACGTAAGCCATATGATGAGATTAGGGTTAACAAACGCAAATGGGTTTTATTCAATTATCCATCACTAGTTGACGCATATAAAGCGAAAATGAGCTTGGACGAGTTTAAGACTTATGCCTTTGAAGTGATGAATGTCGATTATTCAAAGATGCGGGATAAACTAGAGCCGTTAAAACAATTGATGGAAAAAACGGATAAAGTTCATATGGTCGGACCTAATACCGATATTACTTTTTCTATAAAAGGAATGCCAGCCATTCCATGTTGCGGGAATGCGAATATCCCTGATGGCGAGATTTATACCGCACCCGTTTTAGATAGTGTTAATGGAACGATAACCTACAATACGCCAAGTCCATATCGTGGGAATATCTATAATAATATCAGTTTAACTTTTAAAGATGGTAAGATTATTTCCGCTACGTGTGATGGTGATAATGCATCTCTTCTAGAAATCTTTAATACCGATGAAGGTGCTCGCTATGTCGGTGAGTTCTCATTTGGGGTTAATCCGAAAGTTTTAGATCCTATGGGAGATATATTATATGATGAAAAGATTAAGGGTAGTATCCACTTCACACCGGGTATGGCTTATGCGGATTGTAACAATGGTAACACTTCAGCTATTCACTGGGATTTAGTATGGATTCAACGTCCGGAATATGGCGGCGGAAAAGTTTATTTTGATGATGTTTTAATTCGTGAAGATGGCGAGTTTGTCCTTGACGAATTAAGAGATTTAAATAATTTGTAAAAATGCTTTAAGCTAAAACATATATATAATTAGGTGGTTTATGCGTAAATATTTTGAATATATTGGCCTAATTACATTGATGTGTTTTAGCTTTTTTATGACGGAAAAAACAGCGATGATTGCTAAAAATACGGATGAGATAATGCTTGAAATTAAAGATAAATATGCATCCTTTGAATATCCTGCTGAGGACGCTAAAATTATCGATAAAGAAATTATTCCCGGAAAGTGTGGCAAAAAAGTTAATGTCAATGAAAGCTACAATGAAATGCGTAAAATAGGGTACTATGACGATAAATATTATCAATATGACAACATTAAACCAACTATTTCACTATCAGATAATTATGATAAGTATATTAAACAAGGTAATGCGAAGGATAAGAATATTTATTTTTTCATTGAACTTGATAGTAGTAATATTGCTTTAGTCTTAGAATATCCTTTTAAAAATTATAATTTTATTGTTAATAGTCGTATTTATGATGAACATAAAGATATTATTGAACATTTAATGAAAGATAATAGTATTTTAATTAGTAATAGTTCTTTTAAAAATTATAAGCGAATCGCTAAAGATTATTATAGTGTAAAGAAAGAAACTATTTATTGTTATAATGCCTTAAAAGAATATAGTTTTTTAAAAAGTTGTAGTTCTAATAAAAGCTACTCCATTAGTAAGATGTCTTTAGTATCTAATCAGCACCTTTTAAATGTCAAGAAGTTAGCTCAAAATGGTTCTTTTATCAAATTAACTTTAAATACTGAGTTAATAAATAATCTTCAATTAGTTGAAGATTATGTTAGTTCTAAAGGCCTAACTTTTCAAACTGTTAAACATTTAGAAGAATGTTAGTTGCCCAAAATCACCAATTACTATATAATGTAATTGGTGATTTTATGAAGAAGCCAGAGTTATTAGCGCCAGCTGGTAGTTTTGAAAGTTTAATTGCCGCTATTGAAGGCGGATGTGACGCGGTATATCTATCGGGGAAATTATATGGCGCTAGAAGTTTTGCTAATAATTTTGATAACGACGAATTAGTTAAAGCGATTAACATTGCTCATTTATATGGCGTTAAGGTGTATGTTACGATTAATACTTTAATCTATGAAGATGAGGTTGCTAATTTCCTTAAGTATGTGTCTTTTTTACATCACACTAATGTTGATGCGGTTATTATTCAAGATATCGGTATGTTCGATTTAATTCACCAAATGTATCCTAATTTAGAAATCCATATTTCAACCCAGATGCATATTCATAATTTAGAGGGTGTTAAGCTTGTTCAAGAATTAGGGGCGAAAAGAGTTGTTTTAGCTCGGGAGACCCCTATATCATTAATATCAGAAATAAAAAAACAAACGGATATTGAAATCGAAGCGTTTGTTCATGGGTCTTTATGCGTAAGCTATTCTGGACAGTGTTTGATGAGTAGTTTAATCGGCGGTAGAAGTGGTAACAGAGGAACGTGCGCACAATGTTGCCGGCAACCATATGATTTAATAGTTGATAATAAAAAAGTAAATGATGAAAAATATTTGCTTAGTATGAAAGACTTGATGACCTTGAAACATATTGATTCTTTAATTGAAGCGGGCATTGATTCTTTTAAAATTGAAGGACGTATGAAAAGACCGGAATATGTTTATATGGTTACCAGTCTATATCGTAAAGCAATTGACAGTTATTTTAAAACGGGCCAAGTTATGGTGACAGATGATGACATTCAGGATATTAAGAGTCTCTTTAATAGAGAATTTACTAAGGGCTTTATTTTTGACGAAGATAAAACGAAAATAACTAATCCTTATCGACCTAATCATTTAGGGATAGATATTGGGAAAGTTTTAAATTATGATGGCGCCAAAGTCACGATAAAATTAACTAAACCCCTTTGCATTAAAGATGGTATTCGTATTGTTGGTGTTGATGATGTCGGTAAAGAAGTAGATGTTATTTATCTTGATGGAGTCAAAGTAAAAGAAGCTAAAGCTGGCGCCGTAGTTAAAATACCTTTTAAAGGGGATATTAGTGTTGGCGCTAAAGTTATCAAAACGACGGATATTAAACTTATTGATGATATAAATAAGAAAATTACTAGCCAGAAAAGAAAAGTAGATGTATCTTTATCTATTAGTGCTTATATCGGTAAACCTTTGACATTAAAAATTACCGATGGCATTAATACGTGTGTTACAGAAAGTGATTTTATTGTTCAAGAAAGTATTACCTCACCAACGAGTGTGTTGACAATAAAAGATCAACTATCTAAACTAGGGGGTACTGTTTTTAAAGCTTCTTCAATTAGTTTAAATGGCGATGATAACATTTTTATTCCCATTAAGAAAATCAATGAATTAAGAAGAAAGGCAATTTCCACACTAACCGAAAAAAGGTTGTATGAAATACCTGTTACCAAAGGCGAGTATCAAAGAGATGTTCAAGATTTCCCCAAAGAAAGAGTTAGAACATTAGGTATTAGTAAAATAGAAGACTACCCTAAAATAAGTAAGGAAAAATATCAAGAAATATACGTAAGCCAAGAAATATTGGATACTTATCCCCACGATAATTTAATCTTAAAAATACCCCGTGTTCAAGAAAAATTAACCAGTGAAGATGCCCCATTATTAATTGGTGAATTAGGCAGTTTATATAAATATAATCATTGTGTAACAGACTTTTCTTTTAATGTTGTAAACTCTTATAGTGTCGCTTTACTTCACGCTATGGGCGCTAGAAGAGTAACATTATCATATGAGTTAAATGATTATCAAATAGCTAAAATCATTGATGCTTATCATAAACGTTATCAAAGACATCCTAATTTAGAATTAATTGTATCAGGACCTATTGAAGTAATGGTTAGTAAATATAAATTATTAGATAAATATCATGCATCTCGTGGAGATGCTTATCTTAAAGATAAGTTTGGCAATAATTTTAAAGTAGAAGAAAAAGATAATTTAACTTATATTTATCATTATGAAAAATTATCTAAAGAAAACACCCCAAAATATTATGATATGGGTATCAATAGTTTGCGAGATGAAAAATAAAATTTTGCTTTTGGCAAAATTTTTTTAATTTAAAAAAGGAAATAAGAACTATATCAATAATAATATAGTAGGAGGTGATAAAATTAAAAAGTATCCGTTTTATAAGCAAGAGGAAACATACGATTGTGCGGCTGCTTGTCTTCAGATGATTATTAGTTATTATAAAGGTTATTTAAGTTTACCCAAAATCAGGGAATTACTAAATATAACGGAGACGGGGACAACAGCCTATCATATTGTCAAAGGCGCAAGTGAAATCGGTTTTGAAGCTAAGGGGGTCAAATGTAATTTAGATGAGATAAATGAAGATAATATTGTTTTGCCTTGTATCGCTAACGTTATTATCAACAATACTTATCGTCATTTCGTTGTTATTTATAAAATTGATTTTATGCGTCAAACACTTTTAATTGCAGATCCAGCCAATAAAATGATGAAAATGTCTTTTGATATTTTTAAATCTATTTTTAGTGGCGTGATGATTCTACTCTATCCTAAAGATGAAATACCAGTGGAAACAAAGAATAATTTCAAACTTAACCTCATAAATCGTATTACAAAATCACATCCTAAATTAATCAAACAACTCTGTATTATGTCACTTTTCGTAACGGTGTTTTCAATTGGGGGATCATTTTTCTTAGAGTGTATCAGTAAAGCAATAACATATTATAAGGGAAAAGAAGTTATCATCCTAATTCTTTTATTGTTTATGTTACTTACTTTTATGAAAAATGTAAGTGAGTATTTTCAATCAAGACTTCTAATTTTTTTAGGAGAAAAGATTAATCTTTCTTTAACACTTGATACTTTTATGAAGATTTTATCACTTCCTTATCAATATTATCGCTTAAAAACGACCGGTGATTTAATTACGCGTGTCTTAGATATTAGTATTATTAAAACAACCCTTAGTAAACTATTGTTAACTGTTATTATTGATATACCATTAATCTTATGTGCTTTTATTTTCCTTTTTTTCATAAATAGTAAACTATGTTTACTGACTATTATTATTCTTATTCTATATATTATTGTTTATTTTTTATTTAAAGAATACTTTGATGATTCGGTTAAAAGGATTAAAAAAGATAATGTTGAAGCAACCAATATGATGTTAGAAGGTATTAATAATTTTGAGACCGTTAAAGGTTTAAATATTATAGATGTTATCTATGATGTTTTTGAGAAAAAGTTCGTGAAGCTACTACGTAAAAACCATAAGTACGATTGTATGCAGATTCTTCAAACTTTTTTAAGAAATATCATATCTGATGGCGGGTTAATTGTTATTTATAGTGTTGGCGCTATTTTAGTTATTAATAATTATATGACCTTTGGTAGTCTATTATCCTTTGGTGCGATTTTGACTTACTTTTTTGAACCAGTTAAACGTATTGTTGGTTTAGAAAAAGATATTCGTGAGTTTGACCTTGCCCTTAACCGGTTAATGGATATTAACTATCAAGGGGATAGGGGAATAGCTGATGATATTTTTAAAGGTGATATTGAAATTAAAAAACTAAATTATACTTATGATGATGAAAAGTTGATTTTAAAAGATTTTGATTTAGAAATAAAAAAAGGAGAAAAACTTCTTATTTTAGGACCTAGTGGAAGTGGTAAAAGTACACTTCTTAAAATATTGATGAAATATTATTCCGTAAGTCGGGATACTATTTATATAAACGATATTGATATTAATGATTATCAGGCAGCAAAAGGAATCAGTTATATCAGTCAATCCGAAAATCTATTTACGGATACTTTATATAATAATCTTACATTATATCAATCTAATACTTTTTCAAAGGTTAATGAAGTAGCGAAGATGTGTTATGTCGATGAAATTATGGTTCAACATAAAAATGGTTACAATATGTTTATTGAAGAAAATGGTTTTAATTTATCGGGTGGCGAACGGCAACGAATTGTTTTAGCGCGAACCTTACTTCAAAAGTTCAACATTTTACTTATCGATGAAGGCTTAAATCAAATTGATGTTAATCTTGAACGAAAGATTTTAAAAAATATGTTTGCAGAATATAAGCAAAAAACAATTGTTGTTGTATCGCATCGTAAAGACAATGCTGATTTATATGATTCTTTGTTGGTTTTAAATGATGGGGTGTTAGTGAATGCATCAAAAGCTTGCTAAAATTGATATTTTTAACAACGCGCAAATTATTTTTGATCGTAAATTAGAAAGTAAAATATATATTTGGGTTATAGTTTTAATAGTAATTAGTGGATTATTCATCTTCATCAGTTTATTTTACCGGTATGAGACATATGATATTTATTACGGCAAAGTTGTTAACGATACCGAAGATAATTATCTTACATTTACGGTTGGGGAAGATTTTATTAGCAAGAAAAATCGTAATTATTTAATTATTAATGATGAAGACATAAAATGTCACTTGCTTAAGATGAGCGATAATTATTATTTGATAGATGGATCTAAGTATTGGGATGTTTTCTTTGAATGTGAGTTAGGTCAAGAACTTAATTTTAATAGTAATGTTTTAGAAGTAAAAATTGATAATGGTTCGACAACTTTGTATCAATATTTTATTGCTAAATTAAGAAAGGTGGTCAAAAGTGGAAGAATTAAAAACTAACGAATTAAAAGACATTGCTGGAGGATTTGAAATTAGTATTGGCCTTATGGCAGCTATCGCTTTTGGAACGCCATTTGCGATTGGCTTTTTAGATGGACTAATCCGTCCACTAAAATGTAATTAAGGGGGAATTTATGATAGAATTACAAAAAGAAGAATTAATAGAGGCGACTGGTGGGACCAACATATCCGCGAGTTTACTTTCAACTCTTGTGAGAGGTGCTGAACTGTCGTTTGAGCTAGGACAAGCCTTTGGAACAGCCATTCGTCGCCTTTTATCCGGCTCTTGTTGTAAAATTTAATTCATAGTAAAGAATCTGACATCAACGTTGGATTCTTTTTTTAAAATTCCTTAGTTTTTTCTTGAAAACCCTCATAAATGGTGCTATAATATTGCTAGCTTGTGAAAGGAGGGAGAAAATTGTCAAAGGTAATCGTAAAAAATGGTAATGTTGATGGTGCTATTCGTACTATGAAACAAAAAAGTGCTCGAGACGGCCTTCTTAAAAAAGCTCGCGAACGTCAAGATGGGTATAAAAAACCAGGCGTTCGTAGAAGAGAGAAAAAGGATGCAGGTATTAAAAATACTCGCCGAAGAGAAAGAAATAACTACTAAGATTAATCCTAAAGAGCCGTTTGAGCTCTTTATTTGTTAAAAAAGGAGGATATATTATGAGAGAGAGAATCTTAAAAGAATTAATGCAGGCTATGAAAAATCAAGATAAGGAACGTTTATCCGTTTTAAGAATGATTAAAGGTGCGATGCAACTAGAAGAAATTAATAAAAAGAAAGAATTAGATGATAATGAAGTTATTGCTGTTATCAGCAAACAAATTAAAATGCGTAAAGAGTCAATTGTCGAATTTGAGAAGGGCAACCGTCAAGAATTAATTGATGAAGCTAACGCTGAAATTGCTATATTAAATGAATATATGCCAGAACAAATGTCAGAAGAAGATGTTTTAAAGGCTATTGACGAAGCTTTTAAAGAGGTTAATCCTCAAGCACCATCAGATGTGGGCAAGATTATGAAAATTTTATCCCCACAACTTGCTGGTAAAGCTGATATGAGTTATGTAAGTAAAGTTGTTAAAGAAAGAATAAGTTCTATCTAAGATGAAGAAAAGTAATGCATTATATAAAAATCAAGGAATACACGTCATAACAGCTATCTTTACTGTTGAACAAGGGGTAACAAAAGTTTTACTTGTTAAAAGAAAAAATGAGCCTTACAAAGGTGATTGGATTTTGACTGGTGGAGCTTTATATAATAACGAAGATTTAGATTCTGGAGCTAAACGAGAAATATATGAGAAAACAGGAATTACTGATATAGATATTGAACAGTTTAAAACTTTTGGTAAAGTTGATCGCTCCCCAGTGATGCGTATGGTTGCTGTAGCTTATATTGGTGTCATCGATTCAAGCCGGGTTAAAGTCTTAAGAGAGACGATTAATACATCAAATGCCGATTGGTTTTCAATCGATAAGATACCGGGTTTAGGATTCGATCATGAAGAAATCCTTGCCGAAGCTTTAGTTTACTTAAGAAGTAAAATTGTCAGTACCGATATTTTAAAAGCTTTGTTTCCCAATGAGTTTACAATTCCAGAAATTCAAAAAACATACGAAGCTATCTTAAACAAAAAGTTTGACCGTCGTAACTTTAGAAAGAAATTACTTAATTTAGATTTAATTGAAGATACGAAGAGGACAGGTAAGTTTGAGGGTAAAAAGCCAGCTAAACTATATAAATTTAAAAAGAAGATAAAAACGAAAAATGTTTTCTAAAAAGTATAAAAAACTTGTATATTTAAAAAAATTATGGTAGAATGAATATCGATGTGATCCGCTGGAGTTAAATTTTATGATCACGTTATAAAGAAAAGGAGCGTGACATTGTGAATTTATTAGATAAGATTACTAATAAACAAATTCGTACTGATGTACCTGATTTTCAAGTTGGTGATACTGTTAGAGTTGACCTTAAAATTAAAGAAGTTGATTCTAAAGGTACTGAAAAAACAAGAATTCAAGCTTTTGAAGGTCTTGTAATGGCTATCAAAGGTTCAGGTGTTAGTAAAACATTTACCGTAAGAAAAATGTCTGGTAGTGTTGGAGCTGAAAAGACTTTTCCTGTTAATTCACCAATCATTGACTCTATCAATGTTGTAAGAAAAGGTAAAGTAAGAAGAGCTAAATTAAATTATATTAGAAATCAAAGTAAGACACCAAAGATTAAAGAAAGAAATTAGGCTGCAAAGCCTTTTTTGATAGGTGATAAAAT
The DNA here is from genome assembly GCA_947588685.1 of uncultured Bacilli bacterium. GTDB lineage: Bacteria > Bacillota_I > Bacilli_A > RF39 > UBA660 > UBA5578. The sequence continues at coordinate 8,237 of CANPYM010000014.1, read as the reverse complement.
GGCAAAAGAAAAAAAGCAAAAAAAAGAAATAGAAGAGCAAGAAGAGGTTTTAGAACCAGCCGATCGGGTTCGTAACTTTTTTAAAGAATTAGTTCCATATGTTGTTATTATTTTCGTTGTCGCTTTAATTAGAACCTTTATTATCACACCAGTTAGTGTTAAAGGTGATTCAATGTATCCTTATTTAAAAGATGGTGAGATTTTACTTTTGAATAAGTTAGATAAATCTTTTAAACGTTTTGATATTGTTGTTGCTAATGCCAAAGATACGAAAGTAATAAAAAGAATTATTGGTCTACCTGGGGAGCATATAAAATATGAAGATTGTAAATTATATATTGACAACAAAGAGATAAAAGATGTTGTAAGTGAATGCATAACGAATGACTTTACTCTAGAAGAAGTAACTGACAATTATGCTGTTATTCCTGAAGGCTACTATTTCGTTATGGGTGATAACCGCAAGGCTTCTTCAGATAGTCGTAACTATTTGGGATTAATAAGTAAAAATCAAATTTCCGGAACAGCCTCTTTTAGGTTATATCCATTTAATGTCTTTGGAAAACTTAAACTTGATAAATAAGATAGATTATTCTATCTTTTTATTTGTCGTAACATCTTTTATAAAAGATGAATTAATGTTATAATTAATGGCAGTGAGGGATAATTATGAATGGTAGTAGAGGTGCTAAAGGTTCGGTTAACGATCGTTTGATTAGTATGATGTATCGTCATCGTTATATGGAATATATGAAAAAAATGCGTTCATATAATAAAAATGATCGAACTAAAGTGCGCGATTATTTAAAAAATATTAGATCTTTTGATATTGATAATGGTGCGCGTAATTTAGATGATGAAGATAGAACAGTTTTAGAGGAAACATTAAGTCCATTAAATAATATAGAACTTTCTCCAACTCCTAAAATGCAGAATTCAACGATGGAAAATGTCTCAACTAAAGCACAAACACTAGAAAGCAAGCCTATTTTAACCCCTCAAGATATATCAATGCTTGTTAATCTTGGTCACGAAGTTACTTCCTTTGATCCGGAAAAGGAAGATTATGATTTTGATAATTATGACTATTATGAGGTTATTTCAACCAAAACGCCGATTGGAATAATGCCTCAAGAAGAAATTATAGATGTCGATAAAGAAATTGCTAAAAGGGAAGATGAAATCGTTATCTTTGATGAAGTAACTAAATTTATTGACGAAAGTAAAGAATTGTTAGGGAAAATAAAAACTGAAATTGCTGCTATTAAAGGCGAACTAGATAATCAACACACCAAAGAAGATATAGAACATTTAGAAGAACGTTACAATGCTCTACAAGAAAAAATAGATAAATTAAAGGCTCAATATTTAGCCATGAAAGAAAAGTATGAATTTGAAGATTATGGTCTTTTAGAAAGTATACCTCTTATTACGGCCATATCAGATTATCGTGATAAAGCACGTTTAGAAGAACTTGAAACACTTGTTGATGCTTGTAAAGAAGAAGTAGATGAAGTAAGTAGTGTTTTGGAAGAAGATGAGCACTCTCATGCTTTAGGGAATGATATTGAAGCTAAAGAAGAAGATATTGTCGATCGCGACGCTTCTTTTAAACAGACAAAGGAAAATGTCATTTATTTAGATGATTTTGAAAAACAAATAATGGAAGAAGCTATGCGTGAACAGAAAATCATTGCCGAATTATGGAATCATTTGAGTAAAATCGAAACAGAAATTGTCAAGAAAACTGAGTATGTCCATCAAACCGGCCGAATGTTAGCATCATTCTTACGTATTACAGCAGGTATTTTAACAAGACCTTTAACTAATTATCGCTTGTTTGGCGTTATGTTAGGGACTGGTCTTATTAACCGTGGCCTTACTGATTTAAGGGCGAGTTTAACACCTAAAAAAATTGAGAAAACAAGAATTAAAGAAAAATATCAAAGTATTGAACAAGAAATATTTAAAACGCAAGATGCCGTCACTACAACGATGAAACTAATTGATGATTCTCTAGAACAAATTAGTGACTTAAAAGAAACCTTTAAAACACGTTTTGCTCCTTATGCGGAATATATTCCTAATTATCGGGAAGTAGAAACGATGCTTAATCAATTAGAAAAAGATCTTGTCGCTAAAAAAGCAGAAGAAAAAAGTATGCGTGAGACATTAAATAAGCAATATGATCTTAATAAGCAAAAAGTTTTACGAGCTTCATAAAATGAATATTTAAATAATTAATTAGGTGGTTAAAAAATGGATAATGATTTAATTATTAAAGAAATTTCCTTAAAACGTGATATTGTTCCAACGTTTGAACATTACCCTTTTAATTTAGATATCGTTAAAAATTTTGACCGGTTAAAATTGACAAAGCCGGTTACTTTTTTCGTTGGTGAAAATGGAACAGGAAAATCAACATTTATTGAAGCGATTGCGGTTGCTGCTGGATTAAATGCCGAAGGTGGAACCCAAAACTTTAATTTTACGACATGCAATACAACTTCAGACTTATCTAACTATTTAGTGTTATCTACTTATAACCGGGCTAAAACAAAGTTTTTCTTACGTGCTGAAAGCTTTTATAATTTTTCAACGGAACTTGATCGTTTGGTAACAGAAAATGACTATCATAATTTGTATGAGGCCTATGGTGGTAGTCTTCACGATTGTTCACATGGGGAATCTTTTATTAAATTAGTTCAAAATCGCTTTACGGATCATGGCCTTTATATTTTAGATGAACCTGAAGCGGCTTTATCGCCAATGCGTCAAATGACTTTATTATGTCTTATTGATGAATTAGCTAAAGAGGGGAGCCAATTTATTATTGCTACTCATTCACCCATTCTAATAAGTTATCGTGATGGTGAAATTCGTGATTTAAATAATAACTTTAATAAGGTTAACTATAAAGATACTGAAATTTACCAGACCTATAAAATGTATTTAGAAGATCCTGATGCGATGCAACATCGACTACTAGATTAAAAAGATACTATATGATGGTATCTTTTTTTGTATTAGTTAGTTGCTGTTACATTCTTGAATATAATAATTAAAAAGATTTAAACCGTAAAAAGATATGATGATAATTCATATTAAAATATAATAATGAATGTGGTATAATTAAGATGATAAAACGATTATGTATGGAGATGATATGATGGAAAAGAAAAAAAGAGAAATTGTAAAGATGCTTCTTCAACAAAATCTTGATGAAAAAACGGAAGAGGAAATAATTGACTTATTAATTAATAGTCCTATATCTGTTGATGTCGATAAAGAAAATGATGCAAAAATGACTTTTGGTGATAAAGTGGCGGACAAACTTTCAGCTGTAGCTGGTAGTTGGTCATTTATTATTGGCTTTAGTTGCTTCCTTTTGTTTTGGATTATTTTAAATGGTGTTATTTTAGCAAGTGACGCAATTGATCCATATCCATTTATTCTTCTTAACTTATTGCTTTCGTGTCTTGCAGCTTTACAAGCTCCCATCATTATGATGAGTCAAAATAGAGAAGCTAAAAAAGATACGATTCGTAATAAAAATGATTACCGAACGGATTTGAAAAGTGAACTAATTCTTGAACAATTATATTCTCAATTAGAAAGTGTTATTAAAAATCAGAATAAAATATTAGCTTATATTAAGCAGCAAGATGAGCATAATCATCACAATGAAAATTTATAAAATAAAAAACTAGAAAAGAGGTAAATTATGAAATTAGAAACAACCCTTTGTTTATTAAAAAAGGATAATCAAATTTTACTAGCTATGAAAAAACGAGGCTTTGGTGAAGGTAAATATAATGGTGTCGGTGGAAAAATCGAAGAAGGTGAAACACCAGAAGAAGCTATGATTAGAGAAACCGAAGAAGAAATTATGGTAACACCTACACAGTATGAAAAAGTAGGCGTAATTTCTTTTGATGAATATTATAAAGGACAAAAAGGAAATGTTATTTTCCATCTTTATGTAGCTAGTGAATGGATTGGTGAACCTAAAGAGACGGAAGAGATGTGTCCAAAATGGTTTGATATTACGGAAATTCCTTATGATAACATGTTTCCTGATGATAAGTATTGGCTACCACTTATTTTAGAGGGTAAAAAAATAAATGCTTATTTTGACTTTGATGAAAATTGGAATATATTATCTAAAAAAATTGAAGATTTAAAATAGTCTAATTTAAGTACTGCTTTGGTAATATCAGTCACATAAAATAATATATAATTATATTGAGGATTGAAGTATTCCTTACTCGTTGAGCTTGGAATACCTTTTTTATGCGGTAAAAAATACTTTTATTGCTTGGTTAGCAAAAATAGACTCATCACACTAATTAAAATATTATGACTAAGTAAGTTAGGGGTAAAAGCCTAATTATTTGTGGTATAATGTAAATATATGTCAAAAGGTGAATATTATGTTAGAATTTGTAAAAGGGAGTAAAATTAAAGATTCTAAAGGATTAAAAGATGGATATTCTATTGAACAAGATGAAAATTTGAAATATATCAGAGCTAATGTCAGCGCAAATAAAATTCTTAAATTAATATATGATTTTGTTGATAGACAAAAAGATAGTGATAGATTATTTTTATTTTTTGAAGTTCCATGCAATTTAAAAGATGAAATAGTAGTAAAAGAAACAAAGAAAGACGGTATTGGAATAATAAAAGAAACACATAATGATGTTTATTATTTAGATGGTATTTCTAAAGTAGAAGCTAAAAAGATTTTAGAACCAGTTAGTGATGTGTTAATTTATGATGGCTTGGTTAGTTTTGGTGTTGGCAATCATTTTACAGGAGATGAAATAGGAAAGTACCAATATAATGAAATGTTTCTATATTTTAAAGATGAAAATTATAAAGATATTTTTGAAAATAATGATATTCTAGAAGACAATGATTTAGTTAGTCCATGGGATATTATAAATGAAAATAATCCAGGAGAATCAGAAAAATATACAGATGGAAATGGAAGAAATATATATGATGTAATTAAATTATTTCAAAATTCATTTAAAGAATTTTATAAAGCTGAAGTAAGACCATCGCAAATAAAAGATATTGCTGTAGGACAGGAAAATTAATATTAAAACGGGTGTGTTATAGAAAGGTAGATTAATTAAAAAGGGAGATAGAGTAAAAGTTTTATCAACAAATGGAATTGGTAGTATTTGTGAAGTTATAGATAGTTTAAATATTCTAATTGAATACGATGAAGAATATGAATATTTATCACCTATGACAAAGCTCTATAATGCCACTATTTCAGACATAGAAAGATTAACTAAAAAGCCAAAGAAACAAGGAAAATTAATATCTGTTTATCAAAGTGTTATTGATAAATATGTTACAATGCCAGTTTATGAATAATATGGATATGTTGGAGAAACTAATTTAAATTTTATTAAAAATAACCAATATTATAGAGTACTTCCAAAAGATGAATTTAGAATTGTTGATGAATCAGAAGAAGACTATTTATATAGTGATCAAAATTTTGAACTAATAAATATTTTTGAAATTGATAAAAACTTATTCTTGACTGAAAGTAATAGAGTTATACATTATTTCAATGAGCATAGATTTGATATAAAACCAATTAAAGAAGTAAAAGGAATTCATAATTTAGATGATTTATTTAAATTACTTTTAAAATGTTATTGTAAAGAAACAGCATATCCAAGTTGTCAAGTAGAGTATAATTCATACTATGATCCAACTTATGGACAATGTGCAGTAACATCAATGATAGTTAATGATTTATTTGGTGGTACTATTCATAAAATAAGGTTTGATGATGGTGGAACACATTATTTTAATAAAATTCATAATTTATATTTCGATTTAACATCTGATCAATTCTCTTTATATGCGATTGATATTGCTTATGAACCAAATGAAGAGATTCCAAGAGAGTATTGTGGTAAAAACAAAAATACTCTTCATAGATATAATTTTCTAAAAGCAAATTTAGAAAAGATAATTAATGAAAATGAGAGAAATCTATGAAAAAAATATGCGAATTTAAAAATAATAAATCAAAAAGATAATCTTCTCTGAATTCCCTAAATGACATTTCAAATTAGAAAATAATAAGGTGGTTTGATGATTGTTATTGATATTGAAAGTGAAAAAAGGAAATTAAAAAAGAAAAATAAATACTTAATATGTTCTAATATACTATTGCTATTATCATCTATATTTTTTATATTATATGTTGATATTTGGGTATATTTAAAATCTTTTGGTATTTTATTTGTATGTCTAAGCATAATATTGCTTGGTAATCTTGTTGAAATATCTTTTTTTAATAAAGTGTATTCTAAATTATTGCAAATGAACGAGATAAAGGAATTAGATAAGGTTATATATTATTTTCGGTCACGGCTTATATTAACCGATAAGTATATTATAATTAGCAAAAGAATGAAAGTTAATGTATATAAATATTCCGATATCGTTATGATGTATAATAAAATAAGTAATCCTCGCTACCTTTTTCAAAACATCCATCGCAAAACAAAATTAATTTTTAAAAATGGCGATAAAAGAATAGTTTATGGAGGTAATCCATATAGTCAACTAGTGTTCATCTATCGCTTTAAATATTTTGATTTACCTAAAGTCATCAAACAAAAAAATCCTAATTTACTAGAATATGATACCAAAAAGAATCGAAAAATTTTATATGAAAAGTATGGAATCAAATTATAAGGAATTAAACTAAGATTATTCTTAGTTTTTTGTTTAGATTCTATCTATATAGATAATATAAGTTTCATAGAGTCGATAATTAGAAATTTAGTTAATGAATTTATTGATAATATATATGTTACAATAAAAATTATTTTTAAGTATAAAGTTCGATTCGAAGAATTAACAAAGATTATAAAAATACATAGTTCTATGGTATAATTATATTCGTAAAACACTTTGTTCTAGTACTCTAAATATTGAAAGAAGTAATTAAAATGGAAGAAAATAAAAAGTTCCTAAAAAGCGATATCAATTGATTGATTACGATTTAATTAAGAACACGTGTAAATCCTTATAAATAAAAGAAAAATTTTGCTTTTTATCTTTTAAAATTTTATTAAAACGGTTTAAAAATATGGAAAATTAGCGAGATTATAGCAACTTGGTTATTTTCTATAATGAGAATTATAAAGGTGATTACAACATTTAAGAACATATTCAAAGGAGATGAGACAATGAACGAATTAGAAGAGCAAAATAATCTATTAATATATAAAAATAAAGATGGCAATATTGTTGTTGATGCTATTTATAAAGATGAAACTCTATGGCTTACCCAAAAAGGAATGTCTAAAGTTTTTGATTGCTCTACCGATAACATATCCCTACATTTAAAAAATATATTTAAAGACAACGAACTTGATGAAAAGTCAGTTGTCGAGGATTCCTCGATAACTGCTTCAGATGGTAAAAATTATAAAACAAAAATATATAATCTTGATGCTATAATTGCGGTTGGTTATCGAGTTAATTCTAAAAAAGCAACTGAATTTAGAATATGGGCCACAAAAATACTAAAAGAATATATGATAAAAGGTTTTGCTTTAAATGACGAGAGATTTATAAGTGGAAATAAATTTAGCACACAATATTTTAATGAATTATTAGAAAGAATTAAAACTATTAGAGTAAGCGAAAGAATGTCCTATCAAAAAATTACTGATTTATTCATTGCAACGTCATCCGATTATAATCCAAAAGCTGAAGAAGCATACACATTTTTTAAAGTTGTACAAAACAAATTGCATTACGCGATAAGTGGTCATACTGCTGCTGAATTAATTTATACAAGAGCTAATGCTAATAAAGAAAATATGGGACTTACTAATTGGAAAAATAGTCCAGATGGATTAATATATAAATACGATGTTTCTATTGCTAAAAACTATTTAACTGAAGAAGAGTTAAATAAGTTAAATCGTCTGACTTTAGCCTTTTTAGATTATGCAGAAGATATGGCATACGAACACACAGTTATGACTATGAATGATTGGATAAATGCAACGGATAAATTATTAAAATTTAGAGAAAAAAACATTTTGACTCATTCTGGCAAAATAACTCATAAAGAAGCAGTAGATAAAGCTGAGAGCGAATATGAAAAATATAGGTTAATTCAAGATCAAAAATATATATCTTCGATGGATGAATTTTACAATAAATATCTAAAAGAAAGTAAA
>CANPYM010000013.1 GCA_947588685.1 uncultured Bacilli bacterium | reverse complement strand
AAAATATAAATAGAAAGGGATCAATTAATAAGAAATTAATTAATATTTCTATAAGATTGATTATACGTGATGAAATGGATCAAGTAAAAGAAATTGAACGCAGCATTATTAAAAAATATCGTAAAGATATTTGGAGCAAGTTTGTTAAAGCTGTTCAAGAGTATGAATTAATTAAAGAAAATGATCACGTGATGGTTTGCATTAGTGGGGGGAAAGATTCTTTCTTACTTGCTAAATGCATTCAAGAGTTAACGCGTCATGGTAAGGTTCCTTTTAAGGCCTCTTATGTTGTGATGGATCCAGGGTATACTGAAAAGAACCGGAAAGCTATTATAAGTAATGCTGAAAAATTAGGACTTCCAATTACGATTTTTGAAAGCGATATCTTTAGTGTCGTTGATGAAATCAATTTTAAAAGTCCATGTTATATGTGTGCTCGAATGCGAAGAGGACATCTATATAGTAAAGCTAAAGAATTAGGTTGTAATAAGATTGCCTTAGGGCATCACTTCAATGATGTTATTGAAACAACTCTTTTATCAATGTTTTATGGCGCCGAAATTAAAACGATGATGCCTAAATTACATAGTGATAATTATCCCGGAATTGAACTAATTAGACCATTATTTTTAGTTAAAGAAAAAGATATCATCTCTTGGAAAAATAGTAATCAATTGACATTTTTAAATTGCGCCTGTCGGTTTACAGAAGATGTGACGAAAGAAGAAACAGCAAGTAAACGTCTTGAGATGAAAAAGTTAATTGAAGAACTCAAAAAGGTAAATCCGGATATCGAACATAATCTTTTTAAGAGCACGGACAATGTCAATTTAAATTGTGTTCTAGGAGTTACTAAGGATGGCGTGTATCATAGTTTTTTGGAACATTATGATGATTAAAAAGTATCGTTTGATACTTTTTTAATTTACCTTTAATTGACAATATGTCTAAAATAAATTATAATCAAATTAGAATAGGAGGGGTCGATACGCGAAGAGTTATCAATCTTTTAGCTATGATTTTAACAGTGACATTAATGTTTATTACACAAAACACTAGTGAATATATGTTTATTCTATATATTTTAATTTTATATCTTGGCAATTCTTTTTTAATGTCAAATAAAAGTAATAACGACTTAGTTCCACTTTTAACGTGTACAGAATTATTTTATTTATTTGATTTTTATTTGTTTGTAAATCATAGCGCTGTTGCCAATGTTTTTGCCTATTTGGCTGTCATTTTTAGTTTTCTCTTAATCATATGTATTTTAAAAGAAAGACGGAATAATTTACCAACTGTGACGATTAAAAGAGAAATCAAGAAGCAAAAGTTGATGCTTAGTGTGTCATTAGCTTGTCTTCTCATCGCTTTCTTATTTAACGTTATTTTACTCTCTTTAATCAATTACCATAATATCAATTATATATATCCGCTTACTATGTTATTGATGACATTATGTATGACAACGGTTATTATCTATACAGGATATATTGACCGCGATAAAAAAACGAAACACAAAAAAAAGCAACGTCTTATCCTTTCAGTCGTGACTGGTCATACGAATGTCTTTAATCAAGATGAAGATGCCAAACAAAAGTTTAAAGGACCGGTTATCAGTAACCGACCATACTTCATTTTGTCACTATTCTATCTCCTTTTTCTACCACAGACTCTTCATATATCAAGTAATCTTTTACGAATACTATATATTATATTTTTTATCTATATATTAATAATTATGTATTATCCATTAGTTAAATGTGAATATTACGGTTTTAGAAATAATGACTCTAGTTATCGTCTATCTTTTAAGGAACATTTTAAAAAGTCTTTCGTTTATAATACCATCTTTCTATTATCAGGTTTAACATTATCTTTCTCACTATATTATGTTTATAATGGTCCAATTCGTCTTCTGGAAAATGGCGAGATACCTATTTCTAAACATGATGAGGGTCTTATGTTTACTGATGGTGAGATAAATGAAATTGAAGAATCTATTAGAGATGATTTTGATAAGGTTATCTATGTCGGCTTTGAAGAAAACGACAATGAATTTAAAAATGAGGCTGGCGAAAAATATAAACGTCTTTATGTTTATGCCTATGCCGATGATAGTATCGATGTCTATTTATATGTTTATTATAAATATACAACAAAGACGCGCCTTCATGATTTAGGAGCGATTGAAAATGTATCATCATATATCTCACCATCTTTAACCAAAGATAATTTAGATAGTTTAAATATTGATTTTAGATAGAAAAGAATATATCTAAAATCTTTTTTTGTGTTATAATGTTTATGGAGAGTGATGGTATGGATACCGCAACCAAAAATATCTATATTGTTCTAACTGATCCAGGTACTTGGATATCTCATATCATCAAGCTATATACTAGAGCTGAATATAGCCATGTTTCCGTATCCTTAGATAAAGATTTAGAAAAGATGTATAGTTTCGGTCGCCTCAAACCATATAACCCTTTCATTGGAGGTTTTGTTCATGAAAATGTTAAATGGGGGACTTTCAAACGTTTTAAAAAAACGCAGGCTGCTATTTATTCATTGACCTTAACTGATGAACAATATCAAACAATTGAAAATGAGATTAAAAATATTTGTAAGGACGCTAAAGAATATAAGTTCAATGTTTTAGGACTTCTTGCTGTTACTCTTCATGTTCACGTTAGACGTAAAAAGCATTTCTATTGCGCTGAGTTTGTCAAGTATTTGTTTGAGCAAGCAGAAATTGATACGTCGCTACCACAAGTTGTCAAACCGATTGACTTTAAAAAAATAGATGATGCAGAATTACAATATAGTGGATTACTTAATAGTTACAATTTAGTTCAAAATTAAATCAGTAAATACTTACTGATTTTTTTGTGTCAATAATTCGATAAACTTTTTGGTACTGAAACTAGGTGTAATTTTACTAGAATAAGCAAGACCAATGTACCTAGATGGTATGGGTGGGACGACTTTAATAATTTTTAATGTTTTATTTTTAATATCGTCTTGGATATATTCTTTGGTTAAGTAGCCAATACCAAAACCAGCTTTGGTTAAAGATGTAACTGATGAATAAGTGTCAAGTTCCATTTCTGGTTTTAGTGTTACACCATTTTCTAAACAAAAGTTATCAAGAAATCTTCTCGCACTCGAATAGGGAAGTTGTAAGATAAGGGGATAGTTATTTAAATCTTTTAGATTGATAACATCATTTGGAAGATCTAATTTACCATTGGTAGCAAAACAGTCTTGAACTTTCTTTAATTTTTTTACAACAATATCTTTTTCATTTGAAAGAGGAAGGTTTAAAAAAACAAGATCAATTTTTCCATTTTTGAGATCGTCTAAGAGAAGCGATGAGACATTGTTTAAAATTTTAATTTCAATTTTAGGATAAAGTTGATGAAATTGGGCGATAAAGGGTAGAAGATATTCTCTTACAATGGTGTTGCTAGCGCCAATTCTAATAAGTCCAGCTTCTAAATTGATACACTCTAAAAACTTTTTTTCAGCTGTGTCAATTAATTCCATCGCTTGACTGATGTAGTAGTAAAGGGTTTTTCCTTCCTCAGTTAGTGTCACACCTTTTTTGGTTCTGGTAAATAAAGTACCACCTAATTGTTCCTCTAAACTTTTAATCGTCTTACTGATGGCAGGTTGACTAATCATTAATTCGTTGGCTGCTTTAGTTATATTTCCGTTTTTAGCAACAATATAAAAAATTCTATAGCGTTCCATATCAATATTCATACATAACCTCCAGTTATGAATTACATAACAAATATGTCTTTTACTTATCGACTATTATAACATATAATTAAATTGAAAGGAAGAAAAATTAAATCCATCAAAAGGAGGTCTTACAATGTCTAGTTTATTTTTAACTTATCGAGGATATGAATATAATAAAGATGATTTATGTGCAGCTTTTCCTCAAAAATATCAAAGCAATATGGCCTTTTCTATCGATAGTGAGAATGGTATTTATTTTATATCAGCCGATAGTGATAAAACCAGGAAGTTACCTTTACCAGCTAAAAAGGATAATACGATTATTGTTGCTAATTATACAGAATGCTTAATGGCTGATATGTTAAAAAATCATCAAAAAAGGGAAGTTGATCTTTTAAAACAGTATTATGACCGTGATGGCGGCGAAATGTTTTGGTCACTACCAATGAGTTTATGTGCGGTTATTTGGGATTATGATAAACAATGTTTTATAGCTGGTAATAATGTTCATGATGATAAAGATGGAACTTGCCTTTATTATGGCTATACAATAATTAATCACGAATTAATGTTTTCTAATAGTGAAGAATTGTTATCTAAACTTTGTCAGGATGTTAATCTTATCGATATTCATCACTATATGGAAAAGGGAAAGATATTGAGTACCCATGAAGAAGATAAAAGAAAAGGTAGTAGTACTTATAGTGATGTCGATTTTTATTCATCATCTAGTATGCCAAACGAAAATACTTCACCTTCTTTTGATGCTGAACTTATTAAACAAAGTAAAGAGAATATTGATTTTCTCTTTAGTGGATTAAACGCTTTATTAAGTAAGGTTGCTAGCGAAGCTGTAAAAGATAAAATAATTGCCAATGTCAATGCTTATTTTGCCTCACCAGATCCAAAAAAAAGGATTGAAGATGTTTTAACTGAAAAATTGACGACTGAAACTAAAAAACAAGTTTTGAAATTGATTAAACAAGTGTTAGAAGAAAGCACTTTAGCAAAACAAGTTCAAAGTGAAGTTCAAAAGACAATTGATAGTGAAATGCAAAAGTTTGCTAATGATAAGCACTTACCTATTACCCATATAATTAAATTAAATGATGTTGAATTAGGGCATACTAGTGGTGGCTTTTATCATGAAAAGTTTAGTGAAATTTTAGATTATGTTCATTTAGGTGAACCGGTTATGTTAGTAGGACCGGCTGGTAGTGGTAAAAATGTTTGTATTTCTCAGATAGCCGAAAGTTTAGGCTTGAAGATGTATTACACTAGTAGTGCAACTAATGAGTTTAAACTTACGGGTTTTGTTGATGCGGGTGGTAGATATCAAGAGACAGAATTTTATAGAGCCTTTACTAATGGTGGCATATTCTGTTTAGATGAAATTGATAATTCTGATCCATCAGCCTTAATCGTTATTAATGATGCTTTAGCTAATGGATATATGGCATTCCCACATAAGACGATCAAGCGACATCCTGATTTTCATCCGGTTGTTGCCGCTAATACATGGGGTAATGGTGCGGACTTAGAATATGTTGGCCGAAATGCTTTAGATGCATCAACACTTGACCGGTTCGATACTGTTTTCTTTGATTATGATCGTAACTTAGAAGAAAAGTTATATCCTAATCCGGAAGTATTAGAGTTTATGTGGGCTTTCCGCGATGCTGTCTATAAAACCCATATCCCACATATTGTTTCTACAAGAGGTATTGGTAAGGTATATAAGAAAGCTCTTAATGGTATTCCTTATGAAAAGATTCTTTTAGCTAATGTTGTTAAGAATCTTGATCAAGATTCTCTTAATAGTATTTTAGGAAGTATGGATATAAATAGTGAGAATGGTTTTTATGAAGCAGTTAAGTGCTTGAAATTGAGGTAATTATGTATAAATTATATCGTGAGAATGATTATCAAATAATGTATTATAAGTTTTTCTCACTTCATGAATACGCGAACTTTTTAACATCAGAATTATCCAATCCCAAATTTAGTGGATATAGTAGTAATGAAGGAGATTATGCGTTTTGTAAAACTAAAACCTTTGAAGAAGCTATTAACTTATGTACATATGGTTACTATGAAGATTATAAGCAGTTTATAAGTTTAAAAATAAGACTTGATCGCTTTTTAACTTTAGCTACAAAAAAGAGTAAAGCCTTTAATGATTATGTCGGCTTTGCTCCTAATGTTAAAGCATATCTTGAAGGAAATCCTTTAGCGATGATTAATAAAAAGAAAGAAAGATATCAAAAGATAACGATATGGTTTAATTCATCGTGTTCTGCTGATTGTACCAAAGAACAGATATACGTAAGAGGGGCAATTACTTTATCATTAATTGAATTATTAGAAAAATTAGGCTATAGTGTGGACCTACATCTTATTGAACTAAGTCACAATGGTAAGCAGTTCCATTTTAGTGATTTTCTTCTAAAAGAAGAAGGCGAAAGGTTAAATCCTGGTAAATTGTTTTTTCCAATGTGTCATCCCTCATGGATTAGGCGTCTTAATTTTCGCCTTATTGAAGTTACTCCCGATGTAACTGATGATTGGTTAAATTATGGCATACCATGTAACTATAATCAAATAAAAGAAATTGTGAAGCCCCAAGATAAGGATATTATCATTCCAACTATCGAAGAGTTAGGAATCAAAGGCTTTGATTTATTAGAAGATACTAAACAAGTTTTAGATTATATTGATCAACAGGGTCGGAGTGATTTTAAAATAAAAGAAAAGGTCAAAGTTAAAAGTTATGATGATACTTACAATTATGTGGATAACTCTTATTTAACTGACGATTATGCTTTAGATGATGATGAGGAATTACCATTTTAAAAAGTAGACTAAATTAGTCTACTTTTTAAAGTATTGTTATTCATCATCAATATTAACAACTGAAATTAAATCACCTGGAGTACAATCTAGGTATTTACACATCTCTTCAATGTATTTAAATGAAATAGCGGTAGTTTCTCCTCTAATAATTCGATTTAAATTGCGCGATGTTAAATTCATTTGTTGACATAACCAGTATTTAGTCTTGCCGCGTTTTTTTAAAAGTTCTACTACATTAATTTTTATCATAAACACCATCCTTTAAAACTATTATATAAAGATAGAAAAATGCAAATAAGACATTTACAAATAACGTATCTGTAAGTTTAGTGACATAAAATCCGTTTTAATATTAACTTTACTTTTCAAATAATTATTGTTAAATTTTAAGTAGAAAGATAGTGTTAGAATGGAAGAGGGGAAAACATCTTTAGCTTATAAACCGATTTCAATGTGGGGATATTTTGGATATGAAATATTATTTGCTATTCCTATTATTGGTTTAATTGCTTTAATTATTAGTGCTTTTGGATCTAAAAATATCAATGTTCGTAATTTCGCTAAATCAAAATTTTGTGCAGCTATCATTTTAGGTGTTATTATAGCTATTGTTGTATCAGTTGTGGGTATTCAAAGAAAGGATTATTCTTTTGAATAATCCTTTTTTTTGTTATAATATAACTATGGTGAAAAAATATGAAAAAATATCATTATCATAAGAACAAGAATGGTTCTTATTTATCCATTGTAACTTTTTTAATAATCATCAGTATAACATATCTAATAAGTCAAGCTAATGAGTTACCTAAAAGCGTACCTAATTCTTTCTCACAACCAACATATCACCTTAGTAGTATCCCATCTTATCAAGGTCAAGAATATGTTATTATCAACAATAATAATCCTTATTTTGATAGTGATGATTTTAAAGTTGATACTTTAGAAAAGTATTCTCCTTTGGATGCTTTAGGTAGATGTGGTGTTGCTATTGCTAAAGTAGGAAAAGAAACAATGCCTACAGAACCTAGAGGCAGTATTAGTGGTATTAAACCTAGTGGGTGGCATTTAGTAAAATATGATAATGTTGATGGTAAATATCTATATAATCGATGTCATTTAATTGGTTATCAATTGACAGGAGAAAACGCTAATGAAAAAAATCTAATTACTTGTACAAGGCAGATGAATACGGAAGGTATGCTACCTTTTGAAGATGCTATTGCGGCATATGTCAAAGAAACTAATCATCATGTCTTATACCGAGTTACGCCTATTTATGATGGTGATAATCTTCTAGCAAATGGCGTTTTAATGGAAGCAAAGTCTATTGAAGATGATGTCATTAAGTTTAATATTTATGTCTATAATGTTCAAGATGGCATTCATATTGATTATGCAACTGGTGAAAGTAGACTTGAAAGGCAAGTAACTGATAATTAGGAATACTGATTTTAACTAGAAAATAAGCTAGAAAAAAGTTTATAAAAATATATAAAAAAGGAAAAAATTATTGCCAGTTTTTTCCTTTTTTTATGAGCTGTTTTCTATTGACAAAAAGCTATGCAGAAGCATATAATTATGGTAAGGAAAGGGTGATTATATGAGAATTAAAGAAACAGTAAGGCGCTTTTTAGGAATGATTCTTAGTGTGTTAATGGTTTTACCAACATTTATCGTTCCTGAGGTAATGGAAGTTGAGGCTTTGATTAACTATACCGTTTTAGATTTTTCAGACATTAAAGATACTTATAACTTTGATGGAACTGATCATTATGGTGATTTAGCTAGTCAAGGCTGGGAATTAACTAAAGAAAATGAACACGATTATGTTATCAAATTACATAATGCTCATATTGGTAAGCTTGTTCTTCCAATGGATGATGCTGATAAAGATTGTGATTTAGGTGGCGGCAATTGTGGTGTTGATCCACGTCTATCTAATGTAACAATTGAGTTAACAGGTCAAAATATTATTGAAGGCTATGATAACTGGGAAGATGGTCTTGTTGGGCAATATGTTAAGAAGACGACCTTTAAGGGTAATGGTAGACTAAAGGTCTTATCAAATCATGGTATTAATATTTATAGTGATTTAGTTATTGAAGATGGTTTAGCATTCGATATTAATAGCCGTAATTATGGTATCGCAACTAACCATAGTCTTACGATTAAAGGTGGTAAGTTTAATATTGTCTCACTTGATTCAGCTTTGATATCATCAGATGATATGAAAATATCTTCATCTACAATAATAGCTGATATGAATACGACAAATGGTGGATATCGCTTAGCTACAAAAGGTGTTATTGAAGCTCTTCGTAGGTTAGATATTGATAAATCTAAAATATATGTCCATAATGGACCAAATGGTATTTATGCTAATGATATGAGTATTAAGAATAGTACTATTTCTGATGATGGCAAGGTAGCTTCTGAAGTAGGTATTTATTCAGCTGGTGGTATGGATAGTGGTAGAACAACTAAATATGATGGTAAATTAACGATTCAAAACTCTAACGTTATTTTATCATCCAAGGTTCATGCTATTTTAGCTAATGATGATATAACGATTGATGGCGGTAATTATGTTTTAAAAACAAATATGCGAAGAGAAGCAACGCTTCAATCTAATCGTGATATTACCATTAAAGGTAAAGCCAATTTAAATGTTGAAGCCGCTGGCTATGGTATTGCTAGTGCACATGATAATAGTGTTATTCGTTTTGAAAGTGGAACTAACATTTATGTTGCTGCTAACCCTAATGTGGTAGCTGATATTAGTGCTGTTGATCAATATGCTGTTTTTGCTGATGACGTTTATATCGCTAGTGGCGTAAGCTTTGAAGGCCTTGGTGGTAATAGTGTCTTCAATTGGAATCCAACTTTTGGAGCTGGTGCTTTCTATATTGAAGCCGGTGCTTATGCTGATAATAATCCACGTTTTAGATATGCGGAAGCTAAGAGTAAGGAATATGTTTCAACTTTCCATTCTATGTTCCGTTATGTAAAAATTGTTCCAAAGGTTGATTTAGATGCTCCAGTTATCACGGGTTATGAAGAAGGCAAAACTTATTGTAATTTACCAACGATAACCGTTACGGATGAAACTGGTATTGACAAAATTACTGTTAATGGTGTTACGATAAGAGACTTTAGCGTTAATAAAGAAACCGAAAAACGCTTTATGGTTCCTATTCTAAATAGTCCTATTAAAGAAGTTGTTGCTACGGATGTTTTAGGTAATAAAAGTGTTGCAACCTTTACAGCGTACAATGGATGCAAGACCGATATTACGATATCTAGTGTTAGTCATGGTAAGACATACGCTTATAATGGTAAAGAACAAGAACCAATTGTATCTGTATACTATTTAGGTCGTAAGTTACAAGAAAATGCTGATTATAAAGTTACTTATAGTAATAATGTTGACCCAGGAACAGCAACGATTACGATTACCGGAGTGGGTGGCTTTGAAGGAACAATCGTAAGAAACTTTACGATTGAAAAAGCCGCTAATGATATTGTTGTAAATAATGTTTTAAAACCATATTCATCATCTCGTCAAGTTGTATCTTTAGGTGCTAAACAAACAGGTGATAGTGTTTTAACTTATAGTAGTAATAATGATGATGTTGTTGTTGATAAGAATGGTATAGTAACGATTGATGGTGGATATCGTGGTAGTGCTACTATTACAATAACAGCTAAAGAAACAAAAGGTTATAAGAAAGCAACCAAGAATGTTATTGTAAATGTTCAAAACTTAGATAATGTTTTAACAGTTGGTAACGTTACAAAAACTTATAACAAGAAAGCTCAAAGCTTTAACTTAAATGTTAAACAAAGTAGTAATGCCCATTTAACTTATAGTAGTAATAATAAAAATATTACTGTAAATGGTAGTGGCAAAGTAACTATTAAAGCCGGTTACGTTGGTAGTGCAACAATAACTATTAAAGCTGCTAGTACGGAAGGGTATAACAGCGCTGTTAAAAATATTACAGTTACTGTAAATCCATCATCAACGAAGATTTCTAAACTAACTAATGTTAGAGGTAAGAAATTAACTATTAAGTGGAGTAAGAATACAAACGTTACTGGATATCAAATCCAATACTCAACCGATAAAAACTTTAGAAGTGGTGTTAAGACAATAACTATTAGTAAAAATAAGACAACGTCTAAAACGATTTCAAAGTTAAAGAAGGGTAAAAAATATTATGTTCGTATTAGAACATATAAAAAGGTATCTGGTAAGAAATATTACTCTGCTTGGAGTAGTGTTAAAAATAAAAAAGTTTCTAAATAAAGCTATAGTTAGAATTATTGGTTAAAAAAAGAAGACCCTTAACGGGTCTTTTATTTGTGATAAGTATAAGTCTTGTTACTTAAAGATACATCAGTACTTTTTATAAGTGATTGGAATAGGGTAATAAAAGGGCGATAGTAATTACCATAATCAGAACCATTAGTTCTAATTCTAACTATATTAGATTTGCCTTTGTCATTATCAGTTTTTAAAAGGGATATATTAATAGTATCATTTGTTACCTGAAGCTTTAAATAGTCATTGGTTCCCGTATCCGAATGCCAAATGATGGTCTTATTATCAATATTGATAAAGTCTTCTGGTAAATCATAAGGATAATGCTCTTTAATGATATATTCGCCAAATAAAGTAATAATAAGTTGTCTAAAAGACTGGTAAGCTTTTAGTTCCGATGAATCAGAAGATATATCTAGCGTTATACTTGATGTTTTGCCACTAGTTTGAAAAAATAAATCATTATCAATGGCTTGGGTGATTTGAATCTCTTGATTGCCTCTTTGAAGTGATACTCCGCCATAACATTTTTTCATCATAAACTTCATTTTCATATTTATCACCTTTGTGATTTCATATTATAACATCTGTTATGTATGATTGCAAGAAAAAGTATGGTATAATCTATATGGTGATATTATGAATATCTTAAAAAATTGGTATAAAGAAATAATGAGTGTTTTCATTTTTTTACGCTTTAAAAATATTTGGCGTTTAAGAGACTATTTAACACGTAAAAATAAAACAAAAGGTATATGTGCCTCTGTTTATACATATTACTTAGATAAAAAGGGGAGTTATATTGGTCTTGGCGCGAAGATAGCTAATCAACCATATTTTCCTCATAATATTTTAGGAGTCTTTATTTCCGAAGAGGCGACAATTGGGTCGGATGCTGTTATCTTTCAACAGGTGACGATTGGATCTGTTCGTACCCGTGGTAGTAAAAAAATGGGTGGTCCAACAATTGGGAATAATTGCTATATTGGAGCTGGTGCTAAAATTATTGGCAATATAAAAATTGGTAACAATTGCCGAATAGGCGCTAATGCCGTTGTATATGAAGATATGCCCGATAATAGCGTCGCTGTCTCATCGCCAACTAGAATTATTAAAAATGACCATGAACTAGATAATCGTTTCTTTGTTATGCGAAGTGATGGCCATGAAGAATACTATCAAAATGGTTCGTTTCATACCGAAGAATAATTTACTTATATAGGTTTTTAAAATGTTTTTTTAACTTGACATTCTATTGAACATTTTTTATAATAACACTTAATTTGTAGTTAAAGAAAGAAAGGAAAGGATGATAATAATTAGAAATTATTATCAATAAGATAAAATGAATATAAAACGTAATGGGATAATCTTTTTAATTATATTTGTTTTTACATTATTAATGTCTAAGGAGGTAGTTTTGGCTAGTGATACACCAAGGACACTTGATGGTACATCAGCAACTATCGAAGGAACTAATTATGAAATTGATGTGGAAACGCATACAATATTTCTTAATACTGGTGCACAAGTAGAATTAACGGGTGACGCTGAAGACTATAAAATTGTTGCCGTAGAAAATGCTAAAGATGTTGTTATAACATTAAATAATTATACAGCGATAACAATTGATGATGGCTTTAATAATTCTAATAAAATTGAATTAAAACCTGGTAGCGTTGTTACCTTAAACTTAGTTGGTGAGAATAATTTGAGAGGTGGCCGGGAATCATCAGCAATTAGGGTCCCTAAAGATACATCATTAACAATTAATGGTAATGGCATCTTAAATGCTCAAGTACGTAATAGTGGATCAAATGCTTCTAGCGCGGTTATTGGTAGTCAATATAGTACTCCTTTTGGTGATATCATCATTAATGGGGGAAAGATTAACACCTCTTTTACTGGCTCTGGTGTTCATACTGGTATTGGTGCTGGGGATTATGATAGAGGAGAGGAAATGAGTGGAACAATCACTTTAAATGGTGGTGAAATTCACACAGATCTTTTAGGTAGCTCATCTGACCAAGGTAAGGTATCGGTTGAAGGAAATGGTGGCGCTATCGTTTATACAGATCAAGTACTAGCTAAAGATGATAATTTTAATGGTATCATTTTTAGTGAGGATGGCAGTATCGGAACCGTTAAAGGGGATGTTACCCTTAGTAGTGACTTGAATATTCCAGATGGAACTGATTTGACAATCGAAGAAGATGCCCATTTGACCATTCCTGAGGATGTAACTTTATCAAATCATGGTAACATTGTAAATAATGGTACCATAACAAATACAGGTACACTTCAAAATGATGGTCATATTGAAAGTGAAGGAACAATTAATTCATCAACACCTGTTGAGCATGTTGATGGTAATCCTGTCAAGCCGATATTATATGAAGTAACAATTAATGTTGGTGAGGGTGGCACTATAAATACTGACTTAACTTTTCAAGTAAATCATGGAGACGATAAAGATATCATCATTACGCCAATGAAAGGATATCAAATTAAAGAAGTTATTATTGGTGGCGTTAACAGAAAAGATTTGGTTGTTAATGGTAAGTTAACATTAACGCATATTACAGGCGATATAGAAGTCATCATTACTTTTGAAAGAATACCCGAATCTATTCAAAACCCTGATACATATGATGGTATTACTTTTGACTTTTATTTAGGATTAATCTCTATTTTTGGTATTATTTTAGGAAGTATCTATTATAAAAAAGAAGTATTATAAAAGACAAGATAACTTGTCTTTTTTGTGTTATTAACTTTTAATTATGAAAAGCTTCTTCTTTTGTTAATTTTTTTGTTTTTTCATTATGTACATCTTTCACCATTCTTTTTTTATACCAATCGATAAAGGCATCGGTCGCACTTGTATGACCGTCAGGCCTATTACATCTTTCTTCATCGGTCATTTGAGCTAGGGTTTTAGTACAGTTAAGGGGTATGAAAACTAGCCATAGATTTGATTTAGCTCTTTTGTTTTGTTCTCCTCTTACTTCGTGTGCAAGCGTTCCTTTACTAACGCCAAAAAATTGAAAATACTCTTGACCATCAAAAAAAGTTAAGCAATCTAGAAAATAACAATTTCTATTTTGAACCTGTTTCATTGTTTCTAATAATTCTCTAATATTTGATGAAATGCCACTTCGTTTAACAAAAGCACCTGGATATCCAGGATTTCCAGGATAATCTTCAATGTAGAAACCGGAATCAGCTACGAAGACGGGTGTTTTAAGTATTTCAAAAGCTTGGCGAGCTTTTTCTTTTGATATAAGTTCTATATTGTTAACATCTGGTTCATTTAAATCACATTTAAAATAATCAATATTGATTCCTTCTTTATCAAACTTTTCTTTAACAGAAACATATTTACCATAATTTCCGGTTATATAGGTTAAGTTTTCCATATTACATTTCTCCTTTATATCTATATAATTTTTTTACTACTTGGGGGTTATATTCTGGCATTGTAAGATTAATATTTTTATCATCAGCTATTTTTTTAGATAAAAAGTACATCTGTAAAGCTAAATAATATTCTTTCCAAAAGGGATTTGTATCTTCATCTAAAGTATGGAGAAGAAAAATATGAGGATATTCTTGAATAAGGAGTGGTAATAATTCATTATCTAGATTTTTCATTTGATGCGCTAAATAAATAATCGAACTTTCTGGATTTTGAAATAGCAAATTACTTCTCCCATGGCAATAAGAGCCTTTGTCATGAATAACGACACTAGAAGTTCCTGTTTCGACCATATTAGACTCTAAAATAGAGGATGAACATGTTGTATCATATCCGGATAAAATTTGAATTAGATTGGTGTCTTTAAAATTAAAGTTAATTTTATTAACTCGTTCTCTACTTTTATTTAATAATTGTTTTAATTTATTATTTATCTTTCTTAAATCTTCACTAGATAATGCTTCCTTTTTTTCGTCTTCTAATATACTTAGTTCTAAAATCATTAACATCGGGGCAAGAGTAGGGATAATTGATATAAAACTTTTTTCTCGCTCTTTATACTTGCCATTACCCCAATAAAGAATATCAAATAATGGCGCTGTTTCATTTTCAAAATAACCGGCTGTATGGGTGTAATCTTCTTCTTCTCTTACATATTCACTAGTAATTAGATAACTGCTACCAGGAAAACTCCTTAATATTTCTAACATTCCATTTGATTGACCACTACTTGAAATTACAATTAAATTTTTAAACTGATTAATATTTCTTTTATAAAAATAATCTCTTGGTTCGATTACCTCACATAAAGTTTCTCGTGACTCTAAAAACATTTTAAGATAGTAGGCTGTAGCTTTCGAACCGCCGGTTGCGACAAGTAGTGTTGGAACATTTCTAAATACATAGCTTGCTTGTCTACTAAACGCAAAATTGGTCAATAGTTTAGGATCATTTATTTGAAATAATCTTTCTTCAAGTTTAGCAAAATTAATCGTAGTGGGTTCTGTATGGGTATGCTTAATCATAAAAACCTCTCCTTTGTTAACTATAGGATAACAAAAGAAGAGGTAATATATGCGTCAGTTATAAAAATTGTCTAATATTTCTATTGTTTTAATGCGGTTGATATAAAAATGTCGTATTTCTTCTTTAACCTCACAGTATGCGGCAACGCCCCATTCATTACCTAAAAGAATTAAATCATAAGGATGAATAATTCTTTTAGAAAAATTCTTTTTATCTTTAGTATAGTAGGTTATTAAACACTTTCTTTTCTCTTTAATGGCTCTACTAATTAAATTAAAGAAATCTTTATTTTGAACATTGATATCTTTTGGCATAATGAATCTTTTAGGAACATTAATATTTTGATTTAAGACGTAGCCACCATATGGACCTTTGATGGTGTCAACATAAATTCCGGCTTTTTCAAGTTCATCTTTATAGATACGAATCATTCGAGGAGATACTTCAAGTTTTTCAGCTAATTCTTTAATGCTATATTTTCTTCCCGAACTTAAATATTCTAACATTGTTAAAACATTACTAACTTTTGACATAACTCCTCCTTAATAGTCATTATTATACCACGTTTTATAGGGATTTGTGTTAAAATGATAGGGGAAGTGATAACGATGGGTGAAGAACTTTTAACATGGCAGTTTGGTACTAATAATGATACTTTAGTTAAACTAGTTTTAGATGGCAAGAAACGAGCGACGACTTCGTTATATGAACAAGGCGATATTCCTTGTGTTGGTGATGAAGCAATTCTTACTTTTTCTAATAAGAAAAAAGCCTGTATTATTAAAACTAAACAAGTAATCATTACAAAGTTTAAAAATATTACACCATCTTTAGCCGAACTTGAAGGCGAGGGTGATTTTGGTACGTGGAAAGGTGAACACATAAAGTATTTTAAAGAAATCAAATCCGATTTTACCGAAGATACTCAAATTATTTTTGAAATATTTGAAGTCATAAAGACATTTTGATAAAGTCTAGATTCTTTGAATATGGAAATTATATAGTCGACGTGATAATTTATAATCGATGAAAATATGAATCGTCTGTAATTTTCTAGAGTTTGATTTCTCTAATATAGATTTAGAATCCTTAGTTATAGAACTATTTGGTGGTGTTGAAAATCAAGATAGTAAAGGTAACCAAAAATAATGACGAATAGTTATAATATAAAATGTTACAAATGATATAACGTTTTTGTTTTAAGATAGTTATTACAAAAAGATAATAATATGTTAAAATAAAGATAGGAAATAGTTTGATATCTAAATTATTCAGGTAGTAAAACAATAGAAGCGAAGTTAAAAGCCCAAACAATGACTGAACTAAAATGTAAAATTTTAGATATATCAATTATAGTAGTTTTACTTAAATGCGGAGGATGATAAAAATGAATATTTTGGAATGTAAAAGTTATGCTTCTAGAAAGTATGATGGTGAAATAAAAAAATTGGTTGATTCCCAAATTGATAATTTTTTTGAAATAGAATCATCTAATTTTAAATTAGAAAGACCCAAATACGAAATAGGCGATGATGTGAAAATTTCGACCTATCATTTTTTACATGGTATTGGAAAAAATAGTGATGTTGCAGATTTTATTGCCAAACATGGTATCTTAAGCAAAGAAGCCACCGGAGATATGGGAAATCATGCTTTTCAATTTGTTGTTGGATTGTGGCGAGTAAAAGAGGATATCGCTTTAGCAGATTATATTAAAAATTATAGTGGAATGATTGTTACATACGATGATAAGATTGAGCAAGTCCCATATAAGAAGCTTGATGACTTTGTCGAAAAAATGCGCAATGTTGATCATTGGTTATGGAAAGCTGAGTCTTCTATGGAAATAAGATTTATGCCTAGCTTGGCTAGGGATGTTAATCAAATCGGGTTTATACTTAATTTGAACTCTAAAGAAGGACAATCATTATTAGCAAACGATATAAATGCTATTAATTTTGATAAACAAATTTCAGATAATTTTATTAGATCAGATTTAAAAGGTAATTTTTTTAATAACAAAGATAATACTTTTCTTAATCGTGCATCATATATCATTTTTGGCTTAAATAAATGCTTTATTGAAGGAATTATTGTTGGAAGAATTGTTGAAAATAATCAGGTTTTATTGCAATGATTAAAGAAATTATTTCCAGAATGTTATATATGTAATTTAGCTGGTAAAGTTATTATGAATTGAAATAATATTGATTAAAAAATTATAATGAAAAGTCCAAGAAAATTTTTCTTGGACTTTTTTAAAATAAAATATATTTTGCTTTGTGAAAAAAATATATTAAATAAAATAAAGTAAGCAATAATTATCTGTGTGGAATATAATTAGAGTAATAAACGATTAACTAATTTTATTTAAGAGTTCAATATCCATTCAATAATTAATTTCTTAATTTCATAGTATTCTTGTTCTTCAAATTGCATATTGGCGATACAAAATCTTTTTGATGCGATGTGGGAACAAAACATACATTCATATAAGTTAAAACAATCTTGAATAAATAGGGAGTTAGATACTTTATTAGAACATATGACGTTATAACTGTTGCTGCAATCTTTCGAATCATCACATCTTATACAAAAACTACAGGTTCCGGAACGTTGTGAGGCGAGCAAGAATTCACTGGCACCACACGAATCACAATAAATAAGATTTTTAGAATCACTACAATCTGTACTTCGATAAATGTTTTCAGAGCGATATATAGTATCGCTTTTAATAACGTTAATGGAATCATAAACACGTTCTGTTGTTGTTAGATTGATAGTATTCCATATATCAATTAATTCAGCTAGATTACTAATATTTTGTTTTGGTAGCATCCATCCTTCATTTGCATCTCTTCGCTCCATATTTTTATTGGTAATAAATCTACCACTATTGATAGAGTCAGCCCAAGTTATTTCATTGGTTGTTGAGTCATTGACCTGTTTAGGTAGTTTAATGTCAAAAGCAAATTTTTCTAATAATGTATCTAAGGAATAACAATTATCTTTATTAAAGACATTTTTAAAGATTTTATTTACAATTTCTAATGCTAATACATCATTCATTTTAAACACCTCTTTTATTTGTTGAATTAGAAATTAGAATATCTTTTAATTTGATATTACAATTTAAGTTAAAATTTATTTTGTTACTTTCGGTATGTGAAACCTGCTGATTAGTCTGGCTATTTAAATAAACTGGCTTAATTCTTGGAACACTAGTGTAATCTATCGTGATCCCTTTAAAGGCCGGCATTAATATGCCGTTAGCCTCAATTCTAGCAATGCATTCGCGATTTTGTAATTCTGTAAGTAATTTTATTTTTTGTTCTTTTGAGTCATCTAAAGGAATTTTCATATTGAAATTATCGACAATAAGTGAGGCATCTAATTTGGAAATCCTAAAAATAAAATAGTTGATGACATTAGCGAAGATAGCGTTTTTTAAATTATCCGAAATTTGGTTAAGATATTGCCCAGCTAAAACTAATGACAAATTATATTTTCTTGATTCTGATAGATATCTTGCTAAAATAGGATTTTCAACAACCGCTACTTCATCGATGATAAATATAATATGTTCTTTTATTTCTTGTCTTTGAACGATTGTTAATAGTTGTTGCATTAAAAGACCCGCAATTGTTTTAGTGACTTTATCACCGAGACTTGTTCGATTAAGAGAGAATAGTGTTAAAAAATTATCGTGAATGACATCTTTTAAATTATCAGAATGTTCTTCATTATTAAAGACGGGAATCATTTCCATTTCATCAATAAAGCCGATAATAGGGGCAATAGCGTCACTATATGATTTGGTTTTTAAATCATTAAAATCAGATAAGAAAAAGTCAATAACACTAATAGGTAAGGAATTTTTTAAATAATTTATGAGACTATTACGATATTCTGTATCTAAAAGGAGTTTTCTTAAATTTCTAAAATTGAAAGACGAGGCGGTTAGTAATAGATGAACAGCATGTCTTAAAACTCTTTCTAGTTTCGAATTATATTGATCAGCAAGAAGAGATTTTAAGAGATCTAATAATAGTTCCGTTGATGCGATGATATCATCACTATTATTAATAAAAAGATCAATACTACTCAAACTATTTTTAAAGTCAATAACTTGTCCTAATCCACCGATGTCATTTTCTAAGGCAGCATGAGGATCAATGACCACGACTTTATATTTCTGGCGTAAACTTTCATTTTTATTAATGTTATTAATTAACATACTTATAAATTTTGATTTGCCTGTTCCTGATGAACCGATGATGAGTGAGTGTTTATCAAAACTAAAATTATTTTGATTTAAATAGAAATTGCCTTGAAGATAAGGAAAAGTATCAATAGATAAAATAGCATTTTTGGTGTCACTATTTAATAAATGCAATATTTTATTAATTTCTAAATATTTAGGAGCTTTTTTATAGTAAAATCTTTTATTACTATCAAAGTCAATAGATAAAATGTTTGCTGGTATAGCAAGAAGAAGGATATATTTTTTGATAACGTCATTTTGATTTAAATAGAAAGTTACTCTCGTTTTAACTTTATCTTCACTTAATTTCCGGCACTTTATCTCTAAATATATTAGGGTTCCTTTATTTTTAATTTCATTATAATTTATTAAATCAACAATATTTTTTCCAGATTTAGGTAAAGCTAAAGATGTCTTAATGGCTTTAGGATTAGGAACATCTTGACTAGGCTTTAGTAAAAATGAACTTAAATTATTGATTGTAGGTGGTAAGGAACATTTTGTTTCAATAAAATATCTTAAATTGTTTTTATCATTAGTTATAATGATTTTAAAACTTCTAAAAAGTCCATTATAATTAGAAACAATTTTAATTAGTTTCTTCCACTCATCTTTAGAAACGAAGTCATTATTTAAATATATTTCTTTTATCAACCCCATAATTGGTCACCTCGTTGATAAAGTATATCAAAAAACCAAAATAAAAAACTGACTTTTTAGTAATCAGTTTTATCAGTTTAATATATCGCTACAAGAAAGTCTGTTACGCCATCATGATAATATTCTAGCTCTGGTAATTCTTTTAAATTATATTTGGTTGATGGTAAAAACTCCTCATAAAACTTATGTGATATTTCTTGAATCTCTTTGGGATTTTGGGAAGGAATAGAAAACTTTAGCCATTTACTAGTTGGTATTTTTATATGTTCAAAGTCATCGATAGGTTGATCATACATACAATAATATTTTTGACTTTCTTCTCTTTCTATATCGTAAGTAATTAGTCCATATTTTATCTCGCCATATTTATTTAAGTATTTTGCTTCTGTTTCTTTGAAGAAAAGGGGAGCATCCTCGCCAATTTTCGTATTATTAGTTTTTTTACCGACACCATATAGATCCATTTCTTCAAGCGTAACGATTTCATAATCTAGTTCCGATGTCTGAATGATATCTTCGTTAAAAATAATGCGGGGAAAATTTTTGAGTTTCGTTTCTTTGTTAACAAGACTAGGTTTGATGCCATGAAACTTGAAGAAAGCTCTAGAAAAGGAAGTCGCATTATCATACTGGTATTTTAATGCTATATCAATTATTTTGCTATTACCTTCATATAAATCAAAACCGGCGCTAGATAGTCTTCGTTTTCTAATATATTCTGATACAGAAATCCCAGCTAACATTGAAAATAGGCGTTGCATTGTATAGACATTGACTCCTAAATATTTAGCTAAGACATCATAACTTATATCTTCTTCTAAATTATCATCAATATATTTAGTTATTTCATTTAAACATTTATATATATTCAAACATCATCACCTAAGATTATTTTAACATAAAACTTTTATAAGATTAAATAATATCCATTCTTAACTATTAAATATGGTTGACATTTTTACGATAAAAAGTGTCAACTAAGTAAAATGACTAGCCTAATAACTGCTAAAAGTTCTCCTTTTTGATATGATATTATAAAGTAATACTTTAGATTATAAGTGAGGTAAGATATAATGGATGATGATTTTTTAACTTTCTATCATGGTGGAGCGTCGGCTGATTTTAGTGTATCCGTAATTGATATTTTTTATCCTGCTATCAAGCAGCAAAAAAAGGCAGGCCGGTATGTTGGCTTTTATATGTTTGACGAGAATAATAAAGATGACGCTATACACTATGCATTAAATCAAAAAGAAGAGACGCGCCATCTGTTAACGATAAGAATGAAAAAAGATGTGCGCATTGCTAAATTACCGCCTTTTTCCATAACAAGAATTACTAGAGAGCAAATCGAAAAATTTCGTCAGGAAGGGTATGACCTTATTGCTGGTAGTATGATAGGAAAAATGGAGTACGTACTAATAAATAAAGATAAGATAATTGATATGAAAGTAGAAAAAGTTACTTACGATAAGCAAGATAAAGACTCAGCTCAAGATTCTCAATCATTATCAGAAGATAGGTATGTCACTTTAGAGGAATTAGAACCTCTTTTATCAGAGAGTGGTTATTTTTGTCTTGGCCATGGAACGGGGCGATTTGGTAATGGTTCCAGTGTTGTTGATGCTATTTTTGAAAAGGGGTTAAGAGCTAAAGATAATTCTTTATATTTTACGACGATTGGATTAAGTACACCTACCCCAGAAATAAAAGAGCAAACAAAAGAATTTGGAATGCCAGAACCAACAATTGATAGTTTAAAAGCCTCATTTAATAATTGGCCACATCAAAATTCTAAACAAATAATTATTGCCCGCATTCCTATTAAATACATTAATATGATGGGTGATACGGGGGATTTAGATGGTGAAAGATATGGCGCTTTTATGCGAACTCGTACTTCAGAAACAGGAAAAGTAACTAACTATCTTGACCCCAAATTCATTTTAGGATGCTTCGATGTTGAAAAACAAATGGTCAGATTAAATCCACATTTTGAAAAACAGTTATCACCGGAGACTATTGCCGCACTTTCATCAAAACATATCGAAATGCTAGAAAAGACTAAAGATAGGGTTAAAAGGACTATGGAAGCATCAGCATTTCAAAATTCTTCTTCTCAAGATTTTATTGTTACTGATGATACTTTTGATTCATCTGATTGGGATTCCTTTGAAACGAATTCATCTGGTGAAGAATCTAATCAAAATGGGATAAGAAAATAAGATTTAATTTATATTATTTGCAGTATTGTCTATAAATTAACTACAAGGTATGGCAATAAATAAAGGGAGTGAAAGCAATTCCAAAATAATGAAAAACGATAAAGTTTTAATTATAGAACAAGATGTTTCTTCTATCTTTTTTGATTATCAATTTATTCAGTCAATTTTCAAAAACAAAAAAGCAATCTTTCGATTGCTTTTTATTTAAATGTTCGTGCATTTCGAACAGATTTGTCAATGGAGCAAGTGACCAGAATCGAACTGGCATCCCAGCCTTGGCAAGGCCGTGTACTAACCATTGTACTACACCTGCGTACTAACATTATATCATAAAAATGATAAAAGTATACACTAAATGTTAAAAAAATAAAAATTTATCCCAAAATTTGTGTTGTTTTGATATAATGATAATAGGTGGTAGTATGGAACACTTGACAGAAGAAGATAAAAAAAAGAAAAAAATATTCACAACATGTTTAGTCAGCTTTTATATAGTATGTGCGGTTTTTTTCGTAATCGGTGGATTATATTGGTGGGATAGTAAAGAAACATTCTACTTAACAGCCAGTAAAGTAGCGATGGTTGTTGATGGTAATTACCAAATTGGTATGTATGGTAAAACGGAAGAGAAAAAACATAGTAGTTATGAATATACTAGTTCTAATACTAATATTGCTACAGTCGACAAGTTAGGGAATGTTCAAGCCGTTAGTGAAGGTGAGACTAGTATAACTGTCAAATCAAAGTATAGTTCTAAAAAACATGTTTTAGATATTATTGTTCAGGGTGATGAAGTATACTCTGTTGAATTTGAAAATGAAATAATTCATTTAAACGTTGGTAAAGAAACGTCTTTACCAGCTATTATTAATGGCGATCCTGATTTTCAAATGGGATTAATTTGGGAATCTAAAAATGAAGAGATTGCTACGATTAACCGGGAGGGAACCATTAAGGCTATTGCGCCAGGTGCTACTTATATTAAAGTTACTGTTGAAGGAACTAATGTCAGTACGATGGCTAAAATCATTGTTGATGAAGAATTAAATGATAGCGATTCATCAACCCCAACAACGCCCCCAACAGAGTCTGTACCAACTCCGCCAATAGTAAATAGTGACTATGATGAAGATGAGGAAGTAAATAAAACAGTCCATGTAACTGGTGTTTATGCATCAGTGGCTAAAGATAGTTTAAAAGTTGGTGAAAAAACAAAATTAGCTTATGAAATTAGACCTCATAATGCGGATAATAAAAATGTCACATTTGCAAGTAATAATACAAAAGTTGCTAAAATAGATAAAAATGGTAATATAACGGCTTTAAGCCCTGGTCAAGCTGATATATCAGTTCGAACGAAAGATGGAAATAAAACTTCGTTCGTTACTATTTACGTATCTGCTAGCAATGTTCCTGTTAATAGTGTTACCTTAAATAAACGAGAGACAACTTTAGTTGTCGGTAGTAAAGAGACTTTAATTGCTACAATAAGTCCAACAAGTGCTACCAATAAAAGTCTTAGTTGGTCTAGTAGCAATCCTAGTGTTGCAACAGTAAGTAAAAATGGTGTCCTAGAAGCTAAACAAGCGGGAACAACGACCATAACTGTTACAACTAAAGATGGTGGTAAACAAGCATCAGCAACCGTAACTGTTAAAAATAAGGTTGTGGCTGTAAAGGGTGTTTCTTTAGATAAGACCAGTATGAACCTAAATTTAGGTAGTACTTATCATCTAACGGCAACGATTAATCCAAGTAATGCTACCAATCAAAATATTACTTGGTCAACTAGTAATAGTAAAGTTGTCAGTGTTGATTTAGCTGGTAATATTAAAGCTGTTAGTAGCGGAACGGCTACCATTAAAGTAAAAACGAGTGATGGTAACTATGAAGCTGATTGTAAAGTAACTGTTCCAGCTATCAAAATTACTAAACTTACTTTGAATGCTAATAAAATTCAATTAGTTAAAGGTAAAACATATCAGATTCAAGCATCTATTACGCCAAGTAACGCTACTAATAAAAGTTTAAAATATACATCGGATAATACGGGTGTTGCGACTGTTAATAGTAGTGGTAAAATAACCGCAAAAGGACTTGGAACGGCAACTATTAAAGTAGCGGCAACGGATGGTAGTTCTAAAACGGCAACTATGACCGTAGTTGTTGCGGCAAGTGGTAATATGATTGATATTAGAAATCAAAAATATACGAAATATTATACTGATGTTATCAATTATATGTATGCAACATCAACAAGTTCAAAGCATATTCAAAACTTTGCAATTTATAACATTGGTAAATCAAGTGAGACAGCTTATTTTTCAACGGTTGAAAGCGGAACAAGTAGTGATATCAGTACAGCTGAAAAGAAAGCCCAATTAAATCGAACTATTATTTTTAAAGTTCCTAAAAGTGTTATTGGTAGTCCTAAATCAACGAAAAGAAGTGTTATGTACTTAAAGAATTCAGGCCATGGTCAAGCTTTTGATCTTGAAAAAGATGGGACGATGTGGACCAACGCTTACGGACTTGCTCCAACTAAAAGTGGTGATACTTGGTGGGGTGGATCAGAAGGTGTTATGCGCATTAAGTTTAAAGCTAATGAAAAAGATGCCGCCTTTAGTCCACTTACAAGTATGAAAATAACGGATAGTAAAGGCAATGCTTACACAAGCTTTAATATATCAATTGATGAAGCTAATAACTTGATTGCGCTACGTAAAGGTACAAGAGTTTTAGTTTATCGTTTAAGCGAATTAAAGAAAGCCAAAGGAACCTATA
Source organism: uncultured Bacilli bacterium (assembly GCA_947588685.1). Taxonomy (GTDB): domain Bacteria; phylum Bacillota_I; class Bacilli_A; order RF39; family UBA660; genus UBA5578. Next base: position 406 of record CANPYM010000013.1, on the reverse strand, counting down.
AATATAATCAAACCCCGGCTACTTTGGTATATAATTTTAAACTAGCCAGTACTCTTACAACATATTCTGATGGTTCAACCATATCAAAACAGGGTGATTCCTTACATAATGGTTATTATTACTTATACCGTGGCGCCCCAGGAAAAGCTTCTTATGTTGAAGTATTTAATTTATTAGGTGAACTTCAATATACTAAGAAATTATCTATTTCAACAGCTAATAGCAGGGAAGCTGAAGGCTTAAAAATATATAATGAACATATTTATATTGGATCAACCCATACTAAAAGTGGGGTTAAAGGAAAACTATTCGATGTTGGATATTTTAAGTAGGTGACTAACTATTAAAAGTCAAGAGATTTTTGATAGAAAGTTATAAATGGAAAAGAATCCCATGCCAAAAAGAT
>CANPYM010000012.1 GCA_947588685.1 uncultured Bacilli bacterium | reverse complement strand
GAATATCCTAGATTTTTCATTTTTTATGAAAAAAAGACAAATAAGTAAAAATATTTACCTATTTGTCAACAGTCTGAAGCGATTAATATCGCTTTTATTTTCGTTTAACCTTATCCGTAGGTGTGATTGATGGCTTAGTATTAATCTCCGCTTCATGAACTAATAAATCACGTAACTCTTTATAAGTATCTAAAGGATGATTCGGCTCGATAACTTTTTCTTTTTCATGTTCCTTATCTTCTTCATCTACTTCTTCTAAAGATACTTCTGAATTATTTAAAGAAGTTGTAATAGTCTTTTGATGACGTTTTTCTTCATACTTTAATAAATAACCCGTAATCGTTAACATCTGCATTGATGTTGTCATAATAAATAAAGTATTAAATAACGTACTGACATCTAAAAACTTTGATAAAAAACCAACACCTAATAAAGGATATAAGGCACAAGTTTTAATTTTACCAATATATAGGGAGCTCACACTACTTCTTGTTTGATTATTTATTTTAGCACGGACATTAATCCCCGCAATAATAGCTTCTAAAATAAGATTATAAATTAAAGTTGGGTTAAAAAAGCTTGAGGCAATTAGTAAAGATCCCGCAAATACTTTATCACATATCGCATCAAGATCTTTACCTAGTTCACTAGTTAGATGATAGTGTCTAGCAATAAAGCCATCTAGGGCATCCGTTAAAGAAAAGATAGCTGTAAAGATAACAATTAAGGGAATATTAGCTGTAAGCGCCGCGGGAATGATAAATAGCGGTGCTGCAATAAGTCTTGTTGACGTCAAAATATTAGGTATTTGACGATGTCTTCGACCTTTAGTTTTTAAATCTGTTAGAGCATCTTTAATAAGTGCTTTATAACGTTTCCAATTTTCTTTAATTCCCTGTTTCATACAACATTCCCCTTTAATTGATAACTTATTTTATACCTCCCCTATCTTTTTGTCAACTAATAGTCACAATTGTTTGGTGTCCGGTAATATGGAATAACATCACGGATATTTTCAACACCTGTTAAATAAATTAACAAACGTTCAAAGCCCATACCAAAGCCAGAGTGAACACACCCACCATAACGGCGTAAGTTCAAGTACCAATCAAGCTCATCAGTATTCATACCTAACTCATGCATTCTGCTAACAAGTTTATCATAGTCTTCCTCACGTTGTGAGCCACCCATCAATTCCCCAGCACCTGGTACTTCAAGATCAACGGCCGCAACTGTCTTGCCATCAGCATTTTGTTTCATATAGAAAGCTTTAATATCTTTAGGCCAGTTCTTGATGAAAACAGGACCATTAAAGTATTCGGTAATATATTTTTCGTGTTCTTTGGCAATATCCTCACCATATTCAGGTGGAAATTCCCACTTAACATCGGCTTCTTTTAAAATCTTAATAACTTCTTCGTGATCGATACGGGTAAACTTACTACTAATTAACTTCGTTAATTTTTCTTTTAATCCTTTTTCGACAAAAGCATCAAAGAAGTCAATTTCTAAAGGGCAATTATCTAGGACATACTTAACAACATATTTAAGCATATCTTCCATAATATCCATATCTTGATCTAAATCACAGAAAGCGATTTCTGGTTCAATCATCCAAAACTCATTAGCGTGTGTTTTCGTATTAGAGTTTTCCGCTCTAAAGGTTGGACCAAAAGTATATGTTTTCTTATAAGCTAGAGCCCAAGTTTCAGCTTCTAATTGACCTGATACCGTAAGAGAGGTTTGTTTACCAAAAAAGTCTTTACTATAGTCAACCTCACCACTTTTGGCAATCCGGTCTAAATCAAGAGTTGTTACTTGAAACATCTCACCGGCTCCCTCACAATCACTAGCTGTAATTAAAGGAGCATGGAAATAAACATATCCTCGTTCTTGAAAGTATTTATGAATCGCATAAGCGGCGACGCTACGGACTCTAAAAGTTGCATTAAACAAGTTCGTCCGAGGGCGAAGATAAGCATTATCTCTTAAGAACTCTCTTGTATGTCTTTTAGGTTGAATTGGATAGTCTTCATCACAATCACCTTCTAGAGTAAGTTCTTTGCATTGCATTTCTAACTCTTGTCCTTCTTTAGGTGATGGAATTAATATGCCAGTTACACTAATCGCACTACCAATATGTAACTTAGTAATTTCATCGAAATTAGCTAATTTGTTATCATAGACAATTTGTAAATGGATAAATGTTGTCCCATCACTAAAATCGATAAAACCAAATTCCTTTTGCTTACGATGATTACGAATCCAACCTTGAACAGTTACTTCTTTATTTAAATAAGCTTTTGTATCAGCATATATTTCTTTTAAATCTAAAATCATAGTTACCTCCTATCAATTTCTTCTTTGATGATTTGAGCCGTTAATGATGGATTAGCTTGACCTCTTGTCTCTTTCATTACTTGACCAACAAAGAAATCAAAAGTATTACGACCTTTACGATGTTCAATAATTAAATCAGGATGAGCATCTAAAACTCTAACGACAATATCCCGAATGGTTTTATCGTCAGATATTTGACTAACACCTAATTCTTTAACAATGGCTTTTGGTTCTTTCTTTTCTTCTAAGACTTTATTTAAAACTTCTTTACTCTGTTTAGAAGATATTTTTCCATCTTTCGTCATCTGCATTAGATCAACTAACATTTTAGGTGTTAAATAAAGATCTTTAATTTCTAATTCATTTTTATTTAAATAACCTAAAATGACACTTGTAAGCCAGTTAGCCGCTCCTTTAGGATCAGCTCCTAAACTGATAACCTCTTCATAATAATCCGAAATAGCTTTATCTTTAACTAGTATTTTAGCGTCATAAGCTGATAGATTATATGTTTTCATATATTTTTCTTTACGTTCAGGCGCTAAAGCAGGAATACTCTTACGAATATTATCGAGCCAATCTGAGCTTATTTTAAACTTTGGAATATTAGGTTCAACAAAATATTTATAGTCGATAGCATCTACTTTACTTCGCATAAACTTCGTTGTAAATGTATCTTCATCCCATCTTCTTGTTTGCTGTTCCATCTGGTCATATTCGCCCTTTTGTTTTAATTCTACTTGTCTTTCAATTTCATAGTTAATAGCGTCTCTAACGCCGGCAAAAGAGTTAACATTTTTAATTTCTACTTTGGTTCCCCAATTCTTAGGATCTGTTTCATCTAAGTTTTCATCCATAATTGAAACGTTAACGTCACATCTAATTTGTCCTTTACGGTTATCCGCATCACTTATTTCAGCATACTGATAAATAGAGCGCATCGTCTCAAGAAAAGCAACGGCTTCATCAGCGCTATGTAAATCAGGTTCCGTTACTAACTCTAGAAGAGGAACACCAGCCCGGTTATAATCAATGGTTGAAAAAGTAGGATAGTGATCAGATGAAGCAGCATCTTCTTCTAGATGGATATTGTTAATGCGAACAGTTCTCTCTTCATCTTTATAATCAAAAGTAAGGAAGCCATAGATACCGACAGGAGCAGGTTTAGTCTCCTGTGTAATCTGATAACCCTTAGGTAAATCAGGATAATAATAATTCTTTCTTTCAAAGTACATATACTCTGGTTGTTTACAATTTAAAATCATACTTGCTTTTAAAGCTAGTTCCACTGCTTTTTTATTGACAACTGGTAAGGTTCCTGGAAAAGCCATATCAAGAGGTCTAATATTGGCATTAGGAGTATCATTATAATCGTTTAGAGCACTACTAAAAACTTTGGTCTTTGTTTTACTTATCTCACAGTGCATCTCAAGTCCAATTAAAGCTTTATATCCGTCCATTATTTTACCTCCTTTGCAATTTGATCTTTATAATTCATTTGTCCTTCCAAAGCATAGGCAATATTTAAGACATTCACATCATCATAACAATTACCTGTTATATTAACACCGACGGGTAGATTATTTATGAAGCCATTAGGAATGGTAATTGAAGGGAATCCTCCAAAATTACCAATCTGTAAATGTTCTTCTAAAATATGACTATTTTTATAATCTTTATTTTTAGCATCATCTAAATATTTAGCTGGTCCACTACCAACGGGTAAGATAACAGCATCATATTTTTTAAATAATTCTTTCCACGTATCAACAAGTAATCTTCTAACTCTTTGGGCGTTATTAAAGTAACGGTCTTTGTTTTCAGCTTGTAAAACGTATGAACCGATAACAAAACGTCTTTTAATTAATGATGAAAATCCTTCCGTCCGATAGTTTTTCATCATTTCAACATAAGTATCCCCTTTGCTTCGAGGTCCAAAGATAATACCGGTTAAATTAGACATATTAGAAGTTGCTTCAGCACAAGAGATAACGACATAAACAGAGTTTAGGGCATCTAATAATTTCATATCAACGGATACTTCATCAACACTCATACCGATCTTTTTACATAATTCAAGTGTTTTATTAAAATTAGCTAAGTGTTCTTTTAATTCATCTGAAGCATCAGGATAATTATTTATATCACATATCTCTTTAACGTAACAAAGTTTTTTACCTTTAACATCATCACTTAAAGATTCATATAAATGTATATCACTAGAATCCCAACTTGTCATATCATTTTTATCAATGCCTTTCATCGCATCTGTTACAATAGCGGCATCTCTAACACTACGGGTAAGGCATCCTAAGTGATCCAGACTTGAGGCAAATGGGAATAAGCCATACCGAGAAATCATTCCGTAAGTTGGCTTAAAACCGACAATACCACAGTAAGCAGCCGGTTTACGAATAGAGTCCCCTGTATCAGAACCCGTCGCAAAAGGATAAACACCAGCGGCGACAGAAGCAGCACTTCCAGATGAACTTCCGGCACACATTCTTTCTTTATCCCAAGGATTTTTAATAAATCCCGTATGCGCTGTTTTACCAAGACCACCCATACCAAACTCATCCATCGTTGTCTTACCGATTAAAACAGCACCACTACTTTTTAATTTCGTAACAGCCGTGGCATCAAAAAATGGTACATAATCTTTTAAGGTATTACTAGATCCCGTACTTAAAATATCTTTCGTACTATAGTTATCTTTTAAGCCATATGGAATACCTGATAATAAATTATCAGATACACTCGCACCTTTAGCGTCATCAATAATTGTTACAAAGGCATTACATTCTTTAGCGCAATCATGAGCTTTAGCTAAAGATTCTTTAACTAGCTCTTCACTAGTTACCTCACCCTTCTTCAAGGCTTCGTGAAGTTCTACAATTCCTTTATCCATATACATTATCCCACCACCTTTGGAACTTTTATTTCGGTATCGACGTAGTTATCACAATTTTGAAGTAATTCATCAATGGGAACACTTTCTTCTTCAACATCTTCTCTTAGTTCATAAACAAAATCATCTAAGCAATGCGTCATCGGTTCAACCTCACCTAGCCCATCAATCGCATTCAAGCGGTCAATATCCGCATCGATCTTATCAAACTCATCTAAAACCATCTTATTTTCTTCGGGTGTTAGACCAATCAATAACTTATCGGCTAAATCATCAACAACTTCTTTGGTAAATACTTTTGTCATAATATCCTCCTTTATATGAAAAAACAAGTCCTAGGACTTGTTATTTACTAAGTGGCGCCTGATGTAGGACTCGGACCTACGACCTGCCGGTTAACAGCCGGATGCTCTACCGACTGAGCTAATCAGGCGCATGGCGCTCAATGTAGGACTCGGACCTACGACCTGCCGGTTAACAGCCGGATGCTCTACCAACTGAGCTAATTGAGCAATTAATAAATTATAGTCCCGATTGGGACGAAATATTCCGCGGTGCCACCCAATTTATCAATATTATTGATCACTTTATCGATTCTATTAAATCGTGTAATATGATAACGGATTACTTCCGATTAAGCCTACTTCATTCAGCCTAACAACTAGTGGATGTTATTCATAATAAACTTAATCGTTAGCTCGCACCATACCTAACTCGCTTTTATCAGTTTTTATTATTACTTCTTCCACGTCAAAACGCTTATGTACTAATTATATTTCAAAGATAAGTTTTTGTCAATACACTTTTAGTGTTTAGGTAATACATTTTTAAATAAAAAAGAAGAAGTTAATCTTCTTTCTTGGGCATTAATTGATATTGCTTTTCTCCTTTAGACAAAGTATCTTCATATTCTACAAGATATGGGAGTAAAGCCTTCATATAGCCATTTAACTCATCCGATATATGAGGAAAAGGATGACTTAAATAATAATCATAAGCTTCTTGGAATTTTCTTTTCTTAAGAAAATGGCGCATCATCTTTAAATCATCCAAACCAGAAACTTCAATATGCGTAATTTCTTCTTGTTCCGGACGATGATAAACATTTTGCGTTTTTAATTGCCATAATAATTTTTTATAAGCTCGAGGATATGGCTTTTTAAAATTATTTTTGGCTTCCATCGTCCACTCATCACTTTGACAAAGGACAAAAGCCGTCTGATAATCACCATAATATAAAGCATGAAGAAAGCGTTCAATAAGACTCGCATTTTCTAATTCATAAGGATTAAAATAAGTTGGCGTAGCGCCATAATTAGATTTGGTCTTTAAAATTAATCTAATAAGGCGAAGAAGATTCATATCATCCGTAGCATCATAATTTTGGCCATATACTTCTTTCGTTAGACAATCTTTTTCTTGAATTAAAGATGCCACTTCTTCTAGTTCTTCTGGTGTAAAAGAGCCTGTCTGATAAAACATATCTTTAATTTTTTGTCTTAACACTTTAAGATTATCTAGCCGTGGTTTGATATGTTCATATTCGGTAATTGCTTTAACTAAATCATCTAAAATAAGAGCATAGATATGAAACTCTTCAGCATTTTGATGAATAAGAAGATCATATTTCTCACACGCTAAAGCTAATTCATAAGCTTTTTAAAATCAAGATTTTCAAGAGCGGTATAGAAATTTGAAAAAATATTCCCAGTACGATATTGCATATCAGGATCAATAACACTAAAATTAGCATTATACTTTTGAACATCCAATAGACGAACGATAAGTTTTCTTGCGTTATTAAAGACTTTTGTCTGCTTCCTACTGGCATCTCTATACTTATAACATAATTCTAAAGCCTTTTCATAGTCTTTATCATAAACAAGTTGTTCTAGTGTTTTAATGTCAGACTCTATATCATCAGCTTTTTTAGGTATTACATTATTAGGAACTTCTACTTTAGGTGTTACCTCAACAGTAGGAGTTTTAGTCTGCCTTCTTGTTTTAGCATCAATCCGGACTAGTGTTCCTATTAAAGCTGTTACAGCATTAAAATAGTGCCAATCATTTCTTGGAATTTCAACTAAATCTTTAACTTCAAAAGCCGTTAGATAATCACCATTTGCTAAGGCCGTATCAAAAAGTTTTCTAGGTTCTAATGGCGGATATGATGCTTTCTTTAAAGATAATAACCCTTTTTTAATTGCTTCAGCATCATCAAGTAATTTATACATTATTTGCCATTTAGCTTGATATTTAGGAAAGACATAAACAATTAGTTTATCCATATTTCTTTTAATAGATGCGCGGTCATTAAGCGAAATAGAAGCCATTAAACGCTCATATATCCTACCAAAATTACGTTTACGCCAAACATCGGCTTGTAAATACTTCTTTTCTTCTTCAAATGTTAATTGATCTCTTTTAGCCGCATACTCTTGATAATAGGAAAGCATTTTCTTATCATAAACTTGTAACGACAAATTATGAATATTATGGGTTGTACTCCGAATATGGCCAAATAAAGATAATTCTTCCGTTTTAACATCATAATAATCTCTTATGGCATCTTCTACCGCACCAGCGATAATCTTTCTTTTATAATCCGTAAATATTGGTAAATAATCACTGCCATCTTGATATGATAACTGACTAAGTAATGCGTCATATTCATCCATACCAGATAGTGTTCTTACTAGACTAATAATACAAGCCATTGTAAGATCTTCGTTGGTATCTTCTCTTAAAGCAATGGCATCTTTAAAACAAGCAAGCGTTTCAGTGTATCTTTTATTTTTAGCTACCCGCACACCCTTTTCTAATGCTCGCATCGCTTGATAACCATTTTTAGAAAACTGATAGTGTCCTCTTTTAACTCTTACAAGAACACCCGTTTCAACTAATTTATGAACTTGGTATTTACTTAAACCACCTTCATATAGTACTTTCGTTTCGTAATCTGTTTGAGGTAGACGTTTTAAAGCATTTAAAGATTCTTTTATATCCATTGTAGCACTCCTAACTTTCGGTATTAAATAATGAACTATCTTCTAATGACGCTAAAGATTCAAGTAAGGAATTGACCATATTTTTATCGTGATCATCCATCGTACTTCGACTCGTCATCGCCATAGCTTCTTTATAGCGATGTTCTTTAACCAAGCCATCTAAAGATATTTGGCGATAAGGATTATTCATTTTAATTACAGTTCGAATATTTAAAAAATTATAGATACGACTTAATAAATTGTCATAGATAGCAAAATCGCGGTCTTGAGTATGTTCAGAAATTGCGTGAGCAAAACGTTTCGCATTAAGATAATCATTACGATTGATGGCCTCATAAAAATTCGTCGTAAAAGGTCCATGATATTTATAATTAGTTTTATAAGTATCAAGATCAATTCCCTGATGTTCAACAATAAAGTTAAAACAATTAAACAAGTCAATGATAATACTTAACCTTGTATCATCAATTTTTAATTCTTTTTTCAAATGATACAATTTAGATAAATAATAATAAGCTGCATCATAATCATTATTCATAATGGCGTTATACAAAGCTTCATAAGTCCGGTCATAGTCTTCTTCTTTCTTACTCTTTTTAGGATGCGCCTTAGCTACACCCAGACTTAAATCTCTTAAGATTTTAACATCTAATTTAGGTAAAGTCATTCGATATGCCCGAAGTGTTTGAAAAGCTCGATCATAATCTTTTTGAATAACACAATCTAAAAAAAGTTTTAAGCCATCATTTTGATCACGGAAAATTTTACTCCGTAAATCTTCTAACTTCTTATTCGATGAACCCATCATTGTTGTTAAAAGTAATGCATAAGTATAAAGGGTTTCTTTATTATTTTTATCTTTGTTTAACTCACAACATTTGCTTAATGCTTGGTAAGCCGCATCATAGTCATGTTTTATGACATCGTAGATAAACAAATAGTAGTAAGCTTCATAATCTTTAATGGATAATGAAGTAAAATAGGTATAAAACTCATCTAGCTTATCATTCATTAGATAATAAGCCATTAAGTCAGTATCGATTTCATATTTAATGGTAACTTTATAATAACCACGACGTGTTCGCTCAAGGATATTATCTAGTATTAACTTATTTATCATCCGCGCATTGAAGCCAAGACTTCTTAACTTTTCAGTCCGGATAACCTCACCATTAAATGGTAGTAAAGCATCTAACTCCATCATCCCACTCCTTTCCAGTTATTTTAACACTAAACCATATTGTAGTCAACAAAAAAGAAGCCTTTAGACTTCTTGTACAACAATGATAATCATTGGCTTTGAACCGGTTTGCTGATAGAAAAATTTTCCTAATTTTTCTCTTATACCAAGTTTGATTTTATTAAAATCGACATAGTTTGGATTTAAGAAACTATTGATAACTTCCAAAGATATTTTAGATGATTCTTCAATTAAATCAGTATTATCTTTGACATAGATAAATCCTCTAGTTAATATTTCTGGTCCAGCTAAAACTTTTTTAGTTGTTTTATCCAAGGTAGCGGTAACAATAACGATACCATTTTCACCTAATAGTTCGCGGTCTTTTAAAACGACATCGCCGACATCACCAGCTTGTTTACCATCAATTAAAATCTCATCTGTTTTAATTTTCTCATCGGTATCAACTAAATTGCCCCCTTCGAAGCATACAACATCGCCATTTAGTTTTAATAAAACGTGATCCTCATCCATACCTAATTTATAGGCTAAATTAGCATTTTCAACTTGATAACGATATTCACCAACAATTGGAAAATAATATTTAGGATGAAGCATATTAATCATCATCATAATATCTTCACTAGAAGCATGTGGTGAGCGATATTCTTTCTTTGATAAAATAACTAAGTTACAGCCCTTTTTAGCGACCGCATCAAAGACTTTCGTCGAAATAACCTCGATATTATCATATACTGGTGAGGCAAAGACAACCGTATCTTGAGGAGTTAAAGTAATAAACTTATCTGTTCCTCTTAAAATACGCCGAATATTAGAATATGGCATTTCTCTTTCATTAGATACTAAAACAATAATCCCTTTTTCATTGACACATTTAATATTTTTAATTCGATTCTTATCAAACTTAAGATATCCCATCGCAATGGAACTTAAAATAATATCTTCAAGTTTTTTACCCATAACAACAATATTACGATCGGTCTTTGATACTTCATCAAATAACTCTTGAATACGAAAGATTTGGGCTTGCATAATATTAAATAAGATACGACCATCGTTTTTATTGATTGTCTCTCTAATGATGTCTCGGACCCGATGATTAGGCGATGTAAAGCCTTTTTTATCCGCATAAATAGATTCGTTTAAGAAACACAAAACACCTTGTTTTCCCACATAGGCAATTTTACCAACATCACAGTTAAAGCAACCAAGCATTGATGGGTCAATAACGTAGTTACCGGAAAAGACAATCGCACCATCTTCGGTGTATAAAACATACATAACCGCATCCGGTGTTGAATGGGATACCCTAATTGGAAAAATACTATTTTTACCAAAGGCTACATTGCGATGTGGTTGTAACTCAATTAAATTATCCGTTTGAATATTTTCCTCTTCAAGATTTTTCTTAATAATTTCTAAAGTAAATTTTGTCGCATATACTTTTAAATCTGGTATATCTCTTAAAATATCTTCAATAGCGCCCATCTGTTCATCATGACCATGGGTAATGAATAAACCAACAATCCGCTCTTTATTTTCTTTTAAATAATCATAATTAGGAATAATATAATCTATTCCTAGTGAATTATCTTCACTATATTTTAAACCCGCTTCAAATACAAAAATATCTTCGTCGACTTCAACGACATACATATTTTTACCAATTTCATTTAGTCCGCCTAAAGCGAACATTTTTATTTTACTCATAAATCTCCTTTCTGTTCATAAATCCCAAATCATTATAGCAAAAATTACTTTAATAGTCTAGTTTAGAAAATAAAAAAGAGAAAGATAAACTTTCTACAATTTTATTAATTCCCGTCCCCCAAATGGATCGACGTTATATAACTGAACTCGAGGATATAGTTTGAAACTACTAAAAGTATATTCCAAGGCAACTAATTTATTAATACGCGTTTTGGTTTTAATTTTGCGAAACATTATGTCTTCTTCATTACTACGATAAATATTGGCATATAACTCACCACTATCTGTAATGATTAGAGCATAAGCTGTATCATAATAATATAAGTTTACTTCTGTTAAGTATTTAGCATTACCCCTTGAATAAACAACTTTTTTACTACCATTATTAGTATCAATAAGATAAACATTACCATTTTGAACTTTTAACTGATAGTTTTTAACTCGATTATTATTTGTTACCTCTTTTTTTATTGTTGATTTAAATACTAAATCTTTACTGCTATAACGATCATCAGCTACTTTCCCCAAATAGTAGTTAGGATGAATCGCCTCTTTATTTTTAGAAGATGCCATAACAAATGTTACTGTTAGCATACAAGTACAAATAGCAATAATTCCTAAAAAGATTTTTATTTTGTTACTCCGTGCCACAAAACCCCCTACTTTCCAACCAAACCTCGAATTTGTATCATTTATTATAGGCGTTTTTTAATAAATGTCAATAAAAAAAGAACTTTTTTTAATTTTAAACAAAAAAAGACTTAAATATTTATTTAAGTCTTCTACTTACGGATATTCCATCACCAATATCATAAAAAGTAGTTTCAAAATCAGGATTATTTTTTAAAAATTCAATATATTGTTTTATCTTATTAACAAGTTGGCGTGTATTACGATTCTTAGTTAAACTAATATCAGCGACCATGCCATGAAAAGCAAGATTATCAGATATAATTACCCCGCCATCATCTAATAAGGGTGAATACTTTAAGAAAAACTTTGTATATTGACTTTTAGCGGCATCGATAAAAATGAGATCAAACGTACCCGTCACTTCGATATCCAAAGCATCACCATGAATAATTTGAATACGATCATCTAATTTCATATTAGAAACATTTTTAAGAGCTTCTTCGTACATCGTATCGTCTCTTTCAATGGTAACGACATGAACATCATCGCTTACACTAGCAAATTGGATTGCCGAATAACCAATGGCGCTACCGATTTCTAAAACATTTTTAACGTGATTAGTTTTAATATAGTCCAAGATAAAGGCAATGCCCGCATCCTGCATAATCGGAACGTGTGTCTCTTTAGCGTACGCTTTTATTTCGTGTATTGATACCATAAACCTTTATCTTTCAACTCTTTAACCGTTTGATTGTGTTCATTTGCATCCTTGCTATAATACATCTTGCCATTTTTATCAGACACAAAGTAATAGTAATCACTCGTAATTGGCCTTAAAACAGCCGCAATGGATATGATAGATGGATTACAGATTGGACCAACTGGTAATTTTCCGGCCATCGCGCTAGGGCGTGTATTATAAGCATTAACCGTATTAATTTCGGAATTATATAAATCTCTTTCAGCCATATCAACACCAATGCCATAATAAGTTGTTACATCACTTCCTAAAGGCATCTTAGCTTTAAGACGATTAAGGAAAACGCCACTAACGCGATTACGATCAATCTCGGTATTAGCTTCTAATTCAACAATACTTGCAAGGGTAAGAATCTCATGCACACTATATTTACTCTTCTTAAAATCATTTTCGTATGGTTGGAGTTCTCGTTCCATCTCATCTAACATTTTTTTAAATATTTCTTTAACAGTTACATCTTTGTTAAGGAAATTATAAGTATTAGGATATAGATAACCCTCTAATGAATAATAGATATCTTTATTTAAAATACTATCATCAATAAACCAATACGTATCAATTAATTCTTTTAGATAATCTTCATCCTTTAATAAGGCATAAACATCATCGGTACTATTATTGGTATTTTGGGCTATTGTTCCGGCAATACTTCGCATATTTTTACCTTCGACGAAAGTTATAACCGTATCTGTTGTTTCCTTTTCATTGCCGGATAAAGTCTCAACTATTCCCTTAACCCCCATATTTGGTTTTAGGGTGTAAACACCAATACCAAGTTCGGTAGGACGATTAAGACGTAAATAAATTTTATAAGTAAAAGGCGATTTTATTAATCCTTCCTCTTTTAATTTATCAGCAATTGTATAATAATTATCACCTTGGTTGATGGTAAAAGAAATAGCTTCATCACTATCACTAACAGGTCCAATACTACTTTTATAATAAACAACGCAGCCTACCCCACCAAGTACGAGTAATAAAATTAAAGATAAAATAACGCAACCTACTACTAAAACAAACTTCTTCATAGCTAGTAAAAAAAGAGTATGACTACTCTTCTCCTCCTTTACCTTGAATTTCGTTTTGTAATTCATCTAAGATGGTTTCAATAATCTTCCATTCTTTTTCTGTTTCAATTGGTAGTAGTTTTGTTTCATCTTCATTAGGATTATAAACAGAAGCATAAACTTTAGTATTTCCTTCTTCATCTAAAGTATTATCGGTATAAACAATATAGTTTTTCTTTGTTTCATCAGATTCAAATGTAAATAATACTTCGCATTCTACTTCTTTTCCTTCATCATTCAAAACTTTAAACGTCATTTTTTCTTCCATATTTTATCTCCCTTTCTCTTTATCTAAATATGTTTGAAGTATAATATTAGCCGCCAAAGCATCAACTTTAGCTTTTCTTTTTTGCCTAGATATATCAGCTTCTAGCATATAATTAGTAGCTTCAACCGTTGACAAGCGTTCATCTTGTAAAACGACGGGTATCTTAAATGCTTGCCAAAGTTCTTCTTTAAAAATCGTTGTTTCATAAGCTCGATTACCAAGACTGTTATTCATATTCTTAGGTAGTCCTAAAACTATTTTTTCAATTTCATTTTCCTCTATAATGGGTTTTAACATATTAATAGCGGCATCATAGTCGCCCTCAGCAAAGTGAAGCGTCTTTAGGGGTGTCGCTATTGTATGGGTTAAATCACTAAGAGATATTCCTAGGGTTCTGGTTCCTAAATCAAGACCAATATAACGCATTATTCTAAGAACTTCTTAACTAAGACTTCCATAACCTTAATTCGTTCATAACGGGTTATTTTTAATCTGGCATCTTTATGACTAGATATGTATCCCGGATCTCCACTTATTAAATAGCCAACAATTTGGCTAATAGGATCATACCCTTTTTCTTCTAAAGCCTCAGCTACCTCTTTAATAGTTTCTTCAACCATACCTTCTTGAAAATCTGATACTTGATATACTTCAGTCATCATTATCAGTCCTCACTCTCATCTATGAATACACTTATATTGTAACATAAGATTAAATAATTGTAAACTGATTAGTCATTTCTTACAAGTTCTTTAAATGCATTACCCTTTTCTTCAAAATTTTTAAAATACTCATAACTAGAAGCCGCCGGACTTAAAAGACATATTTTCTTTTTAGCTGTTACTTCTTTAGCTTTCTTAACAGCATCAGTTAGTAGTTCACATTCATAAATATGCGTATCAGGATTATCAATGAGTTTACCAATCTTATACCCGGTTGTTGGCATACAAATTAAATTGCGGACAACACCTGTATTTAAGTAATCGATAAGTTCATCATAATTAATTCCTCTATCCATTCCTCCAAAAATTAACGTATCGACATTGCCTAACGTTTTAATCGCATTAACTGTCGCATCTGGAATAGTCGCAATCGCATCATTATAATAAATGATATCGTCATATTCACCAACATATTCAAGACGATGTGGTAGACCCTTAAAATTATTAATTGTTTTACTAACTATTTCTAAATCTAAATTAAGATAATGACTAATAGTTAGAACAAACATAATATTCCTTAAATTATGCTCACCTAATAATTTTCTTGGCTTGGAGGCATCATATAAGGTTTCATCATTTAAATAAACTTGATTATCTTTAAGATAAATAGCGTCTTTTAAATTCCTATCACCCATAAAAACAGGATACTTATGCGCAAGATAATTATCATTTATATAACTACATAATGGTTCGATATCACCACTATAAATACATACGTCATCTTTCTTTTGATATTTAAAAATATTTAACTTATTAGCGTGATAATGCTCAATTGTCCCACTGTGATCAAGGTGATCCTCATAAAGATTGATAATAGCCGCTATTTTAGGTGAATAGTGAACAAACTCTAATTGTAAAGCTGACATTTCACAGACAACCCAAGTATCCTCACTAATCTCTTCTAAATAATCAAAAATGGCTTTACCAATATTACCTAAAAGAATAGTTTTAAGGCCACAAGATTTTAAGACTTCATAAGTTAGGGTACAAGTCGTACTCTTACCCTTTGTAGCCGTTATACCAATCGTGTGATCACGATGATACTGAAGTAACATCTCTAATTCGGATGTAAAATTGATATGACTAGTATCAATGTCTTTCGTAATAACACCAGGACTTTTAAACACTAAATCATATCTTTCCAAGTTATCTAAATAATTCTCACCATAAATAATTTCAACATTATCATCTTTTAACTCCGGATGACGAATGGTTGGATCATTTTTATCAATAATGGTAAGAGGCATATCCGTGTAACGACGAATAAAGTTATATGTCGCCATACCTTCCATACCCATACCTAAAAGGGCAATCTTTTTACCCTTTAACGCATCAATTATTTTATACACCATGGTTCAACAACTCATTTACACGATCTAATTCTTGACGAACTAACCATTCAAAAGATTCGGGAACATTATGTTCCGTATTAAAGTCATACCGGAAATGATCGTCTAAATCCAAATCATAATGATCTTTATAATATTGTAATAAATATGGTAAATGATCTCCCCCATCAATAACAGTACTGATAGCGTATCTTACTTCTTCATAGGTTCCAACACATTCAAAAGGTTTAGTTTCAGCATATCCAGCTAATTCCAACATCGTTGGTAGTAAATCTTCCCTTTTATATAAGTCTTCACCAAAAATATTGATTAATTCTTTATTGGTTAAGAAAGGATATAACATAATGTAGACAAATAAGCATTTTGGACAGTTACAACACCATTCCCAAGGTACTTTTTTACTACCGACATTACAGCTTCTAAAAACTTTATGATACTTATAATATCTTGAAAATAACATTGTTATTTGTAATTCGGTTAAGGGACGAAGCAAACTAAAATACTTAATATCTAATTTAAAATATTTCGTTACGTAGTCGTTAAAATCACACTCAAACTCATATGTCTTAGAATACTGATGATTAATATTAGTACCAATTACGGTTGGTTCATTCGCACTAGCTTCATTCGATAAGACAATATATTTTTTACCAGCTAAATAAGCGCATAAATATGAGACAAAGGCAACTAAAGCACTAAAAGGTGTATGCCCATTTAAATAACCTTCTTTGATTAATTCAATAAGCCGTTTATCAATCGTTCTTCTAATTGCCATAAAATCCTCATGGCCAGCTATTTTCGCACATTCAATACTTGGTTCCTTAGGATTAATCATAAAGCATTTATTATCAAAGCCATCAAGAATTGCCAAAGTGACAGCCGAATCTTTACCCCCACCAACGGCAATAAGATTACCTTTACCTTGATAATCAATTTCAGCTAGTTTCTCTTTTTCATGCGAACAATGAATATTTACAAAATCTTCTTCCGATACATCGATATTATTAAGATAACGAAATTCGCCTAAACCATTATAGTATAGTTTTTTAAACCAAGCTATTTGATCTTTATTTAAATAACCGGCTTTAATTTCAATATTAGGACTACACGTCGTTTTAAAATAACTAATTAACTCAACCATACCAATATTAAAAATAAGATAATTCAAAAAATCTTTATCATATTCCGTTACAATATCTTTTTTAGAAATACTAAGGGTTGGTGTGAAAGTAGCTAAATCAGGTATTTCAAAATAAAACTTAATCACTAAGTCTTCTTCTGTATCTTCTATTTCATATTTTTCATAAATAACTTTAGGATATTTTTCTCTTAATTCTTTGAATTCCATATAATCACCTAATAAAATTATATCAAAAAAATTAGCACTTAGTCTAATTTCTTGAATATTTATATTAATTATTACTTTTAGTTAACACTATAACCTTTTCTAGGATAAAGCCATATTTTGTTAATGGTGTTTCCCCATCGAAGAAAAGAAAATCATCATAAGAAATATCTTTTTCTTCTTCAATATTTTTGCCATCAACAGTTTTAATAACGACACCTTTAATAGTACCTATGCCATCTGTTAACACTTTTAGAGCATCTTTAGCGTTAACTTTAACAACACCTAATACCTCATTAGGATCAAAAATGAAGTCACTAATATTTCCTTTAAAGTTAGCAACATAGACATTCGCTTTAGCGCGGTCACGGAACATCGTCCCATCAGCTTTTTGGAGATCCTTAATAAACGGAACAATACCTACTAGAGTAATCTTGTTAGGATCAACATCTAAGCCAATTTCTTCTTTAATCTCCCTAGCAAAGCCATCATTAAGGGATTCGGCTGCTTTAACATGGCCTGATGCAGTCGTGTAAAGTTTGCCTTCATCTTTACGAATTTGAAAATATACATTACCCTTTTCATCATATAGCCAACAGTGAACTGTATTATGCCACAAAGCATCTTTATGAACAACATCTCTAGGAGCTTGTCCTAAATAATTACCTTCTTCATCATATACATCTAAATATTCCATCTTATCACCTAAAATATATTATAGCCTATCTACTATCTATAGACATTTTAACATACTTTTGCTATTTTTTTAATAATAAAATTTTTGCTGCTTCATAATTTGGTAAAATTATCTCTTTACCTTTATCAGATAATTTATTGTAACTTCTTTGAAGTTTATTATAGACAAAATCCGCACCATCATCTATTGACATCTTTTTTTCAACATAAACCATTCGAAGTAACGAAGGAACACTATAAAAGTGGGCCATTGCATCAGCGTCAGCAACACATACTTCTTCTGGTGTTGTCTTATCTACTAAAACACTTCCACGATGATTTAAAATACACTTTTTAATTAAAGCAACATCTTGTGGTGATAATCCATATGGCATTAATAGCTCTTCCGCTATTTTTGCTCCGATGATATGATGATCTTTAGTATATTCTTTATCGGTGACAGAAGCAACATCATGTAACAAAGAAGCTAAAGCGACAATGTCATATTGGGCACCATATTGGTAACAAATCTCTGTAGCTACTTTATAAACTAATTCAATATGATGATCCCAAGCGCCAATACCATAAGCATTACTTGGTTGCATACATCTTCTTTTAACTTCTAAATATATTTCTTCAATAATTTTGTCCATTTAGATTCCCCCTAAAAACGTCAATATATCTATTCTAACATAATTTTAAACATAATAAAACTTGAACTTTAAAGTTCAAGTTTCTTTTTCAATGGTAGCCTGTACGGGATTCGGACCCGTGTATGTCACCTTGAGAGGGTGATGTGTTAAACCACTTCACCAACAGGCCAAGTAATGCCTTTAAGACATTACCATTTTATCATTAATATCATCTTTTGACAATATTAAATATTATTTTTACACAAAATATTATGATTTCATTGTAAGACATTTAGCTTTTTCTTTTAAGTCTAACAAACTAGGAGATGTCGTCTGTCTTAATATATCTAGTCCTTTATGAAAAGCTTCTCTATAGATATCAGGTTTCATTTGAAGAGTTGATGCGACGATATCATCATCATAATCTGCTGGTAAAATTATCTTTAAAGTTACAACTAAAGCTTCTTTTGATGGCATTATTGTACATAGTAAATTATAAATTGTCGCATTTGCACTACTTTCACGATTATCATTTGCCATCTTCTTTAGTTCTTCATCGCTTTCTTTAAGGCGACGTTTTACTTTTTGTGTTAAGACACGCCACTTCGCGCGATCAGTCGTTGAAGTTATTGGATGTGGCAATACATCTTTATCATAATCAGTTCCAAACTGTTGATGGAATAGTTCTCTCTCATCAAAAGTTAGAGTGTCTAAAACTAAAGCTAAACGTTCTTTCGTTGTAGCATATGTTCTAGTAGCTGATGAAGGTGTATGATACTTTAGATATTTTCTAATCTTGGTACTTATTTTAGAATATTCTTTACTTTCTTCCCCACTTAAATAACTAATTGCTACAGGATGCGTATAATCAGTTCCATTATGCTTTTGGAAGAAGGCTAATTCATCTTTCGATAAAATAGTTAAAGCTTGTTCTAATTCCTCTAAAGTTGTGTGAAAATCATCAACAATAACAATATCCTTCCTATGTCTAACAATTGGTTTCTTATGAAGTTCGCTTTGAAGGTTATTACAAATCAAGCGATATCTTCTTGCTTCTTCGCCAAACAACGGATGGGGAATAATAGGAGCATCAAAATCAGTGCCATTACGTTTAATAAACAATTCTTTTTTATCTTCTGGAAGTTTAAGTACTGCATCTTTTAATGATGTTGCATCCGTATCAAAAGTTACTAATAAGTCTTCTTCTTCGACATTCATACCTTTAATACGACGACCAATCTTTCTTTTTAATTGATTATATTCTTCGCTAGACGCGCTATCAACTAATTGTGGTCTTACTGTTGTAAGGTCATCACCATTATATTTTCTAAATAAAGCTTGTTCTTCTAAAGTTAAAGAAGCTATAACATAACGTAATTTTTCTTCCGTTGTGTCAAATAGTTGAACCGGTGAAGTTTCTTTAGGTTTACTACCTTTTTCGATATGATACTTCAACCGATAATGGATTCTGGTATAGACCTTTTTTTCTTCAGCATTAAGAGGAGCTGGTGTATAAGGCTTATCATAAACAGTTCCATTACGCTTAATAAATAACTCTTTTTCTTCAGGGGTTAAAATGGTATCTAGTAAATATTGTAATTTATCAGGCGTTGTTTTATATATATCTAAAACCATCAGTTTAGAAGTCCGTTGATGGGCTTGTTTTTCTTCTTTCTTCATCTTAGAAATAATTGCCCGTAGATGTTTACTAACTACTTTATAGTCTTCCCTATTTTGACCTAAAAGAGGTCGTGGGGTGATTAAAGAAGAATAACTAAGGCCATTACGTTTGATAAATAAAATACGTTCTTCACTTGGTAGCTGATCAATAGCAGCATGAAGTTTTTCATCAGTCGTTTTAAATTTGGCTAAAAGATCTTCTGTTGGTTTCTTTTCTAAACTTTTTAAACGTTTAGATATTTTAATGCAAATTTTATTATATGTTTCTGATTCCTCAGCCGTAAGTGGTGAGAAAGTAGTTACATTAAAGAAATCATTACCGTTACGTTTAACAAACAAAGTTCGTTCTTCTGGAGTAAGAGAATCAAAAACGATTTCAAAATTATCCCGTGTAGTTTTAAAATGAACTAAGATAGGCTCTGGGATATTTCTTCTTATTTTAGCTGCTACTCGATGGTATTGTTTAATATCTTCCCCTTTTGCTCGTTTGCGTGGCACTAAAGTAGTGTAGTCAGTACCATTATACTTAATAAACAAATCTCGTTCTTCAGCTGTCAATACCGTTTCAACTAAAATCTTTAAGGTTTCTGGTGAGATATGAAAACGTTCCGCTACACTTAAAAGTTTAACTACTTTAGGTGCCTTCGTCGTCCGCTTTTTACCTTTATTTAAATCATTAACAATTCCTTGAACTTTTTTATGAACGACCATATAAGTTTGGGCCTGACTAAGTGTTAACTTCCGTAATCGGACTGGTTTATCATATTCATAACCATTACGATATGTAAAGATAGTTTGCTCATCGTCAGATAAAGTTTCAACGATATCCTTTAGAGTTACAGCATCTGTTTTAAACAAATCGGTTAAACGGTAAAGATCTGTTTGGTTATAACACATTAATCTAATTCGAATTTTTTCCTCTAGCGCATCATACATAGCTTGTGTTTCTTTATCAAGTTTACACAATTTAGCGGGAGCATCATACGTAAAGGCATTCCTTTTTTGGAATAATGCTAATTCTTCTGGCGTTAACGTCTCTAAAACACTCTTTAAAGAATAAATGTTAGTTTGAAGCATACTGGTTACTAAATAAATTTCTTGGGTGCGAAAACGTTTGGTCATAACGAGACCTGGACGATAATTTTTTATGAGACTAAGAATTTTGGTTTTAACCCGGTTCCATTCCTCATCATGAACTTGAGATAAAAGTTGATAATTGACAGGAGCTTCAAAGTCATTACCGACACGATCATAGAAGACCTCTTGTTCCCAAGGCTCTAAAACGCCAACAACTGTTCTTAAAATATCCGGTGTTGTATCAAAAGCTACTGATACTGTTGGATGTTTTGTTTTTAAGTGTGCAAAACACGTTTTTAAATACTTAACTTGGGTTGGTGTTAAAAGACTATTTTCAGTATAAATCTTAACATATCGTTTAACAATCGGAATAATGCTATATAAAACTAAACGACGATCTTGAATTGACAACAATGATTGATCTTCAAAGAAACGCGTAAACTTCGTTCTAATACTTTCATCAAGATAAGATAAAACTTTAAAAATAGCCTCACGATCGGCAGTATCACATAGTACTTCCATTGATTCATATAATTTATCTAGTTCTTCTTGTAATTTTGGGACAATAATTTGATATAACTTTGTCATGCGATAAGGTGATAGCATATTAAACTCAGGACTTTGCAAATAATTGCTACCATATCTTGAAATTAATAGGTTAAACTCCACCGTACCTAAAGCCTCAACAACAACATCAACATCATTGATATTTTTATATTTTAATAAAGTCGTCAAAGATAACTGATCATTTATTGATACGTTATAAGTACCAGTACTAGCTAAGTTTTCAGCATAAGTTAATATTTTTTCTAAGATTTGGCGATATTGCTTTTCAGGATTTTTACTTAAAATAGAAAGTATCCTATTATAGTTAAACACATCATCACCATAGGCATCGACAATGCTCTTAACCTCTTCTTCAGATAAATATTTTAATGCTTGATATATTTTTTCAGCAAATGATTCATTTTTCTTTTGAGCAACTTTCTTTTTCCGCATTTCTGAACGTAATCCTTTAGGAATAAAACTCCGTAATTTAGGAATAATAGATTGCGCTATATAATATTCATATGATGGATGAAGAACAACATCAGTTGGTTTTAAAAGACCATTTTTATATTTCTTTCTTAAAATAGTTAAATCATTATCGTCTAATTTAAGGAGAATGCTTTTTAGTACCTCTTCATCATCAATACCTAATAAAGCTTTAAGGCCAACATTATTAGCATTGGAAAAATTACGCACTATTTGTCGTGACATAGCACCCGTTGCAAAAATTCTTAATTTAGCTAAAATGGCATCACCATAAGCATCATCAATAATATGGGCACGAGGTTTATCAAAGTTTTCACCAAACATTCTTTTAAGGGTCTCTCGTTCCTTTACATCTAATAAAGGAATAACATTAAGATATGTATTTCTTTGACAATGAAGATATTTATTTAAGGTATTATTAAACCTTGGACTATTATCCAATGCGCCTTCTTCATCGCGAGCACTTGGTTTATCAGAGTAGACACCTAATCCACTTTGTCTAGAATAACGTTTTAACTTCCGCAAAGCTTTAGCTTCAATTTGACGAATACGCTCTCTCGTAACCCCAAATTGTTTACCTACTTCTTCCAAAGTTCTACCTCTACCATCGTCGATGCCAAAGCGCAATCTTAAAACCTTGTTCTCCCGTGGTGTCAAGCGATCTAAAAGAGGTTCTAAGGCATCTTTTAAAGATGAACTAATAAAGTCTTCTTCTAAATTTTCATCATTAGGAATAAAACTTCCAAGTTCACTATCTTCTTCATCACCAATAGGATTTGATAAACTAAGTGGTGAGCCAAGATTAAGAACATTAACCCAATCCTCAATCTTCTCTTTGGAAACACCCATATATTCAGCTTGCTCTTCAATGGTTGGTTCACGGCCAATTTGTTCTTTTAGAGCATCATAACGCCGACGATACTTATTTAAAGCTTCGACCATATGAACAGGAATTCTAATCGTATGTGATTGATCAGCAATAGCTCTTGTAATTGACTGTCTTATCCACCAAGTTGCATAAGTAGAAAATTGATATCCTTTATCCGGATCAAACTTATCAACAGCCTTCAAAAGGCCTAAATTACCTTCTTGAATCAAGTCTAGGAAAAGCATTCCTCGGCCGACATATCTTTTAGCAATACTAGGAACAAGTCGTAAATTATGAAGAATAATTTGATCACGCGCGCTGGCATCGCCATCTTTATATTTGTGCGCTAAAGACGCAACTTCTTCGGGCGATAATAACGTGTGTCTTATAGATTGTAAATAATCTCTAACCGGATCACCTGTAATGCTATATTCTTTTTCTATTTCTTCAAATGTTTGATATTTCTCATCGGCATCGCTTACATCAATTCCTTTAACTAAGCAATAACTCTCAATTAAAGGATATATATCACTATCAAATAAAGCACTTATTTTTTCACTTGATGGCTTACCTTTAACACTTATAACACTGGAAATAGCATCATCTAATAAACTAATATTGTTAATTAAATAACTATAATCATCAGGTGATAAATCATAGCCAACAGCTTGAAAGGCAGACATCATTATATTTAGTGATGCCAAAGCCTGTTTACTATTTGAAAATGAGGGTAAATAGTTTTTAGCAAAAGCAACTAAAAAAGATGTATTATCGCTACTAGATAAACGTTCTAAAGCAATTTCTTCATATCTAGAAGAATAAACTTGCTTTAACGTTTCTTCAAAATTATTTATATTCAAATTAGGCTTATCAGCCATAACACCTAAAGCCATCTCAAATAATTCTTCAACATTTTCAATATGCATCCAAGCGTAGTCTTCTTCAACTTCTTTTCTTACTTTAGCAATATAGCTAAAAATTTTACTACGATCATGGGCAGATAATTCTTCTATTTGCATAATATCACCATCTTTTTAATCAATATAATAACATATTTTAGGTAAGAAATGCCAGCCTTTTTTAATTATTTTTTAACTTTGCTAAATTATTTAAAACGTCTCTTGCTTTTTTTTCATTACCCATATTCGTAGGATAATAATAGTGACGATTTTTTAACTCTTCTGGCATACACGTCATCTTGGTAACTTTATTTTCAAAATTGTGAGCATATTCATAGCCATCACCATAGCCTAACTCACTATCTAATTTTGTTACAGCATTACGTAAATGAAGTGGTACTTTTAAATGAGCCGTCTTTATAGCATCAGCTTTAGCTTTACCATAAGCCGTATATAAGGCATTAGATTTTGGTGATAAACTAAGATAGACAACGGCCTGCGCTAAATTGACATTACATTCTGGCATACCATTAAAGTGAACGGCTTGATAGGCATTAACTGCCTGGGTTAGAGCATTAATATTAGCAATTCCAATATCTTCTGATGCAAAACGAATAAGGCGTCTTGCTACATATAAAGGATCTTCCCCAGCTTCTAACATTCTAGCTAAATAATAAAGGGCGGCATCGGGATCACTATTTCGCATCGATTTATGTAAAGCCGATATTAAATTATAGTGTTCTTCCCCTTTTTTATCATACAAGAATGTTTTACTTTGAAGCGTATGTTTTAGTGTTTCAACATCGATTTTAACTTTTCCCCGCTTTGGTGAAGTTAAATTGATGACATTTTCTAAAGTATTTAAAGCCGTTCTAGCATCACCATTACTAAGATTAACAATCATATTAAGGCTATCATCATCAATCATAACATTCCGATATTCATAGTTAATTTTTAAAGCTCTCGTTAATATTCCTTTAACTTCTTCTTCCGTTAAACTTTTTAAAACATAGACTTTTGTCCTAGATAATAAAGCGGAATTAA
Organism: uncultured Bacilli bacterium; assembly: GCA_947588685.1. Classification (GTDB taxonomy): domain Bacteria; phylum Bacillota_I; class Bacilli_A; order RF39; family UBA660; genus UBA5578. Next base: position 5,382 of record CANPYM010000012.1, on the reverse strand, counting down.
CTTCAAAAGAAGGATTTTCTGTTGTCGCTCCAATTAGGATAATGTCGCCTCTTTCAACGTGTGGTAAAAAAGCATCCTGTTGTGCTTTATTAAAGCGATGAATCTCATCGACAAAAACAATCGTCTTTTGATTATTACTTTTATTGTAATGAGCTACTTCAATTAATTCTTTGATATCTTTAACCCCACTAGTTACCGCACTTAATTCATAAAAGGCTGAATGAGTCTGATGCGCAATTATTTTCGCTAACGTCGTTTTCCCAACACCCGGTGGGCCCCATAATATCATCGATGAAATATTATCTGTTTCAATCATTTGTCTTAAAGGAGATCCTTCACCAACAATATCTTCTTGACCAAAAAAATCATCTAACGTCAGCGGTCTAATTTTATCAGCAAGTGGTTTATATATTTCTTTTTCTTCATCAAATAAACTTTCCATAATATCACTTTCCTTAAACTTATTATAACACACCATTAATTAAAATTCTATCTTTTATCTAAACAAATGTTCGTTTGTATGAATATCTTCTTTTGTCTCACACTATTAAGGGGTGAGACAATGCGATACTTACTATTTATCTATATATTTCTTATCTTTTTAACATATAATATATCGATGACAAAAACACTAAGTAAAGATAATGATGATAAGGATAAGATATCTATTCCTTATGATAAAGATGATAAAAGTAATCAGCAAGATGTAATAAACGCTACAACTTTTATTCATAATAATCAAGATAAAGAAACGATTATGGACTATCAAGACATTTTAAAGTATAATACCCAAACACTTAAAAATGATTCAACATTATATAATTTAGATACGATTGCTTCTCTTAGTAAACAAGAAATCGAAAAGCTTATTTTAAAATATGAATTACCAAAACTACCTAAGTATAATGGTAACAAAAAAATAACGACAGCTGATCTAAATAAAATTTTAGAAAATCGTAATTTAAATAATATTGTCGATATCAATAATGTTATAAAAGGTATTGTTATTAAAAGAACTAATCTTAAATCTTTTCCAACATCAATCCATTTTTATGATAAACCAGGAATGGATAATTTTGATAATCTTCAAGAATCAGAGTTACACGTTAACACACCTGTAATTATCACGCATACAAGTAATGATAATTTGTGGTCATATGTTATCACACCAACTTATACAGGCTGGGTTTTAAAACAAGATATCGCTTTTGCTAGTGAAGATGATTTTGCCTATTTTACTAATCCTAAAATGTTTGCTATTATCATAAAACCAAGTATAGCAATAAATAGTACTACTCTTGATATGAGTGTTAAATTACCATTACTAAAGATTGATGAAGACTACGAACTAGCGCTTCCTATTAAAGGTGATGATGGCTATGTTAAAACGAAAAAAATTGTTTTAACAAAAGAAGATGCTCACATTGGCTATTTAGATTATACTAAAGAAAATGTCTACAATTTAGCTTTTAAATATTTAAATACACCCTATCGTTGGGGTGGGATGGATAATGGTGTTGACTGCTCTAGTTATGTAGCTAATATCTTCCGAACTTTTGGTTTTATCTTTCCTAGAAATACAACGGACCAAAGACAAAGTCTTCAAAAAGCTATTGATTTAACTAATAAAAGTAACACGGAAAAACTAAAACTGATTGAAGGTAAAGATCCTACCCTTCTATATCAACCTGGCCACGTTATGTTATACATTGGCACATATAATAGAAAGAATTATATTATTCATGCTTCTGGTAGTCATTTAAAAGTTACCTTAAGTATCCTTGATAACTCAGATTACTTAAAAAAGATAACCACCGCTATTAGGATAAAATAAAAATCAATCATTATGATTGATCTTTATTTTTATCTTGACCTAAAGTCTCCGTTACAACGACTTCTTCTGGAGTATTTTTTACTTTAAGTTTCTTTTTCTTCTTTTCCTTTTTCATAATATCACCATTTATATTATGAACAAAAATGATTATTTTATTTCTAAAACTTTCGTATCAAGATGATATGCATACTCTTTAGATGTATAGCCTTCATCCGTTGATACATTGACAATGATAACGATATCATTTCCATCTAAATAAGCATAATATCCAAATACATCACCAATCGGTTCTTCTTTATAAAGAATGGTTGTATCAATTTCCTGATTAATAACTTTTTCATTATGATAATCGATAAGTTTCAATTTATTATCTTCATTAACAACTAGTAACTTTTCAAAAGCAAAAATCATATCATAACCTTTATCAATAATCTTTTCGCCTTTGTCATTAATTAAATAATACTGTTTTCCATCTTTAATTACATAGTAATTATCAGGTCCCAAATAGACATTATCATATTTTACTGGCAATATTTCTTTACCGGTTTTAAAATCAATGACGCCATATTTTTCATCAAGACTAACGACAATTTTTTCATCTTTAACATTATATGTACGATAATCTAAATGATTATCTAAAATAAGTCCTAACTGATCATATTTAAAGGCTAACTTCTCAGTTCCCCTTAAATCAACATAACCATATTTTTCTGTCTTCGCATCTTTAGCAATAAAACCTAAATAAGTATCTTCATCCTTAACTGGCATTATTTCAGACAACGGATCAATAACATTTTGTAAAGCTTGATAATTATATAAATATTTTTCATCGCCATCATAAATGACCGCTATTTTATCTAAACAAGAATTATAATTAGCAATCTTATCTAAACCACATTTACTATTCTCACACTCATAGACACTAATCAATTCTTCGCCATCATAAAAAGATATTTCTTTTTCCGTTTTGTTATATAAGGCTTTACAAGCTAGAGCTTCTTCACTTAATTTACGACCATAGGTTTCTTCAACCTTCTCGCCATCAATCGTACAATCAGATAAATAAACAGATCCATCAATGTTAATATAGACATTATTACAACTAACTTGATGTTTACCATACTGAACAAGCTCTCTTATTTCGGCAAAGTCATTAATAAGATCGTGTGTTTCCAAATATTCTTCACTAGCTGTTTCAACAGCATGACCATAATCATTAATAATTTCTTGGTTATCACGCTTAGGCTTAGGATTTTCTTTCACTTCTTCTTTGGTTAAATCAAAGTATAAGAAAGCACCAATCCCACAAGCAATAATTAATACAATAAAACAGATTAATAAAGTATGATGTTTTTTAGGCATCAAGTCATCTAATGATGTTGGACCTAAATCAGATACATCTATTTCTTTAGGTAATTCTTCACCGACTTTAGCGCCACAATTTTCACAGAACACAGAATCTGGTGGAAGTTCCTCACCGCATTTTAAACACTTCATAAGCCACCTCTATTATTAATTATAATACATTTATCGCCATTTGAAAAGATGATTTAAACCTTATTCAAATGTTCTTGGCGTATTATCAAAATCCTTATCCATCAAAAATTCGTGGATAATTTCTTCTTCATTTTCCACAGCTATTTCTTCAATTCGATCAACTCTTAATTTTTCACTTATTAAAATAGCTTCAACTTTCTTAACCGCCTCTTCCAAGTCATCATTAACAACGACATAGTTATAGTTATTAACTTGGTTTATTTCTTGATAAGCCCGCTTAAATCTCTTAATAATTTGTTCATTATTCTCATCGCCACGCATCTTAATACGTCTTTTAACTTCTTCCATACTAGGAGCCATAATAAAAATTAAGATTGTTTCGGGAAATTTTTCTTTAATCTGTTTAGCGCCTTCCACATCAATTTCTAAAATGACATCTTTACCACTTTCAAGCTTTTTGATAACTTCCTTTTTAGGCGTACCATAATAATCCCCATAATGAACTTGGGCATACTCTAAAAAATCTCCGTTAGCTATTTTTTCTTCAAACTCTTTTTTAGATACAAAATAATAGTCAACCCCATCAATTTCTGATGCTCTTTTAGGTCTTGACGTATAAGAAATTGATAGGACAATATCGTTATGTAAAGAGAGTAGTTTTTTAATAACTGTCCCCTTTCCCGCACAAGTTGTTCCCGATATGATAATTAATGATCCTTGATTTTTTGTTTTAATCATTTTGAGCCTCCATTTCTCTTTCAATCCACGTCATAATAATTGTTACAATATAATCAATATCTTTAGAACTTAATTCTTTCTTTTTACTAATATGGTGCCACTTCTCTAAACAGCCTCTACAACACGTCGCTGTCGCATGTTGAGCAATGAATACGGGGTGCCCTTTCATCGGTGTTTGATGACCATCTTTAGGATTATCTAAAGGAGCAAGTCTTGTTTTAATAAAATCATAGGCATGCTCTTTTATTTTATCTAGTCCTTTCTCCCTAATATAAGATAAATCTTTCTTCGTCAAATGAAAATGACTCCGAAAAGATGATGTGGCTAATTTTTTTAATTTCTGATCAACTACCAAACTCATAAAGACCTCTACTTAAAATAAAAGGCAAAGATAAAACCACATAAAGCCCCCAACAAATGTGATGAATGTGATATATTATCATTTTTCGTAAAACTATTTAATATTTCATTAACAATATAAAATAAGAAAATTAAAATAAGCGTAAGCGGTATTTTACCAGCTTGTAAATTAACAGCCGAACTTAAAACGATTAACATATAGACAATCCCACTAGCTCCCAAAAGACGATTACGCGTAAAAATAATGTTGATAAGTCCTACGGCCACAGCTGTTATCAAAATCATAATTAAAAGATTAAGGCTCCCATATTTTTCTTCAATCATCGGTCCAATTAAAAGCATATAAAGAAAATTGTTCATAAAATGCTGATAATTGGCATGACCAAAAATATGGGTAACCAAACGTAGATAAGTGAGTGGATTTAAAGGTGATGAACGTTGACAACTAAAAAGAAGACGATTCGCCTTTCCTTTTGTAATCAAGTTTAAAATGAAAGCTACAAGCGAAATAAAGAAGAAAGATAAAATAACGACCGAATTATAACTTAAACTATTAATAATATCCATTAAGATGTTTCCTCATTAATCCAATTAAGATATTCAATACTTGGTGAGGAAATATCCCAAGTAGCAAACTCAAAGCACTCATAACTATGCATTTCTTTGATAACATTATAAATATCATTAACTAAATCTTTCCTAGTCTTAAAGAAGACTAAGTATTCCAAACTCTCTTCCAAATTATGGTGCCAATGCCAACTACTTTGACTGACAACCTTTTGAGCCGAACTGACTAATTTTAAATCAAGTAGTTTTAAAATAACCTCTTTAGCTTCTTCATTACTACCAAAAGCGACTTCAATCATACAGTTCATATCATCACGTATAATCAATCTTATAGAAATATTAATTAATTTCTTATTAATTGATCCCTTTCTATTTATATTTTTTTA
>CANPYM010000011.1 GCA_947588685.1 uncultured Bacilli bacterium | reverse complement strand
TTGTCTATTTTCGTGATTTTTGTCGTGATATAATATTAGTATGAAAAAAGTATTGACAAAACTTAGATAGTCAATTTATATGATTAAGATTATCAAGTAAAATTGATAATCTTTTTATATTGACATTTTAAAAATTTTATTATATTATTGTATTAAGCAAATGATACAGCATAGAAGGGAGCAAATATGAATTTTATATTTGATAATGATAGACCTATATATATCCAATTAGTCGAACAATTAGAAATATATATTATATCGGGAAAAATAAAACCCGGTGAAAAATTACCATCTGTAAGAGACTTAGCCCTAAAGACAAAAGTAAATCCTAATACAATGCAAAAAGCCCTTGTCGAACTTGAAGATTTAAAACTTATTTATACCGAAAGAACAAACGGAAAATATGTTACTAAAGACGAGAAACTACTAAATAAATTTAAAGATAAATATGCCAAAGAAAAAACTAAAAAATATATAAAGGAAATGCAAGAATTAGGATTTATAAAAGAGAAAATAGTTGAGTTTTTAAAGGAGGAGGATAAATAATGGAATTATTAGAGTGTAAAAGCATTTATAAAAGCTTTGATAAAAAACAAGTCTTAAAAGATATTAACCTAACCATACCCCGGGGAAAAATTATTGGTCTGTTAGGAAAAAATGGTACTGGTAAAACAACCTTAATCAAGCTTATCAATGACCTACTCACACCAACAAGTGGGGAGATTTTAGTCAATGGTAAAAATATTGGTGTAGAAAGCAAAAAAATTATATCTTATTTACCAGAAAGAACTTATTTAGATAAAAGTATGACAATTAAACAAACACTTGAATATTTTACGGACTTTTATGATAACTTTGATCTTGAAAAAGCTAAAAGATTGATAAAAGATTTAGATCTAGATATAGATACAAAAATTTCTAAAATGAGTAAAGGTATGCAAGAAAAGTTACAACTTATCCTAGTTATGTCAAGAAATGCTTCTCTTTATATATTAGATGAACCTCTAGGTGGCGTGGATCCGGCAACTAGAGATTATATCCTAGATACCATTTTAAATAATTTTAATGAGGATGCTAGTGTCATAATATCTACGCATCTTATTAGTGACATTGAAAGAATACTTGATGAAGTTATATTTATTGATAATGGTAGTATTGTTCTAGCTTCGTCAGCTGATGAGTTAAGAGAAAAAGAAAACTCATCTATAGATGAAATATTTAGGAGGCGTTTTAAATGCTAAAAAAATTACTTAAATATGATTTAAAATGGTGTTATAAACCACTAATTGTCTTTTATATATTAGCTTTTTTCTTCGCTATAATTACAAGAGTTATTGAATCATTTGATCAAACTTTGATTTTAGTCATTATAGATAAAATATGCTCTGGTATTACAATAGCAATGCTCGTAAATATACTAATAAATTGTTTTATGAGAAATTGGGCTCGATTTGTAAAAAACATATATGATGATGAATCTTATTTAACGCATACCCTTCCCGTTACAAAAAATAAAATATTCTTATCAAAGATGTTAACGGCAATCATAACTTTACTTACCTCAGCTATTGTTATCATTTCTTGTTTAGCTATTGTATGTTTAAATGAAAATAGTTGGCGTTTGTTAAAAGATTCACTAGAATCTTCATCCATTTTCTTAAACTGCTCTATTTCCAGTTTATTAATAGTGTTAATCGTTACGATATTCTTTGAATTCTTACTTATTATAATGGTTGGCACCCTAGGAATTATAATAGGACATAGATCTAACAATTTAAAAATAGTAAGATCTATTATTATAGGATATGGAATCTATATGGCATTTTCAGCTATAACCCTATTAATTATCTATATTGGCGGGTTACTAAATTCTGATATTATGTCTGTGTTTAATAATATGATTGTAAGTTCAACGGCCATTAAAAGTATAATGATTTTAGGAATATGTATATATGCCATATACATTTGTATAGTTTATTTTATAGGCAATAAACTATTAAATAAGGGCGTAAATGTTGATTAAATAAACTAAATATAAATTACAATTATCCAAGCAAACTCTATATGAGATTTGCTTTTTCTTTGGTATAATATTAAGTGAAATAAATAACAAATGAAATTAACTATAGATGAGGAATATTGTGAAAAAATATTGTTATTTATATTATGCAGTTTTTGTTTGATAATAGAAAGTGGTGATAAGATATGGATAAGTTTAAAGAAATAAGACCCATTGTTCTTGGTATAGCAAAAAGAGAAAACAAAATATTAGTTAGTGAAGGATATGATGAAGTCACAAATGAGGTATTTTATAGAAGTATAGGTGGCGGTATTGAATTTTTAGAAAATAGTAAAGATGCTCTAAAAAGAGAATTTAAAGAAGAGCTTAATATAGATATAAGCGTAGGAGAATTCTTAGGCATTGCTGAAAATATATTTACTTATAATGGGAAAAAGGCCCACGAGTTAATATTATTTTATAATGTTAATATAGAAGATAAAAATTATAAAGAAGAATACCACACAATTAATAATAGTAAGGAAATTAGTGGAATATGGATAGATATAAATAAGTTTAAAAATAAAGAATTAAAAATGTATCCAGAACAAATACTTGAATATTTGAATTAGCAAACTCTATATGAGATTTGCTTTTTCTTTGATATAATATTTAATGAAATAGACAATGGATAGAATTAATTATAAAGGAGGAATACTATGAAAAAACAAACAGCTGGAAGAGATCAGTTGGGTGCTATCGCCCCTAAATTTGCTGAATTAAATGACGATGTCTTATTCGGAGAGGTATGGAGTAGAGAAGATAAATTATCTCCAAGAGATAGAAGCTTAATAACTATATCAGCATTATTTGCGCAAGGATTATTTCCACAATTAAAAAGCCATCTTGCTATTGGAAAAGAGCATGGAATTACCAAAGAAGAAGTTGTCGAAGTGGTAACCCAACTTGCCTTTTATGCCGGATGGCCTAAAGCTTGGAGCACATTTCCTTTAATTAAAGAAGTATATGGGAGTGATGGGGATGCAAAGCGAGAATTTAACCAATTATCTTAATAGAATTAAAAATGATAAAACAATAATAGCGATATATGAAAAAATTCACGAATATGAAGATGCTGAAGGTGGTTATGCATATCATGATTATAACCATGTTAACAATGTAGCAAACTATTGTGAAAAGATACTAAAATCATTAAAATATGATGATGATTTCATTTGTGAGGCTAAAATAGCTGCTCTTTTACATGATACCGGTTGCACAAAAGGAAAAGAAAATCATGCACAAAGGAGTTATGAATTTGCTAAAAAATATATTGAAGAAAATAATATTCCTTTAAAAAACAAAGATTTAGTCTTAGATGCCATCAAAAATCATAGTGATGGTTTTACCACCGATAACATAATACAACTTGTAATTATATTAGCCGATAAAATCGACATAAAAGGTTCTAGAATTAGTGAAGCTGGTAAGCAGTTAAAAGGTAATAGACAATATCAATATATAAATGATATTCAATTTGAAATAATAAATAATAATTTCTATATAAACTTTATATGTGATGAAAATATAGATTTGGAGGAATTAAACAATTACTATTTTACTAAAAAAGTTTTTAAAGCAATTAAATCTTTTTCTGATAAACTTAATTTATCTCCTAAAGTATCTATAAACAATAAACGATGGAAAGAATTTTATAAATAGTGATTGCATCTCCTATCATTAGATTGCGGAGGAACATTTAAAATGAATGTAAGAATAGCTAATATTAAGGATATCGATAACAATTTATTAAAGTTATACATTGCGGGATTTAGTATGCATTATGAAAAGAGAAAAGATATATTTGCTAAAAAGAGCGATATCGAATTAAAAAAAGACTTAATTTATGCTTTAAAAGACCCATATGAAATAATCTTGGTTATAGAAAATAACGAAAAAATTGTAGGATATATAAAATTTAAATATAAAATTAAAGAACCTAAAGCCATTTGGATTGATGAACTTGTTATAGATAGCAATCACAAAAAGAAAGGCTATGGCAAAAGATTAATTGAAGAAGTTACGCTATTTGCTGAAAAAAACAATTGTAAAAGAATAGAACTTAATTGTTGGTCTTTTAATGAAGAGGCACTAAAGTTTTATGAAAAAATAGGATTTATAAAGCAAAGAATTATATTTGAAAAAGAAATAAAATAATTTGATAAAATCCAAGTTTCACTTACACCCCAAATGAATCTTGATTATAATTGAAGAGCTGCTATAGTTATGATATAATAACTAACGAATCAAAAAGCTATCAAACGCTATAACAAAGTAGGAGTTGAAGATTATGAAAAAAGAAAAAGACTATAACTTAAGTATGATAAGATTTATAGCGTTGATGATGGTTATATTCTGTCATATTTTTGAAGTCATTGGCTTTGCTTATGGATATAGCAAAAAAGTTGGGATTTTTGGTAACTTCCTAGCTGTTGGTGTCGATCTATTTCTAATGCTATCAGGTTACTTATATGGTTGTAAAAAGGATACTTTTCAAAGTGGTAAAGAAAGAATCCAATTTATTTTAAAAAATTGGAAAAAAGTATTAATTGACTACTACATATATGCCATATTAATTATTTTACCTGTCTACTACTTTATGAGGCCAGATATGTTTACGAGATGGACTATTTTTGACGTTCTAACATTTTCAGGGACAATCGGCGGGGTTCATCATCTATGGTATATCCCTTATATTTTATTCTGTTATCTTTTAACGCCATTCTTATATGATTTAAAGCAATTTATCAAAAATAAATCGCAAAATTCAGATTTAAAATATATCTTTTATACTCTAACATTTATGGTAGTATTTCAAATTTTAGGATTTGCCTTTGATTGTTATTTCCATATTGTTAGAATTAACTGCTTCATTATGGGATTTACTATTTTCCCATTATTAAAAGAAAAGATGAAAAACAATGCAACCACAAAAAGGAAAGTTTTAGTTACTTGTCTTGAAAGCGTTATTCTATTATTATCAATAGGAGCTTGGTATTACTTAAGATATAAAGTTACTTCTACTATAATCGATGATGATCTTAAAACGTTAGTCACAGGAACATATGATTATTTCTGTCTTATTCAAAGTTTGGCATTATTTTATTTCTACTCCTTAATAGGTAAAGCTCTATCCAAATTAAAAATCGTAAGAAAAGTTTTAGATTTTTCTGATTACTTTTCATACGATATCTATATTTGCCACATGATTTTTATAAATGGTGTCCTTAGTGTTTTAAGATTAACCCATCACTATCTACCTAATATTATTATAGCTCTAGTTTTAAGCTTTATCAGTGGCATTATATTAAAATACTTAAGTAATTGCGTTAATCAAAAAAGAATCATTCTAAGAAGAGCCCATAGTTAATTATAAGCCGTTACGATAGGAACAATTATAATTAAAAAATGCTTACTAAAAATTAAGTCAAATAAAAATACGTAGGTCCACTGCATAACGGCTTACGTATTTTTTTAATAATATGAGTAAGAAAAAGAACATTGCATAGATTATATTGATAATTAATCCCAAATACATACACAAACTATCATTTTAAAATAAATTTTATAGTTTTTATACTTTTATGTGTAATAAATACGCAAATATGATATAATGGTCTTAGGAGTGATAGTTATGATGAAAAAATTAGAAGAAGCTCTAGAAAATGAGCTTAATAGACAGCAAAATAATATTGAATTAATTGCCTCAGAAAACTTTGTATCTAAAGATATTTTAAAACTTCAAGGAAGTGTTTTAACAAATAAGTATGCGGAAGGATATCCTAATAAAAGATATTATGGTGGATGTGAATATATCGATGTTTTCGAAGATACCGCCCGGGAATTAGCTAAAGAATTATTTAAGTGTAATTATGCTAATGTTCAACCACATTCGGGTAGTAGCGCTAATATGGCTGTGTATCGGGCTTTGTTAAATCCCCACGATAAAGTTTTAGGAATGAATCTAAATCATGGCGGACATCTAACCCATGGTCATGCCCTAAACTTTAGTGGTATCGATTATGATATTGTCGCTTACAATGTTGATTCTTCAACAGGAATGATTAATTATGATGAAGTTGAAGAGATTGCCCTAAGAGAAAAGCCTAGAATGATTATTGCCGGAGCTAGTGCCTACTCAAGAATTATCGATTTTAAGCGTTTTAGAGAAATCGCTGATAAAGTTGGTGCTTACCTAATGGTTGATATGGCCCATATTGCCGGATTAGTTGCAACTGGCTTACACCCATCCCCTATTCCTTATGCTGATGTTGTTACAACAACAACCCATAAAACTTTAAGAGGCCCACGCGGGGGAATGATTTTAACAAATAATGAAGAGATTGCTACCAAGATTGATAAAGTCATTTTCCCTGGTATTCAAGGTGGCCCTTTAATGCATGTTATTGGTGCTAAAGCCGAATGTTTCTATGAAGCCTTACAGCCAGAGTTTAAAACATATCAAGAACAAGTCATTAAAAATGCTAAAGTATTAGCTGATACCTTAAAGGAAGAAGGCTTTCCTATTATATCTGATGGAACTGATAATCATTTAATGCTTGTTGACGTTAAATCTTCTCTTGGTATGACGGGTAAAGATGCCCAAAATATTCTTGATTGTGTCCATATAACGTGCAACAAAAATACGATTCCTAATGAAACGGAATCACCATTTAAAACTAGTGGTATTCGTCTTGGCACACCAGCGATGACAACAAGAGGTTTTAAAGAAGAAGACTTCGTCCTTGTTGGTAAACTAATTAGTAAAACACTTAAAAATTATCAAGATGAAGCTATCTTAGATGAAGTTAGAACGGAAGTTAAAAAGTTAACGGAAAAATATCCATTATATGTTGATTAAAAGAAAATGTTCATTTTTCTTTTTTTCTTGTTATGATACAATATTATTAGATGATAAAATAAAGCGACGTTGTAATGGATATTAACTCCTAGCAAAAGTTTTAATTAATACCTTATATAATTATCAAAAATGGAGGATTCTTATGAAAAAATTTGAAAGAGAAGAAATGTTTAACTATTATCAAAATCTTGATAACCCTTTTATTGATTTAACTATTAAACTAGATGTTACTAAAATCGTTGATTATTGTAAGGAACATAAGGGTTTATATGCTAGTATTGGTTATATCATTACCAAGGCTGTTAACAATATAGATAATTTTAAATTTCGGCTTGAAAACAATAGTATTACCTATTACGATGTTATCAGAGGCTCATACGCCGAGAGGCTTAATAATGGTGATGCCGGCTTTTTTGATTGTCCCGATGTCGATAATTATTTTGAACATCTAGAAAGCTTTAAAAAGGAACAAGCGCGTCTTAAAGAATTAAACCAATCAACTAGTAAAGAGACCAATGATGTCATTTGGATATCTTCACTCCCTTGGTTCTCCTTTACAGGACTTGTCCCACCTTTCACCAAAGACAATACTATTCCCCAATTTATTTGGGATAAAGTGTTAACCGAAAATAATCATCATTATGTTAACTTACTTATTCACATTCATCATGGCCTTGCTGATGGCTACCATATCCATCTTTTACTTCAAGAAATAAATAGATTAATGGCTGAATTTCCTAATATTTAAGCCATTATCTGTTTTTTTATGTTATAATAATAGCCAATTAACTATGGGAGGTATCTATGGAAAGATATTTTCATTATTTAAAAAGTTTAGATAAAGAATCTAGGAAAGAACTTATAAACGCTTGTATAACATATATAGTAAAACAACATAATGGTGAGAATAAGGTTATTCAAAATGTATATGAAGAAGGTTGCTTAAATAATTTTGATGAATATATTAGAGTTAGTGTTAGATGGGGAAATGAAAAACTTATTTTACTATTAAATGATTTTGATATTCGTTATTATCAAGAACCAGTACCTTATAGTCCTAATACCAAGGAACCTGATATCTACTTATGTCGCTTTTATCACCAACTTATGGCTGATTTTTTCGGTCTACCTTATGCGAAAGATTTTAGGTCATTTTGCGATTCTAAAAAAGGCACTTCTTTAAATGATTCATATGCTGATTTAATATTACGAAACCGTCGTCTTTATAGTGAGATGTATATTGCAGCCTTTATTAATAAGGAGAGCGTCTTTATGATTGATATTGATGGCGTTATCCTTGATACCGAGTCTAGAATGCGTGAAAAAGCTAAAAAATTAGGGTGGAAAGAAGCTCTTGCTACTACCGATTGGCATAAGCATATCTATTCTTCTACCCCACTTGCCGATGGCCTTACCATTTTAAAAGAGGTTACTTATCCTTTAAAAGGTCGTGTCTTTTTAATTTCAACTAGTCATTCTTATGATGAAGAAAAAGAAAAAATTAACTATTTTAGAGATCAAGGCATTATCTTACCGATTATATCTGTTCCTCCTAAAACGCCTAAAAGTGCTATCGTCGTTCCTAAACTTTATCTTCCTTCCAAATCATCAACACGCGCTAATGTTTTTTTAATTGATGATCAAGAGAAAAACGTTGATGACTGGTGGAATAATGGTGGTCATGCCATTTTATTTACAAATGAAGAAACTACTAAACCTTACCTTAAGGTTAAAAGTTTAGATTTTTTAAGGCAAACATATTAAAAAATAAGGGGATTTAGGTTACATTGTGATATAATGAAATTGGTGGTTTAATGGAAATCCGGGAATATGAAGAAAAAGACGCTGATGAAGTTAAAGATTTGTTAGTTGAACTTCAAGAACTAATTGTCCGTCTTGATGAAGATAGATATAATATTATAACTTCGCATTACCGCGATGAAGTATTTGCTTTTATCATGATGAATGTTCATAAGTATGAGGGAAAAATCTTTGTTGCCGAAGATAATGGTAAACTAATTGGTCTTGTCGTTACCCTCATCAATAATGATGAAGAAGAAACATTTGACTTTAAAGCACCTAAACGGGGTCGCATTTCCGATATCGTCATTACCAAGGCCTATCAACACCAAGGCATCGGTCAAAAATTACTTGCCTATGCTGAAAATTATTTGGCAAGTGTTGGATGCCATGACGTCTTACTAGAATGCTTCGGATATAATACTAACGCCAAAGAGTTCTACCGACATCTTGGCTATAAACAAAGAACGGAAACATTAATGAAGAGAATTGAAAAAGTGAAGAAGATTGAAAGGGTTGAATATGAAGAAAGGAATAATAATTAGTCTATACATCATTATCGGTCTTATCATTCTTAGTAATGGCATATATTTAGGATATCAATATTATGAAGATACCAAAGATATTAAAGTTAAAAATACTTATCAGCTAAAGTTAAACGGCGATAGTAATATTTCACTAGCCATTAATGAAGAATATGATGATGAAAAAGCAACGATGCTTGTTAATAATAAAAAATATGATATAGCCTACCAAGGTGTAATTGATAATACCAAAGTTGGTAAATATTTTATTAGTTATAATGATGATAGTAATAGTATCATTGGTTATAATGTCTACCGAATTATCAATGTTGTTGATAAGAATGCACCCATAATTAAGCTTAAAGGTAAATCTAGTATGGAAATGTATGTTGGTGATACTTATAAAGAACCAGGCTATGAAGTTTCAGATGATTATGATACTGACTTACAGGATAAGGTTATCATCGAAGGTGAAGTTAATCGGAAAAAAGTTGGAACTTATACTTTAACTTACAAAGTTAGTGATTCTTCAGGTAACGAAGTATCCGTTAAAAGAACTGTTAAAGTTAAAAATCGGCCTGTTTCAACTAAAGTTGTACCAACGGCTGATAAAAATGAAAAAGGTGCAACTACAACCAAAAAACCTAATCTAAATAAGAACACCAATACCTTAACAGCTATGAAATGGACAAATACCGGTGTTAATGTAACAGGTTATGTTAAAGCTGGCCATGGTATGTTTAAAATTCGGCTATGCAAAAATGGTAATTGTGAGCAAATCGATATGAAAGCTACCAATACAACAACCTATACCGGTGACATTAAGCTAAATAATTTAGAAAATGGTACTTATGAAATGAATATCCGGACGGAAGATGATGAATATGCTATCATCGACGAAAGAGATGTTAGTGAAAAACTAGTTCGGGCTAAAGTTGGTAACAAACTTGTTACTTTCACTTATCCTAATAATCATCCAACTATTAAAATTGAAGACTTTAAATATCTTTATGATATTGTTATAACGCCTGGTCATGGCGGTAGTGATCCGGGTGCCGTTAATAGTAAAATTAAGGAAAGAGATCTAAACTTAACCCAATCTCTATATGAAAAAAAACGTTATGAGGAACACGGTCTTAAAGTTTTATTAACAAGAGAAGACAATGGTGAAGGCATGTTAATGGGCCCTACCAGTCTAATTAGACTTCATCGCCGTATGCAAGCTGTCGGTTACTACGGAGCGGTTGCTCACTATGTTTATGATAATCACCATAACAGTATTGGTAATGATTACTACTCTGGATGGGAAATTATCTTAACTAACCAAGGGGATAAAAATACTTATAAAGTAGCCTATGCTGTTGCTGCCGACTGGGAAAAAATGTATCCTGTAACCGAAAACCATTTACGAATATATGGTCGTAATTATAATACTGATGCTTTACTAAAGAAAGAATCCGGTCAAACTTACAATATTAAAAACTGGTATGCATATCAAAGAATTCCTTATGAATTATTTAATGTCTATACAACAACATATGAGGGATGTTACTTAAGTAATATGGATGATTTCAACTGGTATATGGAACATTGGCAAGAGTTAAGTGAAGCCAAAATTAAACACTATGTTGAAGCTTTAGGTAAAACTTATATACCGGTTAAGGAGGGCGCATGAAAAGATATCTTTTATTATTCATAATGACCTTAACAGCTACTCTTTTGATTACTATTAATGTTATCTTCTTCTTAAAGGAAAAAACGTGTACTTATAAAATTGAGGAAGAGTTTTATGAAGAAGAAGTAACCATTAAAATTAAGCGTTTTAATGATACTAAAATAACTAAAGAATATACTTTTACTGATGAGGAAATTAAAAAGCTTGAAGAAGAAGATCTAAAAAGTGATGGTTACGAAGTAACATCTAAAGATTTAAAACTAACAGCTACTAAGAAAGAGAAATTAAAAGATTACTTTAAAGAAATTGAAAAATATGAAAGCCAAGGCTTTGTTTGCAAATAGGAGGATTATATGGCAATAATTTATGGCAGTGATGAAACATTCAAAGATAGTATTAAAGAAGATGTTGTTTTAGTTGATTTTTATGCCGATTGGTGTGGCCCTTGTAAGATGTTATCGCCAATCATTGATGAAGTAGCTAAAGAAACAAGTGCTAAAATTGTTAAAATAAATGTTGATAAATGCCCTATAACGGCCAAAGAATATGGCGTTATGAGTATTCCTACTTTAATCGTTTTTAAAGATGGAAAAGAAATTAATAAGCAAATTGGTTTATGTAGTAAACAAGCTTTAATGACAATGTTAAAAATAGAGGAGGATTTATGAAAATAGATAAGAAAAAGTTAGGAAACAAAAGAAAAGATTATTTAACTTGGGATGAATTTTTTATCGGCATTGCGAAATTATCAGCGGGTCGTAGTAAAGATCCTTCAACCCAAGTTGGCGCATGTATCGTAAGTGATACTAATCGTATCTTATCTATCGGTTATAATGGAACTCCAAACAACTTTAATGATGATAAGTTTCCTTGGGACCGGGAAGGTAATAGTGAAAATGAAACGAAATACCCTTATGTATGTCATGCTGAATTAAACGCCATCTTAAATTATCATGGCTCACGCTCTGATTTAAAAGGTGCAAGAATCTATGTTGATTTATTTCCTTGTAATGAATGCGCTAAAGCAATTATTCAAGCCGGTATCAGTGAAGTTGTATACTTATCCGATAAATATGCAGATACACCAGGTACCCAAGCGTCTAAATTATTATTTAAAACCTGTGGTGTTAAATGTCGTCAGCTACCGGCTGATGGCCGTACAATTAAACTATCATTAAAACCTGACGAAAAAATCTCATACCTTAAATAAAGATACTTTATAGTATCTTTTTCTTTTTTATTTGACTTTAAAAGGAACTTTTTCTATAATAATAAACTAATTGGAGGGATAGCATGAGTAGTTTTAGGGATAATGTCTTCATCTTTGGTTATGACTTTGATTCGGGTATCACTTCACCTAATCAAGAAGAATTAATGCAGCTTAGTTCTGAACTTATTAGTATTGATATTACCCCTTCACCTGTAAAGGCATTAACGTTAAAACAAGTTACAATCGGCGCTCAAAACTTTTTTAATAGACATTTAAAACTATATCCCATCTACTATGCTGATCCTGTTAAACTAATTTCAACTGCTAAAAAAAAGAATCCTGAAACAGTTAAAGATTGGAAAAAAATAATTATTAAATATCGAAAAAAAATTAGTCCTTTTAGTCTTCCTCTTACATTATCTAGTGAAGATAATCCTACGACTGCTATCCATCACTATAGCGGTAGCATTCACTTTATGCAGGCATTAAAGGATACTCATCCCCTATTTAGTGAAATTGAGCTCGCACCATTCATCACCTTACAAACAATTCCCTTCTATGTTCATGAAATAACCCATAGTCAAACTATGAGTCAAAGAGGTAGTGTTCAAAATTATAATCATAAAGAACTTTTACCTTTCTTTTTAGAACTTGTTTCTAGTCAAGAACTAGATGATGTCACTAATAATATTATCAAATCGATGCTAGATACTATTACCACTTCCATAAACGAAATCTTAACTTATAGTTATAGTGGTGAAATTATTTCAAGTAGAATGAGTTATGTCATATCGATTATGGAAGCCTTCCATTTATTTGCTTTATATAACTGTAGTAGTTATAGTTTACAAAGAAGAATAATGAAAGATATTCAAAACACATTTAAAGGTAAAATAACAGTTGAAGATATCTTAGCTAATTATCATATCTCTTTTGATAATTCAAAAGGCAAACAATATGTTATGCATCTATTATCTTAATATATGGAGGTAAATATGACCTTACTTAGATTATATAGTTTAGCGCCAATTTTTGAATATGACTTAAAATTATTTAAGATACCTGAAAAAACTAATTTAATTAAAGTTAGTACGGAACTAATTTCTATACCCATTGATTTACCAAATTCCTTTAAAAGAATATCATTAAATAAAATTAAAAAATATACCCAAAATTTCTTCGCTAATTATTTAAAACTACACCCTATATTAGGAATTGATGGTGATGAAGTTGATAGGCGCCTAGAAGATGTTGGTCTTCCTGTTCCAACAGAAATAGCTAAGCAAGCTCTAGATGGTCTATATGATTTTATCGACCCTTTTGACTTACCTATTACACTTGTAAGCAATGGTGATTTGTTTCATGGTCAACTTTTATATATAGATGAAACCGCTAAAGCGATTGAGGGAATGCCCTTTTTAGCTAGTAGTATTGAGTTAAATAGTTTAGTTGGTATGCAAACAATGTCTCTTTATGCTCATGAGATAACCCATACCCAAGTTATGAGTGTTAAAGGTAGTGTTAAAAATTATTATAATAATGAAGTCTTATCTATTTTTTTAGAATTACTGGCCAGTATGGAAATTGATAATTCAGGATTTATGTTAGATGCTACTTTGAAATCACTTATATCAATGTATCAAGAATGCATTAAAAACATACTTGATAAAAAAATTAATCAAGATGCTGTCATCGAATGTATGCGTTACGCCGTTTCTATTATTAAAGTTTTTCACTTGTTTGATTTATACTATAGTGGTGATGCAAGTTTTAAAAAAAGGATTATCCACGATATTCAAGAAATATTTGACGGGCAAAAAAATGTTGAAGCTTTTTTAGCTAATCATAATGTAACAATGGATAACTCAGCAGACAAAAAGTATGTTATGCATCTATTAAATCAAGTGGGGTGATAATGATGACTGAATTAGAAAAAGAATTTCTTATATGCGGATATCATCAGTTAAGACCTATCAAAATGACCAACAAATTACTTTATGCTAGAGACATATTAGATAGTATTCCAATTAATGATGAATATTTACACGTCAAAGTTATTCCCGAAAAAGAAGTTATTGCTAGCGCTAAAAATTTCTTTAGTGCTCACCTAAACCTTCACCCCATCTTAATGGCAGATACGCAAAGTTATCTCGAAGTAGTTAGCAAAACAAATGCTATGATGGCTAAAGAATGGATTGCTCTTTATAAACAAATTGGTATACCAATAAGTCCCTTTAATTTACCTATTCAATATACCGAAAAACATGCTTTTGCTGGATATTTAAAAACTTTTGGCGACTATGTTGATAGTGATTATGTTTTAAAATATTCACCCGCATTATTCTTAAATATCTTTTTATCTAAAACAATTAACGAAGATACACCCATCAGTTATGTCCATGAAATAGGTCATACACAACTTATGAGTGTCAAAGGATCAGTTATTTCTTTCTATGATTGTGAAATAATTCCTATCTTCCTTGAGTTAGTAGCCGCAATGGATCTTGATGATGACAATTATCTTCTTCATATCAATATTGTTCATCGCTTGGAAACACTCATCGCTATTATTGAAAGCTTAAATGATCCCCTTTTTGAAGAGAAACTAAAAGCAGAAAACGATGAAACAGAAAATATTCCAACTTATTGGTCATATGTTATTTCTATTTTTAAAGCTTTTCATCTATTTAGTTTATATCACGATGGTAATATTGAGACCAAAAAAGAGATGATGACTTATATTCAAAAAATCTTTGATGGAGAAATTAAAGTGGAAGATATGCTTAAGAAATATAGTATAAGTTATGATAATTCCATGTCTAAAAAAAGCATTATGAAAGTATTTACACTTTAAAAAAAGGACTTTCTTAAAGTTAGTTATATCTAACTAAGAAAGTTCTTTTTTATTCCCATTTCCAATTGACAACTTCCGGAAGATCCACACCATATTCACTGATATATTGTTTATGTTCAACCAACTTATCTTTCATTAACTGCGTAAGATAAGCACCCTTATTCCCTAAAGAAGGCAAATGTTTAATACAATCAATAACAAGATGGAAACGGTCAATCTCATTTTGAACCCGCATATCAAATGGAGTGGTTATTGTTCCCTCTTCTCGGTAACCACATACATGCAAGTTGCGATTCGTACGATGATATAAAAGTTCATGAATCATACTAGGATAGCCATGGAAATTGAAAATAATTGGCTTATCTTTTGTAAATAGTAGATCAAAGTCGGTATCTGATAGGCCATGTGGATGATCAATAGCTGGCTGTAATTTCATCAAATCAACAACATTAATAAATCTTATCTTAAGCTCTGGTAATTCTTTTCTTAAGATAGTTACAGCTGCTAATGACTCAAGCGTTGGGGTATCACCACAACAAGCCATAACGATATCAGGTTCACACCCTTGATCATTACTAGCCCACTCCCATATACCAATACCTTGGGTACAATGCTTAATAGCTTGATCCATAGTTAGCCATTGAGGCCGTAAATGTTTCGAACTAATAACGACATTGATATGATTTTTACTTTTAATAATGTGGTCAAAAACCGATAGAAGACAATTCGCATCAGGAGGCAAGTAAAGTCTTACTATATCAGCTTTTTTAGTAGCAACGTGATCAAGGAAACCCGGATCTTGATGGGTAAAGCCATTATGGTCTTGTTGCCATACATTAGAAGATAAAATATAATTTAAAGAAGCTATCTCTTGCCGCCAAGGTAGGCTCTTACATACTTTTATCCATTTAGCATGTTGCGAAAACATTGAGTCAACAATTCTAATGAAAGCTTCATAGCTAGCAAAGAAACCATGACGTCCTGTTAATAAGTATCCTTCTAGCCATCCTTCACAAAGATGTTCACTAAGAAGAGAATCCATAACCCGACCATCATTTTCCAAGTACTCGTCATTAGGATACTCTTGAGCATTCCAATCACGGTTAGTTGCTTCAAAAACCGCTCCTAGTCGGTTAGACATTGTCTCATCTGGACCAAAAATTCGAAAATTACGATTTTCTTCATTTAACTTGAAAACATCGCGAACATATTTTCCTAATTCAGTCATATCGCTAGCTTCAATACTGCCAGGATTATTTACCTCTAATTGATAGGCTCTAAAATCGGGCAAACGTAAATCTTTAAGAAGAAGCCCTCCATTAGCATGAGGATTATCTCCCATCCGTCTTTTTCCTTCTGGCGCTAAATCGGCAAGTTCTGGTAAAAGGCGTCCTTTATCATCAAACAATTCTTCAGGGTGATAACTTTTTAACCAATCTTCTAATAATTTTAAGTGCTCATCTTTATCCATCGGAATAGGTACTTGATGCGCTCTAAAAGTTCCCTCAATCTCTTTACCATCAATATATTTAGGCCCCGTCCACCCTTTAGGTGTTCTTAAAATAATCATCGGCCAGCGTGGGCGAGTAAACTTATCTGATTCACGAGCCTCTTTTTGGATTTTACTAATATCGTGGACAACTTTATCTAAAGTAGCAGCCATTAATCGGTGCATAATATATGGTTCTGATCCTTCAACAAAATAAGGTTTCCAACCATAACCCTCAAATAATTTTATAAGTTCATCTTTAGGAATCCGTGATAAAATGGTTGGGTTACTGATTTTATATCCATTTAAATGCAATATCGGCAAAACAGCGCCATCCGTTTTAGGATTTAAAAACTTATTAGAATGCCAAGAAGCGGCAAGCGGTCCCGTTTCAGCTTCCCCATCGCCAACGACACAAGTAGCTATCAAATCGGGGTTATCAAAAACAGCACCAAAAGCATGGGCTAGTGAATAGCCTAACTCCCCTCCTTCATTGATAGAGCCTGGTGTTTCGGGTGCAACATGACTAGATATACCTCCGGGAAAAGAAAATTGCTTAAATAATTTACGCATTCCCTCTTCATCTTGACTTATATTAGGATATATCTCACTATAGGTTCCCTCTAAATAAGTATTAGCAACCATAAAATTACCGCCATGACCCGGTCCAGATATATAAATCATATCTAAGTCGTATTTATTAATAATACGATTTAAATGGGCATAGATAAAATTTTGCCCTGGTACGGTTCCCCAGTGACCCACAATCTTACTTTTAATATCACTCCAGGCAAGAGGCCTTTTAAGTAGAGGATTATCTAATAAATATAATTGTCCAACTGATAAATAGTTGGCTGCATTCCAATAACGATTGATTCTATCAATCATTTCCTCATCTAAATCTTCAACCATTTTTTATTCCTCCATACTATATTATATTTTACCATACAACGTTATAATTGTGTATAATTTTATTGTTTTATATGTTATACTTTAAATATAGGAGAGTAATATGACAAAGATAATTTTTGATGGTGAAGAAATAGAAGTAGGACAAGATTTAGAACCTGGTATGATGGAGTTAGATTTAATCACTCCAGAAGAACGACAAAGAGCTTTAAATAAAAATGAAGATACAATAAGAATTGATACGGACGCTATAAATGAAGCTTTAGCCCAAACTAAAGAAGTCGACTATAACGCAATACAAATGAATATGGAAAATACAGCGGAATTAAGTGAGGTAAATCCAAATGGCCAGTAAAGAAAAAATGATTAATGAATTTTTATTGGCTTGGCGTGACACAATGCTTCAAAACCCAAATTTTAATCCCGGTAAAAACGACATATATAGTCAGTTAATTCGTCTTGGGGTAGATAAAAAAGACCATAAAGTAAGTCTAGATCAGAGTAGTTTTCTAACTTGGATTAGATATTTTAGCAATCAACCTCATATTGAATGTTTTGTAAGTGAAACTTGGCGTTATTTTTGTCAGTTTATTAATCGGGATAGCGAAGTCCTAGGTCAACCTGATCAAATTAAAATATACATTCCGCAAGATGCCAAACATATTGAAAGAAGTGCTGAAGAATTATTTTCATTTTTAAGAGATAATAATATTCCTCATCACTCTAAAATTGGTCGAGCTATCCGCTTTGATGATATTGTCATAAGAGTAGCCAGTCGTGAAGCAGCTGATAAAATACTTGACTTTGCTCGAAGGAATAAACAAATTCAACGAGGAATGATTAAGCCTAATCCTTTTGCATTTAACAATAATGGAATTGCTATGGCTGTCGACGGAAGTGTTTCTTATAATGAGACTGTATCAAAATATATCAGTCTATATCTATTAAGAAGAAAAAAAGAAAATAAATTAGCAAGCGTTAATTGTGAAGATTTTTATAATTTTGTCGCAGCATATATGCAAAACTTCGCGTCTAAAGAAGGTATGGAACAAGTCATTTCCGACTTCCAATTAGAAAAAGAATCAAAGAGTTACCGAGTATCTATCCCCGCTCTTTTAGCGAATTATGCTAATGTAACTGCACTAATTATCAAATCCCATTCCCCTTCTTTTACCGAAGAAGACTATTATCAACATTTTAATGTATGTAATAATCCTACAAGGATAAAAACCCAAGAAGAACAATTTGCAGCTATTTTATATTCACCAGTTTCATATAAAGCTATGAGTGAAGAAGAGATTGCCAGTACCCTAAATTGGATGGTTGATCAAATGTGTACCAAATATGGTAAAGAGGAGACACTAGCTCTTATCGAACTATATATCAAAACTGGCGATGAATGTAGGTTAAGTCGTGTTGGTGGTGTACGAGATAAAATTACTGAAAGTACCTTTAGACGTGATATTCTCAAAGTTTTAAATAGTCGTGGAATAGATTTTAAAACATATTATGGTCTTTGTGCGGAAACCAAGATAGAAGAAACACCAACCGTTGATTTAGAATTACAAACCCAAATGCTCAATTTATTAATGGAAGCTATCAAACTCCTTATGGTTCGTTTCGATAGTTATGGGACAGCCATTGACAACATTGAAGCTTATCTTAAAACTAACGATCCTATGTATATAACATCAAGAGAGAACTTACGGGCAAGAGTTGTATCTTCTCCTTTTAGAGATTTTATCAATGAATATTTAAAAAAGAAAAATATCAGTTTCCGAAAGTTAGTTCAATTACTTCCAACCGCTAGTCTTGATCCATCGTCTCCGTTAGATGAAGCAATTAATGAAACATATCAAAAATATCAAGCCCTATATGAGTGTGGTAGATATCAATATTCTGGAATGGACCAAGTCCGTTTTGCCATCACTAAACTTTTTGAAAAACGTTCTTTTCAAGCATTTACTGATCAAAAAGGAGCTAGAACAAAGCTTGAAAGAAGTTTATCAGTTGAAGAATGTTTAAAGTTGATGTGTCAAAAGGCTAAAATACCATCAAAAAGTGTAATGCAATCAAAAGAAGCACTAGAGATGTTAATAAGCACTTATCTAGAGATGGTCATTACACAGGAAAAGGAGAAACAATACTGATGTTAATTGATATTATAATTCTTATTCTTCTTATTGCTATAAATGGTATCTTTTCAGCATCGGAAATAGCCTTTTTATCAATCAATAAGTATGAACTAAGTCGCCTTGTTAAAAATGGCAATAAAAAAGCAATCAAGATTGAACGCATATTAAATGACACTAGTACCTTTTTATCAACCATTCAAATTGCCATTACTTTATCTGGTTTTTTAGCTAGTGCCTTTGCCGCTGATCGCTTTGCGGATGAAATACTTAGATATATAACAATCGATTATCTGTCACTTAATACTCTAAGAAATATAATAATTATTATCGTTACCATTATCTTATCGTACTTCTCACTTGTTTTTGGTGAGTTAATACCCAAAAAAATTGGAATGGCTTACCCAATGAAAGTATCCCTAGTGATGATAACGCCAATTAATATTGTATCCAAGATATGCTATCCTTTTATTAAAATATTAAGTGGTTCGACTAATCTTTTCACTAGACTATTTCATATTAAAAAGAAGACAGAAGAATATAGTGAAGAGGACATAAAAAAAGCTATTATGAATGCCGAAAGCAATGGCATTATTGAAAAATTTGAAAAAGAACTAATTTTAAAAGTCTTTGATTTTAATGACACCAAAATTAAAGATATTATGACACCGATAAAAGATGTTATCTTTATCAACGCTAATGATGATATGAAAAGCATTATCAGTATCATCAAGTACTCTAAATATACAAGATTTCCTATATATGAAGGGCAAACTGATAACGTTATCGGCATCTTAAATGTTAAAGATTTACTAATGCAAAAAGAAAAAATAACTGATATTCGTTCGATTATTCGAAAACCATATAACATCTCTTATGATGCTAACATTGATGATACCTTTTTTCTAATGAAACAAGAACACATTGGACTGGGTATTGTTAAAGCTAATCACAATGTTATTGGCATTGTAACAATGGAAGATATTGTTGAAGAAATTGTCGGTAATATTTATGATGAATATGATTTTCCTGCAAAAAAAGAATCTGCCTAAGCAGATTTTTTTAGTAATTAATAGCTCTTCTTTCAAAATAAGCTTGTGGATGAGCACAAACAGGGCATACCTTTGGTGCTTCTTTTCCAACGTGAATATGACCACAATTACGACAAATCCAAATAGCGTCACCTTCACTTGAGAATACTAATTTATCATTAATATTAGCAAGTAGTTTGCGGTATCTTTCTTCGTGTTCTTTTTCAATTTGAGCTACTCCTTCAAATAAGAAAGCAATATGTTCAAATCCTTCTTCGCGTGCTACTTTAGCGAACTCAGCATACATATCGGTCCATTCATAATTCTCGCCCTCAGCAGCAGCTTTTAAATTTTCTTCTGTTCCAGGAACTTCGCCACCATTTAATAATTTAAACCATAATTTAGCATGTTCCTTTTCATTATTAGCTGTTTCTTCAAAAATAGCAGCAATTTGTTCATATCCTTCTTTTTTAGCTTTGCTAGCAAAATAAGTATATTTATTGCGAGCTTGACTCTCACCGGCAAAAGCTGCCATTAAATTTTGTTCTGTTTTTGAACCTTTTAATTCCATTTTAATTCCATCCTTTCCTTATAAAATTATATCATAATGCGAAATCGACTTCAACAAATGTTTTAATATTTAATGAAATAATTATCATCTAAGCTAATATTAATATCACAAAACAAATCATTACATAACGACAATTTCAAAAGGCAGGTATCAGGGGTGATAACCATTTCTTTACCAGTAGCGCTATCACATATTTTTTGATAATTGAATAGTTTACTAGCAGCTTCCATCAAGTCGGTTGTATCTTCTAAATAATTAAGCGTTTTTGCATACAAATTGATATCGTCCAAGTCCTCTTCTGGTGATAACAAAATATCCACATCAATAAACTCTTTAAAATGACTTTTATGCCATAATTCATATGAAACACACTCAATAAAATAACTAGCTATATATTGGTATAATTCATTTTTCAAACGGGTCTTATGACTATCAACCTCCATTTGCCGTTCTTTGATAATGGTTGTTAAAAGATTTTCTTTTTCAGTTATTGTAAGCTTTTCCGCATCGATAATTTCTTGATATCCGTTGATATGAATAGTAGAGTATCGCCCAAAACATCCAAATAGAAAAGTCCCCTTAACTTGCCATCCATCTTCATAAAAGACGCCTAAAGAAGTATCTTCCATAGTTAAAAGATAGTCTTCTAATAGTTCTATTTTATGGCTATGATCTTTATATTCCATATAATCTTCATCATTAGTCACATTGATATCAGCTAAGGAAATATCAATAGAACTAACATCGCTTAAATTTTCTAACAAAAGATCATGTTCAGCAATCAAATTAGACAAGGCATGTTGGTGAAAATAAATAACTTCTTTTAATAGTGGGATATCCGTATGAATCATTTTTGATGTTAAACTTAAAAGCATCAAGTACGCATCAAAATATTCATTCATACTAAGTTTATGATAGCTTTTAATTCGGTACATAAATCCTTCAAAGTATAGATATATAACTTCAGTATTATCTTTGGTTACTTCATAAAATACTTGATCTCGGTAATTCGTAAAGGTCTTTTTAACTTTAGGAAGAATCAAATTAATATTGTATCTAAATGTAGCATCATCTTCTTTAAAGTAATCAAAATCAAACTTATTTTGTCCGTTATAAAATCGCAAATGGCCCATACCGTCATATTTACATAGTGATTTATTATAAATAATCGTATAATTATCGGGCATAAGAAAACTATAACCAATCGTATCAAGTGTGACAACATGATAACGATTAGCTACTCCATTAATGGTTAAATATTCAAAATAAACGCCATCTGTTTTACTTTTACCCATTTTATCCCTCACTAACATTATTATATCATTCTATATCCTTTTTTAGCTGGTTTCCTCAAGTATTTATCATTGGTTGACAAAAGAAATGTAAAAGTCCATAATATTAATTGGATACTAATTATTTCGAATAATTGTCACTATAAAAATATTTAAGACTAGCTAAAATCCATTTAATTTTATTGACACGAATAACTAATTAGTATATTATATATATTTGAAAAAAGGTGAAGTTATGAAAAAATTACTTATTGTTTTAACAATGTTACTAGCCATATTCCCTAGTGTCGTAAGAGCCGATGATAAAAAGAAGATTACTGTTTATATGTTCTATGGTGAGACTTGTCCGCGTTGCCATGAAGCGATGGAGTTTTTCGATAGTATTGAAGACGAATATGGAAAGTATTATGAACTAGAAAAATATGAAGTTTGGAGCATGTTCTCCGCTAGAAAGAACAAATTAATGCAAGATGTTGCAAAAAAAATGGGAACCGAAAAAGATAAATTAGGTGTCCCTTATATCATTATTGGTGAGAAAGTATTTACAGGATACGCTAAAAACTGGAATGACGATATTATAAATGCTATTGTAAATCAATATAACGATGAAACTTATGAAGATTTAGTTCGGCCTTTTATTGTTGAAATGTATCAAGAGACTTATTTGTTATACGCATCAACAATAGTATTAATAATTCTTTTAGTTGTTAATGTTGCTTTACGTGATTTCAAAGAAGCTAAAGAAATACGAGCTTTAAATAAAGTTCAAAATGCCTAAAAACGGAAAATATTATTCCGTTTTTTTGTGCATATTAATAATGGTGATTTAATGCAATATCTAAAGCAATTTATGTTTTTTAGTGTTGCCGGTTATCTTTTTGAAACCATTTTCACATTGATGATGGGTCAACATTTTAATAGTGGTATTCTAAAAGGTCCATACACACCTATTTATGGCTTGGGTATTCTTTTAGTCATCTATGGTGGAGGATATCTTTTTAGACATTTGCATTTAAAAAGATGGCAAGAAATGATTATTGTCTTTGGTATTTTTTTCTTCACAATCACTATTTTAGAGTTAAGTGGCGGTATTCTTATTGAAAAAATATTTCATAAAATTTTTTGGAGCTATAAAAAATTACCATTAAGTTATGGTCATTACATATCTATTGAAATATCTTTGATATGGTCTAGTCTAGCTTTAATTATTTATTACTTTAAAGATAAACTGATTAAATTGATTGATAAGATTCCTAATTTTATTTATTTAACCTTCTATATTTGTTTTATCATCGATATTTTGTATAAAATAAAAGATATTGCTTTTTAGTAGCAATATCTTTTTAAGACTCATCCTGATACTTATGATACATCATTTTAAAATAATCGTCTGTCATACCAGCAATGAAATCGATAACTTTTTGTTCATCGCTAGTATTAATTAAGTAATTATCATCCATATCTCCTAAAAACAATTGATATATCTCACTTGCATTTTCTTTCTCTTTTAAATCTTTTAAATAATAAGTAAATAGTGTACGATACATCTTCTCATAACTATCTAAAGTAAGTTTTGTATTAGCTTTATCATATATATGTTTATAATTAAAAGCTTTTAAATCTTTAATAGCTTGATATACATCATCGCTCATTTTTAAATATGGTTTATTTAAACTATTACTAATGATATCTAAAATGATTGTATTAATAATTTCACGATTAGTTCGTCCTAAAACGTTAGCAATATCACTAGGTATCTCATCACTCGTAATGATACCAACTCTAATAGCATCCTCGATATCACGACCAATATAACCAACTATGTCACTAATTCTAACAACGCAACCTTCTAATGTCATCGGATGAAGCGTTTTAATAGCACTGGCATCAGTGTAGCATAATTCATACTCTTGTAAAAAATCATCTTTGGTCTTTTCCTTTGGATAATATTCGTTACTAACAAACTCCCCATTATGACATAAAATACCATCTAAAACTTGCAAAGTAACATTCTCACCTTGGCCATGATTTTCAATATCCTTTAAAATACGAACACTATGAACATTATGATTAAAATAACGACCCGTATATTCTAAACTAAGACGATTTAAAACAGCTTCGCCCGGGTGACCAAAAGGAACATGGCCTAAATCGTGGCCCAAAGCAATCGCCTCAATTAAATCTTCATTCAAGTTTAAAGCCCGACCGATAGTACGAGCAATTTTGCTAACCATTTGTACATGTGTCATCCGTCTACTAATATGATCATTTTCGATATTACTAAAAACTTGAGTTTTATCTAAATATCGTGTATATGAAAGGGAATAAATAATACGATCAATATCTCGAAAAAAGCTAGTTCGCATATCTTTTTCTTCACTATTCAATCTAATTGCAGCACTATTTTTAGTCCCATAAGGACTTATAAATTGATCCATTTTTTGCATATTAGCCATTATTTGTTCGTTCATACATTACTCCTTTTATCTTCTTTTTCTCACCTTTAGTGGCATATTCTTCTACATATCTTTGATAGTTAGAATGACATAATTCAGGTGGCAAGGCTTTTTGATAATAGTCTAAAGCCCAGTCAACATTGGCAGCATAACCATAGAAAAGATTTATCTCTTCTTTTGTCAAACGAAAAGACGCAACAAATCTTTCCATTCGATATGGTGGGAGCGCTAAAGCATATCTAATTATTTCTTCACGGGATAAATATTTTAAAATATCTATGTCCGATGCACTATATAGGTCATAATAGCCATTATAATCATCGTATCCTTCAACAATCGTTCCATAGCCTTTAACAGAAGCAATTAGTACATCGCCCACACCTGCCTCAACTTTACCATACCGAATTGTATCTTCTAGTCGTTTGGCAAAATGAATACCATGTCCTTTTAAGCCAAAACTTATCTCACCCTTCTCATGATAACTACCAACTGGCATAACAATACCATGGACATTAGTACCATCGGGCGCAAAAGCTTTATAACCATTTATTTCCATAATTCCACCCTGTATCTATATTATAACATAGATGCTTAATGTTTTAATATTCGTAAAGTGTTTAAAATGGTAATAATTGTAACACCAACATCAGCAAAAACAGCTTGCCACATTGTACTGATGCCTAGAACACTTAAAATAAGTACTAAAATTTTGACAATAAATGCAAAAGTAAGATTTTGTTTAATAACTTTACTTGTAAAGTACGATGTATCAATTGCATAGTTAATCTTTAATAAATCATCGGTTAAAATGACAACATCACTTGTTTCTATGGCCGCACTACTACCACTTAAGCCTAATGATAAACCAACGTCAGCTCGAGCTAAAACGGGAGCGTCATTCACGCCATCACCAACAAAGGCGACTTTATGTCCATTATTTATTTTTTCTTCTAATTTTTGATATTTATCTTGTGGTAACATAGCACCATAATAATCATCAATACCTAGTTCTAAAGCTACATTTTTAGCTATATCTTTATTATCACCTGTAAACATACTGACCATTAAGTTTCGCTTTTTTAAAGTATTAATCAATTCTCTAGCGCTATTTTTTATCGTATCATTTAGAGTAATATAACCTAAAATAACATCATCGACGCTAACATAAATATGGGTACCTATTCCCTCTTCCTTTTGATAACCAACTAATTTAGCATTACCAACTTTGACAACTTTCCCGTTAATAGTGTACTTTATGCCATAGCCAGCGACTTCTTTATAATCGCTAACCTCTCTTAAAGAAATATCTTTACTTTGATAATGATCTAATATAGCGAGCGCTAAAGGGTGATTAGATAATTTTTCACCCATTAATAAATAGCGAGCAAAAGTATCTTCTTCGCTAGATAACAGTGTCACATTTGTTACTGTAAAGTGTCCATCTGTAAGAGTACCTGTTTTGTCAAATACAAACTCTCTAATATCTTTAAGGGCATCTAAATAATTACTTCCTTTAATAAGGATACCTTTTTTAGATAAAGAACCAATACCAGAAAAATAACTTAGAGGCACAGATATGACAATCGCACATGGGCAAGCTATTACCAAGAATGATAGAGCTCGGTAAATACTTCCTTCATATGAAATATCAATTATGTATGGTAAGAAAATAGCAACTAAAAGAGCTAGTGCAATAACAATTGGTGTATATATTTTGGAAAGTTTACTAACAAAAGTTTCCGTTTTAGCTTTACGTTCTGTTGCTTCCTCAACCATTTTTAAAACTTTATTAACAGTACTATCGTCGTAACTAGATGTTACTTTAATTTTTAAAAGACCAGATTGATTAATAGATCCTGATAAAACATCATCACCTTTAGTAACATTCGTAGGCTTACTTTCGCCTGTTAATGATGATGTATCGAGACTACTACTACCCTCTATTATGACACCGTCTAAAGGTATTTTTTCACCAGGTTTGACAACAATCACATCACCTATTTGTACAGTATCCGGATTAACCTTTTGACCATCAGCTAAATTAGCATAGTCTGGTTTTATGTCCATAAGATGAGAAATGGACTTACGACTATGATTTATGGCTCTACTTTCTAAAATCTTACCAATTTCATACAAGATAAGTACCATTGCCCCTTCCATATATTCATTAATGGCATAGGCACCGATACAAGAGACAGTGATTAAAAAATTCTCGTCAATAGTAAAATGAAAAAGTTGCTTAATAGCGTTTACAAAGACTCGAGATATTAATAAAATGTATGTAATTATTACAGCTACTTTAGTATAAGTATCATTAGCGACAAAATAAGTAGATATTAAAATAGCTACTGCTAAAATTATTCGTAAAAGGTTATAAATAGTAAAATCACGCTTGGTGCTTTGCGCATCTAAAATATGGGCCTCAGGTTCAACAGCCTTAATTAAATTATTTGCTTTCTTAACAATGTTAGTATCATAATCTGTTTCAAAGCTTATTTTGGATGTTGAAAAATTAACCGACACTTTATCAAAATGTTTATCATGACTTAAACTTGCTTGAATCTTGCTTGCACAATCAGCACAATCAAGACCAACAATTGTATACTTACATTTCTTCAAGGTGTTCACACCCCTTTTTAAATATTTCATATATATGATTATCATCTAAGGAATAATATACCGTTTTGCCATCTTTACGATATTTAACTAATTTTGATTGCTTAAGTAATCTAAGTTGATGAGATACAGCCGAAACAGTTGAGCCAATAACACTTGCTAAATCGCAAACACATAACTCACTTTGAAGTAAAGCGCAAATAATCTTCATTCTAGTTGAATCGCCAAACACTTTAAATAATTCAGCCAAATCGATTAATTTATCATCATCTAACATTTTTTCTTTAACCTTATTAACAACTTCCGTATGGATAATGGTATTTTCACATGTATCTTCCATTCATATCCTCCTTATCATTTGAATATTTGTTCATATATTAAATTATATGCTTGATTAATAATTTTGTCAATTATGTATATAAAATAGTCTTCAAAATTGCATAAATATTGACAAGAGCCATATAAAAGCGTAATTTTTAAAGTGAGGTGAGATAATGAAACGAAGTGCCGGGATATTAATTTATAGAAAAAAAGAACAAAAATACCAAATCTTTTTAGCGCATATGGGAGGTCCCTTTTGGCAAAATATCAATGTCGGTGCTTGGTCTATTCCTAAAGGCGAGATTAATCAAGACGAAAAGATCATCGATTGTGCTAGAAGAGAGTTTCAGGAAGAAACCGGAATATCTATTCAACCTCCTATAACGTATTTAGCAAGTAAAAAAGTTAGTAATCACAAACTTGTTATTATTTTCACAAAAGAGCAAGATGTAGATAACTCTAACTTTCAAAGTAACTTCTTTAGTCGCGAATTTCCAAAAGGGTCAGGTATTATTAGACAGTTTCCAGAGATGGATAAAGCAGAATGGTTTGACATCGATGAAGCTAAAAAAATTATTAATCCTAAACAATTATTCTTTATCAATCGATTAGAAAGATATCTAAAAAAGACGAATTAATCGTCTTTCTTTTATATATTCTATCCAAATATAAACTATAAATACTTCAGATTGATAGTGTTTCTAATACGAATACAATATTATTTTAAGTAATATTATAGTTGTTAATAGAAAAGTCTACAATTAAAACTGTAGACTTTTTATTTTACTAGCCTCTTCCTTTTTTTCATCAATAAATGATTTTAAGAAAGAAATACAATCATCGCCAACAGAAATACCGGCATTATAACTTGGAGCATATTTTTCCAAAGCAGGGTTAAAATCCGTTACACATAATATATTTATAACCGCACCAACTTCTTCGGGATAATCAAGTATTAACTCGGATATGTTATAATCTAATCCATCAAATTTTTCAGGATGATCTTTAAATTCTAATCGACTATAAGGTATGGCCGGAATCCATAAGCGTTGATATTCACTATCGATAACCCCATTAGATGAAACAGCAAATGAAGATTCGTTATCAATTAGACGCGCTAAGCGAACATTAGGCGCATCATCAAATGATAAATCATCATATTCAAACAATAAATTGCATGAATTACGATCCAATTGATGTGTAAACCAATCTATTACATAAGTAGCAATAATTTGCAACTTTAGTTCATCATAATTAGGAATATCATGCCTACTGAGTACTTCTAATAATCCTTTGATTGTAAAAGCATTGTGTTGACGTGGCAAATCATAGAACAAATTGTGCAGAGTTGTTAAATCACAATAATTAAGTTCAGAACTTTGAATATTAGGTGATAATAAACCGACTCTTTCTAATGTCATCTTTTTGGTATGATGTTCAGTTAAGATAACAGGTTTATATTCAGCTGGCGCCAAATGGAATGAACCTCCAACTAAGGAAATAACGTCTTTAGATAATAGTTCACCAACAAAGCGAGCATCTTTATGTGTTTTAAAATATTGAACAAAATTATTAACAATATACCAATCTGGTTTTTCACGATAAAGCTTATGAGAAATAGCAACGCTTTTTTTAACTTGGTCATAAGTTAACCTAGCCGGATCAACTACTTTTGCTATATATTTCTTATTAATGTTTATATTGTATATCATAATTAACCTCTATGCTAATTGCATTATTTTTTCTTTCTCTTTATTTTTTTCTTCAGCCATCTTTTTTAAATATCCAAGGGTTGCTTCAGGTAAAATTATTCCTTCATCACGAGTTACAAAATCATCTAAAACACGATCAACATCAATTGATGTTATCCAATTTAATGCTTCTATAGTAGCTTCAGGATAATCTAAAAGAAGAGACACTATATTAGCATCTAAACCCTCAAAAAGATATGGATTAGACTTAAAATCTAAATCTTCATATGGGATGGCCGGAACCCATATTCCCAAAGCCTCGTCGTCAAGCTCACCATTTCTATTAATACCAAATGATTGCTCGCGGTCAAATAATGGACCAAGTTCTAGTCGGTTAGTTTCTTTATTTAAACGGAAATTATTATTACGTGGATTACCATCTAATTGATGAGTATACCAATCAAAAACGTATCGCTTGATAATTTCCTTTTCTAGCACAAGTCTCATATCCGCATCAAAGTAATAAGCAAATGTTTCAAAAATCTTTTTTAATGTGTAGCTATTGTACGTTTTAGGGAAAGATGGAAGTAATTTATATAATTCACATAAATCAAAGTATTGATATTTATCCCTATTTTGAAAATTAGGCGACAAAAGACCCGTGCGTTCATTTAAAGTTACGACAGAATAACTAGCACTTTCAGCACCTAAAGCTTCTGCATAAGCTTGGGAAAGGCACTCACAAGCAAGTCTTGCATCATTTCTTTCTTTAAAGAAATTAGCTGTCGAGTCAATATAAAACCACGAGTCTTTTTCAATTAACAATGCCTCGTCAATATCAACATATGTATGAACAACATCACGACTTAATTTACAAACCGGTCCATACTTTTTAATTTTACGGGCATTTAACCTAATATTATAAATCACACTTCCACCCCCTTTTTCTTGGATAACTATATTAACATAATTTTTTAAAAAGTCAAATTACAGATTTTAAGTTTTAGGTTGTGTATCTTTAAATCTCTTTTGCTTATATTTGATTTAAATTTATGATTTTAGGATAATTTCATAATTTGTATGTTTTGTTGTATATAATACTACGTGTTTTCATTAATACATTTTAATTTATGTATCTTAATTCAGACATTATGATGCTTTGACTTATATATTTATGTATGATAAACTATAGACACACTGGAGTGATAGTATGACAAGCTATGCAATATATAAGCGACCGCAAATAATTTAACTTTATTTTAACGCTAAAAACAGTTAAATGGCTTTTATTAAGGTCAAATCAAATATCAATTTGAAAGCCTTTTTGGAGAGACCAAATATAATTATTAGCGTATAATTTAATATATTTATTTGTATGGAAGGGATTATTATGACAAAAGAAAAATTAGTAAAAGACATAACTGCGCGTGATGTCGATTTCGCACAATGGTATACTGATGTTGTAAAAGAAGCCGAATTATGCGATTATACTTCAGTAAAAGGATGTCTTATTTATCAACCAAATGGATATGCTATTTGGGAAAACATTAAAAACGCCTTGGATAAAAGATTTAAAGATACCGGTGTTGAAAATGTCTATCTACCTATGTTAATACCAGAAAGTTTACTTCAAAAGGAAAAAGATCACGTTGAAGGATTTGCCCCTGAAGTTGCTTGGGTTACAAAAGGTGGGAATGAAGAATTAGAAGAAAAATTATGCATTAGACCAACATCAGAAACGTTATTTTGTGATCACTGGTCTAAAGTTGTTAAATCATATCGTGACTTGCCAAAACTATATAATCAATGGTGTTCAGTCTTACGTTGGGAAAAAACAACGCGTCCATTTTTAAGATCACGCGAATTCTTATGGCAAGAGGGACACACGCTTCACGCTAGTGCTAAAGAGGCTGAAGAAAGAACACAAATGATGTTAAAAGTATATTATGATTTTGTAACCGAAGATTTAGCTATTCCACTTATTTGTGGAAGGAAAACGGAAAGTGAAAAATTTGCTGGAGCTAAAGACACTTATACCATTGAAGCGATGATGCACGATGGTAAAGCTTTACAATCAGGAACAAGCCACTTTTTTGGTGATGGCTTCGCAGGGGCATATGGCATAAAGTTTTTAAATAAAGACAACGAATTAGAAGTGCCAAATGAAACATCATGGGGACTATCAACAAGAATAATCGGTGCTATTATAATGGTTCATGGTGATGATAGTGGACTGGTATTACCCCCAAGAATTGCGCCAACGCAAGTAATGGTTATACCTATTGCACAACATAAAGATGGTGTTCTTGAAAAAGCTGATGAAATAGTAAATATAGTTAAAGAAGCTGGTCTTAAAGTTAAATATGACTACTCGGATAAAACACCAGGTTGGAAGTTTAGTGAACAAGAAATTCAAGGAATTCCTGTTAGAATTGAGATTGGTCCAAAAGATATAGAAAACAATCAGGTTGTCGTTGTTCGTCGCGATACAAGAGAAAAAATCGTTGTGGCAATTAATGAATTGGGCGAAAAATTGCCACAAATACTTGAACAAATGCAAAAAGATATGTATAATCGCGCAAAAGCTTTTCTTGACGAGCATATATATGCTGCCACTACAAAAGAAGAAATGATCGACATATTTAACACTAAACAAGGTTTCGCAAAAGCTATGTGGTGTGGTAGTAAAGAATGTGAAGAAGAAATAAAAGCAATGACTGGTGGAGCTTCAAGCCGTTGCATACCATTCGAAGAGGAACATCTTAGTGATAAATGTGTATGTTGTGGTAAAGATGCAAAACATATGGTTTACTGGGGAAAATCTTATTAAGATTTTCCTTTTTTATGTGTCCACGTGAAATTGTTAAAATTAGTAAATTATTAAATTGTTTGAAAAAGAAAAAAGGAAAAGTAATGTTTTTAAATAATATTATTATAGGAGGGATTTTATGGAACACGACATGGAAGCATTAATAAAAGATTTTACCCGAATTAAAAAAATGGGATGGGTAGAAAGTATGAGAAAAGGCTCAACAGGAATTGGTTACACATTTGAAAACTTACTAAATAAAGAAGAGAATAGTTTAGAAATTCCTGACTATGGCTCAATTGAAATAAAAACGAAAAATAAACTCAGTAAAATGCCAGTAAGATTATTTTGTGCAACACCTGATGGTGACAAATTGTTCCCAACTAAAATAATTAGAGAAAAATTTAGCTATCCAAGCAAAAAAGACAAAGACATTGTAGTTTTTAATGGAATAATTAATGCCAAGTCATTTACTAAAATTGGTAATAGATATCTATTTAAATTAAAAGTAGATCGAATATCAAAAACAATAAGATTAATTGTAATAGATATAAATTGTAAATTAATATGTGATGACATTTCCTGGAGTTTTGATATGTTAAGAGACAAGCTTTCAAGGAAATTAACTTATCTAGCTATTATAAATGCGGAACGAAAGTTTGAGCACAATGCGGTGTTTTTTCATTATCAAAGTATAAACTTCTATCAATTGAAAGACTTTGATACTTTTGTCTCATTAATTGAAGACGGAATTGTAAAAATATGTTTTGCTATTGGGACATATAAAAATGGTCCTAATATAGGAAAAACACATGATCATGGAATAATGTTCGAAATAAATGAAAATGATATTTTGAAATTGTATGATGAAATACGAATTTAATATTATTAAACAAATTCCTATAAACATAGCCTCATGAATACGTATGGGACTATATATAGTTAGACACTTGGTTTGGGACATAGTGGGGTTGCACAAAGTAATAAAAAAAGACTTCATACGAAGTCTTCAAATACAAATGGTCCGGAAAACAGGATTTGAACCTGCAACCCCTTGGTCCCAAACCAAGTGCTCTACCAAATTGAGCCATTTCCGGAAGTGGTGCGCCCAGGAGGAGTCGAACCCCCAACCTTTTGATCCGTAGTCAAACACTCTATCCAATTGAGCTATGAGCGCATTGCTTTAATCAATACAAGATTGATTATAGCACAAAATATTTATGTTTGCAATATTTTTTTAAGAACTAATTGCCAAACGCTTGTAGTGTTACAATTGATGTGAGACCCCAAATATACAAATAAAGCGATAAATCTGTTAAAATGTATTTTGTAAACCAAATTTTAACTAGAAAGGATTTATCGCTATGACAAGTATATCACATTATCCTCATTCTTTAAATACTAAATATTATGCCGTTTTGCTTTATAGAAACGGAAATCCTATATCTTTTGTTTGTAGAAGATATAAATGTTCTAAAGCTTCTTTAATGCGTTGGAATAAAAAATTCGATGGAAACAAAGAATCACTAATTGACAAATCTCATAAGCCTCTTACTCCTCATCCAAATTCTCATACCAAACAAGAACTTTATTGGATTAAAAATTATATAAGAAGAAATCCAAATATATCTCTATGTGAATTATATGGTAAGTTAAGAACTGAAAAAGGTTATTCTAGAGATGCTTGTTCTTTATTTAGAGTGGTTAGAAAATTAAAATATAACGTTAATAAAGAGAAACATACTAAATATACACCTAAACACTATGATACTCCTAAAGATATTGGCATTAAATGGCAAAT
>CANPYM010000010.1 GCA_947588685.1 uncultured Bacilli bacterium | reverse complement strand
AATCATACTTTCTAAATTCACTATCTCACTTGAATAACTTCTTTTTGGTCTTTTGGTCATTGACATATTTTATCACTTACTTTCTTTATTATTCCCATATTTATTATACCAAATTGCGATAAAAAAAGTAAGGTTTGTAAGCTTTTTTTAGGAATAATAAAGCAACCTTACATTCTTATTATAATATATTTTTGAAAATAATAAAAGACTGTTTTCAAATTTTCATTTGTCAACAGTCTGATAGAAGTTAAAACTTCTATCTTTTTTATTCCATAGGCGCTAAAAGATCATTAACGTCTTTTTTTGTTTCTTCTTTTTCAGGTAAGCCACCTAAATCCATTCCTTGACTAGCATTAGGGTTTTTAGCTATTTCTTTCATTGCTTCTTTGTTAGTAACAACTTCATCTTCAGCCATAAGGTTGCCACTACCAACACCAAAGATATCAGTACTGAAGAACTTACCACTAATGTTTGAAGCACTTTGATCAACCATATTACGATAATCAGCATCACTAGTTACAGCTTGATTAGATACGTTGGAACCAAAAATGCCTAAATTAGCTTCTTCAGATGTTTGATCACTAGTTACAATTGGTTGATTAGCATAAGGATTATATTGAATTTCTCCCGCTTCATTAGCACTTGATAAAACGCCTTCCATTGGGGTATTAGTTTGACTTACAATACTACTGCCAACTGGTCTTGAATGTTCTAGATATTTATTTTTTTCGGAATTGTCATCATCACCAACATACGTAAGGATAATTTCCGTTGCTAAATCGAGGCGATTACGATCAAGTTCACTTAAAGTATCCATATTAACAGAACTACGATAATTGGTAAGTTCACACTCAATCTCACCCTTCGTCTTTTTAACATTTGTTTCAATAACTCGAAAAGCTGCATCATAATCTTTACCTATTTTATAAATAGAAAAATGGCAATGATAGAGATTATTAATGATGTTTAGACAAGTAGGTAAATACTTTCTAATATCATCTCGAAATTTAGCTTGCATTTCACGAGCGCGAATCTCTTTATCATCAAGTTGCGAAGCTTGTAAATCAATTAATTGTTGTTGAAATTTTTGTTTTTCTTCTTTATATACTTCTAAATCTGCAAACATATTATTTATACAAGTCTACCGGGTAGACTCCCCTTTCTATTTCGTCTTTAATATAAGCTTTAAAAGCATCTAAATCAGATGCATAGGTAATTCCTTTCCATACAGCTGTTGTCGCTAAAACATCACAAGTAATATCCCGCGTATAAATATGTTTAAAAACAACATTAGGAATATAAAACTCATCTTTTAATAAATTAGCTGTCTTAAGGAATTCGTCAAAATCGTTTTTTAAATAATCAAAAAGATTAGGATAAAAAACAAACATATTCATAGAAACTGTTGCGTTTTTATCGACAACAAATGAAGGAGCACCTGATATCGGTGTCGCAACAATTTGATTACCCAAGCGTTCAACACTTGATTCAATTAAACGAATTAGTTTATGATCTTGAACAGTACAAACGCCTCTTTTAACAGCGCCATTAGCGCTAATCGTATTAGCTATATTATACCCAACAACTGCGTAATTATGTTCATCAACGTTTTCTTTGATAAACTTACTAGCGGTTAGAAAGGCATCAGCGCCATAAAAATCATCGGCATTAATAATGACAAAGGGTTCATTAACAACATCTTTACAACATAAGATGGCATGACCAGTACCTAAAGGTTTAACTCTTTCACTAGGTATTTCAACATCCTCTTTTACATCATCATTACTTTGAAAAACATAATCGACATCAATTTTGTT
This sequence comes from uncultured Bacilli bacterium, assembly GCA_947588685.1. GTDB lineage: Bacteria > Bacillota_I > Bacilli_A > RF39 > UBA660 > UBA5578. The sequence goes on along the minus strand of CANPYM010000010.1, from coordinate 36,343 downwards.
TTCAATCCGATGACCAATCGTCGTTCGAAATAATTCATAATTTTCTTCTTTGATGATAAAAACAACTTTATTAAATCCAGCTTTTATCGCATCATAAATGGAATAATCAATAATAAACTCACCATTAGGGCCGACTGGCGTTACTTGTTTCAAACCACCAAACCGGCTACCCATACCGGCGGCCATTATAACTAGTGTCATTATATCCCTCCTAACATTACATCAGGTTTCATTTTCGTTGGATCTTTTTCATACGTTTTATATATAGCTAAAACACTATGATCCTGGTCAACGAATAGAACTCTATCATCATCATAAACTCTATCTATAATTTTACCATTTAGAATGTCTTTTTTCAATATATCATCAATGATGACTTGATGAAAATCTTGAAGCATAAAAAGAGGCTTTTTTAAATCTTTTAAAGATAATTCATCTAGCGTTTTACACATATCAATTGTTATTGATCCTACTCTAGTGCGTCTTAAAGAACTCATGACACCAATCGTATTTAATTTCCCAGCTATATCATTAACTAAGGAGCGAATATAAGTTCCTTTACTAACAACAGTCCGAATTTTAAATGTTGGACGTCCATCTTTAATAACGACTTTTGAGATAAGTTCTAACTCTTTAATATCAACTTGTCTTTTAGGTAAGGTTACCTTTTCATTATGTCTAGCATATTGATATAATTTTTTACCATTAACCCGAACCGCCGAATAAAGTGGCACTTCTTGAAGATAACCACCAATAAAAGAGTTTAAAACTTTTACAATATCATCATCACTAACTAAAGCATCTTTTTCTTCTAATATTTCACCCGTTATATCATACGTATCAGTCCGAATACCTAGGGTTATTTCTGCTTCATACTCTTTTTCATCAGCTGTAAGGGTATTAATTAGCTTCGTGCATTTACCAACTGCAACAATTAAGACCCCAGTCGCCATCGGATCTAATGTACCGGTATGACCAACTTTAGGTGTTTCAACTTTTTTAATAATTTCATTAACTACATCACGGCTTGTACAATCCGCTTCTTTATCAATTAAAAAGATGCCATCCATATAATCACCATAACTAAATTATATCATTTTTGCATATAAAAAACCACTTCTAAGGAAGTGGTTAATAATTATTCTAAAGCTGTACCACAATTACCGCAGAATTTAGCCTCAGGTGAAGCTGCTTCGGTACCACATTGAGGACATTTCTTTACTTGTGGTTCTTCTTTAACTTCTTCTTTTGGTTCTTCTACTTTAGTTCCACAATTAGAACAGAACTTACCAGTTACAACAGTGCCACAATTAGCACAGTGAACTTCATTAGCTGGAGTAGCAGTTGCAGGTGCAGGTTCTTCTGATGGTTTTGTATAAGCAATTGGAGAGGTTCCCCCCATCATATTACCAGCAGCCATATTCATCATACCTAATCCCATAAAGCCACTAGCCGCTCCATTTTCATTACTAGCAGCACTTTCCATAGCTGTAGCTGTAGCCGCAACCATTCGGCCGGCAGCATTTTCTTGCTTACTATAGAACTTAGAATCAGCGAATGTCTCAATTCTTTCTTGTGATTTTTCATCTGGTACTGGTGTATCTAAGGCAACAGATACAACTTCCATACCTCTTAAATTACGCCATTTTTCATCTAAGGCATCATTCATATAATCAGCAATTCTTTGTTGTTCATTTGTTAAATAACTATATTTGATACCATCAGATGCACATTTACCAATAGCGCCAGCGATGCAAGTTAAGAACTCAGCATCAGCTTGTTCCATTAAAGTATCTTTCGTATATACATCGGTAACATTACCAACAACATTTTGGAAGAAAACTAATGGATTAGAAATCTTAAATGTGTATTGGCCATGATACTTAATTCTAATATCATGATATTCTGGATCATCATATGGTATTGGTGATGATGAACCAAACTTATTATCAAATATTTCCTTTACATTGATATAATATACTGCTTGTTCCTTAGCTGGTGTACCATTATATGTAAAACGTTGAACAGCTTCTTTAAATACCTCACCAAATTGACCAGCAAATAAAGTTGGTGATGATGATGAATCAAATGAATAAATACCTTCTTCAGCAGTAGCATCTAAGATTTTACCAGAATCAAAGATAATAGCTACTTGTCCAGGGTTAACCTGAATTCTACTTTTAGAACTTATTTGTCCTGATTTTGTTGTTCTTTTGACAACTAGGGTATTATTGTCCATACTTTCACAGTTTATATAATCTTCCCATTGATCTCCTAACGTGGATCCGACGGCCCCTATGGCTGCTTTAATTAATCCCATTTTTTAACCTTCTTTCTAATACTCTTTATAGGAACTAAATGCCCAAGCTTTCAAATTGATTTCTTTAATAGCGGTACCACAATATTCACAATACTTATGGCCTAGGGATTTAATAACCGCTCCACAATTTGGGCAATTAGTTGCTAACACCTTTTCATAGTCTTTAACTAAAGACTCATTATAAATATAGATAAACTCACACGCATAACGCGTCTGGCGTTTATACTTATCATCAATTAAGATGGCTTCATTTTTCGTCTTCCGGTAGTAATACTCTAAAGATACACTAACCGTTATGGTCGCAACGCCATTATCACGATGATAATCCTTAATAGCAAAGTCATGGAAAATAATGTCACGATAGATATGTGCAATATCATTCTTTCGCATATCATCAAGCATCATTGTTATATTTTCTTTAAGAAGAGGTACTTTGGCTAGTTCATCAGTTCTTTTTTCTGTCAAAGCTCTAAAGATAATTCTTAGACTCTCTTCTGTCAGATTATACAAGTGATTTTCGTTAAACTCCGGAAAATCTCTACGAATTGTCGGTAAAAGAACTTTCGTCATACCCGAAGCACTTCGCGCTCTTTTGCTATCTTCTAGTTTTAGAGTATGCATCGTTTCCGTAAAATTTTTAACATTAGTATCAAAACCTAACCAACGCATCTTTATTTTAATATAATGCAATACGATAAAGAATGTAACTAAGAATGCAACTACAAAAGTAGCAAACACAATGATTATAAACAAACCTGTTTTCATTATTTAAACCGATACCCACACACAACACAAATTGGTTGATCTGGCTTAACAGTAAAGCCGCAACTAGGACATACGCCGATACCTTCACTAGGTGTTGGCGCTTGTCTAACACCAGTTTGCTGTTGGCCACTTAAAGCCTCACCAGCAGTTGGTCGAAGTCCTGATTCAACACCAAAGATAGACATCGGATCAGATACTAATCCCGCCTGTGGTCCTTGTTGAACAGGTTGAGGACTTGGTGGCTGACTTACAGGTCTTTGAGGTTGTTGACTAACACCGAAAGCTACATTTACTGGTGCTTGCGTTTGTGGCGTTGGAGCAAAAGGATTCATCTGCATAGCTGAAGGTTGATTATTAGCTACTGGTTTAGGTACATCTACTACCCTTTCACTTGGCACAGGTCCATTATTTAAATACATACTATCCCGAACAGCATTACCAACAGGTAGCGCTGATGGTTCAATAATATCAATACTAACCAAATCTTCTTTTTGAACATCAGGAATAATAGGTGTTACTACTTCTTCCTTTGGCTCTTCTTTGGGTAATTCAAATGATGGTGGCGCCGCCATTTTTAAACTTTCAAAAGAAGCATTGACATCATAATTCATCGGTGTCACATTAGAAGCATTCATTGGTGTTACTGGATTATTCTCAGATACAAAATTGTTACTAAGGGGATTAAATTGTTCCGAACTTATAGCACCATTATTTAATTGATTAGCTGTATTATTTTCTATAGCTGGTTGGGTTGGCGCAACATTATATATCTGATTGTAATCAAAAGTATACGCATCAGCTGTCGTCGATGGTGCTTGATACTCTTTAGGATAAACAGCTTTTGGTGGTTCTTGATTAGGAATAGTATTATTATTTTCTTGATTCATCTTATACATCCTTTTCTAATTTATTATTAAATCATAAAACATAAAACTAGAAAGCAAGTATGAAGCCCTACTTTTCATTCTATACTAAAATAAGTTTATCACAAATTGATAACTAATTCAACTAAAAAGGATATGTTAAACATATCCTTCCTTTACTTGTCTAATTTTATATGTAATTCTTTTAGTTGTAAATCAGAAACAGCATTTGGAGCTTCACTCATCAAGCAAGAAGCCGAAGCTGTTTTTGGAAAAGCGATAACATCACGAATATTTTCAGTACCAAGTAAAAGCATTACTAAGCGGTCCAAACCGAAGGCAATACCACCATGTGGTGGGGTTCCATACTTTAAAGCGTCAACAAAGAAGCCGAACTTTTCTCTAATTTCTTCTTCCTTTAAGCCAAGAGCTTCAAAGACTTTTTCTTGAACTTCTTGGTCATGAATCCTAATACTTCCCCCACCGGCTTCATAACCATTAATAACGATATCATAAGCTTTAGAATAGCAGTTAGCTTTATCTGTAAGAAGCTTATCAACATCACTATCTTTAGGTGAGGTAAATGGATGGTGACAAGAGACATAGCGTCCCTCTTCTTCACTATATTCGAAAGTTGGAAAATCAGTTACCCAAAGTAGTTGATAATCATCTTTATTGATTAAATCTAAATCACGAGCTAACTTACATCTTAAAGCACCTAAACTTACTTTAACTATTTTTTCTTCGCCACAGATTATAAGAACTAAATCGTTATTTTCTAATGATAGTGTTTCTTTTAAAGTACTTGTTTCACTATCTGTTAAGTTTTTAACGATACTACCTGTAAGCTCTTCTTCCATTTTTAGGAAAACAAGTCCTTGCGCTTTATAAGTTTTAACAAACTCGGTTAGCTTATCGATTTCTTTACGAGAGTATTTTGAAGCAGCATCTTTTACAACAAGGCAGTTAACTATACCACCCTTATCAATAGCATCTTTAAGGAATGATACTTCCGTATTTCTTAAAACATCAGTAATATCATTTATTGGCATGGCAAAACGTAAATCCGGTTTATCACTACCATATAGGCGCATTGCTTCATTATAAGGCATTCTTCTTAAAGGTAAATGAATATCAATATTTTTAATTTTCTTAAAAACATAAGCAACAAGTCCTTCAGCGATGGTCATAATATCATTTTCATCAACATAGCTAGCTTCGATATCAATTTGGGTAAACTCTGGTTGTCTATCAGCTCTTAAATCTTCATCACGAAAACATTTCGCAATTTGGAAATATTTCTCTAAACCACCAACCATTAGTAATTGTTTAAAGATTTGTGGTGACTGCGGTAAAGCATAAAACTTGCCATCATTAACCCTAGATGGAACAAGATAGTCTCTAGCTCCCTCTGGGGTTGATTTACACAAAACTGGTGTTTCAATTTCTAAGAAACCTTGAGAATCCATATATTCTCTTACGGCCATCGTTATTTTATGACGAACTTTTAAATTATGTTGAAGAGTATTACGTCTTAAATCTAAATAGCGATATTTAAGGCGGGTATCTTCTAGCGCTGTTGTGTCATCACTTATAGCAAATGGCACTTCTAAAGCCGTGTTTAAAACAGTAAGTTCTTGAACAATGATTTCAACCTCGCCTGTGGCGATTTTATCATTTTTAGATTCCCTTTCACTGACTACACCATTAACTTTAATAACATATTCATTACGCAAAGTTTCGGCAGTGGCATAATCCTTATCCTCAGGGCGAAATACTAATTGGATAATCCCACTACGATCTCTTAAATCGACAAATATTAACCCCCCTAAATTTCTTTTTTTACTAACAAAACCATATAATTCAACTTGTTTACCAACATCACTAATTGACAAACTATTATTTTCGATTGTTTTCATTCTATCACTCCCTAGTGGTTTTCAACACTAATATTTTACACCTCTAAAACTTCGATGGCAAGAAAAAAGAATCGAAAACGATTCTATTCGTCATCGTCTTGACGATTTGCTAATTGTTCATTGAATATTTCAAGTAGTCTATCAAGTAGTTCTGCATCTTCAACTTCATATAAGCCGTCAGTTTGATCATAAGCGCAGAACATAAAGTTACTATAATCATTTTCATCCATCAAATAAACGTAATTGATGTTATCTAGGATGGTAGATGCAACAGCAACATAATTTTTGTCATCTTCTAAAGTTAGTATCTCTCCTACTTCAACCATTTTTTATCCTCCTATCTTCTTTGCCGCTTTGGCATTTTTCTTATCTCGATAATATTTTCTAAACAATCGGCGATTTTTCCTAGCAAATGCTATTCCCGCAATGCCACCAGCTACTAAAGTAATTGGTGATACACCGATAGTTAATAAAGGAATAATAACCGCAGCAGCCTCAAGTGCCCTCATCATATAAACTGATTTTTTCTCACCTTTAGTCCGCGCTTTAATAAAATGCTTTTTTCCAAAACGATATCCGGTATTAAGAACCTTTTTACCAGCAAAGATAGCTGATCCCATCAAAATAGCTCCACCGGCAGTAAATGAAAATGGTGAGAATGGTAAAAAGTGCATTGCTAGAACCGTGCCCGTTGCTAAAGCAACATCAAAAATTTGTTTACCAACGCCAATAGCTACTTGTTTTGGTGTTCTTTTTTTGATGTGATGCCGTCTTGGACCCATATCCATATCTTCAGCTTCATCTAAATCATCATCAAATAACCCTTCATTTGGATCAAATATAAACGCCATAATATCCTCCTAACTAGTTAATTTACTAACAAGATCAGTTAATAAGACATTCTCTTGTTCAAACGTTATCATATTCTTTAAACTGACCATTTCTTTTTGAACTTCATCGGAGCCAATGATAATAACATAATTGACACCGATATGATCAGCATATTTCATTTTTTGTTTCATACCTTTATTACCATAATAGATATCGACTTTAAGATTACTTTTCCTTAACATATCAGCGACCTTTAAAGTGTAAGACAAGTTATTATCATCCATCGGTACAACTAAAACATCAATTAAACTTTTCTTACTAGCTTTAATAAGCCCCGCTTCTTTAAGTTGACTAAATAATCTTGTAAGACCAATTGATATACCAATACCAGGTAATTCTTCGCTTGTATAAAATCCTGTTAGATTATCATACCGGCCCCCAGAACAAACACTACCTAAAGAAGGATAATTAACTAAACTAGTCTCATATACCGTTCCGGTATAATAGTCAAGTCCTCTTGCAATCGTAAGATCAATTTGATAAGATGCTGAATCTAAATTAAAATCGGCAATCATATCGTTTACTGTCTTTAACTCTTCAACACCTAAACGATAGTTTTCGTCATCAATCGCAAGCTCCATCAATTTCGTAAGTATCTCTTGATTAGTTCCCTTAATTTGAATAAAAGAGAGAATCTTATCAATCTTATCTTGACTAATACCCATATTAACAAGCTCTTCTTTAACATTATCAAGACCAATTTTATCTAATTTATCAATAATTCTTAAAACATCACTAACCATATCAGTAAGTTCTAAAGAAGCAAAAAAGCCATTTAAAATCTTACGATTATTATATCTAATAACAAAAGGTCCAAAATCTAATCGTTTAAATATCTCATAGATAATGGCTGGCATTTCAGCATCATACGTAAGAGGAATACTGGCATTGCCAATCACATCGATATCGCATTGATAAAACTCTCTATACCTTCCGTGTTGGGGTCTCTCACCACGATAAACCTTTCCTATCTGATATCTTTTAAAAGGAAAAGTAAGGTCATTATAATGAAGAGCCACATAACGCGCTAAAGGTACTGTAAGATCGAAGCGTAACGCTAAATCATTGTCTCCTTTATTAAAACGATATATCTGTTTTTCGGTTTCGCCCCCAGCTTTCGCTAGTAAAACATCAGCATACTCAATAACCGGTGTATCAAGAGGCATAAAACCAAACTCTTCATAGACGCCTCTTATTGTATCGACCATCTGATTAAAAAGGAGTTGATCCTGAGGTAATAATTCCATAAATCCTGGTAAAATTTTTGGCTGTACTTTTTTTGTCATTTATATCAGCTCCACTATCGTTATCATAACATTTTTTTAGTCATTTATCAACTAAAATAAAAGCATACACTAGATTTGTGTACACTTTTATCTTACATTTAACTGGCTACCTCTTTTTTGTTACTCTCTTTTATCTTTTCAATTCCCTCACTAATGTCATCTTTATAAAATTTATATAAAGAAACAATAAGAATAGCTAATGGGAAAGATATAAAGACACCTAAAATGCCGAAGATAGCGCCACCGGCAAATAGAGCAAAGATGGTAAGTAGTGGTGGGATGGAGTTTGTCTTGCCATAAACGTGAGGATTAATAACATAACTATCTAAACTAGATAATAAGAAGAAAGCAATAAGCGTTCTAATGAACAACTGGGGGCTAACGATAAAGGCCGTAATTGCCGCCACAATATTATTAGCAATACCACCAAAGTAAGGAATCAAATTAGCAATACCCGCCATAATACCTAAAACAATAGCATTGGGGTGACCAATAATAGCATAAACAACGCCATATTCAAAAACAGAAATAATCATAACTTGAACTAAGCCACCTAAATAATTACGCATTTCTGTATCCAATACTTTAACAAAGTGGTAAGTCTTACGGCTACGTTTTTTAAAGTACTTTTTAACACCTTTTCTAATACTATCCATATCAATTAAGAAATAGATGAAAGCTGCCCCACCGATAAATAATTTACCAACTAAATTGATGGATGATGAGACTAAGTTAATAGCGCCATCAGATACATACTTTGTAATACCATTTAAAATCTCTTGAAAGTTAGTATTTAATACATCTTGTAAACCACTTAAATTAATATTCCAATCATAAGTTGAAAGTTTAGTTATAAAGGCATTAATACTATCAAATAAATTAGATATCTGGCTTACACAAGTAGTACTAATAACATAAACCATAAAGCCTAATAAAAGGAGTAATCCTAAAATAACGATAAAGATAGCTAAGCCCTTGGGTAAACCTTTATCACGCAATTTTTGTACAATTGGATTAACAGCATAAGCAACAGCAAAACCCATGATAAATGGTAAGCAAATATTAAAAGTCTTATTAAAGATACCAATCCATAAATGACCAGTATGATACATCAAATAGATTGTAAGAGCAACAATGGCTAAATTAACTAATTTAAAATCAATTCGATCTTTTTTTAACATATTATTTCCTACTTTCTAACCAAATGGTAATTGGTCCATCATTATTAATATTAACTAACATATCCGCACCAAAGATACCAGTTGCAACATCAATATTATAACTTCTTAATTCCTCATTAAACATATCATATAAAGTAGTTGCCATATCCCCTTTCATCGCCTTAATGTAACTAGGACGATTACCTTTTGTTGTATCAGCATATAAAGTAAACTGGGATATCGATAAGATACTGCCGCCAACATCTAATAAGGATTTGTTCATCACGCCATCTTCATCATCAAAAATGCGTAAGTTAACAACCTTTTTAGCTAAGTATTTAACATCTTCAATGGTATCACCATCAGTAAAGCCAACAAATAAAACTAAGCCGGAAGCTATTTTACCATTCACTTTGCCAGCGATAGTAACTTTTGATTCTTTGCTTCTTTGAACTAAAACACGCATTATTTAATAATCCTTTCCACATTGATAACACCAGGTAAAGTGAAAACTTCACTCATAAACTTATTTAATCTATCGGTATTATCAACTAATAAATTGATATCAAACATATAACGATCTGATGATGCGATAGTATTAATACTTTGAATAGTTATATCACTATTTGATGTCTTATTAATTATATTAATCAACAGGTTATTATTTTCACTCGCCGTAATTAAAATATTCGTTGCATATTTTTTGGTAATGACATCATTCCATTTGACATCGATAATCCGTTCATCCAAATCGGCAATATTAGGGCACGTCGTCCGGTGAACATTAATGCCATGGCCCTTGCTGATATAGCCCACGATATCATCACCGGGTACCGGCTTACAACAAGATGCCACATTGATTTTAATGTGATCGATATTATCAACGACAATATCTCCTTTAACGGTTACATTCTTTTCGTCTTGATTAATGACACGATCTAAAACTAATTCTTGTTTTGTTTTAGACTCATTATAAAGAGCATTGACCACTTGAAGAGGTGTAATCTTTCCATTACCGATATTGGTATGAAGTTCGACCATATCACTAAACTTTAATTCTTCAAGTAAGCGGTCGATGTTTTCATTACTATAAAACTCCGCGAAAGGTATTTTTCTTTTTTTAACTTCTTTTTGAAGCATCTCGGTACCCTTTTTAAGATTTTCTTCTTTATCAATCTTATTGAAGAAGTTTTTAATCTTATTTTTAGCTTGCGCCGTAAAGGCCATATCAATCCATTCACGTGATGGACCACTAGAGTTTTTATTCGTGTTAATCTTGACAATATCGCCATCATTTAATTGATAATCTAAAGATACAATATTGCCATTAACTAGAGCACCAACCATTTTATCTCCGACCCCACTATGGACCCGATAAGCAAAATCAATTGGCGTTGAACCTTGCGGTAATTCAATAACATCGCCTTTAGGGGTAAAGACATAAATCGTATTATTTAAAACATCTTCTTGGACATTATGGACAAAAAGTTCATCATTTTTTTCTTCCTTTAATTCCATAATTTCTCTAAAGAATTGAAGTTTTTGTTCCATCGCACTTTGCATACTAGCTTTAACGTTGCTACCGTGTTCTTTATATGACCAGTGCGATGCGATACCATGTTCTGCCACTTGATCCATCTCATACGTTCTAATTTGAATTTCAAATAAGTAGCCTTCAAGACCAAAAACAGTTGTATGAAGTGATTGATACATATTTGTCTTCGGCATTGCGATATAATCTTTAAAGCGCTTTGGAATGGGACGATACTTCGAATGAATAATACCTAAAACTTGATAACACTCAGGGATGGTATCAACAAAAACTCTTAGAGCCAGTAAATCATAGATATCACTAAAACGTCTTCCTTTATCTAGTTTTTTATAAATACTATAGATACTTTTAGCGCGTCCTTTAATCTCATGTTTAATATTATGCTCATCAAGCATTTTTGAGACCTCTTCCATCATTTCATTAACAATCGCATCACGTTCTTTACGGGTTTGATTTAACTGTTCAACAATGGAAAAATAAACATCCGGTTTTAAATAACGAAGAGATAAATCCTCTAATTCACTTTTAATCTGATTCATACCTAAGCGGTGCGCTATCGGCGTTAGAATATCAAGCGTCTCTTTCGCATTTTCTTTTTGCTTTTTCTCCGACAATATCCATAATGTTCGCATATTATGAAGCCGATCAGCAAGTTTTAAGATAAGGATTCGGACATCTTCACATAAACCAACTAAAATCTTCCGGTGATTAGCAATAACCGCTTCATTATCACAAGTAAACTTTAACTTGTTAATCTTGGTAACACCATTAACTAATGTCGCAATTTCTTTACCGAATTTTTCTTCAAGTTCTTCTGGTGTCGCATCACAGTCTTCAATCGTATCGTGTAAAAGAGCCGCACTTATCGTCGCACTATCAGCATTAATGCCCGCTAAAATAGAGGCAACATTCAATGGATGAGTAATATAATCCTCACCAGTTAAACGTTTTTGACCAAAATGTTTTTCATAAGCATATAGATAAGCTCTTGAAATTGTTTTTAATTCTTTCTTATCCGTTATATAAGTACTTACCTTCTCATATAACTCATCAAAAGTAATGTTGGGATTATCTTTCCTCACGAACATCATTCTTTCTATTAAAACTATAATAAATTATATCACATAATTAGTTCAAAAAAAAGGAATTAGCAATTAATTCCTTTTACTTTTAATTCTTCTACTTCATCTTTGACTTCAACTTCATACCATTTCTTCTTTTCTGGCTTACCAACATTATGTTTTTCTAACATTAACCAAATCTGAGAAGCAATAAAGATTGATGAATAAGTACCAGCGGTAAGACCAATTAATAAAGCATAGTTAAATGTTAAAATTTCGTGTGATCCTAAAGCAATTAGTAAAATAACTGGGATAATAGTTGTAATTGATGTAACTAAACTACGAACAACCGTTGCTTTAACACTGGTATTAACTAATTCTTTTAATTCGTCATAAGTCTTAACACGGTCTTTGTATAGTTTCTTTTTATTCTCACGAATATGATCAAAGATAACGATCGTATCATTAATAGAATAACCAATGATTGATAAAATAGCGGCAATAAACATTGGTGAGACTTCAAAGCCAAAAACACTGAAGAGAATAATGGTTACTAACACGTCTTGTAGTAATGTCAAAATAGCTGAAATACCATAACGGAAAGTAAAGCGAAGTGAAACATAGATGATAATACCAATAGCCGCATATAAAAGTGACATCAAGGCATTTTTAACTAGTTCTTTCTTAACCGTATTAGAAACGGAACCAATACTTGTCGTTGCGTCTTTATATTTTTCATTTTCATTAAAGTAAGTTTCAATCTTAGCTGTATCTTCGGCATCTAAAGTATCAGATAAAGTCATATATACGCCTTCACTAATTTTATCGGCATTATTTACTTTATAACCTAACTGTTCGACTTCTTTTTTAACATCGCTAGCTTTTACTTTTTCTTTCGTATTAAGAGTAATACTAGATCCACCCTTAAAGTCAACACTTAAGTTTAATCCTTTGGTACCTAGATAGATACCACCAGCAACTAAAATAAATAGAGTAAGAGCGATAAACTTAAAGCGATGATGAACATAATTAAACTTCGTCACAAGAGGTTTCTTATCAACATTTTTTAAACCGATAAACCGGTTAAACTTCCCTTCAAAACGATTACTATAAACAAATCCTTTTAATAGAGCTCGAACTAAGTAAACCATAACGAATAATGTTACGATAATACTGATAATTAACATTGTGGCAAAACCTTTAACACTACTTTCACCAAAGATGAAAAGGATAACAGCAGCAATTAAGGTTGTAATATTAGCATCGATTATTGATACTAAAGAACCCTTGTTACCAGCTTCATAGGCGTGTTCTAGATTAGCTTTAGAACGAAGTTCATCTTTAATTCTTTCAAAACTTAACACGGTCGCATCAACCGCCATACCTATACCGATAACAACAGCGGCAATAGAAGGCAAAGTAAGACGACCACCAACCATATTAAAGATAGCAAAAATTAACATGGTATAAGTTACAATACCGATTGAAGCAATAAAACCACTAAAGTGATACATCCAAATCATAAATAGCATAATTAGTAATACAGCAACAATACCGGCAATAAATGTATCTTTTAGGGCATCCTCACCAAATGATGCATCAACCGTTTTACTAGATAGTTCAACTAATTTAGTAGGTAAACTACCGGAATTAATAAGTTCGGCTAAACTATTAGCTTCATCATAAGTAAAATTACCAGTTAGTTGAACAGATGAACCTGTTAGAGGTCCCGCGATAGATGCATAAGAAATACATCTTGAATTATTTAAAGAACCACAATTGTCTTTTTCCTTATCAAAAGAATCTTCATCTTCATCAAAGTCTAACCAAGTAACTAAGACATCCCCTGTCTGTCTTATCTTTTCCGTTTGTTCATAAAACTCATCAGGTTTAGCAATATCAATACTTAAATAATATGTTCCTACATTATCTTTATCGACAGCTACATGGACACCATTAGCTTTTAAAACATCAGCATCCATTAGTTTCTCATCTTTACTATTACGGAAAGTTAACTTAGCCATGGAACTTAAAGTTTTCTTAGCTTCCGTCATATCGTTAACGCCAGCTAAGGCAATCCGAATATTTTTTCCTTCGATAGTTATTTCTGGTTCACTAACACCTAAGATATCAATTCTTTTTAAAATCGTCTTATAGGTATTCTTAACCGCTTCATCACTAACTTCTTTACCATCTTCATCTTGAACTTCATAAAGGATTTCAAATCCACCACTTAAATCAAGACCAAAACGCGTACTAGTTAACATCGGATAAAGTAACACGCCAGAAACAACTAAAATGATTAAAGAAAGGAATAAACTCTTGAAGAATTTTTTCTTTTTTGATTTTACCTCAGCTTTAGCTTTGGCTTCCCTTTTAGAAATAGCTTTTACTTCTTCTTTTCTTTCTTCTTTTTTAATTTCTTCTTTTTTCTCTTCCTTTACTTCCTTTTTAGTTTCTTTTTTTACTTTCTCTTTTGTTTCTTTTTCTAAAACTTCTTTTTTGTTTAAAACATCATCCTTAGGTTGACGTGCTTTAACATTTTTTGGGTTTTTATTTGTTTTGGTATTTTTTTTACTCATAAGCACTCATCACTCCAATCCCGTATATTATATCAGTTTTTGGCTTAAAACGTAAATAGTATACTATTCACCCAACTTTTTACATACATTATTATATATCAAATAACTTTATTTTTAAAGGAGAATAATGAAAAAAAGCAAATTTATTCACGCATCCATCATTTTAATTATTGGTGGTTTTTTTACGAAAATCTTAGGAATGCTTGTCAAAATTGTTTTAACAAGAGAAATAGGCACTAAAGGTATGGGTCTTTATGCGATGATGAGTCCTACTTTTCTTTTACTTATTTCAGTTAGTGGAATGGGTCTTACAACCGCTTTAAATGTTTTAATTTCATCTAAGAAGTACAATGTTAAAAAGTTAATGTTTTATGCTCTTATCATTTCCCTTAGTCTAGATCTCATCATCATTATATTCCTTTTCTTGTTTGCTCATAGTATCGCAAGTAATCTTTTAAATAATCCCATCTTATATTATCCAATTTTATCAATGGGCTTTATTCTTCCCTTTATTAGTGTTTCAAATATTTTTAGAAGTTATTATTTTGCGAATGAACGAATGTATCCCCATGTTATCAGTAATGTTTTAGAAGATTTAATTAAACTTTTATTAATCTTATTTTTTACGAAATATTTTAGTGATAATATTGGTAGGATGCTGACGTTTATCCTTCTTACAAACATCTTAAGTGAATTATCATCAATTTTAATTTTTCTTCACTATTTTCCTAATTTTTCGTTAACTAAAGAGGATTTAAAACCCGATCAAAGACATTTTAAAGCTATCTTTGATATTGCTATGCCAACGGTTATTTCAAGATTGATTGGATCGGTTACCTATTTTTTAGAACCCATTATTTTAACATTTGTCTTACTTAAAGGAGGATTTAGTAATGATTATATCATATCTGAGTATGGTATTATCAATGGTTATGTTATGCCCATTATTATGTTACCATCTTTTTTTACCAGCGCCATCTCCCAAGCATTGATACCTAATATAAGTAAAAATTATGCTAAAGGGAATATGATGGAAGTAAAAAGAAAATTAAAGCAAGCTCTAGCTATCTCCCTTTTAATTGGACTAAGTTATAGTGTCATTATTTTCTTTGGTGGAAAGACTTTACTAAATGTTTTATATAAAACAAATGAAGGTATCAATTACTTAAAATTACTTTTACCTGTCTTTATCTTTTACTATTTAGAACAACCTCTTTTAAGTACTTTAGGAGCTATGAATAAAGCTAAGATTAATATGCGGATATCATTCATCAATATGTTAATTAGAACAATTGGTCTTGCCATCTTCTTATATCTACCTTTTGGTATGGTTGGTCTTCTTATCGCTTTATCATTAAATATTATTTTCACCTGTTTTTATGCCAGTTATAAAATCAATACTTTTATCTTAAATAAAGCATAAAAAAATATTGGCGTATAACCAATATTTTATTTACTATTTTTAGCATTATAACAAGTCAAGACATTTTCCACTAACATCGCCACCGTCATCGGTCCAACGCCACCTGGAACGGGACTTATATAAGAAGCCTTTTTAGCTACTTCAGCGGTATCAACATCGCCACATAAAGTATCATTAACCCGGTTAATGCCGACATCAATGACAACAGCGCCCTTTTTTACCATATCCGCGGTAATCAAATTAGGAACCCCGGCAGCGACAACTAAGATATCGGCCCTTTTCGTGTGTTCAGCTAAATCTTTTGTTAAATGATGGCAAGTTGTAACCGTCGCATCCCGGTTTAGCATTAAAGTAGCAAGAGGACGACCAACTAATTTACTCCGTCCGACAATAACGACATCCTTACCAGATACATCGATGCCCTCTTCATCTAACATCCGCATAACACCTAAAGCCGTACAAGGTATTAAACTCTTTTTACCATTGACAAAACGTCCGACATTGATATCCGTTAAGCCATCAACATCTTTCGCATTACTAATCGTATTAAGAAGACGTTTCTCATTATATTGAACAGGTAATGGTAATTGAACCATTATACCATTGACATATTCATCATTATTTAATTCTTTTATTTTGTTAATAATGCTAAGTTCTGGTGTCCCATCTTCAAACTTGAATAAACGAAAATAGATTCCGACACTACTGCATACTTTTTCCTTGTTAGCAATATAAGAATTACTAGCAGGATTATCGCCTACTTGAATAACGGCGATGCTAGGTCTAATCATACATCCCTTAATTTCGGCTTTTACTTCATCTAATACTTTCGCACTTAATTCTTTACCATCTATTATTGTTGCACTCATTATCTCACCTCATTGTTATAACGGATAATCCGTGAGTGGCTATCCTTAACTTAATTATAACAAATTTGAAGCTATTTCAAACAAAAAACGTCAAATTAACAAAACTTTACACTTTTTGGGTGTAAAGAAAAAGCAGTCACCTGCTTATTTCATAAACTCTTCATATTTTGGTAAGACTTCATCTGGTGAGCCAATCATAATGACCTCGCCATCATTAAGCCATAAAACTTCATCACAAAGTTCTTTAATGGTATCTAAACTATGCGATACAATGATAACGGTCCGGTGTTCATCAGAGATAAGTTCTTTCATCTTATTATAACTTTTCTCTTTGAACTTCGCATCACCAACTGATAAAACCTCATCGATTAAAATGATATCTGTCTCTAAAATAGCCGTTATAGCAAAGGCTAATTTGGAATACATTCCGGACGAATAAGTCTTAACGGGCTTATAGATAAAATCACCAATGTCAGCAAAGTCAATAATTTCTTTTTCTTTTTCAGCTACCTCTTCTTCAGAGAAGCCAAGTAACATACCTGATAAGTAGATATTTTCTTTTCCGGTTAATTTCTTATTGAAACCTACCCCAATGGATAATAAAGAAATCGTATTGCCGTGAAGATCAATTTTACCTTTATCAGGTGAGAAGATACCAGCTATTGCTCTTAACATCGTCGATTTACCGGATCCATTCTTACCGATAATACCCAGTATTTTACCCTCTTCAACTTCAAAACTAACACCTTTTAAGGCGTGAAACAACTCAACTTTTGATCCTAATTTTTTCCAAGAAGCCCTAATACTTGTCTTCTTTAACCCACGATAAGTTATATGAAGATTCTTAACAGTTATTGCAATTTTTTTATTATTTTCCGCCATCTTATATCACCTTCGCATAACTATTTTCATTTTTATTAATAACATGGACACCTAAAGCACATAGAATCAAAGCTATAACAAGCCAAATACCCAACCATTTAAAATTAGGTAAACTTGCATAAATAGATACTTGTCGTAATTCATTCATACAAAAGGCGACCGGATTAACTTTTAAAAGTAATGTACTTAATTTTAATGGCCCAATATGTTTATTCTTTAATCGTTTCGAAATGTTATAGAAAATACCAGATAAATAGAAGACCATCTTTAAACCGATATTGGTAAGATTAGCTAAATCGTTTAAGGTAACCCCAAAGTGCATAAGTAAAAGTCCCAAGCCAAAGGATAAAATATATAAAATAATTAAAATAGGAATGACAAACACAAGATGCCATGTAAGTGGTACACCCTGAAAAACCATTAGACCTAAAGCAATCGCAAGCGAGATGAATAACTTAAATAGATACGTAAATGATTTTGATAATAACAAGATATATTTAGGAATATAGACTTTCGTTACTAAATCACGATTATTGATAATTAATTTAACACTACCGGTAATCATTCGATCAAAGAACTCCCAAGCCGCTAAACCGATAAAAACAAATGATGCGAAATACTTTTCACTATTATTAAATACCGTTCCAAAAATAAAAGTATAAATAAGCATAAAGCATATTGGCTCAATAACCCACCATAACCAGTTAAGATAAGAATCAGCTACCTCACTTTTTAGTTCAGCTTTAGCTGAATAAATGGCATACTTATAATACTTTTTTATATTACGAAAAAATCTTTTCATATAATCCTCCATTAATTCCTACTGAATATACTTAAAACTTTAGCAAACTCGTATAGTATCTTATTACTATTATTGATAGCTGCCGACTTTTCTAATGATTTCCCACCAATCGTCAAAGCCGCAATAAAACCGGTAATAATTAAACTGCTAAGTAAGCTTGATAAATTAAACTTAAGTGATAATATCGAAGCTACCGCAACACCGGCAGCACCGGATATAATACCACATATATCACCGATAACATCACAACAAAATGATGAAACCTTATTGGCATTCTTCTTTAAACTAACCGCCATCTTAGCTCCACGAACTTTTTTCGAACTCATTGCATGAAAAGGTGCTTCATCAGCTGCCGTTACAGCCACACCAATCGTATCAAATAAAATACCAATTCCAATAAAAACCAAAATAACGATTGTTCCAACTAACAAGCTAACATCCTTCATCGCTATTTCAGATATAAACGATAAACCAACTGATATTAGAAAAGCAACCAACATTAAACTAAAGCTCCACTTTAAATTAGCTTTCATTTTGGCTTTACGTTTATCTTCCAGTTGTTTTTTAATATCTTTTTTCATATTAACTCCTTAGGAATGTAACACTATAATTTTATACTATTTATAATACTTTGTCAATGAAACGAAAAAAAGGACTAAGTCCTTTATTTATCATTTATATGGCGAATAATATAGTTAATTTTACGTCATAGGTCAAGCAGAATTTCTCTGGTTTCCACAATCCGTTACCAAATTGCGGTTCCCCTTTAAGGAAACCAATACAACATCACTGTTTGTATGGCTTGATTACCACTCAGTACGCACTATAATCCTATATTAAAATGCACTCTAGGAGATTTCCTCACCACAACATTTGTTCCTAGTACTTTTTTGCAACTATTGTTTCAAACCCGAAATCATTAATATAACTTAGCTACGGTTACATTAATCCTTAATTATCCCCAATAATCACTCAAGACAAGCTACACTACCCGTAACTTTCATCACTTGGTAGGTTTAATCCCATTCCGTATTAAGTCCATCAGTATGGTACGTATAGGCTTAACACATAAATAGGTCTCCATGAATGGTGGGTCATTTGCGTATGCCATTACGGATGCCCAACACTCTACCTTCCAGCATTCACCCTAAACTGGGCGTAAAAAGCAAACACCAGAAGTTTCATAGATGTGCTCTTTGGCGGTATTTTACCCCCGTCTTCGTAACAAATGTTAATGACTAGAATAATGTGCCACTAACGACATAGATTATAGCAAATTTTACCCCAATTGTCAAATTGGAAGTTTACCATATTATATGACAAAAATTAGGATAATTGACTATTTTTGATCTTTATCAAAAATAAAATTATAAGTTTTTTCGGTCGCCTTACCATCACAGGCACTCATAAACTTTTGATAAAATTTCTTTCTTTTATCCTCACACATATCCCCTTTTTTGATTGCTTTAATCATCTCTTCGCAATTAGTTGCTGTAGCGCCATAAACATAATCTAAGAAAGGAAAATATAGTCCCCGACCACTTTTATATTCTTCTAAGTCATAAGTAAAATAAACGATTGGCTTATCAACTAAATAATAATCAAAGATAACTGATGAATAATCGGTAACTAATACATCGGTGATAAGTAATAAATCGTTAATATCCCGTTCCTTAGAAAAATCATAGATGAAGCCATCATAACCACTCGCATCAAAAGATAATTTACCATTTTCAAGTAAACTGTTAATAGCTGGATGCCACTTAATGATGAAAGCATAATCATCTCCTAACGCATCTTTTAACATTTTTAAGTTTAATTCATCAAACTTATAATAAGCTCCACTTAAAGTCTCACCCCGGTAAGTGGGCGCAAATAAGACAATCTTCTTCTTTTTAAGTTCGGGATAAGATTTATAAAAATCGCGTCTGACATTTTCACAATATTTTTTATCAAAGAAACAATCGGTTCTTGGAAAGCCAGTCGCTTTAACATTAGCAACATCCATACCAAAACCTTCAGCGAAGCACCACCGGATATCTTCAGCTGTAACAATCGCTTTCGTATAATTACGATGCATCCGATACTTGCTTTTCTTATTCGTATAATCGTGACGACTATAGCCAAACGTTTTAAATGCTCCAGGTCCATGCCAAAGCTGAACAATAACCTGTTTTTTACGACGACGAATAATGCTAACAAACTTAGCCCAGTCATCTAATAAAATATATTTAGCTGTCGTTAAATGATAGATTAAAACAATATTTTCTTTTAACGAACGATGTTGAAAATTATCTTTTTTAAGAAGCGTAATCTTTTTATATTCATCATCTTTAATATAATCATACATACAAGCAAGATTAGCTCCTAATGCCGCTCTTTGATCAGATAAGAATAAAACTTTCTTTTGATCAATAGGGAAAATCATAAACATAAAATTAATTATTTTGATGATGATAATTTTTATTCCTAATTTTATTTTTTTAATCATTATCAGACCTCCAAGTCATTTTTAAATATCCCATTTCATAATGGTTTTAAAGTCAGCATCATTGTCAACTTCAAAAGCTCTCGTCATATCGGCAATTGATTTAACAACAATCTCTTCCGATATGATACGACCAAAATATTCTTTTGTTTCGGGAAAATCATCTAAAAACTTAATTGCGGCTTCAAAATCTTCACGGCCACTCCGGCTATTACCAAGAATAGTTATACCCTTTTCTAAGACCATTCTTGTATTGATACCAACTAAATCTTCAGATACACCCATCAAAGCAATAGAGCCTTGAGGATTAATCAAATCAATTATCTGATTAATAGCATTTTCGGCACTATGTCCCCCAACACACTCAAAAGCATGGTCGACATGGACATCTTCAGGAATATCGTTAATTAGATATGTCGCATCAGCAAACTGAAAATAATGTAGTTTATTAATATTGGTTCCAAAAACGATAATTTTAGCATTTGGATATATCTTCTTTAAAATTAAGGCCGTTACATATCCAACATTACCACAACCCCAAACACCTAATGTTTGTTTTTTTAAATGACTATATTGATTAAAGTGTTCCAAAGCATTCATTGTCACACTCATAAGTTCTAACAGAACAGCAATCCGATCTTCCACATTTTTATAAGGAATAATCCGGTCACGATCCATTAAAACGACATTTTGCATAAAGCCATCAAAGCCGCTAGCACGAAACTTACTACTTCTTAAATAGTTTTCTTTGACAATACTATCATGTTCTGTTGGCGTATTAGGAATTAAGACAACTTTGGTATTAGGAGCAAACTCCCCCTTAGGATCTCTTAAGACTTCACCAACAGCTTCATGAATTAAACTCATTGGTAATTTTTTCTTCAAAGTTTCCGGATCTCTTTGTCCTTGATAATATCTTTCATCAGCAGCACAAATAGATAAATAAGTTGGCCTTACAACAACTTTGTTATCCGTTAATTCTTCTTCAATAAAATCAAGACCAATGCGTCGTGGTGATTGCAAACGATAATGACAATTAATCATGGTTTAAACCAACTTCCACTATCGCATTAGCAAGTTTTAAATCGTGCATCGTTGTAATTTTAAGGTTATATTCTTCACCCTGAACAAAACCAACCTTTTTATTCTTTAAGACAAATATCTTACAAGCATCAGTTAAAATTTTCTTTTCCTCATCAGTTAAACTTTCATAAGTATTAACCAACTCTTTAATTTTAAAGGTCTGTGGCGTTTGTCCCAAATACAAATAATCACGGATTGGAACACTACTTAAAACCTTACCATCTAATGACTCAACAATCGTATCCGCAACCGGAATAATCGTATCAACAGCATCATATTTTTTACATGCTTTAATATTATCCGTAATAATACGATAGTCAACTAGTGGTCTTACCGCATCATGGGTAACTAAAATATCTTTGCTTGTTAAACCAAAATTTAATTCAATATACTTACAAGCATTCATAATCGTCCCATTACGATCAGCACCACCTTCAATAACAACAACTTTGTCATCGACACCAATATATTTTAAAATCAAATCATTCATATAGCCCATCCAATCTCTAGGGCATCCAATAATAATTTTGGAAAATTCACTTACTAATAAAAATTGTTCTAGGGTATGAATAATAATCGGTTTATTACCTAACATTAAAAATTGTTTTGGCATATCATTATTCCCCATGCGCCGGCCAATCCCACCAGCTAATATTTCGGCATATACCATAATTTCACCATACTTTCTATCACATAATCATTATAACATAAACCCCTTTAAAAGAAAAATGACATTATTTTCTTTTGAAAGCAAGCGCTTTTAACATAAACGCAACAATCCGCTCACAAGCTTTTTTATCAGTTATATTGACATATTTTTCTTGAAATGCTTTTATTTTCTTTAAATCATATTTTTCACTTGTAATCGCATCGATAATTTTTTTGGCCTCACCACTCATAAAACCTGGTAATTCTTTTTTAAAATCAGTGTAAAAGTCTCGCATTTTAACATATTCATTATAATCATAAATATAAAAATACAAAGGTTTATTAAGTAATGATGCCTCATAGATAATAGCTGAATAATCGGAAATAATTATATCAGATGCCAGAAGCATATCTTGGGAGGTAAACTGTTTATCCCAAATAACACGTTCATCATAGTGATTAAGTTTAGTTAAAGGATGTAATTTAATAATAAGGTTATAATGTTCATAATCCACACTATCAATTAATTCTTGAATCTTATCCTCTTTTTCTTCAGGGCGGAAAGTTGGTACATAAACAATATTTTTCCGCTTTCTCATCTCAGGATAGATATTCTTAATTTCATCTTCCATCTGCTTTCGATAGAAAACATCTGTTAATAAATCAACAATTGGAAGTGGAATAACAACCATCTTTTCTAAAGGATAACCAAAAGCTTCAGCAAAGTGTGGCGCACTTTCATCACTACTCGTTAAAATATAATCGTAGCCTTTATGCATCCGCATTACTTTAACAATACTTTTCTTACGGTCTTTAGTCATCTTATTTTTAAAAGCTGATGATGCCGTATCGGTTTCAACAACACTATAGCCAAACTTCTTAAGTGAACCCATCGCATGCCACATTTGGATAACAAGCAATTTTTTCTTATGATGGAGTAAACTAACAGGAAGACAGTAGCTATCTAAAAGAACAACTTTTGATGTCGCAATATGATACATCTGTCTTAGAATATGAAAAACATATAAAAACTTTTTAAAGATACTTGGCTCTAGTTTTTTTGTTAACATAACAACTTTGAATGATGTTTGTTTTTCTATTTCTTTTTTTAATAAAAGAAAATCACTGGTTGGCTTATTCGATTGCCTACTAATCATAGTAACCTTATTTCTAGTTGGTAACAATTTAATAAAAAAGTAAATAAAGCGCATCAATAAGATTACAATTTTTAATATAAATGTCATTTTATCCTCCTATAAAAGTATCTACTACCCTTTTCGTAGCCTCACCATCACACTGTGAGCAAAAATAATCTTTAAAGTCCTTGAGCTTTTTTAAATCAACTTGAGGATTTTTTAAAGCTGCTACAAGTTCATCCATATTATGAGCTACCAAGCCATAATCATAATGATCAAAAGGATAAAAGAAATCACGACTGCCAATATATTCTTCTAAATCAGGAACATAGTAAATAAGGGGTTTATTAAATAAAGAATATTCAAAGATAACTGACGAATAATCAGTAATTAACAAATCCGTTATAAAAAGAAGATCATTAATTTCTCTTTCACTTGTTAAGTCAAGGTAAAAAGGATCATTTTCAAAATCAATATCAGGACGATTTTGAATAAAAGGATGAAGCTTAATAATACAAATATACTCATCTTGTAAAACTTCTTTTATTTTAGCAAAATCAATTTTACTAAAATCATAATACGCACTCTTTTGACCAGCTCCCCGAAAAGTCGGAGCAAAAAGTAAAATCTTTTTATCTTTTAAGACAGGATATTTCTTAAACCACATCTCTTTTACCCTTTTAGCGTACGCCGCATCAAAGAAAATGTCTGTTCTGGGAATACCTAAAGCATAGACCTTATCGATACTAATACCAAAGGCTTTAGCGTAATCTTTACGAATTTTCTCACTACTAACAATCGCTTTCGTATAATTACGGTGCGTTAATGTATATCCGTTATTAGCTCTAGCATATCCGACTGTTTTATAAGCACCCATCGCATGCCAAAGTTGAATTAATTCCTTGCTTTTTTTTAAACGAATGGGATAAATTAAAGGATAAAAATCATCAACAAAAACATATTTTGATCGCGCTAAAAAATAGACAAGACGAAAATAATCTTTTAATGGGCGGGGCGTTTTTAAAGATTTTTTAAAAATGCCTCTTATTTCATATCCCCCACGCCGTACCAACTCATCTTTGACAAAGGCAAAATTGCCACTAAAAGTGGTCCTAGAATCAGATAAGAATAAAATATTATTGTCGCGTTCTTTAACAAAAAGTTGAAAAAGAGGATATGCGATAACATAATATATCATTCTCATACGTTGTAAAAAGATTTTTAAATAATCCTTCTTGGGCATAATTAACCCCTTTCTATAACTATTTAAATTAATTAGTACTATCTTTCGTAATAAAAAAATCATTCATTATTTTTTGATATAAAGGATCAACCTTAAAATGTTTTTTACTAAGTAGATAAAGGGCTTCTAGCAATTCATCACTTGTTTTACATAGTGGGCCAAAGGCTTGCTCATATGGTAAATCAAGTCTTGAAAAATCATGTAAACCCGCTTTAAACTCTGCCTCATCAGGTAAAAAGTAAAGAACAGGAATCTGCTTTAAAGCGGCATTAAATTGTTGATAACTAAAATCTGTAATCAAAATATCTTGATTAGTTAACTGATACTTATCAGTTAACTTAATATTATTTAAACCTTGTAATTCAAAATATGAGGCATAAGAGTTAAAACGTGAATCTAACCTAAAAGTTAATGTTAGGTTTTTTTGTTTTAACAAAGCATTTAATTTAGGATTATGAAAAAATTGAAATAATTCTTTAAAATAAGATGAATGAATAAAAGCATCATCTTTAGGAAGTCTTTTACCATTAACTTCTTCCCCAATTAAATAAGCCCGGTAATCAAGATCAATAATAATATTATTTTTAGCTTCATCAGATGGTTTAACTTCAACTTTGGAAACAATAAGATCATCTAATTGAAAATGGTATTTTTGTATTAGATTCTCTTTTTCAAAAAATGATGATATAACCCACTTATCAATCTCACTACATTCTCTTGATAAGACACTTAAATTGGTTATATGATTAATAAACGTTGGATAATAGATAAGCTGATAATGAAGGATATCATCATACTTTTTCATCATCGCCCCAAAGGGTGAGAATGTTCTCCTATAATCAGTTGTCACTAACTTATCTGCCATAAGGAAAAGAACTTTATGTTTTAAAGAACCAAACTTAAGCATCTTTTTAGATGGCTTTTTCTTTTTATCTTTTTCATCGTAAATGTAATATCTTTTGATATTGTCATTTTTATGACTATTTGAAGCAAACACTCCTTCTAAAGCTTTAGTACCATTATCATAATATAGGCAAATATCCTTTTTGTGGCAATAAACTAAAGTTAAAAGACGATATCCTACTCCTTTTAATGGACACCGACGAATCTTTTTTAAATTATAAAAGAAACTATCAAGTTTATGAGTCTTTTTAACTTCTAAAACATCATCTAAAATACGAACCTGGAAGTGATAATTATTTTTAATCTTTGATGCAAACTTTCCAACCGTAAACTTAACTGGTAAAATCCCCTCTTTCGTTATTACTTCTAACGATAATTTTTTAACGCCTTGAAGTGGAACATCAATAGTAAAGCCATATAGTGGCGCTAGAGGAATATTTTTAATATAACCATTATTATCTTCCCGTAAAGTTATCTTATCCTTCTTAAGACCATCACTAGTCATCTTTACTAAATAAACTTCCGGCATATCACCTGAAAATAATGGCTTAGATAAAGTCGCTACTAATTTAAGTGAACATTTTGATAAAACTAAATGATCAATCACACAAGGCATACTATCAAACCGGTCGATAACCTCATCACGTGCTGTTATGACAAAATCATCATTGTCTTTTCTTATAGTTGGCTTAATACCCTTTAAAGTAAGTAAATAAGTTCTAACTAAAAGTGATGTATTAGGCATATGCGCAATAATATCAACATCAATTTGTTCTAGTATTTTTTTAATCCTTCGTACGGCCTTTTCATACTCTTGATGATGATAATGATATGGATATAATTTATCTTCGTTAACGCGCCATTTGATCGTATTAGATACTAAACTTTGAATATAACGGGGAATCCCATTATTTTCATATTTTTTTAATAAGCCCTCATTATAAGCCATAATGTCTTCAAAGCAATAAAAAGGGTTATTTCGAGACATCGATACACTAGCATCATACTTACGATAATAATAAATAGCTTCATTGACATACCCAATTTTACCCTTCTTCATAATTACTTCCGTACAATAGTTTTGATCTTCTTGAAGGCGCATATGGGTATCAAACAAATGATTATTTTCTTCATTCTTAACAACGACATTAATCGTTGATTGATTAACATAAGGCATATCATTAACATCATAAACCCCTGTTTTTCCATTGTAGATATCATAACGTTTATGTCTTTTTATCTTACCATAAGTATCATAATATAGTGGATATGTAACTAAATCAACTTCATCATAATGTTCATCAAAAAACGCTACCAAAGCTTCAAGGCTATTAGCTTCTAGATAATCATCACTATCTAAAAACATAATGTATTTTCCTCGGGCCTTACTTATACCATTATTACGAGCGGTTGATACACCTTGATTCTCTTGCTTTAAATAAATGATATTATCAGGATACATATCCTTATATTTTAAGCAAATCTCCTCGCTATTATCAGGTGAGCCATCATTAATTAAAATAAGTTCGATATTATCTTCAAACGATAAGCTTTGATTAAGCACACTATCAAGACATTTTTCAAGATAATCATAAGCTTTATATACTGGTATAACAACTGATATTTTAACTTTTTCCATTCTTTTCTTCTCCTAAACAATCCCATTTAATTATAACATAACGCTATATAAAGCGCAAAAAAAAGGTTAATTTATTAACCTTCTATTATAATTTTTTTACATCTATTTTTAATTTTATCATATAGCCTCATAATATATTTCATTAGGTATAATTCTAAAGCTGAGAATAGAATAGTTAAAAGAATGACAAGTACAAACTTTAAAGGATATGATAAGGTAAATGCCCCTTTGATTAATTCACTATCTATAATATAAATGAAAATACAATTATTTAAGTATAATGGTAATGATAGTCGTTCGAGATAATAAAATATTTTATTATTACATTTTTCGAAGAAAAATGTCTTGCCACTGAAAGCTACTACAACACCTATCAGTAGTAAAATTAAACTTATATAATCAACTTTAATCGCTCTTTTGTATAGAGCATTAAACAAAAAAACAAAAGCTAAAGATGAAAAACAAACAACTGATAAAGCAATGGAACCAATCTTTGTAAAATTAACTTTTTTAAGTCTTAAGACTAACTCATAAGCCGTAATACCAAGTAATAACTCAGCAAATCCTCTAAAAAATCCTTCATAAGCGAAACATATATAATTACCTGGTCCCCTTAAATGACCATTATTATAATGAATTAAAAAACAACAAATCAAAATACCTAAAATAGGCGCAACTAATGAGGAAAAAGTCTTTTGATATTTTTTTAATAAAGGATAAATAATCGCTGAAGCAATAACTAAAGCTGATAAATACCACGATACATTACTGAAAAATGGGAACGAAAGACCGGCTTGATTTAGTAAAGTCAATTCCGCCATTTTTTCTAAATGTATAATTGGGGATAAATTATGATGCAAGAAAACATCACTAGCTGTAATAATAACAAAAGCAAATAAAAGGTATGGATAAAAAGATTTTATTTTATGACAAAGATATTGCCATGTTGATTGATATATTGGTCTTGTATCTTTAGCTTCATCTTCAAAAACCTTACGAGCTAAAAGATAACCAGATACTAAAAAGAAAAACTCAACGCCAATGCTTCCCTTGACAAACAAAGAACGACTAGGATTAGGATCTATTAATATCGCACAATGAAAGCATAAAATAAGTAAAGCAAATAAAAACTTCCATATGGCAATAATACCATTATGTTTTGTAACTGTTTCCTTCTTTTTCATATAACCACTCCAAACACGAGTTATTTTAACAAAAAATCATCTTTTATGCAAATTAAAAGTAGATATATATCTACCTTTAATTTAAAAGCGGAAATAGATAAATGGATTATAACTATTATTAATAAGGAAAATAATTGATAACCCTAAAATAGCGAGTAACAAAATATTGCTTAGACAAGTTTTAAACAATTCGTTTTTCATCTTTTGATTAAACCACTTTACAACTGGAAAACTACCGATAATTGCAAAGATAAAGTATGGTACATAATTTAATAGATAATAATTATGAGCAAGATCTAAATAGAAATCCCCTCTTTTTAAAGTAAAGAGATTTTTAAATAGTATTAATAAAGTATTGATATCTTCAATTCTAAAAATTAACCAGCCAATATTGATTAAAACAAAAGCATATATATAACGAAGTAATTTAGGTAATTTATCTAATAACTTATGTAAGAACAATTTTTCAACAAGTAAGATGACAAAATAGTATAGTCCCCATAAAACAAAATTCCAACTAGCACCATGCCACAAACCGGTAAGAAGCCATACTAAGAAAAGATTCAAAATCCAACGGGGCTTTTTACAACGATTACCACCTAAAGGAATATAGACATAATCTCTAAACCATGATGATAAAGAAATGTGCCATCTTCGCCAAAAATCCGTTATACTAAATGAGGCATAAGGATAATTAAAGTTTTCTTCAAAGTCAAAACCAAACATATGACCAAGACCAATTGCCATATCACTATATCCTGAAAAATCAAAATAGATTTGGAAAGTATAAGCAAGTAGACTAACTAAAATAATAATCCAACTATATTCAGAAACACTACTACTATCAAATATTGTATCAGCTATCATAGCCATATTATTCGCAATAATAACCTTTTTACCTAAACCGACAATAAACCTTTTAACGCCTTTTGTAAACTTATCAAATGTAACCGTTCGATGAGTTAATTGTTTTTCAATTGTACTATAACGAACAATTGGTCCAGCAATTAATTGTGGGAACAAAGAAATATAAGTACCTAAAGAAATAATATTCTTTTGAACCTTAACTTCGCCCCGATAGACATCAATTACATATGATAAAATCTGGAAGGTATAGAAACTTATACCGATTGGAAGAGCAATATCACGAATAGTAATATTTAAGTTTAATAAAGCATTAACATTATCAATTAGGAAGTTAAAGTATTTAAATATTACTAGCAACGATATGTTAAATAGCGTTGCTAGTAGAAGTATACTTCTACTAGTTTTTTTGCGCTTACGATATTTATCAATTAATCTAGCTAAAACATAGTTAACACTAATCGATAGTAACATAAGAAAGATATATTTTGGCTCACCCCAAGCATAGAAAACAAGGGAGAAAACAAATAGTATTAGATTACGATATTTATCACTACTTATAAAATAAATAACAAAAAGTAGTGGTAAGAAGATACAAAGAAAAGTTAAACTACTAAACAGCATCTTTATCACCTCCCATATTCCACCTATATCCATCAATAACATCAGTTGAAGCTAAGACAAGAATTTTATCAATGTCATTGGCCTTAATATATTCTTTATAATCAAAGCTTTCTAACCATCGAACATCAATAATAAAGGTTTTATTAAAATGACTGGCAATAAGTTCGTTGATAGGATTAGAGTATGATGAAGCCCAAATCATTAAATTTTCTTTTTCAGGTGCTTTAAAATCATAGACAATCTCTCCAATATCATCACCATAAAGTGAATTATAATAATATTCAAACTTATACCTTTTGCTTTTCTCATCAAAATGAGGACTTTCCGTAAGAACACCATCCCTCATATAAAAGTATGGTGGAATGTCAAAAGTATAGAAACTAAAATCTTCGCTTCGTTTTAGCTGCCGAGCATACTTAGAAGCTGAACCATAAAATGGTGGATCTTTAATGGTTATTTCATCAACAACAGAACGAATTTCATCTTCTTTACCAAACATTTTCATAATATCCTTATAACCTTGATATTGGCCTTTATTGTTCCAATGATGATCTGTTTTAAAGAAATACTTTTGATAATCTTCAAGGTTCTTAACATCCAACGTCTCAATATGATATTTACCTTTTAGATTATTTTTAAGTAAAGAATAAGTATCAAAGGTTAGTACGCCTTTTTCAAAGTCGAAAGCATAAGACCTTGGAATAACGTAATAATAGGTATCAGCTAATTCATTAAAATCATTGTAATAAGCTAAATGATTATCAACATCCTCTTGCCGTTCTTCGACAGTTAATGGTAGTTCAACCATCTGATTTGTGCATGAGGCTAAAGCCCGTTCTTCATGCAAATAGACATAATGATTTAAACAGACCTTTTTAGGGACCGGAAAATAACTAGTAAAGTTGAATTTATCATCGGTTACCTCTTTAATCTTTTGACTTAAAGGAAATTGATCAGTCAACGCGTCTTCCAAATTTTTCTGAAAGGTACCGAGCACAAAAGTTTTAAAGTTAGGCATTTTAAATGTCTTTAATTCGCGACCCTCTAGGTAAGAAAGTTTTTTAGGAGTCCTAAAGACAGTCATAAATCCCCCACCGCCTACTATTATAAGAAAGCAAATGGTAAAAATCATATCAACTATAGTTAATTTATTCTCTTCTTTCTTTTTTTGTTTTTTTCTTTTCATACTATACCAACTTCTATGTCATCGCCTAATGCATTTATTATAACAAATTAATCTAAGTGATAACAAATTTCGGTAATGACGATATTTATAAAATAAATAACAAAAAGTAATGATAAGACGTACAAGGTAAAGTTAAGCTACTAAGCAGCCTCTTTATTCACTTTTAGATTAAATCCATAGCCATCGACAACATCAGTTGAAGCTAAAACAAGGATTTTATCAATATCATTAGCTTTAATGTATTCTTCGTAATCAAAATTATCATGGGTTTCATAATAGCGAGCATCAATAATATATGTTTTATTAAAATGGCTAGCAATAAGCTCATTAATAGGATTAGAAAATGATGATTTCCAAATCATTAAATTTTCCTTTTCAGGTTCTTTAAAGTCATAGACAATTTCTCCAAAATCAGAACCATAAAGCGAAATATAATAATATTCAAATTTATGTCTTTCACTTTCCTCATCAAAATGGGGACTTTCCATAAGGACACCATCTCGTTTATAAAAGTATGGTGGAATGTCAAAAGTATAAAAGCTAAAATCTTCGTTTCGTTTTAACTGCCGAGCATACGTAGAAGATGTTCCATAAAATGGTGGATTGGTAATGGTTATTTCATCAACAACAGAACGAATTTCATCTTCTTTACCAAACATTTTCATAATATCCTTATAACCTTGATATTGGCCTTTATTGTTCCAATGATGATCCGTTTTAAAGAAATACTTCTGGTAATCTTCGAGGTTCTTGACGTCCAACGTCTCAAGATGATATTTACCCTTTAAATTATTTTTAAGAAGCGTATAACTATCAAAAGTTAAGACGCCTTTTTCAAAATCAAAAGCATAAGACCTTGGAATAACATAATAATAGGTATCGGCTAATTCATTAAAATCATTATAATAAGCTAAATGATTATCAACATTTTTTTGACGTTCTTCTATCGTTAAAGGTAATTCAACAATATAATCGGTGCAAGAAGCTAAAGCTCGTTCTTTATGGATATAAACATAATGATTTTGGCAAACTTTTTTAGGGATGGAAAAGTAACTAGTAAAGTTTAATTTATCATCCGTTATTTCTTTAATCTCTTGACTTAAAGGAAATTAATCCGTCATCGCTGTTTCTAAGTTTTCCTGAAAAGTAC
The DNA here is from genome assembly GCA_947588685.1 of uncultured Bacilli bacterium. Classification (GTDB taxonomy): domain Bacteria; phylum Bacillota_I; class Bacilli_A; order RF39; family UBA660; genus UBA5578. The sequence goes on along the minus strand of CANPYM010000010.1, from coordinate 3,820 downwards.
CACGGACAAAAGTTTTAAAGGTAGGTAATGTAAACTTCTCTAAATTACGATTTTCCATATAAGATCGTTCTTTAGGAGTCCTAAAGATAGTCACAAATCCCCCACCACCGACTATTACAATAAAGCAAATGGTAAAAATCATATTAACTATAGTTAATTTATTCTCTTCTTTCTTTTTTTGTTTTTTCTTTTTCATCCTACACCAGCTCTTATTTCATCGCATACGCATTTATTATAACAAATTAGTCTATGTAATAGCAAACAAAAAAGAAATAAAATCTATTTCTTTTTGACAAAAACAATTAATTTACTTAAAAGATAATTACCAACAATAACAACAACCTGAGAAATTAATTTAATAAGACGATTATCAAAATGCATTAAAGATACAAAAACATACATAATTCCCATATCAAGTAATAGTGTAAATAACCTACTACCTAAAAACTTTAGAAACTCACTAGTAACTTGTTTATTTTTACTTTGAAAAACAAACTTACGATTAGTAATATAAGCGAATAAAAAACCTACTATCCAAGATATGATATTGGCAAGTTGCAGTTCTAATGGTACTTTGGCATCTAAAATCGTTAGGGTTAAAAGATAATATGTAAAAAGGGTTAAAGCCGTTGTTAGAAAACCAAAGATAAGATAGTTAATACCCTCTTTATGCTTGCAATAAATATCCCATAAACGCATTAATCTAATTCCTTTTCAATAATGTATTTAGGACGGTGTTTTACTTCCATATATATTTTGCCAACGTATTCGCCGATGACACCTAAAGATAATAATTGAATACCAGCGACAAGCCAAATAGAACATACAATAAAGGTCCAACCTTCAACCGTATTTCCGCATAGTTTAACAACAACAGAATAAACTAAAATAATAAAACTAAAGATAGACATTAAAAAGCCAAGAGAAGTAATTAAACGAAGAGGTTTAACACTAAAGGAAGTAATGCCATCAATCGCAAACTTAAGCATCTTTTTTAAAGGATACTTTGACTTTCCAGCAACACGTTTATTCCGTTCATAATAAGCAATAGATGTCTTATAACCAATTTGTGGGACAATACCTCTTAAGAAAAGATTTACTTCATCAAACTCTTCCAAGCCTTCTAAAGCTTTTCTACTCATAAGACGACAATCAGCATGATTAAAAACAATTTCAACACCCATCAAATGCATCAGTTTATAAAAACTTTGCGCCGTAAAGCGTTTAAAGAAACTATCCTTTTTTCTAGAACTACGAACACCATAGACAATTTCTGATCCGTTACTATATTCATCTAACATCTTATCAATAACATTGATATCATCTTGTAAGTCAGCATCCATACTAATCGTTATATCAGCATACTTTTTAGCCGTCATAAGACCAGCTAATAAAGCATTTTGATGTCCCCTATTACGCGATAATTTAATACCAGTAAAAAGAGGATTAGCTTCGTGAGCCGAAGATATTAAAGACCAAGTCGCATCTTTCGATCCATCATCAACATACATAACTTTACTATTAGATGATATCTTTTTTGAAGCAATAAGATCATTCATCTTCTTCGTTAATTCTTTAGTTGTTATATCAAGCATTTCTTCTTCGTTATAACAAGGAATAACAAGATATAAAACATTTTCTTTATTCATTTTCACACTTCCTTAATGAAAACAAGGAAAAACAACTAGGTAAATAAATTATTTTTCATCATTACTTTACTTTTAAATATTATTATCTTTTTTCTTTTTATCTCTATCTTTATGAGAAACGATAATATCAGTCTTTAAGGCAAAAACAATTAAAGCAAATAAAAGTATACCATAGATAATATAACCTAAAACGGCATTGACTAAGACATAAATAACCGATGCCATCGCAAACAAGAAAGTAATTATATAAATTGTTAAAACTGTTTCAACATGGGTAAATCCCCTTTTTAAAAATTGATGATGAATATGCGATTTATCCGGTTTAGAAATACTTTCACCCTTAAGTTTTCTTCTAATAATAGCAAAGCACGTATCTAATATTGGTACACTTAAAATTAATAACGGAATAATTAATGATGACATCATAACGTTTTTATAACCTAACATCGTTATAACCGACATAATAAAGCCTAAAAACATTGATCCTGTATCACCAATAAAAATACTAGCTGGATGAAAATTATATAATAAGAAACCAAGACAAGATCCTAACATAATAAATGTTAAAGTAAAGGCTAAATCCATTTGATAACGACAAGCAGCAACAATACCAATAGCTAAAAAGAAGATACTAGATATACCACTAGATAAGCCGTCCAAGCCATCAATTAAATTAATACAATTAATACATCCCAAGATAAAGAAAATGGTAAGTGGATAGGCAAAGATACCAAAATCAATATAGATACCAAAAGCACTGATATCTTTAATCATAAGACCACCATAGAAGACAACAACTAAAGCTGCCGCTAATTGTCCTAAAAACTTCGTCAAGGGTTTTAAAGAAATAATATCATCAAAAACACCGGTTAAAATAATAAAGAAACTACCAATTAAAATAGAGTTCATAATAGGTGTCGTCTCACCAAATAACATATACCCTATTAAAAAGCCAATGAATACACCAAGGCCACCCATACGTGGAATCGGCTTTTTATGTACTTTACGTTCATCAGGTTCATCCATCGCTCCTAAATGACGCGCTAAATCCTTAATAAAAGGAATAACTAAAGCGACGACAATAAAAGGTACAATAACTAATTCAGCTATTTTTAATAACATTTCTTTTTCCATATACATCACTATTTATATAATAGCATATTTTATATGTGTTTTCCAATTTATTTATGACAATTTTTATTGTATAATATAATTGGTGATAATATGAAAAATACGAAAGAAGAAAAAAAAGAAGAAACGCTTGATATCAAAGTTTCGAAAAAAGAAAGCATAAAAAAAGAGGAGCCAACTATCAAAGATGAAAAAGTAAAGGAAGAAAAAAATAAAGTTAAAGAAGAAAGACCAGCTCTTAAAAAAGAAGAGAAAATTGAAAAAATTGAAAACATCAAAGAAGAGAAAAAGGACGAGAAAGAACATATTGATAAAAAAGAATTAATTATGAAACTTATTTTATTCTTTCTTGTTACTGGCTATTTAATCTATTTCATCTATGAATATCTTAATGTCGGTTTTGACTTTTCAACCAAAGCTAATCTTTTTAAACTAACACTACTTTTTATATCTATTTTCCTCCTTTGCCTTGTCAGTGTTACAAACAAAACAGCCGCCCTATTCTTTAGCATTATTAACTATATCCTAATCTTATTTTTAATCGGTCTTGATCTTATCGCTTTAATGCCTAAACCTAAAGAAGAAGAGAAACCGAAAGAAGAACCTGAAGAAAAAGAAGAATTAGTTGAACTTGTCTGTACAGGACGCACAGATATAAGTTCTGATACCATTATTGAAGTTAACTATACGGGTGACGTGGTAAATAAGATTATCTATACATATACTTTTGAAGGCGATGAATTAGAAACAATTGAAAAAGAAAAAGATAATTTTGATAAAACATATGAAAATATTAATGGCATTAGTAGTGGAACAAGTATTAGTGATAAAGGTATCTTAACATTTACGTTTGATATGGATGAAATCGATAAAGATAAACTACCTGAAGATAAAAAATATTTACTATCTTTTGAAGAATTAAATGAAAAAGATTTGGCTAATCTAGATTGTCAAAGCTAAAAAAAAGGTTCTTTGTCAAATAGTGTTGGTGGACAATAAATTTGATAAATGAATCTAGTTATAGAGGATGATGAAAATCA
>CANPYM010000009.1 GCA_947588685.1 uncultured Bacilli bacterium | reverse complement strand
AAAAATATTTATAATTAAAAAAATATCAAAATTTTCCCTATTTATCTTTACTTTGATATTAATTTTATTATATATTTAAGATAGAGGTGAGGGTTGTGAGTGAGTTAACAGCATTGCAAAAACAAATTATGGAATTGCTAAAAAATAAAAACAAAAATTTGACTTTTAAGCAAATTAAAAGATATCTCCATATTGATGGTGAGGAAGACTTAACCATTTTAAAAAGTTCCTTGTATGATCTTGAAGTAAGTGGTTATCTTTATTTAAATGATTATGATGAATATATGTTATTTGATAAGCTACCAGAATTAGCCATTGGCGAAGTTAGATGTAACAGCAAAGGTAAAGCTTATGTCGTTGTAGGTCGTAATAACATTTTTATTGCAGATAGTTATTTAAATGGAGCGATTGTCGGCGATATTGTCATTGTTCGTCGTAATAACTACAAAGCTTTAGGAAACTCAAGAGGTAGTATTGATAAAATATTAAAACGTAATCATGGTGAGATAATTTTTGACTATGTTAATGGTGAGCTCATTCCCTATAATTGGCCAACAGCTATTAATGTAACTATTCCTGATGCAGAAATGGCTAAACTGATTGATGGTGAACGCATTGTCATTAAAATTGGTTTAGACAAAATAGATGATGCTTATCTAGGACATATTGTCGATTTCATCGGTCATAAAGATGATCCAACTTTTGATATTGCCACGATTGCCCGAAGTAATGGCATGGAAATCGAGTTTAGTGAAGCAGCTCTTCAACAAGCAAGTAAAATTAGTGATTATGTAACTAATCTAGATATTGAAAAACGTCTTAGTAATGGTGGCGTCGATTTTCGTTCAGCTAATGTTTTTACTTTAGATGGTAAAACTTGTAAGGATATGGATGATGCTTTTCAAATTACTAAAAAAGCTAATGGCAATTTTGTTTTTATTGGTCATATATCCGATGTTGACTATTGGATTCCCGCCAATACAACCCTTGATTTAGAAGCGCGAAGAAGAGGAACAAGTGGCTATCCTTATAAGTTTTCCATACCAATGTTTCCTAGAAATATAACGAATGGTATTTGTTCCCTTAACCCTGATGTTGATCGTTTAACTTTCTCATATTTGGTTGAGTTAACTCCCGATGGTGAGGTCGTCAACTTTGAACGCTTTGATGGGATCATTAAATCAAAGATGAAAATGAGTTATGAAGATGTTAACGATATTTTTGAAAGACATATCCCCCACCCTGAATATGAACCATACTTATATGATTTAGCTTTATTCTTAGAGTGGGGTGAGGTTCTCGAACGTCGTCGACAAAAACGAGGTTATGTTAAGTTTGGAAGTAGCGAAGTCTATTTTAAAGATATTGATGGTATTCCTATTGATATTGAACCTAAAAAAAGAGGCGTTGCTGAACGAGCGATTGAAAACTCGATGATTCTATTAGGCGAATGCGCGGGCGAATATTTTCACTGGTTCAATATGCCGGGTGTTTTTAGAGTTCACCCAACGCCTGAAGCGAAAGCTATTAGACAAACGCTTAGTCTTATTCATCTTAATATGAGTACACCAAAAGTAATAAAGAATCCTAAAGTTTTCCAAGAACTTTTAGATAAGGTATGCAGATACGATCCGGCTAATGTCTATAGTGATTTATTGTTGCAAACAATGCGCCGAGCTTACTATAATCCTGATGATAACATCGGTCACTTTGGTTTAGCACTACCTTGGTATATGCAAGTAACCTCACCAATTCGAAGATATGGTGATAAATACAATCAATATATTGACCGGGCGATGCGAGAAGATATAACCAAAATTGATACCGATGCTTTATATGAAGAATTAAAAGGAATATGTCAAAACATTTCAGCTAAAGAGCGGATTGCGGATAAAACAGAACGCGATGTTAGTCACTATAAAATGGCCGAATATATGGAAAGTCATATCGGGGAACATTTTAATTGCTTTGTAGCCTATATTAGTAAGTCTGGTTTGGCCGTTAAAACTGATAACTACATTTCCGGTAAAATTGAAATGAGCGTTTTAAGGGAACAAGGTTATGTTTATGATAGTGAACATATTCGTCTTGTTAATATCAAAAATCAAACCAAGATCAATATTGGTGATGCGCTTGATGCTAAACTCGTCAAAGCTGATAAAGAAACTGGTAAGATTGAGTTTACCTTAAGAGGTATTAAAGAAAAGCAAAAAGTATATCGAGCTAGTTAAAAAAACATATCACTTAAAGCGATATGTTTTTATATTCTCATTTTTTTGGTAAAACCACTTACACCAGAACTTGTAATAGCATCTTCGTCAATTTTTTTACCGCCATATTCTTTATGAGCATAAACAGCTGTCATCATAATAATCGCATCCATTAAGAAATTTTGATTAATGGAAAGCAAATCAAGAACATCATCGATATCATAGTTCTCATAACAATCAATGTGATCAGTTAAGGTTTCATCAGTAAGACCTTGGCCAACTAAATATTTAGATGCCATATAATCAATGCGACCAATTCCATATAAAAGAGAAGCGGCATTGACGGGATCAATTTTACAAAGATTACGAACAAAACCTAAAATACTTGTATTAACGGCTTCATCAAAACGCATCAACATTTTTTCACGTTGATACTTAATCATTTTTTGACATTCTCGAACTAAAGTACCAATAAATATCTCCCCACCATACAAATCAAGATTTTGTTGATGATTAGAAAACTTGGATAGTAACCATGCATTTTCAGAAGGCGATAAAGACTTGACAATGGTTGCCTTACCTAAAAAATTCATATTATAAAACTGATAACTAGCTTCTAGCATAGCGCATAATAAGTTAGGATCAATACTAGCATCATTATATAGCTGTGTAAGATCATCGATATCATATAATTGCGCTAAAATCTCAGTGTCACTATCTAAACTAATTGCTTCTTTTTGACGATAAGAATAAATCATAAAACTATCAACATATATAATGGATAAAAGCATTGATATACTTACTATATCTGATGTTTTTTCAGTACCGAATAATAGATAGATGTCCGTAACTTTATCCTTAAGACTAGCTTTAACACTATAGCCCTTTTGGATACCTTCATTTACCCAACCATTAATGATTTGTCTTATTTGTGAATTATACATAGGACACCTCTTCAATAATACGCCGTTTATTATAGCACGCAAAAGATATGAAAGCAATAAAAAAGATTCCCTTAGGAAATCTTTTTTGTTAGTTCTTCAATAGCCATCATAACTCCTAAACGGCCATATTCATAAGTAAGGCCCCCTTGCTGATAAGCTATATAGGGACTTCTTATTGGGCCATCACAAGATAGTTCAATTGATGATCCTTGCGTAAAAGTACCGGCAGCCATAATAACTTTATCAGCATAACCTGGCATATCCCCCGGTTCTGGTTTAGCAAAGGAATCGATAGGAGAAGCCATTTGAATACCAGCACAATATTTTATAAGGTCTTCAGGATTACCAAAAATAATATTTTGAACAATATCAGCTCGCTCATCATTCCATTTAGGTTCAACTTCATAACCTAATTTTTCTAGAACTTTACTCGTTAAAATAGCTGTTTTTAAACTGCTAGCTACAACCGATGGCGCTAAGAAAAGGCCTTGTAATAAAGAGCGATTTATACCTAAAGTAGGTCCTACCTCACGTCCTTCACCTGGTAAGGTTAGTCTTTCTCCACATAGATTCACTAAATCCTTCCGTCCGGCAATATAGGCACCATTAGGAGCAATGCCGCCACCAAGATTTTTAATTAGGGATCCAACCATAATATCTGCTCCAACCATCGTTGGCTCTTTAGCGCTAACTAATTCACAGTAACAATTATCAACCATAATAATAACATCTTGATCGATTGACCGAATATGTTTAATAACTTTTTCTACGGCATCAATGGTGAGACTACGACGGGTTGAATATCCTTTTGATCTTTGAATAGCAATCAATTTTACCTTATTTTTTTTCAAATATTCAGCTATTTTTTCATAATCAAAATCGTTATCAACAAGATCTATTTCATCATATTTAATACCAAAAGAAGCTAGTGAGCTAGGATTATCTTTAATACCGATAACTTCATGCAAAGTGTCATATGGGGTACCCGTAATACTAAGCATTAAATCATTAGGACGTAAAAGAGCAAATAAGCAAACAGTAAGAGCATGGCTACCGGAAACAAATTGATTTCGAACCAAAGCATCGGGTGCTCCTAAGACATCAGCAAAAACTTTTTCAATTACTTCTCTTCCAAGATCATCGTAACCATAGCCAGTCGTAGATGCAAAATGATTCGTTGATACTTTATTTTTCTTAAAAGCATTTAAGACTCTTAAACTATTTTGTTTAGCCATCATATCAACTTTTTCAAAGATATCTTTTAAATCATGTTCAGCTTCTTCAATCAAAGATATTGTTGTATCACTAAAAGTTAATTCGTCTAACATTTCATACCTCCATCAACTCTAATAGTCGTATTATTAATATAACTTGCTTCATCAGTTGTTAAAAAATAAATAGCATTGGCAATTTCGTCAGGTTGAGCAAAGCGCTTTAAAAGACACTTGGAAGCTTCTTCCTTAATGGTTTCTTCATCTAATTCCTTATTCATATCAGTATTAACCCAACCTGGGCAAACAGCATTGACCCGAATATTTGGCGCTAAAGAAACAGCTAAATTATGCATCAGAGAGATTAAACCTGCTTTAGATGCATCATAATCAAGACTATAAGGATAATAAGTATCAATACCATTGGTTGAAGATACCATAATAATTGAACTACCCTCAGGCATATATTTAGCACAAGCTCGGGAAAGAAAGAACGGTCCAATAAGATTGGTATCTAATATTTTCATAAAATTATCTTTTGTTTTATCTTCAAGCGTTGTATCAATTGCTATACCAGCATTATTAACTAAGACATCAATATGACCATAATGTTTAACAATTTCATCAACCATTTGATTAATTTCTGTCTCGTTTGCAAGATCAGCCTTAATAACCAAAGTATCACTTCCATATTTTAAGGTTTCTTCCTTTACTTGATTAGCTGATACTAGATTTTCTTTATAATTAATAACAACATTATAACCTTCTGTAGCAAACTTAAGAGCTGTACTAGCTCCAATACCCCGTGAAGAACCGGTAATTAAAACAACTTTCTTTTCCATAAGCCACCTCTTTATCATTATACCAAAAAAAGATAATTTTGCTTATCTTTTTCGACTACTTATAACAGGATATGGAGCGCCATATGGATTATCTTCATATGTTACTTCAAATCCATCTTTTGTTTGTTCTTTAGCTAAACCATAAACGTCATCTATCCAAAAAGGTATCGGTGAGGTATACATCATCATATAAGAATATTTAGATAACTCATTATCAGGAATACAACCACACATAGCAATATAAAACTCTTTATGGGCTTCCGTCGCTTTTTTTATCATTATTTTCGTCGCATCACAAGGCATAATACCTACTAAGACATCAAACTCATCAATCGATGTTTCTGATGTAAACATTGAATGCCGTAAGTGAACATTTCCAAGACCCGTGACAACTAATTTAGGATCATATACCGTAATCGTTCCTGAACTATTGGCTTCTTGTTGTAATTGATCGAGATGATATGAAAAGGCTGGAAAATACCCGCCACCAACTTCGAGAAAACGACAATCAAGGCCGTATTTCTTTGCTACTGTTTCAGCAAATCCTAAATAATAATTTTCACTTTTATCAAGCAATCCTAAAAGATCATATATCTGCATCAAAATATCAGCTTCACCTTTCAAATCTTCGTGATTTAAAAAGTTATTGATAATATATTCGATTGCGCCCGGTGAGTATTTCTCACGATATTTATTTAAATAATCCCTTAACATTTGCGTATAAATTAAACGCTGAGATGGTATCACACGCATAGTAACTTCCCCTTTATTCTTCTTTTAAAGCCCCAATCGTTTTTTCGGGAGCTTTAGATTGTTCTTGAACATATAATTCTCTTTCGATGCTGTCAATCATTCGATCATTAAAAAGCCAATCCTTATTTAAAGTATCAATAAAATGTAGATAAGGAATAACAATGCCATCAAATGATGATAAAGCATATACCTGTTTTAAGACTTCATCATTATCTTCACCTAAAAAGCGGTTAATATAGAATAAATAGTAATATACTTGTTTTAAATAAATGTGTTTACCACTATTTACATACTTCATAAAAAAGTTTTTAGCTTGTTGATACTCTCCCATCGTATATAAAATAATTCCAATACGATAAATAAAGTCATAATTACCGGTATCTTCAAAAGCTTTTTCAGCTACCTTAATCGCTCTTTGATTTTTTCCTTCAGCTAAAAAACTATCAATTTGATTATCAATTCGTGTTTCTCTAATAAAATCGCTAGCTGTCTTATTTTTTTCATTAATAATCGCTAAATTATGTTGTAATCTAACGTTATCTGGTCTTAACTTTAAAGCAATATTAACATAATATTTAGCTTCCATATAATTTTCAAAGCCAATAAGTATTTCAACTAGAAGAATTAAAGTATCAACATTATTAGGTTCTAATTCATATAATTTTTTAAGTAAAATATAGTTACGGCCTAAGTTCTTACTAGTCATAACATATGATTTTAAAGAAGCAATTTCTTCCTTACGTTTATCTTGCTCAAACATTGTTTTTATTTTTAAAACTAGTTTCATTAAATATGTTAAATCAAAACGATAATTATTAATATCAAGTAATTTAATACAAACCGCTAAATGTTTTTCGGCTAGATCATAATCTTGAATATTAACAGCTTGAATAAACATTCGATAATTATTTAAGACTCTTTTACTCATTTTTGTTTTAGCAACCAAACCTGATGGTTCTTTAACCTGATTTGTAGGTAGACCCATCAAAGTTCGAAGTAAACAGATATATATTTGACAATCAGCACCCGTTGCCTCTTCATATTTTGTTATATTGGCAATGGCCTTAGGATAGTCTTCTTTATCAATATATAACTTAGCTAAACTATAATATTGATAATATTCTTCACGACTAGATGCTAACAAAGCAATATCATCTTCACTAAATGGTGTGTTTTTGATAGTATCCATTTTCCCCACTCCTCGAGTGTGTTATTTTAACAAGTAATTATAAAAAAGTCAATTTTACTCTATAAATAAGAAATTGACAAACAAAATATTAAATGTTAGTATATATAGCACGCAAAGAAGGGTGAATAGCCGTGAGTTTTTTTAAACAAAAAGATGTATTTACATCATTATCTGATATTGGACTAATTAGAAAGAATAATGAAGATGCAGTTCTTACTATTAACCATCCGCGAAATAAGAAGATTAAACTATTAGCTGTAGCTGATGGAATGGGTGGCCTTGAAGATGGTGAGGTCGCATCGCATTTTGTTACGCAAGCGTTAAAAAAATGGTTTGTTAACGAAAATGTTTTAACGTTTTCATCAACTCTTTTAACGGCTAGAACATTATATCAAACCATTATTGATATTAATAATGCCTTATTTAAACAGGAAGCTAAGAAATCAGGATGTGGGACAACCCTAACATGCGCGATTGTTACAGAAAAAGATACCATTATTGCTAATATTGGTGATTCTAGAGCCTATTCCGTTCATAATGGTGAGGTTACACAATTAACTCGCGATGATTCTCTAGTTTGGTACTACTATGAACATGGAAAATTATCTAAAGATGATATGCGTTTCCATAATCAAAGTAGTGTCATTACCAAATGTGTTGGACGCTACTACAACACAAAACCAATCATATCAAGAATAAGTAACAATAATTATGATGGTTTATTATTATTTACTGATGGCGTTACCGATTGTTTATCAGATGAAAAAATAAAGTTCCTTGTCCATTCCGGCGAGGATAAAGATATCGCATCAAGGATTATTTATGAAGCTGTTCATCAAAAACAGGGTGATATCGTTCCTAAAGGTTCTTATTTCCGCGATGTCATAAATGGTAAAGATAATGCTTCTGTAGCTTTATATATAAAATCTATCCAAAATTAAAGTGATTCAAATGAATCACTCTTTTTTATCATCAAATATCATATTGGAAAAGTCTTCTAAACTTGTACTAATATCAAAATTATCTTTCCAAAACTCCTCATCCATATCTTCGGTCATCATTGGAGTAGGATTAACATTAACACTATCTTTAGGATGAGCGGCTAAGGGCGTTAAATCCAAGCTATGCAATTTACTATTACGATTAGCGCTATTATCATCAGGCTGATAAGTGTTAGGATCATCAACAGCAATTGTTGTAAAATCTTCCAAATTAAGTTTTTCTAAAAATGATGAAAAGACCGATGTCCTAGCCACAGGTTTCAACTTTTCTTTAACAACTGGTGGATGATGTGGATAATCTTCCATATCTAAACTGAGAACATCGATTTTAATTTTAGCTAACTTATTCATAAAATCTTTAGTTAATGTATCAACTTGATGCTTATCGACATCTTTTTTAACTACTTGTGGTTTGGGTTGCTCACATACCTGATTTAAAGATTTTAAATGGTTTTGCATATCAATAAGATTAGTCTTAAGTTTTTCATCTTTATCTTGATAATAATCAATTCCCTGGACAAGCAACTTATCGATTTGTTCCACTATATACGCATAAACATCATTTTTTTTATGCATATTATCCCCTCTTATTCTCTAATAAATATCTTCTTCTAAACGTTTAGCTCTTTTCTTAAAGAGTTCTAATTGTCGTTCAATCATTTCTTTATGATCTAACAATTGTCCTACTTTAAATGATTTACGATATTCATTAATAGCTAAAGATGAATCAATATTTTCATCAGCTTTAGCCTTTTCAATATCCTTTTGCGTTTTGTCTAAGTCTTTTTCTAGAAGTTGATAAACGCGGTCATCAACTAAGCTCAAACCCCCAACTTCTTCACATAATTCTTGAACGGAAGCTGATGATTCTTTACGTAGGTCATTTAAAGCCTTATCATAAAGTTCATCCATATAGACATCTTCAGCATATTTATCCCGATATTCATCAATGTTATCTTCTAGTTCTTCTAAACTAATATTATAATTTTTAATTAAATAATCATTTTGATATTCTTTAACTCTTTGCTCATATAATGCACTTGGATATTTAATGTTATCATTGGCAGCTAAACTTCTAGCTTCCCAAAAGCTTTTATTTAAAACTGTACTATATTTTTTGTAATCATCAGCATCTTTAGCTTTATCATTATAATCATTATTATGATTGGTAAAAGGTAAATCAGCATAGGTATTAATTGGTGAATCAGCTAAATCAGCCACGATATTTTTAAGATCTTTTCGTCCCTCTGATATATCTTTAAGAGCGCCTTTTAACTTATCGCCGTAAGCTTCTAATCGGCGATTCTCTTCATCAATCATTCTTACTAATTCATCACGACCATCATCAGCACTAACATCTGTAATCTTACTAAGGCAGCTATTAACACGGCGAACTTCTTCATCGATAATTTCTTGAATTAAACTAAGGGCAATTTGATCAGCCTTTAATGAACCTTTATGTTTCATTTCAACACTAAGATTACTAACTTCCGCTTTCTTTTCAACTAAATCATCGTAATTTTCCTTAAGATAATTAGCAAATGTTGCAACTTCTTTAGAAGTAATAATATGATTACTGCAATAGTCTAACATTTTATGAGCTTTATCACTTATTTCTTGAGCTCGATCTTTCTCTGATAAAACTAAATCATTAAGATGGTACTTACCACTTTCATCTAATGTATCCATACTTGATATAATTCCATCAACTTCGGTAATTAAACGCGTTAAACGTTGACATTCAAACTCTAAAACACGTCTTAAATCACTATCATCATTAGTAGCTAGTGACTCAATTAAGGCTTTAGCATCTTCTTCCACACCGATAGCGTTATCAACTTCATGGCTCACTTCATCAATAAGAACCTTTTCTTTATGTTCGATAGCTACAATCATATCAACATTATTAACTAAGGCATCTAGACACTCACCCATTTCGTTAATAAGACGATTGTTAGCCTTTAAAAGATTGTGAACATCAGCAATGGAAGCTAAAAAATTATTAACGGCTTCTTCCTTTTCTTGATCATCTAACGTCGTATCTTCTTTAATAGTATTAATCCTATCTTGATAATAGCTAATACTATCTTTTTGATATTGGATAATAGTATCTAAAACTTCATTCAATGTCTTTAAAGCCATTTGATAAACTTCATAGTTTTCACTCATTTTATCCCCTCGGCATTCTAATATAATAATACACTATTAAATAAATTTTTACAATATAAAAAGGGGTATACCCCTTAATATAAATCTAAGTAATATAAGTATTTTATATCCTTATTAATCATCTGAATAAGTTTACTTTGATTCGTCTTATTAAAAGATTCTCGTAAGCTATCTTCACCTCTTAAAATAATATCAAAACGATTAATAAGAATTTTATCGATAACGTTTATACCAATTTTTCGCAAATAATTAATGGTATTAACAACACGTTCGATATTCCACTCAGCATCAATAATTAATTGGCTAGAGTTATTCAAGCGAATTTTTGTTAAAGTCTCATTATCAATACCACATTCTAAAAGGAAGTCCATCTTATATATCCCTCCTTGACGCAAATAAACCTTGAATCGTCTTAAACTCTTCTTCCGTTAAAAAGCTATCTTTAACCATACTGTATAAAAGAGCTTCATCTTTATCTGGATAATTATTAATTAATAACGTACTAAAGTATTTAAGAACTTTAGGTCTTGATATATAAATACCCTTTAATAAATAATAAATATTTTGATAATCAAGAGGAGCTTCGTTAAGACTATCTAGCCATTTTATTTTTTCATCATTAATACCAACCGCAATATTTTCTAGACTTGCATCTTTGGCATAATCTCTAATTTGATCGTTAAAACGACTATCAATATTCACATATTCGTGCTTCTTAATATCAAACCTTTTAATTTGAAGATACCTAAAGCGTAAGGCTACTTCATAATTAGTTTCTAATTGATTACGAAAACGTTCAATATAATCAAACTCACCTAGCTCAATATAACGATCAATGACGAACTCAAACTTTGGCGCTGCTAAAGCTCGTGGTGAGGGGAAAGCTCCCTTTTTATCAGCTTCAATGCGCATACCATAAGATTCTGTGGCATCAATATTTTGTCTAAACAAATCACTATTCGTTCCTAATGTTGCCGGTGAGCGCAAAATGAGTTGCTTTAAAATAGTTGGATATTGGTATCTAATAAGGCGCATATTTTTCATAAAATATTCATAAGTACCATTATCATCAACACTAATATATACCTTAGGAATAGCGAAAAGATCTTTTACTGATAAATTAGTCTCTTTCGCAATATCTATTAAATTATCTAGAATATTTTTATTAGAATAAACAAGTAATAGATAGAGGCACATATAACTAGTCTCTTTTATTTTTTGATCTAATTTAGATACCTCAAGATTATAATGGCGTGGTTTGACAAAGGATAATTCTTGATGCTCATCAATATATTTAAGCATATCTTCAAGTTGGTCTAATGTCATATGCTTTGTAATTTTATCTAAGATATTTTTAGGAAAATTATCATAATCATAGCCATAACTTGTCAAAAGAGATGCAAGCGTTTTTTCTTCTTCCGGAGCAGGGTCAGGAATGACTAAAGTATTTTCAGTTTTAACACTTTCGTTTTCACTTAAACTTAATAATCCTAAATTAAGACGATTTAAGACATCAATAACACTAATAATATAATTAGTCGTCTTTTGCTCTTCTTCTAACAATTCGAGGATAGTATAAAAATCATCTTTATTAAAAGCACTATCCACACGTCCTTCTAATTTGTCGATAAGATTAGCTGTACACGTAACTAAATCATCACTAGCATCATAATTATTGGTCTT
The DNA here is from genome assembly GCA_947588685.1 of uncultured Bacilli bacterium. GTDB lineage: Bacteria > Bacillota_I > Bacilli_A > RF39 > UBA660 > UBA5578. The sequence goes on along the minus strand of CANPYM010000009.1, from coordinate 27,440 downwards.
TTTCTTTTGTAAAACATCAATCTTGGTCTTTAATAGTTCAAGGAAACTTGTCATAATGTTAAGATCTTCATCATTAAAAGTTAAATCTAGTCCTTGACTTTGACCACGAATAACCGTAACGGGAACTCGCAAATGTTCAATTAAAAGTTCAACTTCTTTTTGATCACAAACCTTATTTAAAAGTTCTTCTAATGTCACAGGGTAATAATCCAATAATTTTGTAGCATCATTTTCTACTTCCGATGCGATTTGCGTTAAAGAAGTAAGTATGGTGGTATCATCTTCCGTATTAATAGGCATTGCATCATTAATAACTTTATGAAGAAGTGAGATCAAATATTGTTTTACATCTTTATCTATAACGCCATTTGGATTTGTTTCACCTTTTTTACCACTATTTGTAAGACTCATAGCGATAAATAATTCACATATATCATGGCTCGTCAGCGTAAGAGATGGTTTTAAAATAGGCGTATAAACTTCTAAATCGCTAATAATCTTATGATTATCTAACTTATCACTTAAGTCATCTAATAATTCCATATCTTTTTGATAGTCACTACTATCTGTACTCATATCTACTAGATTATCTAAGTACTCTTGTAATTTATCCATCAATTTAGTAAATAGGGCGTTGGCTTCTTTATACCGATCTGTTTGATATAAAGATGGAGACATTTCAGCTTCTTGCATCCAATACTTTTTCATTTTAAGGTCATCAGTAGCGTACTTTTCTTTCATAAAATATGAGAACAAGACGTTAATTTCATCAACATCTAATTCAATTAAACCTCGTAAAGGATTGCTAGGATATTTTAAAACAATTTTTTCGATTTCTCTTTTCTTCTCTAAAAGATTAAGCTTATTTTGACAAACATTCTTCTTATAAGCAATGATACTTTTAAGACGTTCTAAAGCATTATCCATCCTTTTTAAACCCATAATATCAACCCCTATTATGCATATAAACATCTTATCATTTATACCTTAAAATTTCAAGCCAACAAAAAAGATATGAAATCATATCTTCCGCATAAAAAATTGTAAATTTTTAGATGTTTTTACCCCTTGCTTGTTATAATCATAATTTTCATAGACAGCTAGTACTTCTAATCCCACGCTTTTAGCCGCTTCTTTTACTTCATCAATCGCAAAAATTCGAAAAATATGTTTATCATGATAAGTAGTATTATTAATAGTAAAAAGGATATGACTTGTTTCAATTTGTTTTTCAGTATCATATTCCCAAAGCATCTTTCTCTTAATATTATCAAAGATATCAGTTTTCTCTCCTGATGCTTGAGGATTATGAAGATCAATCATTATCCATCCATCATCTTTTATATGTTCCTTCATTTTTATTAATGCCTGTTTTAATTCTTCCAGATTACTTAAATGATTCATAACCGCAAACATCGATATAATGGCATCATATTTTTTAGGAATATCTAAATCTAAAACATTTTGTAAGAAAAGTTCTCCGGTCATTCTAGTTTTGGCTATATCTAACATTTCTTGATTTAAATCCGCACCATCAATCTTAAAGTCTTCTTTCTCTAATAAAGACGCGTGAACACCGGTTCCGCAACCAACATCTAAAATATGACTTTTAGGCGTCAAAAAATGTGTTAAAAATAAAACTTCTTTTTGATAATCTTTCTTTTGATAAAACCGGTCATAATATTTAGCAAACTCTTTATATTCTTGCATTAAAAATCAGCCTTTCTTAATAAATTAGTTATATTGTAGCATAATCAACTACTTTTAACAATTTACTTGATTAATTTTAAGAATTCTAATATCATATAACTAGCGAAGGAGTAATGTTATGATTGAGTTAAAGAATGTAAGTAAAACATATAAATCTCAAAAGGGTCTTAAAACCAAAGCTTTAGATGATATTTCCCTTAAGTTTAATAGTAAAGGAATGACTTTTATTCTTGGTAAAAGTGGCTCCGGAAAGTCAACTTTACTTAATATTTTAGGTGGCCTAGATAAATATGATAGTGGCGATATGATTATTTTAGGTAAGAGTTCAAAGAAGTTTAATCAAGCGGATTTTGATTCTTTCCGTAATACTTATGTCGGTTTTGTTTTTCAAGAGTTTAACATTTTAGAAGACTATGATGTATATGAAAATATTGTTCTTGCTCTTCAACTTCAACAAAAAGAAATTAATGAAAAAGAAATCAATGATTTACTTGATAAACTTGAACTAACTGATCTAAAGAAGCGAAGAGTAAATGAGCTGTCCGGTGGGCAAAAACAGAGGGTTGCTATTGCTAGAGCGCTAATTAAAAATCCTAAAATTATTTTAGCTGATGAGCCTACTGGTAATCTCGATAGTAAAACAGGTAAACAAGTTCTTGATTTACTAAAAGAAATCAGTAAAGAAAAGCTTGTTATCATCGTTTCACACGATGAAGAATCAGCTAAAGAATATGGTGATCGCATTATTGAAATAAGCGATGGTAAAATTATTAATGACACTAACGATAAAACAGATGATATAAAAGAAGAATATCAAACTATAAAATCACATCTACCTTTTAAAGATAGTTTTAAATTAGGTCTAGGAAGTTTACGCCATAAAAAGATTAAACTCTTTTTCACCATCTTATTAACAATCATAAGTTTAGGTTTCTTTAGTGCCTCTGATACGCTATTTCATCGCGATATTCCCCTTGCTCATGCTAGACTACTGTTAGATAAAAAGGAAAATTATATCGTTTTAAATCAATATCAAATGATTAAAGATGAAAGCACTGATACCATTGTTGAAATATCGGAAAATAACATTAAAGATATTAAAAACACTATTAAAGGAGAATATTTTAATGTCTATGAATTAGATTCTAAATTCTCTTTATACAATTTATTACATATAAACAATAATGATATAGATGGTTCCCTATACTATAGAGATTTCAATATCAACTTTATAGCTTGTGATGACGCTAATAAAATTGTTGATGAAACAATAATTGGCCGTAACGCTAAAGAAAAAAATGAAATAGTCATATCTAACTTTGTAGCTGATAATATTATAAAATATGGTATTAATGTATATGAAGTAACATCTAACAAAGATAATAAACATTATTTTAAACCTCAAAATTATGACGATATCATTAATTCTAATTATACATTCTATATGGGTGATCAAAACAAAGTTAAAATTGTCGGAATTATTAATTATGATTTAAGTAAATACGAAAAATTAAAAGCAATTAATAGTTATGCACAAATGACCTCACAAGATGATAATCTTTATAACAAATTAATGGATAAAATAGAAGATACATATAAGCAAATTTTCGTAACCGAAGATTTTATCAAGAATCTCACTTTCCCTGATGATAATCATTTAATAAGTATTTATGATTATAGTTTGATAACTAGTGTTGATAATAAAGATAATAGTAATGTTACAGTTAAAACGGATGGTAATACAACTATAGGTGAAACTACAACGGTAGAAAGATTAGACTATGATTCTTTTTCAGCCTTAAACAAGACAATTGAATATTTCGATGGTAAAAAATGGGTAAAGACAAATCATTTAGATGACAATACTGTTATATTAGACTTAAATCGTATGAATGAGTTTGATGACTATAATGCCGAACTAGGAGATTATCAGTCTAAACAAATAGCAAAAATAGGCTTCGACAAATGGTTTCAAAAAGAAGATTCTTTAAAAAAGAAATTCTTTGAAAGTTACATCAATAGCCATAACATTATTGGTAGAAAAGTATCATTTAAAGTTTCCTATGACTTTTATAATGATGAAGAAAAAGCTAATTACAAAGATCTTACCATTATTGGCGTTACAAATCCAAATAATGAGGATAATCAAATCTATATATCTGATAATATTGCAAACGAGTATAAAACGAAACAATTATATCTTGGTGGCATTTTAGTACCTATTAACAATGTTAATGATACTAAAAATATCTTAAAAAAATATAACTATAATAATGAGATTACGGCTACGTCAAAGTATTCTGACCAAATATATTATATTGAAGAGTTTACTCACGAATTTGATAAATTGCTATTATATATGAGTTTAGTTTTCTTTGTTTTCACCATTATTTTAGCTAGCAACTTCATTGTTAATAGTATTCAATATCGTAAAAAGGAAATTGGTGTTTTAAGAGCATTAGGCGCAACAAGCTTGGATGTTATTAAGATATTCTTATGGGAAGGATTAACAATTGCTTTCATATCTAGTGCGATTGCCTCTATCCTTCTAGTATTCTTCACTGGTTTCTGTAATGATATATTAATCAATCACGTTGATATGGTAATTGGTCTATTCATTCTTGGATTTAGACAATTTGCCGTTATCTATATTATGTGTTTTATGGTCTATATTATCGCATCAATTATTCCAATTAAAAGGATAGCAAAAATGAAACCTATTGATGCCATTTTAAATAAATAACACAAAAAATCACATCGCATTGATGTGATTTTATTTTACAATCCAAGCAGTTGGATGTGATCTTTCACCCGTAGGTCCATAACCGACAGGTTTATTTATAATTTTATCTTTTTCAACTAGAATAGTTGAAGCACCACCATCTAGATTAGATGCATTATAAACCTTATAGCGCTCTAAAACTTTAATAATCTCTTTATACGAAGCGCCACCTCGATATCCGCCACGATGACCATTACCATCAATAGTAACAAACAAGACAATACCATCACGACGCTGCGCAATAACGGTTCTAGGGTGAACGCCACCGCCATTACCTTTAATAGTCATACTTTTGCCATTAACAATTAAAAATGGTCCAAATTGAACAGCATCGACAATGCCACTCTTGATAGCTTTATCAGCCGTTGTCTTAGTCAAAATAAGTTTATGTTCTTTATTAAAGCCAACAAAACCTTTACCCCAACTATGGCCAATACCACGCCATACAACTTTACCATTATGTATAACAATACCGGTTGCTCTAGACCCGTCACCATGAGCTTTAGGATCTTCAAAACCACTTGCATTAATACCAACTAAAGCTTTATTCTTACTAACGATAGTTTTAATGGTCTCACCTTTACGACCAAACTTAGACGATAAAGCTAAACTTATTCTTGATGGATCATAAACAACTGTTATATAGTAAGTATTTTTATTTTCTTTAAAGGAAAATATTTTATAAACATCGTTACCTTCATCTTTTTCCAAAATTTGCCGTTCATATTCTGATTCATAATTTTTAGTTTCATAGCTACCAATTTGAATCGCATCGGTATTAGTTTCTTCATCGATTTCCACAATCGTATTTTCTCTTAAAACCTGATTAATAGTTTCCTCATCATAAATCATTCTTGCTAAATATTTATGGTGCATCGTCGACATTGCCGTTGTTATTAAAAACTCTTTAAAGTCTTCATTAGGACCATATGCTAAAACGAGACAACCAATCGCCCCAACGTCTAAAACACCTAAAATAATCATTAGCCATAGGACCTTTTTAGCCTTGGACATTTTCTTCTTTGGTTTATCAGTTTTAGGTGTTTCTTTTTCTTTTCTTTTCATCTAATCACCTACTACATATGGACTACTTATCATTCCATCGCCACTTTGAATATGAAGATCCGGCTTTAAGGCAATGACCGGATAAACATCTAAGATGGCCTTGGGACTTGTTACCATTAAATAACCATCTTTGGAAATACTATAAATATTTTTATTACTGATATTAAGTAAATGACTATTTAAAGCATCCGTAATAAAATAATCACCAATGGATAATAAACCGACATAGCTATCAACCATAACTGCCTTTGTTTCTTTATAATCTATATGATAATCGCCAATTGCCCATTTTGTTAATACAAAATCATCCCGGTTAAGTGTTTCAAGATAAGTATTGTTTAAATAATATGCTAAATCCGTGTTATTTTTAATATTATAGACATTTGTCGTTTTAGAATAAAGATATTGGGTATCTAATTTTTCAACTTTTAATAGTTTAACAGCTGTATTATCTTTCGCAATAACTCTAAAGACTTGATCTTTATATTCCACATAAGCTCCGATGTCTAAATCACTTAATTTTTCACGTTCCATATCTTGAACTAGATATGGATTATCTTTAGTTCCGTCACCTTTTAAATAAGCTTTATAACCATTTAACTCAATGATAGGTCGAACACCTAAAAAGGTCTCATAGTTGTTAGGAACTTTAATAGCGCCATCTTCATCAACAATTAAACCCTGATTATCATCAGCCATCCAAAAATCCTGGCCGACAAGATAACTTTCATCAGCACCAACTTTTTGATATAATTCTTTATCTAGCAAATAAACTTTATCACTTGTTAGACTATTACGATCTAAGTTTTTAAGATAAACATTTTCAAGCCAATCTTTAATATTAGATTTATCATATTCATTTGTTATACCATATTTTAAATTGGTAACTGGTTCATCACTAATTAGATAGATATTACTATCATCTAAATATAAAATACGATATAATATGCCACTAAACAATAAATAATTATTTTGAGCATCTTTTCTAAAATAATAGCGATCTTCATCTTTTAATAACTTATTATTAATTAAGTTTACCTCATCAGTTAAATAGCCAATCATACTATAAGTTATATCTTTAGGCTTATGTTCTTTAATATAAAAGTGAACTAGACGATAACCATAAAAAATAACCATAAACGATAGAAAACAAATACTTCCAACAATGTAAGCTATTTTTAAATATTTCTTTATATTTTTCATACAACACCACTACTTTAGACTTCCTATTCATTTTAACATAAGCTACATAATAAGACAAGAAAAAAGCACTTATGAAAGTACTTAATCTTTAAAACAATAATACATATTATAGGTTTTAACATTCATAACAATTGCTTCACCTAGTTCTTCATTGATACCCATTTCATACTGTGAGGCATATTTTTGATCCTGTAGTTCACCTTCGTTGACAAACTCATCACCATCAAAATCAACCATATAATATTTATAGTCACCACTTTGATTTTGTTTATGCTCATCTTCATATGTATAATGGCCATAAACATGATTATTCTTTTCGTCATTATATTTATTCCAAGTAAAGGTTAAATCATCATTTAGCTTCATAGTAACGATATACTCGTCACCAGGGCCAGAGCCGTCAAAACTTTTACAATTCCATACCCCGCTTACATAATTGCTTTCTTTTTCTGGCTCTTTTTCGCTAGAATCATAATAATGGTGATCATAATCATAATCTAAATCATCTCTATACTCGTATATCATATATAAAGCAAGAACCGTAATACCAATAATTGCACCTAATATATTTAAAATAATTCCGGCAATTTTCATACCTTTAGCTTTACTAACAATTCCCAAAATAAAGCCGACAATCGCTACAGGAATTACAAAAATATTAAAGATAAAAGATAATAAAACCGTAGCCACCCCAATAATTAAAGAAGCAATCGCCATACCATCTGGTCCTTGTTTTCCATTATTATTGTAGTTATTGTTGTAATTGCCACTATAATTACCGCCATAATTGTTATTATAATTATTATAGTTAACATTTGGATAGGTTGGATTGATTAAACAATTACCACAACGACTACAAAAGCGTGTTCCTTCTTGTTCATAACTACCACACCGATTACATATCATAACATCACTCCCTCATACCTACTCTATAGATTATTATAACATAAATGGATAAAGATATATAATCAACAAAAAAACGGCTAACATTAGCCGTCTTCTACCTACTGGGGCGGACATAGGGATTCGAACCCTAGCATAATGGAACCACAATCCACCGTGTTAACCCCTTCACCATGTCCGCCATTTGAAATACGCAGTATCATTATATCAATAAACCATTGATTTTGCAAGTAAAATGTGTAAATTTGCAAAAATATTAAAATGTGATACAATATTGCTTGTTTTCGGAGATGATGAAATTTGAAACACACATTAGATGTGTATGCTGTCCAAAAATATCCTGAAGATTTATACAAAGCTTTAGGACACTTAAAAAAAGGAGCAAGAGATGTCATTTTGTTTAGCAATACGAAATGTCATTTACAACTTGGCTCACAACATATTCATAGTCGTCAATTTGATTCTTTTTTATGTAGTGAAGAAAGTGGTATCGTTATTTTACTTATGCGCGATGGCGAAGTATCAATGAACGAAGTTATGGACTATCTTGATAAAGTTAATACACCATATACTCAAGTAACATTTGAAAAGAATCAAGATTTATATAAAAATGATTATAACATTAAAGAAATGTGGTTTGCCCGCGATTTAAAAGATATCGAAGAGGGACTTAAAGATAGCAAAGAGCGTCATAGTCATGGTGCTGACTACTATCCTTATTTACCCGGTTACTTAGATTTATCTTATACCATGTCAATCAGCGAGGAAGAAACATCTATTTATGGCCGTGTTTTTAAAGGCTTAATTGAAACTGATGATAAGATTATCAACATCATATGTGATGAAGGAATTGAAATCTCACCTAAAAAGGTTTGTCAAATGTTAAAACGTAATGGTTTTTCAACTTCCCTTCATTTACAAGGTGAACCAGAAATAATGGAAGATAAAGAAAAAGTAATGGTTTTAGAATAGCCATTACTTTTTAATTAACCGATTTTCCTCTTATACATAAAATATAATGAGGTGTTAGAAAATGTATAATGAAAATGGTAATTTATTTGAACCATATCAAGGCTTTATTCGTGGTAATATGTTCCAAGATTTATATAGTTCCTTTGGCAAAGTATATGAAATTAAACCAATGAATGAACAAGCTGAGTTATTAACATATATTGATATGTTAGATTTTGCTTGTATTGATTTAGGACTATACCTTGATATTGATCCTGATAATATTCAAATGATTCAACTTTATAATCAATTAAGAGAAGAAAAGAAAAAAATTAAAAAGCAATATGAAGAAAGTTATGGACCTCTAACTTTAGCTAGTAAAGCATTGGAAGCACGGCCATGGTCTTGGGATGAAACACCTTGGCCTTGGGAGGTGTAATAATGTGGAAATATGTTAAAAAGTTAGAATATCCTGTTAATGTTCGTCACAAAGAATTAACGATGGCTAAAAACTTATTAGCGCAATATGGTGGACCTGATGGGGAATGGGCTGCAGCAATGCGTTATTTAAATCAACGTTTTAATATGCCAGATGAACGAGGTAAAGCTTTACTAACCGATATTGGTACCGAAGAAATGGCTCACGTTGAAATGATTGCAACAATGGTCAAACAACTTATGATGGGAGCTTCTATAGAAGAATTAGAAGCAGCTGGTTTAAATGCTCAATATGTTGAACATGACCATGCCTTATTCCCTGTTGATGCGGCTGGTGTTCCTTTTACCGCAACTTATATTGAAACAACTGGTGACTGGGATGCTGATTTAGTTAGTGATATGGCTGCCGAAAAAAGAGCTAAAGTTACATATGAAAACTTAATGCGAATGACGAATGATCCTGATTTATTAGGTCCTCTTTCTTTCTTAAGACAAAGAGAAGTTGTACATTACCAAAGATTTAAAGAATTAAGAGAATATTATAAACAAAAGTATAATAAAGAAGATCAAATGTAGAGAAATGTTCAAATGAGCATTTCTTTTTGTGATTAAAACTAAAAACAACGAATCAATGGACAGTGGCTACAATTGCCAAACCCCATTAATTCGTTGTCTGCGAATAATGTATCACAATCTAGTAAAAATAGAAACTATAATATGTTATCTAACAATAATAGAATTTTAACAAAAAATGAACCCAAGTACGAATATAACTTCGCAGTTGGGTTCAACTGAAGATAATATATCACAATCTAACAATAATGTCAAATCAGATACATTATCTAATAATAGTAATATGCAAGATAATATAAAGTATTTGTTAAGTAATAAAGAACTAGGTAATAGCTCTTTTTTGTTGGATCAAAAAAGATGACTTTCATCATCCTTTATTTATTTATCTTCAATTAGTTCAAGGTTTTCAAGCATAACGCCCGTACCTTCAACAACACAAGTAAGAGGACTATCGGCTAAGAAAACAGGTACTTTAAGTTCATGCGCTAATAATTTATCCATTCCATTAACCAAAGCCCCACCACCGGTTAAGACAATACCTTTATCAATAATATCAGATGATAACTCAGGTGGTGTCTCTTCTAAAACCGTTTTAGCTTGACTAATAATTTCATAAGTGCTTTCTCTTAGGGCTTCTTCAACTTCAGCAGAGCATAGGGTTACCGAATGAGGCAAGCCTGTAACGAGATCACGACCTTTTATTTCCATTTTTTCATCAATATTTTCTGGAAAAACAGTTCCTATTTTCATCTTTATTTCTTCCGCTGTTCTTTCACCAACTAAAAGCTTGTACTTATTTTTAATATATTTAATAATGTCATTATCAAAAACATTACCAGCTATTTTAATTGAAGCACTTTTAACAATACCACCTAATGATAAAACAGCAATATCTGTTGTTCCACCACCGATATCAATAACCATATTACCACTTGGTTTAGCAATATCAAGACCAGCTCCAATAGCGGCTACTTTAGGTTCTTCTTCTAAGAATACTCGTCTCGCTCCCGTAGCATCAGCAGCCATTCTAATAGCATTCTTTTCTACTTGCGTAATATTTGATGGACAACATATTAAAATTCTAGGTCGTCCAAATAAATTTCTTCCTTTAACTTTCTTAATAAAATGATTAAGCATAATATCAGTTACTTCAAAATCAGCAATTACCCCATCTTTCATAGGCCTAATGGCTTGAACTTTATCTGGGGTTCTTCCAAGCATTTCTCTTGCTTCTTTACCGATTGCAACAATTTTTTTCGTATCTGAATCAAGTGCGACAACACTTGGTTCATCCAAAACTATTCCCTGACCCTTAATATAAATTAATACATTGGCAGTTCCTAAATCAATCCCGATGTCTTTTGAAAACATATGACTCAACCTCCAATATGACACTATTATAACACATTTTTTTCATAATGCTCATTTAATTTTAAATACTTTTGTTTTGTCTTTTCGCCACCCCTGATATGCCTTACATCAATATGGTATTGTAACACCTTTTTTACCTTATTAAATAAGGCCATATCAATTTGTTTTAAGCGTTCATGTAAATCCTTATGAATTGTACTTTTGGAAACATTAAATACTAGAGCCATATCTCTTATTGTCTCATTGGTGTCTAAAATATATGCACTTTCTTCTAAAACACGCCTAATAATACCTGAGTTCATAAGCACCTCTAGTATTATTATATGTAAAAAGAGTATTATAATGCTGCATCATAATACTCTTCAGGATTGACACTTAATCCACCAATCATAAGTTCAAAATATAAATGGTTATTTAAGTCTTTATTAATATTTGACGTTCCTGTTGTAGCTAATTTATCACCTTGGTTAACACGATCCCCTTTTTTGACAGTTATATCTTTAAGACTTTGATATATACTATATGTATTATCATCGTGTTTAATGGTAATAGAATTGCCAACTAACTCATCGGTTAACACTTCGGTAACTTCACCAGATAAGACGGCTAAAACGTCAAACTCTTTATCAGCGGCATAGTAAATGCCGGTACTTTGCATATATGTTCCATCATAATAAATGATAGCTTTTTGTTGTTCTTTTTCATCATCACGATAATCATAATAATTACGGACAATCTTAACACCTTCAGCTGTGTAAGGTCTTGAAATTGTCACTTCTTCTGTTTGACTAACGACAGGCGCTAAAGTGTTTTTAAAAATGTCAATAGCGTAATCATAATCTGTTAAGATAGCAGGACTATTATTAGTAGTTGACGTTACATTATAAGCAACTAATAAACCAATCATTAAAAGTAGACAAATACCATATATTGAATACATTACAATTCTTTTTTTCATTATTTCACCTCTATTAAGAGTGTTAACCATAATGAATAATTTATACTTACTTTATTTTATTTTTTCAATTTCGACGTCAGTATAATAATATTTTAAAATCGCATCATATGTATAACCAGCTCTAGCCATACCTTCAGCACCATATTGACTCATCCCAACACCATGTCCATATCCTTTGGTTGTAATGATAACTTTATCTGCTACCGTCACATCAAAATTAACACTTCGAAGTCCTAGTAAATTGACTACTTCTTTACCTGTAAACTCCTTATTGTTGATTAAAATCTTATTAACACGACCGGTTTTTGACTTATCGGTTATTTTAATATTTACTTTATTTGTAGTAGGTATCTGTAATTTTTTACAAAAATCACTAATTTTGAACTCTTCTTGCTCACTAAAGACTGGTGAAATCTTATCCCAGTCACTTTTGACACTCTTTAAATAGTGGACTTTACTCACAAAAACATCTTCACTATTCTCTGTATATCCACTACTTGTTGAAAAGAAAAAAGCTTGGGCAATCTTTCCTTGATAAGTTATATACTGATAAGCAGTATCTAAGACAGCCTTCTCAATTTTAGCTTTATTTGTGTCATAATTTTTGCCCCATTTCTTTTTTAAGGATGCATCATCCATATAAACTTGATTCATAACGGTATCAACAACATCATATTTATTTTTGGTACTTCGCTCAATTTTATACATAACGTAACTTCTAGCAGCAACAGCTTGAGCTTTTAAAGCTTCCTCTTTAAAAGATGCCGGCATTTCGCCCGCAACAACACCTTTGACATATTCTTCTAAAGGAACAACTTCAATTTTTTTCGTTTTGGAACGATATATTCTAACCATCGTATTTTTACTAAAAGTGAAGTCAGGTTCATTTGCTTCTGTTATTAAATAAGAAATAATGATAACCGGAATGATAATGAAAAGCAAACAAAAAAGCAGTATTTTTTTCATAAGTCCTCCTATAAAAAACATACTACATTAAGTTATTAAAATAGAATGAAAAATCGTATAAACAATTAACAACTAAATACGATAGGCCTAAAGATATTAAGACATAAAAGATTTTTATTTTTACCTCACGGCCTTTACGAAATAGTGTTTCAATCCGTAAGCCTTCTAAAACCCAAATAACAAAAGGTACAACAATTAAATATAAAGTTACTTTACCCATTATAGTTATCTAGTAAGTTTCTTCTTCTTACATGCCTTTCTTCCATTGAACATTCGGTTGTTAAAAAGACATCGATAATTTTATGCATTTCATCAGTTGTTAACCTTGATCCTAACGCTAAGACATTAGCATCGTTATCTTGCCGTGTCATTTTAGCTTCCCATTCATCATTTACTTTAGCGCATCGTACACCTTTTACTTTATTACAAGCAATACTTACACCGATGCCCGTATTGCAAATAACAATTCCATAATCAAGAGTTTTATTACTAACGGCTTCCGCTAATTTAAAAGCATATATAGGGTAATCTACAGGTTCTGTCGTCTCTGGTCCATAATTATATACATCATACCCCTTATCAGTTAAATAATTTGTCAATTCCTTGTTGATGGTAACGCCGTGATGATCATTAGCTATTCCTATTTTCATAAGTACCTCCCCTATGATTATATCATAACCAAACAAAAAAGATAATTACTTCTTACGGATAAGACTAATTATCTTTAAAATTAAATAACTAATAATTAAAACACCAACCGAACCTATTAAATCATAGATAACGTGTTGTTTGATAAAGATGGTTGATAAAATGACACCCGTTGATAAGAAAATAACGATACCACGCCATAACTTAGGTATTTTTTTATTATTTAACATTACAATAATCCAAAGTAAACTATTTAAAGCGTGCAAACTAGGAAAACAATTTAAAACTGGGGTATCAAAATAATAGATAAGATTTACAATCCAAGTTGAAAGACTATTAACATCAAAACTAGCCCGGTTAATAGTGGTTGGATAGATTAAAAAGATTAAAATGCAAATGACACTATCAAGAATAAAAATTTTATTATATTTCCTTAATAATTCTTTATCATAACGATAAATTAAATAAGGAACAAAAATAAGCATAACATACCAAAAGACATAGAAATAGACAAAGTATGATACAAATGGTAAATGATTATCAAAAGTTGATATAAGTAAATTAGGACTACCACAAATTAATTTAACACCGAAGTATAAAAGACTTTGAATAATTGTTGGTCCCGCAATATATAAAGCATCCTTCTTTGTCATCTTTATTTCCTTTTTAATTTTAGTTTTATACCAATAATATCATCATACATTTTAAGTTTATAAGTAATAGCAAAATAGATAATAGCGCCAACACCAGCATAAAGAATGGCGATAAGTAAAGATATAAGCCGTGATGGATTACTAATTGGTACAACCGTTTTAAGAACAGATAGCATAGCAACCATAAATAATGAAGTTAAGATGGTATAAGCTAAATATTTCAATGTTTTACCATAATGAATATGGAAAGCTTTCTTTAAATCAATTAGGCAAATAGTAATAGCTAAACCATAACCAATCATAGTAGCAATAAGGTTACCATAATACATTTTTAGGCCAATCTCACCAAAGAAAACCATAAAAGGTATATTCATAATAGCATTAAAACCAAAACCGATGAAAAGCGCTAAATACATCTTTTTATAACGGTTTAAAGACTGCATCATAATCATAACATTAGTGAAGATACTACCGAAAACAGCAACAAAGACGCTAACACAGAAAACTCTTGGGCCATAGAAATCTGGTCCATAGAAAACCGTCCAAGCTGGTTCAGCTAAGAAAGATAAACCAATGGCCATCGGAATCGTTATATAACAAATTACTTCAATTGTTCTTGTTATTTTACTTCTAACGGCTTCAATATTACCAGATACAAAATCACTTGTTAAATTAGGTAATAAACTGATAACAATACCATTAGCAATTGTCATGACAATTACATTTAATTTAATACCTAAAGTGGTTACAATATTCATAATATTAGAAGCATCTGTTACAGAAAAACCGTGTGCCGTAAGTGTTCTTACAACGGTAAACATATCAACTAATTGGAATGACATACCAATTAATTCCATAATAATTAATGGTACGGTATAAGTCGCAACTTTCTTTAAAATATCTTTATTAGTAATCTTCTTTTCTTCTTCTTTTATCTCGTAATTAGAAACTTCAGGGACTTGACTCTTCTTATATAATAGATAAATGAAAGCAACAATTGCGCCAATAATCGCTCCAATAATCGTCCAAACAATTGCGGTTGTGATAGTTGTATTAAAGACTTTAACACATAAATATGATCCTAAAACGATTATAATAACTCTAATTATTTGCTCGATAACCTGCGATATAGATGAAGCGGTTATATACTTCATACCTTGAAGGTAACCACGCATCATACTTAATAAAGTAACAAAGACAATGGCTAGAGCGGATACCCTCATAACGGTCGTAATACCTTCAATCATCATCTTCGTTTCTATTAATTCACTAAAAGCAAAACTAAAAGCGCCTAAAGGGGCATAACTATTAATATCAATATTTGTTTTAATAATATTTTGAGCTAAAAAAGGAGCTGCTAAAAAAAGAATAACGGTCGTTAACAAGGACATTACAATCATAAGTCTTCCGGCTATTTTATAAGCTCTTTTTTTTACGCTTTGATAATCTAGAGTTTGATATTCACTTACCATTTTACTGATAGCTAGTGGTAATCCAAGTGTTGATAAGTTTAAAAAAATGGCATATATATTATATGCTGATCCATATAAAATGGTTCCTTTAGAACCTACGATAGCATAAAAAGGGATGACATAAAGTGCACCCAATATTTTTGTTATAATGAGACATACTGTTGCAACAAAGGCACCCTTTAGAAAATCGTCCTTTTTCATTACATCAACTCTCCTCGCTAATAATTATACTATCATTTATTAATTGTTGCAAATGACATTTCGTTTGTTGTATACTTATAATAGGTGAGGGTTATGGGTTATATATTTAAAGAGAAAATAGCATATAAAGAGTATGTAGATTTTATAAAAAATTGTGATTATTTGTCATTTATGCAAGAAAACTTATGGGCTAAAACAAAGGAGTATAAAAATTACTTAGTTGTCGGTGTCTATGATGATAATAAGCTATGTGCGACAGCGCAAATAATTATCAATAAGAAAAAAAGTGGCGATCAATTTTATATACCAAATGGATTTTTATTAGATTTTAGTAATAAACCATTAGTTACATTTTTTACGGAAAATATCAAAGGATTAGCTAAGAAATATCATGCTTATGTTATTGATGTCTATCCAAATATTTCAACTAAAAACACTAATTTTAATATTATTCATAATAACTTAACGGATAATGCTTATCGTTGGTTTAATGAATATATTGATGCAACTAACAATGTCTTATTTCCTCTTTATAAAGGAAAGAAAAAAGTTACTAAGACAGAATTAAAGAAGAAATATGAAAAAAGAGATTTCTATTTAAGACGAGGTATATCATTTGAAGTTAGTGATAGTCTAGAAGATATCAGACGTTTAAGTGAAATAATTGATGATGAATATTTTAGTGATGATTTAGTAGGTAATTTAATGATGAACTTTAAAGAACGTGTTAAAATTATCATCGCTAAAATTAATCTACCCTTTTACTATGCTTATTTAAATGATGAAGGAGCACCTAAAGCTGATCTTGCTAAAATCGATGAATTAATTGATGTCATCGGTGATGAAATGGATATTGGATGTGCTTTAATCATTCTTCCATTTAATACTAAAAATAATATTTGTGAATATATTTACAATACCGTTAAGCCTCTATTTAAAGACTTAGAAGTAGAAGATGGCTTATTATATCAAGCGATGATTGAAGCTCAAAAATTTGGTTGTAACTTTATTAAAATATCAAATATTAATTTAAATACTGACTATTATGTTGAGCACTTTCAATGCTTTCCTATTAAATATATTGGTCACTATAGTCTAGTTATAAACAAATTTCAATACTTTTTAAATAAAGAAGTTAAACGCAAAAAAGAGAATAGTAATTAAACTATTCTTTTTTCTTACAAAAAAGAAGATAATTACTTATCTTCTTCTGATAAAGCCTTTAATAATTCATCTTTACTCATACTATCAGCATTATCAATATTCTCATCTTTAGCTAACTCGCGTAATTCTTCTTCGGTTAGATCATCAAGAACAACTTCTTGAACTTCTTCCTCTTCTTTCTTTGGAACTACTTTTTCTTCTTCTTTTGGTTCTTCTGGCATATGACCATTTTTAACTAAATATTCAATTTGTTCTTTAGTAATTGTTTCATACTCTAATAAAGTATTAGCAATTAAATCTAGCAAATCCCGATTATGAGAAATAATTTCACGGGTTTTTTCATAACATTCGTTAATGATTTTACGTTGTTCTTGGTCAATTTCAAAAGCAACTTCACTTGAGAAATTATGACTCTTATTATAATCACGGCCTAAGAAGACACTTGATTCTTGATGTTCAAATTGAACTGGTCCTAAATCACTCATACCATATTCTGTAACCATAGCACGCGCTATCTTAGTAGCTTTTTCAAAGTCATTGTGCGCTCCAGTTGTAATCTCATTAAAGACTACTTCTTCAGCTACACGACCACCTAACAAGCCACTAATCGTTTCAAGTAATTCATTTTTGGTTTGTAAGAATGTTTCTTCACGAGGTAACATCAAGTTGTAACCACCGGCTTGACCACGAGGTATAATCGTGATTTTTTGAACTTCGTTAGCTCCTTCTAACTTAATACCAACCACAGCATGGCCAGCTTCGTGATAAGCAACAATTTTCTTTTCCTTATCCGTATACTTCTTTGTAACTTTAGCTGGACCCATAAGCACGCGATCATGTGCTTCATCAATTTCTGCCATCGTAATAGCATCTTTATTACGTCTAACAGTTAATAAAGCGGCTTCATTAAGTAAGTTTTCAAGATCAGCACCACTAAAGCCAACCGTTCTTTTAGCAATATTATCTAGTGTTACACCAGGGGCGAAAGTCTTACCTTTAGCGTGAACTTCAAGGATTTCTTTACGACCTGTAATATCTGGTAAGTTAACCGTTACTTGGCGGTCAAAACGACCTGGACGAAGTAAGGCGGGATCTAGAACATCCGGACGGTTTGTAGCAGCGATAACGATAATACCTTCGTTTTCACCAAAGCCATCCATTTCGGTTAATAATTGGTTAAGAGTTTGTTCACGTTCATCGTGTCCGCCACCTAAACCAGCACCTCTTTGACGACCCACAGCATCAATCTCATCAATAAAGATTAAGCAAGGGGCATTATGTTTAGCTTGTTTAAACATATCCCGAACCCGGCTAGCACCAACACCGACAAATAACTCAACGAAGTCAGATCCACTTATATAGTAAAATGGTACATTAGCTTCACCGGCTACAGCTCTAGCTAATAAAGTTTTACCCGTTCCAGGAGGACCTACTAATAGGACACCTTTAGGAATACGAGCTCCCATTCGTTGAAACTTCTTTGGATGTTTTAAGAATTCAATTAATTCTGCAACTTCTTCTTTTTCTTCAGTAAGACCAGCAACATCTTTGAAAGTTACTTTCTTTCTATCGTCACTTAATCGAGCTTTACTCTTACCGAAATCCATTGACTTGCTATTAGCGCTCATCTGTCTTGTAACAAAGAAAATAGCGACACCAGCAAGTAAGACAAGTGGTAAAACCTGAACAAGGATAACTAGTAAAAGACTAGATCCTGGGTCTTTTTCCGTTTTAATTGCAAATCCATACTTTTGACTTCCATCATAGATGACATCGATAGTTGAATCAGAAAGTGGTGAATTTACATAAAATGATTCTTTTTCCTTATAGTCCTTTAATTTTCCTGTTAATTCATAGACACCAGCATCTTGACTTGGTGTGATGGTAACTTTTTCAATTTCTTGATCTTCCATTTTTTCAATGAATTCTGAATAGGTTAAATTATGAGTTTTATTACTAAATGTTCCAGCAAAAATAGCAATAAAAGCAATTAGCGCAAAGAACACAACGTAGGAAAGGACATTCTTTTTAACTGTTTTTTTATTCATAATTACTCCTCTTTCTAACGATACTCTAGTATTATATCATACTTTCCCGTATTTTTGCTATCAAATACAGACTTTTTAATACCTGGTAACCAAATTATTTCACCTGCACTATCAACAACAACAGGATAGGTCTCACGATCTAAAAAATCAACCTTTTCATCAATGAAAATATCACTAATTTTTTTATGCCCTTGCATATTCTTAACTTGCATTTTATCACCTGGATGGTAATTACGGACATATAAAGGTAGTTTAATATCTTCACTATTTAAATGGGTTACATAGTTACTTGTTAAATTAGTCTCTTTAATAATAGCAATTATACGCTTATTGGGTAGTAAGACATCACTATCTAAAGTATATTCATAAGAATAACGATTAATGTTTCTTTCAATATAAAGGCGATTATAGGCTTTAACAACGCGGTAATTTGGTAAATGAACATAAGCATTAGGTCTATCACTATACATTAATTTAATAATGCTATCCGTATGTGTATCATTAATTAACTTGATATCACTGCCATATTCTTTATGAAGCCACCGGTTTAAAATGCCTTTAATAATGACAATATGTTCCTTTTTTAATAAATCAATATTGATAATAGAATTAGTTACAATAATAGAATAGACATTATCGATCTGTTTATTAACATAATCGTTATACTCATTTAACATTTCACTATACTTTAAAAATTTAAGATGAACATTATCTGTTTCTTCTTTTAACATTGGTAGAAAATATTTTCGAAAGCGATTTCTCGTATAACTTAAATCGACATTACTATTATCAATCACATAAGGTATTTTCATACGATTCGCATAGTCGATAATTTGTTCTTTAGAAAGACTAACTAAAGGTCTTAAAATAGTATAGTTTTTTCTTTTAACAACACTTTTAAAGCCAGCATAACCTTTAATTGTTGAACCTCTTACTAATCGCATTAAAATCGTTTCAACTAAATCATCACCATGATGAGCGGTAAATAGATATTTAGCATGATATTTTATAATAAGTTCTTCAAAGAAAGCGTAACGCATTTCGTGTCCTAAAGCTTCAGTAAACTTAAGATCTTTATCAAGTTTACGCATTTCAAAAATAACCTTATGTTTATGACAATATTTTTCAACAAGTCTAGCTTCATCATCACTTTCTTTGCGTAAGTTATGATGAACATGAGCACAGACAATGTTGATAGGTACTTCATCTCTAATTTTTAAAAGGTGATTTAAAAGAGTCATAGAATCTGGTCCACCAGAAAGGCCAATGATAACATTATCACCAGCTTCTAACTTGGTATTAAAATGAATAAAATCCAAAACCTCTTTCATCCAAACCACCACTTATATTGTAATATAAAACGCCCTTTTTTACAACACGAAAAAAGATTAATAAATCTTACCAATTAATGGGTTTTTCACCATTTTCTGATAATATTTTATTAATCTTACTAAAAGGCTTACTACCAAAGAATCCACGGTATGCGGATAAAGGTGATGGATGGGGTGATTCAATGATATAATGTCTCTTATTCGTTATCAATGCTTTTTTACTTCTAGCAAAGCTACCCCATAAGACAAAGATAACTGGTTTTTCACGATCATTTAAATATTTAATAATGTTATCAGTAAATATTTCCCAGCCCTGATCTTTATGAGACAAAGGGCGGTCTTTTTGAACTGTCATAATAGAGTTTAAAAGTAAAACCCCTTCTTTAGCCCAATCGGTTAAATCACTTTTAGTTCTTTTAATACCTAAATCATCTTCTAATTCTTTAAAAATATTTTGAAGTGATGGTGGCATAGGAACACCTTCTTTAACCGAGAATGACAAGCCATGAGCTTCTCCTAAGCCATGATAAGGATCTTGACCTAATATGACCACTTTAACCTCATCATAATCCGTAAATCTTAAAGCATCAAAGATGTTTTCATAAGGTGGAAAGCATCTTTTCGTTCTATACTCATTTTTAACAAAGATACCAAGCTTACGAAAATAATCTTGCTTAAGATCATCTTTTAAAACTTCATCCCATTTTTTATTAATCATACTTCACCTACTTAATGCATTAGCTATATCAATAAATATTTCAATACTTAAAGCTTCGGCCCGAACGCTTAAATCAAGATGATATTTTTTAAGTACTTCTTCAATACAATCTAAATCATAATCTCTTAAATTATTCTTTAAAGTCTTACGTTTTTGATTAAAACTATCTCTTATCAATTTAAAGAAAATATCTTCATTTAAAACTTTATCTTGCGTATCTTTACGGGTAAATGATACAACGATACTATCAACATTAGGTTTAGGAATAAAAACATTACGACTAACATCCATTAATTTTTGAACTTCATAGTAATAATTTAAATATACAGATAAAGAGCCATAATCTTTAGTACCTGGTTTAGCTTTAAAGCGATCGCCAACTTCCTTTTGAACCATAACTACAATTTTATCAATCGGTAATTTATCTTCAATAATTTTAATAATAATTGGGGTGGTTATGTAATATGGAAGATTCGCAACAACATATATTTTTTTATAAGTATATTTTTTTAAATCAATTAAAACATCAGCCTTTAGAAAATCTTGATACTTTACCTCAACATTAGAACAATCTTTTAGATTAGTCTTTAAAATATTTTCTAGGGTTGTATCTATTTCATAACATAAAACATTTTGGGCAACCTGCGCTAATTTATAAGTTAGTGATCCCGCACCGGGCCCTATTTCAATGACAAGCGTATCTTTATCAATAAAGGCTTTTCTTATAATACTATCAATAATATTTTCATCAACAATAAAGTTTTGACCAAATTGTTTCTTTAAATGAAAAGATTCACTATCTAAATGTTCTTGCATCTTTTTAGGCGAATATTCCATAAAATCACCACTTCAATTATAACAAAAAAAAGAGTCCTAATAAAGACTCATTAATTATTAATCATATACATAAGCTTTGTTTACGAAAACTTTGTAATTATCGAACTTAACATGATTATAACTCTTATCACTAACATAATAAGAAATAACATCCTCTGTTGCTTTAGCATCTAGTTCAATTGATCTTTCAATCTTATATCCAACAATATTATCACCTTGATAATATAAAACAGCAAGTTCAATTCTTCTAAAATGATGGCTGGTTGGATTGCTTAAGTGAATATTTATTTTGCTTTGATCATTGTTAGAAGTTATGTTAACTTTATCTGTGTATGACATATATATTGAGCTATTAGTTTTTACATATATTTTGTATTTTGCAAATGTGTCTGGAGCATCATATAATTCATCAAGAAACGTTTGGTTAGCTCCAACGCAATCTGAATTACCATCAAAAGTATCAATTATGTTCTCATCTTCATCATAAAATTCAACATTATATGTTATCGCAACAGGTATAGCATTATTATTTGTTAACAAAACAATGAATTTGCCATTAGCCATAATAGCACCTCTACCGACAATGTTTTTATTTAATGCTTCCATATCTTCATTAATCGTTTCTTCCTCTTCATCTAATGAGTCATCAAAATCATAACTACTATCCGTATCACAACCCGTCAAACAATTAAGGGCAATTATCATAAATGTTAAAACAAATAAAGCATTAAATATCCTTCTCATACATTACTCCTTTTTAACCTTGTCTATGTTAATTATATAATATTTTTATTTTTTTGTTAAGATATAAAAAAGATAGAGTTACCAACCCCATCTTTGAACTGTAAATTTTGCATTTTTGGTACTTATTTTTTTAGCTTCGGCTTTGTTTGGTTTAGAAAAAGCTAAATCCATCCAAACATAACCATTACGCATAGCTTTACGCATTGTTCCGCCGGTATCTAAGACAACAGCATTAAATGGTGCGGTCATACCAGTATCAACTTGAATAATAGTTCCACAAGGGAAAACGGTTAAAGCTGCTGCTAATATTCTAACTTGACCATATTCATCATCAACATAAAAGTGACCATTCTTCTTAAGACTAAACTTTTTATGATCTTTCGTATAACAAGCTACGTTACCAGCTTTACTACATCCTGCACAATATGGTGTATAAGTAGTTATTCGGCCAGTATATTTGCTTGCTTTAGCTGTACCAACTTCTACAATCTTATTAACACTATTACGTAAGACACTTGTCTTTCCGTCTTCATAATTATAAATTAAGCCATATTCACCCTCTTGAAGAACTTCCGGAGTTGAATCAGATGGCTTTTTATTATTATAAACATATTCCGTTTTATATCCAACAACTTGATTGACAACGGTAGCTGTCTTTGTGTAACTGGTGTTTTCAATATCTTGTTTATCTTCTTTATAGACATTAATGCCAAAAAAAGATGTTAATGTTACACATAATACTGATAGCCAATTTCCTAAAAGTTGAAGCAAATATATATCCATATAGTCACCTCATTTGACTTAAATAATTTTATCATACCTATAGTGGCAAGTCAAATTGACGAATGGCATTATCAGTTGTAACTTCAAGGACTTTTTCTAAAGAAATTTCTTTTATTTCAGCTATTTTTTGAGCAACTAAACGAGCATTCATCGGATCGTTTACTTCCCCACGATGTGGTTCGGGCGATAGATATGGACTATCGGTTTCTAAAAGAAGGTATTCTAAAGGTATTTCGCTTACAACTTGGACAAGTTTTTTAGCATTTTTAAATGTTAAAACCCCACCTATACCTAACATACATCCTCTTTTAACAAACTCATGCGCCATTTCTAAACTTGAAGAATAACAATGAAGATCACATTTAACATTTGGATATTCCTTAATTATATCTAAGGTGTCATTAATCGCATCACGACTATGAATAACAGCTGTTTTATGATATTTATCAGCTAATTCCATCATTTTTCTAAAAATTGTTTGTTGCTTATCTTTATTAGTCTCACCATAATGATAATCTAAGCCAATCTCCCCAAAACCAACAATTTTAGGATTGTTTAAATTATCTTCAATGATTTTATAACTATCTTTAGTTACTTTATCAACTTCTTCGGGTTGAATACCTAAAACACCAAATACTTTATCATATTTGTTTACAAGTTCAACCACTTCTAAATTAGTTTTATCATCACAACCAGCAACAATCATATATCCATTCATCCTATTTATGACATCTTCAATGTCACTATAGTATTCTTTGAAAATATGACAATGGGTATCAATCATACTATCAATCCAATCTAAAGAATTTAAAAGCAAAGATAAGAAAAGCAATAACGTATGCTAAATCAATACATTCTAAGCTTACAACAAAACTTCCAATAATTATGAATAGTAAAAATAGAATAAAATTTAAAACTACTTTCATCGCATACTTATCTTTGGTTATCATAAAATCTCTCCTAACAGTTTTAAGTATAACATACTAAAAAAATTATGCTTAAAATTGTTATCGACAAATGCATACATTTTACATCACTTTACAACAAAAAAGGAATTATTGCGCTAATTCCTCTAAAAATTTTTCTTTATCAATCCGAGCAAATAATGGTGTTGGATCATTTAATTCTTTACCACTTTCTAAGCCACCAAATGTTTCAATGCTTGCAAAATCCGTTAAAGCGGTATTTAATTGGGCAAATATTTTTTCAGCTGTCTCTGGTAAGAAAGGATGAAGTAAGATGGCGCCAATCCTGATGGCTTCTAATAAATTATAGATAACCGTACTAAGGCGCTCTATATTTCCTTCTTTAGCTAAAGTCCAAGGAGTTGTCTCATCGATATATTTATTACTACGTCTAAATATTTCAAAGACATTATCAATCGCATCAGCAATTCTTAAGTTATCCATAGCTTCTGTCGTTTTAGGATAAGCATTTATAACGGTATTAATTAAATCGTTATCCACATCTTCCAAAGCATTAGCCTTAGGAACAATTCCTTCAAAGTATTTTTTAGCCATAGAAATAGTTCTGTTAACTAAATTACCTAAAATGTTAGCTAAATCAGAGTTATATCGTTCAATTAATAAATCATAAGTTAAATTACCGTCATTAGCAAATGGTATTTCGTGTAAAACATAATATCTTACCGCATCAACACCAAATAAATCAGCTAAATCATCGGCATAAATAGCGTTACCTCTACTTTTACCAATCTTATCATTATTAGTTAAAAGCCAAGGATGTCCAAATACTTGATGTGGTAAAGAAACATCTAATGACCATAAGAAACATGGCCAATAAATAGTATGAAAACGAATGATATCTTTACCGATTAAATGTAAGTCAGCTGGCCACCATTTTTTAAATTCTTCCGTTGGATTATCAACATCAAAACCAATATTAGTAATATAGTTCGTTAGAGCATCTAACCAAACATAAACAACATGTTTTTCATCAAAAGTTACGGGTATACCCCATTTAAATGATGTTCTAGAAACACATAAATCTTGTAGACCTGGTTTGATAAAGTTATTTAACATTTCATTTTTACGTGATTCTGGTTGAATAAAATCAGGATGTGATTCAATATATTCAACTAAACGATCTTGATACTTTGATAATTTAAAGAAGTAAGCTTCCTCACTAGCTACACTAACTTCTCTTCCACAATCTGGACATTTTCCATCAACTAATTGTGATTCTGTCCAGAAAGATTCACAAGGTGTACAATATAATCCTTTATATTCACCTTTATAAATATCACCTTTATCATACATTTTCTTAAATATCTTTTGAACTTGCTCTTCATGACGTTTATCAGTTGTTCTGACAAAACGATCATAGCTCGTGTTCATCTTATCCCAAATACGTTTGATATCAGCAGCTACTTTATCAACATATTCTTGAGGTGTTACACCTGCTTCTTTAGCTTTAAGCTCGATTTTCTCACCATGTTCATCAGTACCGGTTTGAAAATAAACATCATAGCCTAAAGCCCTTTTATAACGTGCGATAGCATCAGCTAAAATAATTTCATAAGTATTACCAATATGTGGTTTACCTGAAGTATAAGCTATCGCTGTACTAATATAATATTTTTTCTTTTCCATAAGTCCTCCTAATAAGTAGAGCGTCTGGCTACGTCTTTGATCTTGTCATCATCGGTTACTAAATATTTAACAAAGACACCTTGACATATTCCATCGCCCTTTTTAATTACATAATCTTTTTCACCTTCATTTTGGATACAAATCCATAAATGACCTTCATTATCAATATTATTATAATAATCGGCATCAATGACACCAACTTGGTTGCACATTCGAACATTCCATTTAAAGCCCATACTACTACGATCTAAAAGGAATAATGCATCATCATCTTCCATTTGGGCTTTAACACCGGTCGGTATCTTTTTAATCTCCCCCGGATGAATAATATAATCGCATAGTGCATAAAAGTCATAACCTACTGCGCATCTTGTTTCTCTTTTGGGTAAGCTATAACTATCATAAAGCATTCGATCATCTAAAATATCCTTTTTAAATTGCGCAAAAGAAATCTTTTCAAATTTTCGCATATTATCACCTACAAAAAAACACGGCCATCCAAAAAAGGACGAAAAGCCGTGGTACCACCTTTATTCGTAAACAATTGTTTACCTTAAAACTTTAACGCCGTTAACGTCTTAGGATTATCCCCTAAGAAGCTCCAGACCCATTCGAAATAGTTCCTATTTGCTTGCTTTCACCTAACCAAGCTCTCTATTAAATAATCTCTATTCTTCTTTCCTTCATCGCCTTAATCAACGCTATTATAACATAGGAAAAATTATTGTTCAAGATACTTTGTTAAAAAGTCAGCGACAATACCGACAATCTTAAGATCCTCTTCAGAAACACTTTTGTCCGTCCGATATAATGTGATAATGCCGGCTTCTTCACTATCCGAAATAATTGTCTCATTAATGTAGGAGCATTCAATAATCTCACCATTAATAATTTCTAATTCTTTACGATATGGTTCAAATAAAGATTCACGACGCCTAATCGCTTTAGCTAACTTAATACTGGTATCTTGATTTAGGTATTTAGATCGTTCTTTACCACTATAAGCTAAGATTTTATCACGATCAGCTATAAGTACTTCGGCATCTAAAAAATGGTTTAAAGTATCCGTTAACTCTTGAGCTAAGCCTTGTAATCTTCCAATTTTGGAATATTTTTTTAAAGTAAAACCTTCTTGAAAGACTAAAAACTCTAGATAATCATTTTCTTTAAGATGGAGTTGTTCCCGAATATCTTTAGGAATAACAATGCGACCAAGACCATCAATTTTACGAATAATACCAGTATTTACCATTTCATCACCTTCTTTAATATCTTGTCTCGTTATTTTCTTTTTATACTTTTAAAATAA
>CANPYM010000008.1 GCA_947588685.1 uncultured Bacilli bacterium | reverse complement strand
GTATAAGTAACGCTATTAATTTTGTATTTAGAAGAAAGAGAGGTAATGAAGACGATGAGTAAAAGTGAAGGAAAAGGAAAAAGAGTAGGTGCATTTATCGCCGGTGCAGCTATTGGTGCAGGTTTAGGTGTTTTATTCGCTCCTAAAGCCGGTGAAGAAACAAGAGCTGAATTAAAAGCTAAGTTTGAGGAATTGTTAGATAAAGCTAAAAATCTTAAAGCTGACGATGTTAAAAAATACATCGAAGATAAAGTTGAAGAAATAAAAGAAGCATTAGCTGATTTAGATAAAGAAAAAGTTTTAAAATATGCGAAAGAAAAAGCTAAATTAGTTAATGATAAGGCAGATGAATTGATGAAATATGTCGTTAGTAAAGGTACACCAGTTATGGAAAACACAGTAGCGGCTATTAAAGAAAAAGCAGCAATGGTAACAAGAGATGTTCTTAATCGTTTAGAAAAAGAAGAAAAGGCTATCGAAACTAAAGAAGGGTAAATAAAAGGGGAAGTGTAAACTTCCTTTTTGTTGATGTATGAAGAAAATAAAAATATTATTTTTGTTACTATCAATTATTGCCATTGCTGGTTGTTCTAAAAAAGAAGTAGAAGAGCCATCAGATACGACTTATTCTTTTAAGTATAATGATGACTATTATACAATTTATATGCCATATAAAAAAGGGGTTGGCAATAATTACGTGGTTAGTAGTAATGTCGTTGATTATGACATTAATAAAGTTGAAAAAGACTTAATTCAAATTTCTTCTAATGTCTTCGCTATTACGGATTATTATTACCAAGAAGGACAATATTTATCGGAAAGCCGTTTGCGGACACTTCTTAATCGTGATAATTTAAATAATATTGCTGATATGACAATCAGTGGTAAAAAGATTAAGCCGACAGTCGTTGTTGGCGTTTATGAAAAAAACTTCCTAGATAAAGAAGGCCAAATAAAAGGTTTAAGTTTGGGTTTAATCCTAAATCCTTATCAAGGATATGGTTCTGATGGCAACTACGTTACCATCAACCAAAATAAAGTTATAGATATTGGTAAAACGAAAGCGACGGAATTAGTTAAATATTTAAGGGAGAACTTTTCTTTAGATAATATTCCGATTATGGTTGCTTTATATGTAGAAGCTAGTCCTGAATCTAATACGAGTGGTAACTACCTATATTATGGTGTTACTAACGAGACTAATATTGCGTTTTCGTATCTTGATCAAAAAAATTATTATATGAATAATGATAGTGTCAAGAAATTAGATACCAAAAATTATAACAGTTTTAAAAACTTTACAACGAAAATGTACAATTATGATAAAACAATGTACGTATCAGGATTAGGCTACTATAGTGGTAATCATTTATCGAAACTTGACATCACTATCACTAAAAGTTATTATAGCTATGGTGAACTTTTATACATTAGTCAATTTTTAAGTGAAAACATGGCTAGTTATTTTAAAGATGTTAAAGTTGTTACGGAAGTAAAAGCCATCAATGAAGTAAAGGCTTATATTGTAAAGGAAGAGGGAGAAACATCAACTGACATATTTATTTACTAACCAAAATATTGTATAATGTTAGTGAGGTGCTTTTATGGACAAAGTTAAAAATTTTTTTAAAAAACATAAAAAGAAATGTATTATTTTGGGCATCGTTTTAGTTATTTTAATTGCCTTAATAATATTTTCATATCGTATTATTACTTATTTAATACCTAATACTAAGGAAAGTGTTTATGGTGATCGATGCGAGACAACGGTTAATCATCCAATTGCCGAAGACCGCAAAGATACTATCAAAGAAGTAGTTAAAAAATATGATGGTTATAAGTTTAAAACTTTTGAAGTTAAATGTAATTTAGTTGATATTATTGTCGAAGTAGCTGATACTACCAATTTTTCTGACGTTAAAAAAATGGGTAAAGAGATACTTGCCGTTTTCACTGACGAAGAAAAGAAATATTATGACCTTCAACTAATGGTTAAATCTGATAAGAAAGAAAGCGAAAGTTATCCACAAATCGGAACCCATCATAAGGAAATTGATGGCAAGACAAATGAAGACTTTGTTTGGTAGTTAGGAGTTATATGAAAAGAAGAATATTAATAATAATTGGCGTTGTTTTACTGGCCGCACTCATTGGTGGTTCAATCTATTATTTTTCTAGTTCCAAAGATGATTATGCCTATACACCTTCGGAGCAACGTTATTTAAATGAAAATAAGAATATGAATGTCGACTTGTATATGCCGAGTGACATTGCTTCTTTGACCCTAACAGGTAAGGGCTTATTCTTTGATTTCATCGACTATTTCACTGATAATACCAAAATTACTATTAATCCGATTGCTTATACTTTAGATAGCGATTATACTGGTGATTATGGGATTGTTTTAACTGATAAACTGACTGATGATGATACAACTATTTTAGAGGATAATTATGCTGTTATTACTAAGGATAATAATGTTTATTCATCAGCTTTAGACTTAAAAGATTTAAAAATTGGTTATCTACCAGATGATGCTGATGAGATTATTAATAGTCTTGGTAGTGATGGTTTAGTCTATATAAAGTTTGATAATAAAGAGACTATGTTAGAGGCGATGAGTGCTGGTACGATTGATGCTTTCATCGGTTTAAAATCTATTTATCTTAATGATGTTTTAACTAATAAGTATCATTTTTCATACCAAATGTGTGATATGAAAAGGTATTATGCTCTTCGTTTAAAAGGTGATGAAGAGCTAAAAAAGATTATTATTAAGGAGTATCATAAGTTTAGTAACACAGAACTTACGAAGAAGTATTATGCTAATCTTTTAAATGCTTATGTAACAGCGCTAAATATCTCTGAAAAAGAATTAAGTAATTTAAATTCTAAAATATATCGTTATGGTTATACTAATTTAGGTATATATGATAATACCTCTCACCGTGTTTTAACAGGTACAAATTATTTTATTATTAAAGATTTTGCATCTTTTGCTAATATTGATATGGAGTATGCTTCTTTCTATCATAGTTTAAGCGATCTCGAAGAAGCTTTAAAAAATAAGAAAATTGATTTTTACTTTGACAGTACGTCTTTCCATAGTGAAGATGATTCTGTAACAGTTAAACCAATTCAAACGCAAATTGTCTTTTTAACTCATAATAGTGGACATTTAACAATTAATAGTCTTAACTCTTTAAAGGATAAAGAGATTTTAACAATTAAAGATAGTAAGATTGAAAAATGGTTGTTAGATAATAAATTAAAAGTTAAAAGCTTTGACAATTATCAAGATTTATTTGACAAAGGTAAACTTGGTAAAAAGAAGATTATTGCTATGGAATTAGGTAGTTATGAATACTATAAGACAAGAAAGTTAAATAATTTCCATATCACATATATTGCTGATGACGTTTTAAATTATGGCTTTGTTGTCAATAAGGATAATAAGACATTTATGGATTTATTTAATTTCTATTTAGAATATATTAATCCTAATGATGTCATTGATATGGGCTATGCCAATGCCTACGAATATGAAGGCTTAAACGTATTCTTGTTTATTGCTGTTATCATTTTATCTTTAATTATTATTTTCCAATTCTTGGGCCGTATTAAAAAATTCTTTAAGTATATCTTTAAACATAAAAAGAAAGCTTTAAGTAAAGATGAAAAATTAAAATATATTGATAGCTTAACTTCTTTAAAGAACAGGACTTATTTAAATGATAATGTTGAAAAATGGGATGATTCGGAAATCTATCCACAAATTATCATTGTTGTTGATTTAAATAATATTGCTTATATTAACGATTCCTTTGGCCGTGAGGAAGGGGATAAAGTTATCACAGAAGCAGCTAACATTTTAATTCAAACCCAAATGGCTAATACGGAGATTATCAGAACTGATGGTAATGAGTTCTTAATCTATATGGTTGAATATGATGAAAAACAAGCTGTTAGTTACATTCGTAAGTTAAATCGTGAGTTTAAAAATTTGAGTCATGGTTTTGGTGCAGCTATCGGTTATAGTATTATAAGTGATGCGATTAAGACAATTGATGACGCAATTAATGAAGCAACTCTAGATATGCGGACTAATAAAGAATTAATGAATGAAGAAGAGAAGTAATCTCTTCTTTTTTAGGCTTGATAAGCAAACTAATGTTTGATATAATGATGATGGTGATGGTATGCATATAAATGAGATAAAAAAAACAAATAGTGGCAAATATAAAATAACCATCGATGATGAAGTTATAACGACTTATGATGATGTCTTACTTAAGAATAATTTGTTATATAAAAAAGACATTGATGATAATGTCTATAAACAAATTATGGAAGATAATGCCTACTATGATGCTTATAATAAAGCATTAAATCATCTTTTAAGGCGTAATCGTAGTGTGCGTGAAATGAAAGAATATCTAGAACGTTTTGATCTAAGTCAACATGAAAAAGATAAAATCATAGCCCACTTAAAAGAGATTGGCCTTCTAAATAATCAAAATTATGCTAGAGCTTATATTTCCGATGCTATTTACTTAAGAAGTGAAGGACCAGATAAAATTAAGAGTTCTCTTCGTAGTGAAGAGATACCAGAGGATATTATTGAAGAAGAAGTAGCGAAGATTGATGACGACGTTGTTAAAGAAAATGCTGAAAAATTAATTAATAAAAAAGTAAAGGGGAATCATCATACATCAGCTTATCAATTAAAACAAAAAATTGTTTTAGATATGGTTAATCTTGGATATAGTCGGGACTTAGTCTTAAGTATTTTAGATAATATTGATATTTCCGATATGGACACTTTAGCTTTAGAATATGATAAATTATATGCCAAGTTATCACATAAGCATCAAGGGAATGATTTATATAATAAAATTAAACAAAAGTTATATGCTAAAGGATTTGATATCAACGCTATTAATAATTATGTCAATCAAAAAAGAGAGTTTTAAACTCTCTTTATTCTTCACTATTTGAGTTAGAATTACTAGCTTCTTTTTTAGCGTTATCAATATCATTTAAGAAATTATTATATGAAGTTTTCATATCATTATCAATGAAAACAATTTTATATTTGTTACGTAATTCCGTTAAGATGTCATAACGTAAGAACTCATCAGCATTTAACTTATCATTAGCGATTAGATGTCTAATTTCGTCATCAACTTTTTCAAGATCTTGACCTTTAGCTTTAGATATTCTTAAGATGAAATAAATACCACTATCAGTCTCAATTGGCGTCGTTGTATATTCATTATCATCCATATCTTTTAATTCGCTCCATACTTTATCAGGAACGTTATTTTTGGTAGCTTTAGAAACAAGTCCGCCATCAGCTGCGTCAGTGGCAACAGAGTTTTTCTTGGCTTGCTCTTTGAAAGCTTCAACTAATTCATCGCCTTTTTTACCTTTAAGCTCTTTTTTGATACTATCGATTTTATCATCTGCATCGTCATCATCAGTAATTAAGATTTCATGATAAGTATAAACTGTTTTATAGTTCTCATCATAATAATCTTGAACTTCTTTCTTTGATACTTTGCTAGCAACGACATTTTCAATAGCTTGATTCATTTTGTATTGATTAATGATGGCATTTTTAACGTCTTCTTCGTTAGCTACACCTGTCATACCAACTTGAGATGTAACAAACTCGATAAGACTCATTCCATACATTGATGCATATTGTGAGTAAAACTCAAGTCCTTCTTCAGCATATTGTTCTGCTTCCTCAGTCGTTTCTACTTCACTATCAGCTATTTCTTTATCAATCCAGTTAATTACTGTATTATAGCCATATTGCCCTTTTAATTCTTCGTATAGTTCATCGGCTGTATATTTTTTACCATTGATTTGAGCGATAATCTCTTCACCATTCTTGATTTTAGGATTACCACAAGCCGTCGCAAGTAAAGTTGTAAGTACAGCTAATGCGCATAATGCTCTTTTCACTATATCAATCCTTTCTAAAGTTATAATAGCAAATATTTAAACAAAATTCAATCATTTAATCACATATTCATCAAAACTTCATAAAATAGTTTTGAAAAGACAAAAAGGAGGAATGTTTTTTATGAATTGTAATTCTTCAGTATCTTCAGCAGCAATCGTTTTAGTATTATTTATTCTTTTAATAATTATACTTGGAGCTTGGATTTAAGGAGGTAGCATATGTCTTGCAACGAATGCACCAAAAAAAGAGAAGTGACCGAAACCAATTGTGCAAAGAAGGGTAGTAACTATAATGGGGGTGTATCTAGTTTCGTTCTTGTTATCGTTCTATACATTCTTTTAGCAATCATTGTTGGGTCATATATTATATAAAGAGGGCGACCTCTTTTTTTACATATTTGACACAAAATTTAAAAAAGATGTGAAAAACTATTTACAAGAATGGACTTTTTAGTATACAATAGTGGTGATAGGTGGAATAAAGTGGAGCAAAGTGGGTGATTTCTATGTTTATGGGTGAGTATCGACATACAATCGATAGTAAGGGTAGAATCATTATTCCTTCTAAACTCCGCGATGAATTAGGTAGTGATTTTTATATGACAAGAGGCCTAGAAGGGTGCCTTTATGTCTATCCAAAAAAGAACTGGGAATTGATTATCGCTAAATATAAAGATATTCCGGATACGCGCGATAAACGTTATTTTATGCGTATCTTCTTATCAGGTGCAATCAATTGCGAGATTGATACCCAAGGAAGAGTCAATATTCCATCGCCATTAGTAGAATATGCTAAATTAGAAAAAGATTGTTTAATCATTGGTGTTGATGAACGTTTGGAAATATGGAGTAAAGAAGAATGGAATATCTTTATCAATGAAAACGAGAATAAATTATCAGATATCGCTGATACACTATTTACGATTTAGGGGGATATATGCACATCAGTGTTCTATTAGAGGAATGTTTAAAATACTTAAATCTTAAAGAAGATAGTCTTATTGTCGATTGTACTTTAGGCTATGGTGGTCATAGTAGTGAAATATTAAAACGTATTCCCAAGGGACACTTATATGCGTTTGATCAAGATAAAGAGGCTATCAATTATAGTTTAAAGCGTTTAGATGCAATTGCTTCTAATTATGAAATTATCAATAATAATTTTTGTTATTTAAAAGATGAATTAACTAGCCGTGGTATTAGCGAAGTTGATGGCATCTTATATGACCTAGGTGTTTCTAGTCCGCAACTTGATGAAGATGAAAGAGGATTTAGTTTTCATCGGGATGCGAAATTAGATATGCGGATGAATCAGGATAATCCGTTGAGTGCCTATGAGGTCGTTAATAATTATACATATGAAGAGTTAGTTAATATTTTTTATAAATATGGGGAGGAGAAATTTGCACCGATGATTGCAAAAGGCATTATCGCATCTCGTCCCATAACGACGACTTTGGAACTTGCCGAAGTCATCAAAAATAATGTTCCACTAAAATATCGTCGTGAGAAGCATCCGGCTCGAAAAGTTTTTCAAGCTATTAGAATTGAAGTTAATGATGAGTTAAATGTCTTGGAAAAAAGCTTGACGGATGCTTTAGACCTCCTTAAAGTTGGTGGAAGAATATGCGTCATAAGTTTTCATTCACTTGAAGATAAAGTATGCAAAGACGTCTTTAATAAAGTTACAAAAGTAAATCCCGAATTAAAGGATTTACCAGTTGTACCATTAGAATATCAAAGTAAATATAAAATGGTTAAGGTGTTAGAACCTTCTTTAGAAGAAGTAAGTAAGAATCCAAGAGCGCGAAGTGCGAAGTTAAGAGTTATAGAGAGGATTAGATAGGATGAAGAAACCTAAAAGAAAACCAAAGTTTAATCGTGAAGAAAAATTCCTAATGTTTATTATGATCATGTGTGTCGTAGGTTTATTCGCTGTTCAGATCTTCTTTGGCGCGCAAATAAGTAATACAAAGATGAATATTGAAAAGATAGAATATCGTATTGAAAATCAAGAGAAGAAAAATGAATCACTGACAATGCAGTTAAATGAGCTTACTTCTTACAATAATGTTAGTGCTGCGATTGCCGATATGGGACTAGCTTATAACAATAAAAATATTGTTGTTATTAATAAATAAACTATGTTATAATTAAAATGGTGATAATATGAAACGAATAAGGAAGAAAAGTATGACGGTTACTCGTAACTGGATAGTACCAAAGCGCGTACTTCTTCTTTATTTGTTTTTTTTATTTGCGCTTTTAGTTCAATTCGCCTATATCAGTTTATCACCAAAGGTATATGGCGATGATTTAAAACAAATTGCAGCTAATCGAACGACGGTCTCAACTGATTTAATTGCTAATCGTGGAACCATCTATGATAGTGAAGAAAATATTTTAGCGACGACTGTTACATCTTATACGTTAATCGCTTATTTAAGTCCATCTAAAACGACGAATATAAATAATCCGCATCACGTTGTCAACAAAGAGATGACGGCCCAAAAGCTATCTGAAGTTTTAGATGCTCCTTATGATTATATCTTAGAACGTTTAAACCAAAACTTATACCAAGTTGAGTTTGGTATTTATGGCTCAAAATTAACAGAATTAAAGAAAATTGAAATTGAAAACTTAGATTTACCAGGTATTGATTTTATTGAATCGACGAAACGTTTTTATCCTAATGGTCAATTTGCTTCATATATTATTGGTTATGCAAGAGAATATCCAAGAATCAATCTTAAGTTAAAAGAAGATTTTGACTTAAAAGACTATTATTCTAGTTATTATAGTCGTTATAAAGATGTTAAACTAACTATCTATAACGAAGATATTGTTGCGGATAATGGTGCGACGATTAAGGCCATTAAAGTTGGTAGTACTTTTTATCAACTTTCAGTAGCTGAAACGGGTGCGCCTTTAGTTAGAGGTATTTTAAATGTTATTAAAAATGATGTATCCACTAGAACTGATATTGTAACGGAAGGGGAGTTAGGAATTGAAAGTAAGTTCAATTCGGAGTTACGTGGTACGAATGGTAGCTTAACTTATCAAAGAGATCCATCTGGTTATCGTATTCCCGATACCCCGGAAGAAAGAGTTGAACCTATTGATGGCAAGGATGTCTATCTAACGATTAATTCAAATATTCAACGTTTCCTTGAAACAGCTGTTAAAGAAGAAGTTAAAGACTGGGGATCAGAATGGATGATTATGGCGGTTATGGATGCCAAAACAGGAGAGATTTTAGGTAGCGCCACTAGTCCTAGTTTTGATCCTAACAGTTTATCTAGTGATATGAGTTATCAAAATCCACTTGTTTCCTATGGTTATGAGCCTGGTAGTGTTATGAAGATTTATACTTATTTATGTGCAGCTGATACAGGCAATTATGATGGTGAGAAAAAGTATAGATCTGGTTCTATTAAAATTGGTGATACAAAAGTTAATGATTGGAATAAAAATGGTTGGGGTGATATTTCTTACAATCTAGGTTTTACTTACTCTAGTAACGTTGGAGCTATTCATGTTGCTAGGGATTATTTAACCCCATCAAAATTAAAAGCTTGTCTTAAATCTTATGGCTTTGGAGCTAAAACTGGTATTGAACTTAGCCAAGAATTAACTGGTACGGTTAATTTTAATGAAAACGTCGATGTCGATTGGCTAAGTGTTAGTTTTGGTCAAGGCCTAACGACGACAGCTATTCAACAACTTCAAGCTTTAAGCATTATTGCGAATGATGGTCATATTGTAAAACCGCACATCATTAAAAAGGTTGTTGATCGTAATACGGGTGAGGTCACCGAAACGAAAACTGAAGTAACGGACCGGGTTGCTAGTAGTGAGGCGGTTGCAACAGTTAAACAATTGATGTATGATAATGTCAATTTTAAACATGCCACTGGTCGTTATTACAATATTAAAAATTTCCATGTTATCGGTAAAACGGGTACCGCTCAAATTGCGGAAAATGGTAAATATTTAACTGGTAATGGTAATTACATTGTATCTTTTGCCGGAATGTTCCCATTTGAAGACCCAGAAATTATCATATATACAGCGATTAAAAAACCAAGAACATACTTATCTTATGTAACTTATCCTTATGTTGTTGATGTTCTAAAAAATGTTGCTAAATATCGTAATATGTTTACTGATACCGATGAAGATGTTAAACTTCAAAAATATTCTTTAGCTTCTTATACAAGTTCTAATACGATAAGTGTCAAAAATGAATTAGAAAAAGATGGCTTAAAGGTTATTTTAATCGGAGATGGCGATAAAGTAATTGACCAATATCCGAAAGCGACGGCGACGGTTTTAACGGGTGATAAAGTTTTCCTATTAACTAATGGTGAAAATAATTTAATGCCTAATATGAAAAATTGGGCGCGAAGTGAAGTTATTAAGTATGCCGAAATGGCGAACATTCCACTTACTATTAATGGGTATGGCTATGTTGTCAGTCAAAGTATTAAAAGTGGCGAAGTCGTTGATGGCGAGTTAGTTGTCAATTTAGAAAATAAAACGCATAAAACGACTACTGATAATAAAAAATAACTAAAGAGGTGTCTATGAAAAAGAAAATAGCTAAAATCGTCTTTTTCTTTGATATATGTGCTTGTCTATTTCTTTTAATCTATTCGGGGTGGCATATTCTAACGTGGGAAAAAGAAAATCAAAAGATTGAAGATCAAACCGAAGAGATTGAACAAGAAACGGAAGTTTATGAAAAAGAGGATACGCCAGCAACGGAAGTAGTTAATCCCGTTAAAGATAAAGCTGATCCTTATTGGGACTACATTAAGGTTAACTTAATTGATGTCGATTTCAGCAATCTTAAAAAAACGAACAAAGAAGTGGTCGGTTGGATTCAAGTAACTGGTACGAATGTCAATTATCCTTTTGTTCAAACGAAAGATAACAAGTATTATTTATCGCATCAGTTTGATCGTAAGTATAATACAGCCGGCTGGATCTTTATGGATTATCGAAATAATAAAAAAGATTATGATAAGAATACCATTCTATATGGTCATGGTAGAGTTAATAAGACAATGTTTGGTTCTTTAAGAGAGACTATTAAAAAGAGTTGGTATTCTAACAAAGATAATCATATTGTTAAAATATCAACCGAAACGGAAAACACCTTATGGCAAGTCTTTAGTACTTATCGCATTAAGACGACAAACGATTATTTACAAATTGATTTTAGTGATGATGAAGAATATTTAGCTTTCCTAAATAAATTAAAAAAGCGAAGTGTCTATAATTACAAAGTTAATTTAACAGCTAATGATAAAATTATTACATTATCAACTTGCCATAATGATACCGATAAAATTGTTTTACATGCTAAATTAATTAAGCGTGAGAAAAAATAAAAGAAATACATTTTGGTATTTCTTTTTTTATTCAACGGTAACCGATTTAGCTAGATTACGAGGTTTATCGATATCACAACCATTTAGTCTAGCAACATAATATGCTAGTAATTGAAGAGGAATAATACTAATAATAGGATCTAGAAAAGCATTAACCTTTGGTATTTTAATAACATAATCAAAAGCTTCATTATCTAAATCTTGATTAGTCAAAATAATATTATAAGCTCCTCTAGCTTTAACTTCTTTGATATTACTAATGGTTTTATCAATGGTTTTATCATACGTTATGACAGCTATAACTGGACTATTTTCTTCTATTAAAGAAATTGTTCCATGTTTTAATTCTCCAGCCGGATATGTTTCACTATGAATATAGGATATCTCTTTTAATTTTAAAGAGCCTTCAAGAGCAATAGCATAATCGATAAGACGGCCGATAAAGAAGATGTCCCGTCTTTGATAGATTTTTTTAGCAATTTTAATATAATTAATATCGTTAATTAAATGAACGATTATTTCCTTAATATGTGTTATATCTTGTTTGATATCATCAAGACTTTGAACAAGCCCTTTTTGATATGCTACCTTTAACGCTAAAAGTGATAGTATCGTTATTTGAGCCGTATAGGCTTTGGTTGTAGCGACAGCGATTTCGGGACCAGCTTCGATGTAGATGACGTCATCACATTCTCTAGCGATACTAGAAAGATTAGCATTAACGATGGCTAAAGTAGCTACCCCTTTTTCTTTTACCTGTCTAGCACAGGCAAGAGTATCTGCTGTTTCACCTGATTGCGAGATAAAAATAGCAATACTATGAGGACTAAAGAAGTTTTTCTGATAGCGATATTCACTGGCAACATAAGCTGAAACTTTGGTATCACTATATTCTTCAAAAAGCGTCTTGGCTACGAGCGCTGTATGATAAGCGGAACCACAACCGACAATATCAATTTGATCATATTTACTTAAATCCGGTAGCTTGATAAGGTCGTCTTTTAAATATTTATCTAAAAGATTATAAATGACAAGAGGTTGCTCGTTGATTTCCTTTAACATATAGTGCGGAAACTCAGCTTTACTATTTAAATCATAAGTATAGGCGAAATGATGAATTTCTCTTTTTGCATCATTATTATAGATATGATAATCTGTATTAATTTTAACAATATCATTATCTTCTAAAACAATATATTTATTAGTGTAATCTAAAATAGCCGGAACATCGGAAGCAATAAAATAATCATCGTCACTAATTCCTAAGATTAATGGACTATCTTTTTTAACAGCATATAAAGCATCATCATCACTAAAAAGAATACCTAGAGCATAACTACCTTTTAGTTTTTGTTCTAATTTCTGTAAAACACTAATTTTATCATTATCATTTTGACATAGATTATCTAATAAAGCCGCAATAACCTCCGTGTCGGTCTCAGACTTAAAATGATAGTTTAGTTTTTCCAATTCTTTTTTTAACTCATCAGCATTTTCAATAATGCCATTATGAACAATCGTAACTTTACCAACTTGATGTGGATGAGCATTAGTATCACTAGCTTTACCATTGGTTGCCCATCTAGTATGCGCAATCGCACAGTTAGTTTCAACGTTAAAATCAAGCATTTTTTCTAATTCGCTAATGCGACCCTGTTTTTTAATAATTTTTATTTCATTATTATAGGGATAAGCTACCCCGGCCGAATCATATCCTCGGTATTCTAAATGTTTAAGACAACTAATTACTTTTTTAATGGCATCTTTATCTTTACTAAGTACGCCAACTATTCCACACATAAAATCCTCCTTAGCTTCTAATTTAATTATATCGCATTTTATATAAAAAAGAAAAAGGAAAACTTAAAGGAATCAATAATAATTTAATAGGGGGTGCGATATGAAAAATAAAATTATTGTTGGTGTGTTAGTGGTGATTGCAATTGCAATGGTTTTTCTTTTTAATGGTAAACCTGAAGCTGCTAAAGAATTAGAACCTTTAGAAGAGGTCACAGAAGAAGATATTCAAGAAGATGTGAAAGAGACTAGTAAGTATAAAGTTGATATTAAAGGGGCGGTTAATAAACCGGGTGTTTATGAAGTGGATAGTACTTTAAGAGTTAATGACGTTATTGCCTTAGCTGGTGGGTTAAAGAAAACGGCTAATACTAATTATATTAATCTAAGTGCGAAAGTAACTGACGAGATGGTTATTTGGGTTTATACCAAAGATGAGATTAAGGAGTTTAAATTAGAACAGACATCTTCTAAATATATGATTACTTCATGTAATTGTCCAACCGTCGACAATACGACCTGTCTAAATAGTTCTAATAATAATGCTAGTGATAAAACGAATACGGGAAATGGTATGGTTAATATCAATACGGCCACGCTTGATGAATTGATGACTTTAGATGGTATTGGTGAGAGTAAAGCAAAGAGTATCATTGAATATCGAAAGACGAATGGTAATTTTAAAACACCTGAAGATATTATGAATGTAAGTGGTATTGGATCATCTGTGTATGAGAAAATTAAAAACCGTCTTAGCGTCTAAATACTTTGTCTATTCTTTTCTTACTTTAGCCATTATTTATACTATTATTATCGTTTGTAATAATTTTTTTAAAACGGATTATCAATTATCTGATACTTCCGTAACCGGAACAATTAGAAAAATGACTAGTAATGATGATTGTATAACACTCATCGTCGATGATGTTCTAATACGTTATTATGTAAATACTTCATCTTTTCCAACGTTTGAAGTAGGGGATACTATTAGGGCTAATGGTGTTTTAACTTATCCGCCAGGTCAAGAGAATTTTTACTTATTTAATTATCAAAATTATCTTCGAAGTCAGAAAGTAAATTATTTAATGGAACCACTTCAAATCGAAGTAGTTAAGAAGAATACATCGTTACGTTATAAAATAAAAAATAAAATTATTAACTATTTAAAAGATAAAGACCAAGTTGCTTATTTAAAAACTTTTGTTTTAGGTGAGAACAGCTCAATATCTGATGAAGTTAAAAATAGTTATAAGGTAAATGGTATTAGCCATTTATTTGCTACATCCGGTATGCATGTTACTCTTCTTGTGGCCATTATTTATTTTATCTTACATAAGTTTTTTAAAAAGGATAATATTATTAATGTTATAACTATTCTTTTTCTTCTTGGTTATATGGATTTAACTAGTTATAATCCATCTATTATTAGAGCTGTTTTATTATTTACATTATGTCTTTTGAATAGACAATTTAAATTAGGTATCAAAACAGATTATCTTTTATTATATCTTTTTAGTATTAATATTATTTATAATCCTTATTTTATTTACAATAATGGTTTTCTTTTTAGTTATACGATATCATATAGTCTAATTCGTTTTGGTTATATTGCTAATCAGTACCATAACTATTTTCTTAAAGTTTTGATGACATCTTTAATCTCATTTCTTGCAAGTATACCTTTAGTTGTGAATAGCTATTTTTCTCTTAATCTTTTAACACCATTTTTAAATATTATTTTTATTCCGCTCATTTCTTTTGTTGTCTTTCCTTTAACTCTTTTATATTTTTGTTTTCCTCCACTAGCAGGACTTTTCAATTTTGTAATTACTTTTATGGAAAAGCTGTCACTTTTAACTAGTAGATATGCTATAAATATACCCTTAGGCCATCTACCGGTATGGGCGCTGTTAATTTACTATATAGTTATTTATTTGGTTATCCAAGGTATTATTAGAAAAAAATATCATACTTTATTAATTCTTATTTTATTAGTTTTTATACATTATCATTTTAACTATCTAAGTAACCAAGTTATGATTAATATTTTAAATGTGGGGCAGGGCGATACAACTTTAATTAGACTACCACATAACGGTGGTAACATTTTAATTGATTGCGCTAACAAATTATCACGTGATAATAATTATAATGTTAGTGAAGATATTACGATACCTACTTTAAAAGCTTTGGGGGTTCATAAATTAGATTATGTTATCTTAACGCATGGGGATTATGATCATATTGGCGGTATGGAATATTTAGTTAAGCATTTTAAGGTTACTAATGTCATTTTTAATCAAGGCGAAGATAACGCATTAGAACAAAGCTTAATCTCTAAATTAAAGGACGCTAAAATAAATTATTTTAAGGGTGCGAAAACGCTTAAGAAGGGATCATATTCGTTTATCTTTTTAAATACAAAATTGTATGATAATGAGAATGATAACTCTAATGTCGTTTATTTTAAAGTAGGCCACTATTCTTTTTTATTTATGGGTGATGCTGGAACTATTAAAGAAAAAGATATTATGGAAAAATATCATTTAGAAAACATAACCTTCTTAAAAGTTGGTCATCACGGATCAGATACTAGTAGTAGTTCTTCTTTCCTTAACTTTTTAAATCCTAAGTATGCTCTTATTAGTGTTGGAAAGGATAATCGCTATGGACATCCTAAAGAAGTTATTTTAAATCGTTTAAAGAAAAAGATTATTTTTAGGACAGATCTGCAAGGTGGCATTAACATTTCTATCAAAGATGGAAAAATTTATATTAAGACAAGTTTGACTAACTAAGTAACGAAAATAAGAATGATGCATATAATATGAAAGATTAGGATATATTAAAAATAGATAATAGTTATCTTTTGCATATTGCTTTTTTCGTACGCTAATCGCGTATTAGCGTTTTTATATAGATGGAGAACTTTTATAGTTCTCTTTTTTTTAAAAAATGTGTTATAATATGGACTAATTTGGGAAAAATATTCGTCTATAATTCAAAAAATGTAAAAAAATAGCGTTTAAAAAAAGGAAATGGTCTTTTTTCATCGTATATTATTATTGGAAATGTTATTTTAGGAAGTGATGTTATGCGACTTG
The DNA here is from genome assembly GCA_947588685.1 of uncultured Bacilli bacterium. GTDB lineage: Bacteria > Bacillota_I > Bacilli_A > RF39 > UBA660 > UBA5578. The sequence continues at coordinate 25,369 of CANPYM010000008.1, read as the reverse complement.
ATAATGCTTTAATTAATGAAATTAAAAATAAAGTTGATATTGTTGAAGTCATTTCAAGTTATGTAACACTTTCTATGCGTGGTAAGAATTATTTTGGTGTCTGTCCTTTTCATGATGATCATTCACCAAGTATGAGTGTCTCTAAAGAAAAACAAATATATACTTGCTTTTCATGTGGAGCGACGGGTAATGTTTTTAACTTTATTCAAAACTTTGATCATATATCTTTTTTAGAAGCCGTTAAAAAATGTGCGGATATGTGTGGGGTTAATATTGATATCAAGCCAACTACAGATTATTTAGCAAATAATAAAAATAAAGCTTTGTATGAGATGTATGAACTTAGTCAAAAACTTTATCAAAATAACTTAAATGCTAAAGAAGGTAAATTAGCTCGTGATTATTTAACTAAACGTAACTTATCGGAACGGGAGATTAAAGCTTTTGATATTGGTCTTTCATTAGATGGTTATGATACGTTAGTCAAGCTTTTAGAGAAAAAGGGTTATACTGATAAAGAAATATTAAAAAGTGGTTTAGCTAATGCTAATGATGATGGACTATATGATATATATCGTCACCGGATTATGTTTCCTTTACACGACATTTATGGGCACGTAATTGGTTATAATGGACGAGCCTATGATGGCGATATGACGAATAAATATGTCAATTCTAAAGAGACCGATATATTTAAAAAACGTGATTTTCTATATAATTATCATCGCGCTAAAGATAGTGCGCGTGCTAAAAAAGAAATTATTATTATGGAAGGGCCGATGGATGTCATAAGAGCATATACCGTCGGTATTGATAATGTTGTAGCGACCTTAGGGACAGCTTTTGGCTCATCACAAAGTAATCTTATTAAACGTTTATCTTCAAATGTTATCTTATGTTTTGATGGTGATGCGGCCGGGTTAAAGGCTACTAAGTTAGCGATAGTAGAACTTCAAAAGGTCGGTATTAATCCTAAAATTGTTAGAATACCTGATGATGCTGATCCCGATGAGTTTATCTCTTCCAAAGGTAAGGAAGCTTTCCAAGAATTATTAACAAAAGCCTACGATGTAATGGAGTTTAAAGCTCTTCTCCTAAAAAAAGAGAGCAATTTAAATACAGCTGAAGGCCTAGCTAATTATGTTAATGCGATGATTACGGAAATTAATGGCATCAATGATGACATCTTAAGAGAAGTAACCATTAATAAATTAGTTAAAGAATCCGGCCTTGACAAAGAAACTATTTTGGCTAAACTGACACCTACCGAAGAAGTTAAAGTACCGGTTCCTAAAAAGATAAAAAAAGAAAATAGACGTTACACAGAATCGTTAAATGGTCTAATTTATTATATGTTAAATGATCCGGATATTATTAAAAAGTATGATAAAAGCCATATCTATATTCCGGATAAAAATTATCGAAGTCTAGCTTTTCAAATAAGTGCTTTTTATAAAAAATATGGCTATATTGATGAAGCTGATCTAATGACAGAATTACGTGATGATGAGGAAATGCTAAAAGTCCTTGGTATGATTGAAACGATGGACACCACCTCATTATCGTCCGACGCTATTGATGATTATATAAAAAATATTGTTGAACAAAATCGACTTGAAGAACGAAAAAAGTATCAGCAACAATTACATCAAGCTGATGATTATGATGCTAAATTAGCGATAGGTAATAAATTAATTGCCGATAAATTAAGGAGTGAAGAAAATGATTGATGAAATTAAAACATTTGATGAAAGAAAAGAAGAATTAGTAAAACAAGGTAAAGAAAAAGGATTTATTACCTATGAAGAACTAGCTAAGTCTTTAAAAGGATTGGAACTTGATTCTGATTCATTAGATGATTTATATAATACCTTCAGTCAAAATAATATTGCGATTGTTTCTGAAGAAGATGATACTGCTGGTGAAGGCGATAAATTATTGCTTGATGATTCAACTTTAACGAAAGATTTAACTATTAATGACCCTGTTCGGATGTATCTAAAAGAAATAGGCCAAATTAAGTTATTAACGCTTGAAGAAGAATCAGCCTTAGCTGACCGGATTATGGCTGGTGATACGGAAGCTAAAAACACTTTGGCGGAAGCTAATCTTCGTCTAGTTGTTAGTATTGCTAAAAGATATGTTGGTCGTGGTATGCTTTTCTTAGACTTAATTCAAGAAGGTAATATCGGTCTTATGAAAGCCGTTGATAAGTTCGACGTATCTAAAGGTTATAAGTTTTCTACTTATGCGACTTGGTGGATACGTCAAGCAATCACAAGAGCGATTGCTGATCAAGCAAGAACGATTCGTGTCCCTGTTCATATGGTTGAAACAATTAACAAGTTAGCGCGTGTTCAACGTCAATTAACTCTTGAACTAAACCGCGAACCAACGGAAGAAGAGTTAGCTAAAAAGATGAATACGAGTGTTGATAAAATTCGGGAGATTTATAAAATTAGTCAAGATCCAGTTAGCTTAGAAACACCAATTGGTGAAGAAGATGATTCACATCTAGGTGATTTTATTAAGGACGAACGTAGTTTAAGCCCTGAAGAATACGCTACTAATGAAATGTTAAAAGATGAGATAAGTCAAGTTCTTGAAACTTTAACAGAAAGAGAAGAAAAAGTTGTTCGCTTACGTTTTGGCCTTGAAGATGGTAAACCAAGAACCCTTGAAGAAGTTGGTCAAATGTTTGGGGTAACCCGTGAACGGATTCGTCAAATTGAAGCTAAAGCTTTGCGTAAGTTACGTCATCCATCCAGAAGTCGTAAATTGCGTGATTATATAGGTGAATAATGCATATCTCTAAAAGATTAAAAGCTCTTGCTGATATGATTCCGCCAGGTAGTAAAGTCATTGATGTCGGTTGTGATCATGCGCTTTTATCCATTTATCTTGCAAATGAAAAAGATTGTACTTGTCTAGCTAGTGATGTAAATGAAAAAGCTATCTTAGGGGCTCAGGTAAATATTGAAAAGTATAATGCCAATGTCAAAACTATTGTTACTAATGGTTTAGATGGCCTTACCATTACTAAAGATGACTATATCGTTTTAGCGGGTATGGGTACGGCAACGATTAAAAAAATTTTATCTGATAAGAAATTAAGTGATTATCTTCTTATTGCTACCCATAATCATTTAGAAGAGTTAAGACGCTTTGTCGTTTCTTTAGGATTTGTTATTGCTTCTGAAAAGTTTGTAATCGACTATGATAAAGGCTATGTCATTATTCTTTTCAAACGCGGTAAGAAAAAGTATTCAAAATTAGATTATGCGTATGGACCTATGGCCCGCTATGATAACAATTATTTACTTTATGAATTAGAAAAACTTATTAATATCAAAAAAGATTTAGATAATAGTTCGTTTAAAGTCCGTTTAAAAAATCAAATGGAAATTAATAAGTTAAAAAAATTAATTTTAAAAGGAAAAGATTAAATATATATCTTTTCCTTTTTAGATGAAGAAAGTAGGACCTTCATTAGATGTTCTTACAATGTTATTAGCTTCTTCAATACTTTGAATACTGTTTTCAATGTCGGCCTTTTTAAATTCATTCATAACATTAAACATTGTTTTTAAGTTTTTCATCATCGGCGACATCTGTTTAACAACGGGGATGGCTTGATTGACAAGATTTAATGTTTTAGAAGCGCCACTTATAAGAGATGAAAAACTAAAGCGGCTTAACAAACTTGGCGCGGCTGTTTCAACGGGTATGGAATATAGATAAGGGTTATAAAAATTCATACATCCTCCTTACTAAAATATTATATGACAATCATCTAAAATGTTTATTTAGGAATGATTATAAAAAGGATGGTAGCGGTTAGAAAGGCGTGCAACAAACGGCAAAGAAGATATGGTAAGTATCTTATTTTTAATTTATTTAAAATACCATATACTTGAAAATGAATACATATGCCACCAAAAGATAATAAACATCCAGCTAAAATTGTTTTGGCTTTAATACTTAAAGTTATCGTTTCTAAATATTTTAGTCCTTGGGACATTTCCATAATAAGATTAGTAAAAGGAGTATTAATTATCGATGTAATGATATAAAAAGTAACGATTGTTCCTAAAATAAACATAAGGGTTGACATAGCGGAATTAATGGCTGAGGTTAGTATTTCTCCTAAAGGAACTGATTTATTTACTTTTGAAGCTTTTATGGAAGAAGTGGGATATTTATTTCGAATGATGATTCCAATAATTACATTACTAAGATAATGCGCTAAAAGAACGAGATAGGGATAATTTTTAACCATACTGATGATGAAAAGGGGGTTAGCAAAATGCGTAAAAAGAATAATCTTTTGAACGTCACTTTCGCTAATTAATCCATCGTCATACATTTCTTTAGCTATTTTGGCATTACTGGGACATCCCGATATGATGCTCATGAGGAAAATATAACCACAATTTGCATTAATTTTAAACAATTTAGCTAGAAAATCCTTAAAAATTAAATTAATATATAAAATAAAATTGAGATTTATTAAAATAGATGATATAATAAACATAGGAAAGAGGGAAGGAAAAATTCGATTTAAAAATAGTTCACATGATAAAATGATGTTATCTCTAACGATAGGATAATTTCTAAAAATAAGAATGGTGAAGAAGATGACAACAACTATACTTATTTTACGTATCATAGTTAATTATATTTGAATGAATTTTGAAATTGACAAAACCCAAAAAAAGTGCTAATATAAGCAACATCTCATAAAGAAGGGGGATTATTATGAAAATTTTCTTTAGAAATATGAAAGCATTAAAGAGAACTTTAGGTAGAAAATGGAGCCTACAATCAGGTGAAGTTAAATCTAAAGTTATCAAGGGAACAGCTTCTGTTGCCATTCTTTTAACGTTATTGGGTGGTTGTGGTAATAAGGAAGAAGTTAAAGAAGAAGCTTCACAATTAACGCCACCAGCTCCGGTTGAGGATGTCATTCCAGAAGAACCACCAGTTCCAGAGGAAGTAGATGAGCATTCATTCTTATCTGATGATTTAAATGCTATTAATTTAGATCTTGTCAGTGAGGCTGATGATCGTGCTTATTATGATGAATACGGAAATTATTTAGGCGATACAACTTATGGTTATGATGGCGAATCTGGTTATACAGGCGGATGGTCAGATGGTTGGACAGATGGTGGTGGCACCAATTATATTGATGAAGTTGTCACTGATGAATGGACACCAGATGAATATGTTGCTGAAAATGGTGGATATGTTGATCCTGAAGGTAATGTTTGGGATAGTGAAGAATCTTATCAACAATGGATACAATCTATTGGTGATAATGTAGATACCCCAGATGATGATTTAGGTACTGGTGATGATGAAGTTGTAGTAACTCCAGAACCAGAAGTTACTCCAGCACCTGATGAACAAATTCCAGAACAACCTGATTTACCACAAGATGAAAATGGCGACTATTACGAGACTGAACAAGATGTACAAGATTGGGAAGATGCTGAGCAACAAGATAATACTCCAGATGATTATTATCTTAGTCCATATGATGGATCTCTTTGGGTAACTAAAGAAGAACATGATGCTTGGTATGCTGAACATCCTGAATTAATAACAACTAATGATGCTGTTGTTGAAGAACCAGAGGCAACTCCAGAAGCTGATAATAACCAAACTGAAGTTCCAGAAGTTCAACCACAACAACCAGAAGAACCATCAGTTGAAGAAGAACCATCATATTATGTAGTACCAAGTGGTTTAAAATATGAGGGACAAATATTTGAAACTGAACAAGATTATCTTGATTTAATTGAATATGAAAATAGTTTAGCTCAAGAAGCTGAAGCTCAAGCTGAAGTAACTGCTCAATCAGTAGATGCTCCAGTAGAGGAGGAAGTTTCTGTTGAAGAAGCTGCTCCAGTAGAGGAAGAGGTTATTGCTGAACCAGAAGTAGCTAATGAAGAAGTTCAATCAGAACCTGTAGTTATAGAGGAAGAATATTCTGAACCAGAGGTTATCCTTCCATCTGCCGGTGAGGTTGTAGTAACAGCAGATTCTGTTACGACATCATCTGATAGTATTTCTGCTACTATTGAAGAAGCTGCTCCAGTCGAAACTTATTCAGAACCTGCACCAGTTGTTGAAGCTCCAGCAGAACCAGTGTATGTTGAACCTGCTCCAGCACCTGTAGTAGAAGCTCCAGCAGCGCCAGTATATGTAGAACCTGCACCAGCTCCTGAACCTCCAGCAGAAACATATGAAGAACCTGTAATTGAAGATTCAGCTGATATGGGATTCCAAAAAACATTATAATTGAAAATATAGCCTTTTGATGGCTATATTTTTTTTTAGAAATATGCTATTATTTAAATGGTAATGTTTTATGGATATTGATGATAAAATAGAAGAAAAAGAAAAATATATATCAATTAAAGTTGTAGTTATTAACTTCATTGTTTTGGTCGTTGTTTTTTTTGTTTGCTTTTATGAATTACCATATTATATTGATAGACCGGGTGGGCTAGATAATATTAATGATAAAGTTCAAGTTGATGGTGCATATAAAGTTAAAGGGACGATGAATTTAACTTATGTTAGTGAATTAAGGGGAACCATACCTGCGCTTATTATGGCCTATTTGCACCCCGATTGGACGATTATTCCTAAATCTGATGCGAATGTTGGTACTTTAACTTACGAAACTGATTTAATAAGACAAAGTATTTTGATGCATCAATCTTACACAACAGCGATTATGTATGCTTATCAAAAAGCTAACAAGAAAGTTGATATTAAAAGTGAAAAATGTTATGTCATCTATAAGTTAGAAGATAGTGATAGTGATCTTGAAGTGGGAGATCAAATAGTTAAGATTGATGACTTTGAAGTAAATAGTTATGAAGAATTAGGAACGTTTATTGCCAAGAAGAAAATTGGTGATACTTCAACAGTTCAGGTTATTAATGATGGCAAAGAATACACTAGAAAAATTGTTTATACGGGTGAGGATGACCAACCTGTGATTGGTGTTCAAATCGGCGTTGAATATGAATTAGAAACAGATCCTAAGTATGAATTTTCTTTTAATAATTCCGAATATGGCCCAAGTGGTGGTTTGATGGTTTCTTTAGCTGTTTATAATAGTCTTGTTAAAGATGATATAACAGGTGGAAAAACAATTGCGGGAACGGGAACCCTTGATATTGATGGTAATGTTGGACCTGTTGGAGGCATTGAATACAAATTAAAAGGTGCCGTTAAAGATAAAGCCGATGTCTTTTTTGCTCCATCTTTGGAAAACTATGATGAAGCAATGAAGTTAAAGAAAGAAAAAGGCTACGATATCGATATTGTTAAGGTTGAAACATTTGAAGATGCCCTAAAGTATCTTGAGGATAAGATAATGAAAAAATAGACTTTTGTCTATTTTTTGTGTTAAAATAAACATTGGTGGTAGTATGAAGATGGCGGATGTTGATTTAAATAAAATTACGCCGATGATGCGACAATATATTGATATTAAAAAGGCTAATCCTGATGTTATTATTTTGTTCCGTTTAGGTGACTTCTATGAAGTTTTCTTTGAAGATGCCGTTATGGTATCAAGAGAACTTGAACTTACTTTAACAGGAAGAAGTGCCGGGTTAGAAGAAAGAGTACCAATGTGTGGTGTGCCACATCATGCTGTTAATGTCTATATCGAAAAATTAGTTGACAAAGGATATAAGGTAGGAATATGTGAACAATTAGAAGATCCCGCTTTAGCTAAGGGCCTTGTTGATCGTGGCCTTATTCAAATTATCAGTAAAGGGACGATGACGTTAGGTGAATCTTTACCAGAAAATGATTTCAACTATATTGGTAGTGTTATCGATGTTGGCAATGCTTATGCCTTAAGTTATATGGATATAACGACAGGTATTCTTTATGCTACTTTACTAAGTCATAATGCTAGTAACTTAGTAAGTGAAATTGTCTCTTTAGATTTAAAAGAAATTGTTACCGATACGAAGTTAGATAGTAGTATTACCAATATTTTAAAAAATCAATTTAAGATTGTCATCAGTATCAGTACCGATGAAGAAGAAACATCATATCCTTATGTCTACGAGGATATTCAAGATGAACGCTTAGTAAGAGTTATTAAACATCTACTAGCTTATATAACGGAAACACAAATGCGTTCTTTATCACACATTCAAAAGGCAATTGTTAAAGAAAATAAAAATGTTTTAAAGATGGATATTCATACCAAAAGAAATCTTGAACTTACCGAAACCTTAAGATTAAAGCAACGTAACTATTCGCTTATTTGGGTTTTAGATAAAACCAAAACGGCAATGGGTGCGAGAATGCTTAAAAGCTATATTGAAAATCCGCTTATCAATAAAGATGAAATTAATGCTCGTTATGACATTGTCGAATCTTTAATGAAAGAGTTTATCTTAAGAGAAGACTTAAAAAATCTTTTATATGAAGTATATGATTTAGAAAGATTATCAGGTCGGGTTGCTTTTGGTAATGCGAATGCTAGAGACTTACTACAGTTAAAATCAAGTCTTAAGGTTTTACCTGATATTAGCGTTATTTTATCAGCCTTAAAATATCAAAATATCGAAACGCTTGATGATTTGTATAACTTATTAGAACAAAGTATCTACGAAAATCCTCCCGTTGGTTTAAAAGAAGGATACTTAATTAAAGAAGGATATAATAGTGAACTTGATGAATTAAAATCACTTCGTAAGGGTGGTAAAGACTTTGTTGCTAAGTTTGAAGCTTCCGAAAGGGAAAGAACAGGAATAAAAAACTTAAGAGTTGGCTACAATAAAGTTTTTGGCTATTATATTGAAGTATCCAAAGGCGCTACTAGTCAAGTTAAAGAAGAATATGGTTATGAAAGAAAACAAACCTTAAGTAACTGTGAACGTTATATCAGTCCGATTTTAAAAGAAAAGGAAGCTTTAATTCTTAATGCGGAAGAACGCATTATTGAATTAGAATATAATTTATTTACAGATATTAGAGAAAAGGTAAAAGCATATATACCAAGACTTCAAGCGATATCTAGAACGATTAGTGAGATTGATGTCTTACAGTCTTTTGCAACCGTCAGTGAAGAAAATAATTACATAAGGCCAACGATAACAGACGAAAGAGAAATCTATTTAACCGCTAATCGCCATGCGGTTGTGGAAAAAGTCTTAGATAGTGAATATGTATGTAATGATATCATTATGGATAAAAAGACCAATATCGAACTTATTACGGGACCTAATATGGCTGGTAAAAGTACTTATATGCGGCAACTAGCAATAACGGTTATTATGGCCCAAATCGGTTGTTTCGTTCCTGCTAAAGAAGCTATTTTACCTATCTTTGATGCGATATATACAAGAATTGGCGCTAGTGATGACTTGGTTAGTGGCGAGTCAACCTTTATGGTGGAGATGAAAGAAGCTAACTATGCTATTAGTAATGCTACAAGTAATAGTTTAGTTTTATTTGATGAATTAGGAAGAGGTACAGCTACTTTTGATGGTATGGCTTTAGCGCAAGCTATCATTGAATATATTCATGACCATATCAAATGTAAGACTTTGTTTTCAACTCACTATCATGAATTAACGGATTTGGAAGATACTTTAGAAAATCTTAAAAATATTCATGTCGCAGCTCATGAAGAGAATGGTGAGATTACTTTCCTTCATAAGATTGAAGAGGGTAGTGTTGATAAGAGTTATGGTATTCATGTTGCTAAATTAGCATCTTTACCATCCAAGCTTATTAACCGAGCTTCAACTATTTTAAAAGTATATGAGGCTAAAGAAGCCAAAAGAGATATTAAAGTTCAAGAGGCTCTACCACTTGATGATCTTATTTTAAACACATCATCTAAAGTTGAAGAACGTCTTAAAGAAATTGATCCGATGAATACGACCCCAATGGAAGCACTAAGTCTCTTAACCGAGTTAAAAGATTTGTTACCAAAGTAGTTTTTGGTAAGGAAAAATAAGGAAAAAAGGCTAATTGTTTGTCAAGAAGTCTTTTTTTTGATATAATGTTTAAGGTGGTAATATGGCAAAATATGATGAATCATCAATTAAAGTATTAGAGGGCTTAGAAGCCGTAAGAAAAAGACCTGGTATGTATATCGGTTCGACCGATAAGAAGGGTTTACACCATTTAGTTTGGGAGATTGTTGATAACTCTATCGATGAAGTTATTAATGGTTATGGTAATAGAATTAGAATAATCTTACATGCTGATCATAGTGTCAGTGTTGAAGATGAAGGCCGTGGTGTGCCAGTTGGTAAACATGCGACGGGAAAAGATACCCCAGAGGTAATCTATACGATGCTTCATGCTGGTGGTAAATTTGAAAGTAGCGGTTATTCCGTTTCCGGTGGTTTACACGGTGTTGGTGCATCGGTTGTTAATGCTTTATCTAAATGGATGGAAGTTACCATTAAAAGAGATGGTTATGAATGGTTTATCTCTTTTAAAGATGGTGGCAAGGTTGATAAGAAATTAACTCGTGGTGATAAAACGAGTAAAACAGGAACGAAAGTCCGTTTTATGCCTGATGATGAAATCTTTTCAACAACGAATTTTTCTTTTACAACCATTTGTGAAAGAATGCAAGAAAGTGCCTTTTTGCTTAAGGGATTAACGGTTGAAATTATTGATGAAGAAGATAAAAAGAGTGAGACCTTTCACTATGATAATGGCTTACAATCTTTTGTTGAATATATTAATGATGATCGTGATTGTCTTCATAAAGTTGTAACTTTTAATGGCCTTAAAGATAAGATTGAAGTAGCTATTGCTTTTCAATATACGCAAACTTATAATGAGAATATTGTCTCTTTTGTTAACAATGTTAAAACGATTGATGGTGGTTCCCATGAAGTTGGTTTTAAAACGGCTCTTACGAAAGTTTTTAATGACTATGCTAGAAGTAATGGCTTTTTAAAGGCCAAGGATAAAAACTTAGAAGGACCGGATACAAGAGAGGGCTTAACAGCTGTTATCAGTTTAAAAATACCCGAAAACCTTTTACAATTTGAAGGCCAAACAAAATCAAAGTTAGGTACTCCAAGTGCAAGAACCGTCGTTGAAAGTATTGTGACTGAGAAATTGCAATTTTTCCTTGAAGAGAATAAGGAAGTTGCAACAAAGATTTTGGAGAAAATTGTTAAAAGCAAAAATGTTAGGGAGGCTGCAAGGAAGGCTCGTGACGAAGCTCGTAATGGCAAAGATAAGGGTAAAAAAGAACGTCTTATTAGTGGTAAATTAACACCGGCTCAATCAAAGAATCCCGCTATTAACGAATTATTCTTAGTTGAGGGAGATTCCGCTGGCGGTAGTGCGAAAACAGGACGTGATCGTAAATATCAAGCTATTTTACCTTTACGTGGTAAAGTTTTAAATACAGAAAAAGCTAGTTTAGAAGAAGCTTATAAAAATGAAGAAATCAATACGATGATTCATGCGATTGGGGCTGGCGCCGGAAGTGATTTTGATATTAAAGATAGCAATTATGATAAAATCATTATTATGACCGATGCCGATGTCGATGGATCACATATTCAAATTTTATTGCTTACTTTCTTTTATCGCTATATGAAGCCACTTATTGAAACCGGACATCTTTATATAGCGATGCCACCATTATACAAGATTGAATGTGGTAAAGAAGGCGAGTATGCTTGGACGGAAGAAGATAGACGCCTATTATTAGAAAAATATAAAGGCAAGCCTACAAAAACACAGCGTTATAAAGGTTTAGGTGAGATGGATGCCGTTCAACTATGGGAGACAACAATGGATCCTAAAACCCGTAGTCTAATTAAAGTAAGTATCAATGATGCTGCTTTAGCTGAGAAAAGAGTATCCGTTTTAATGGGTGATAAAGTTGACCCAAGAAAGGCTTGGATTGAAGAGAATGTCGAGTTCTCTTTAGAGGATAATTATAAAATTGATTAGGAGGAACTATGAAGAAGAAACAAGATGAAACCGAAGTAGTACTAGGCAAAATTTATGATTATACTTTAGAAGAGATTATGGGTGAACGCTTTGGTCAATACGCTAAAGACATTATTCAAAACCGCGCTATCCCTGATGTTCGTGATGGTTTAAAACCCGTTCAACGGCGTATTTTATATGCGATGTTTAGAGATCATAATACTTATGATCGTCCTCATAAAAAGTCAGCAACCGCTGTTGGTAATGTTATGGGTCATTATCATCCTCATGGGGACTCTAGTATTTATGAAGCCTTAGTTCATATGAGTCAGTGGTGGAAGCAAAATGTTTGCTACATCGATATGCATGGTAATAATGGTTCCATGGATGGTGATGGTCCGGCTGCTTATCGTTATACGGAAGCTCGGTTATCAAAAATTAGTGGTGAACTATTAAAAGATATCGATAAAGATACGATTGAGTGGGCCCCTAACTTCGATGATACTTTGTATGAACCAACGGTCTTACCAGCAAAATATCCTAATCTATTAGTTAATGGCGCTAAAGGTATCAGCGCCGGATATGCAACAGAGATTCCTCCCCATAATCTAGGGGAAGTAATCGATGCGACCATTAAACGGATTGATTCACCAAATTGTCACCTTGAAACAATTTTAGATATCATTAAAGGACCTGATTTTCCAACTGGTGGTATTGTTGAAGGGGTAAAAGAAATAAGAGAGGCCTTAGCTTCTGGTCGCGGACGAATCGTTGTTCGTTCTAAATATGAAGTTGTTGAAGATAAGGGTAAAAAACAAGTTATTATCCACAATATTCCTTTTGAAGTAAATAAAAGAGATTTAGTTAAAAAGATAGCTGATTTTATCTATGATAAAAAAATCGATGGTTTAATTGAAGTTCGTGATGAGTCTGACCGTGAGGAAGCAGTTAGAATCGTCTTAGATCTTAAAAAAGATGCGAAAGTTGATACCATTCTAAATTATCTTTTTAAGAATACGGAATTACAAATTAATTATTCTTATAACGCGATTGCGATTGTTAATCGTCGTCCGATGGTTGTAGGAGTCCTAGATATTTTAGATGCTTATATTCGGCATCAAAAAGAGGTTATAACAAGAAGAACACGCTTTGATTTAGAACATGCTAAAGCTAGAATGCATATCGTTGAAGGTTTGATTAAAGCTTTAGATATATTAGATGAAGTTATTAAAACGATTCGTAAAAGTAAAAACAAAGGTGACGCTGTTGATAATTTAGTTAAAGAATATGCTTTTACTAAAGAGCAAGCTGAAGCTATTGTTAACTTACAATTATATCGTTTAACCAATACGGATGTTACCGTCTTAGAAGAAGAATATAAAAATCTTCAATTAATTATCAAAGGTTTAGAAGAAATCTTATCTAATGAAGAACGCTTAAAGAGTGTTATGAAAGAAGAATTAAGAAAGATTAAACAAGAGTATGCCACACCACGTTTAACAGAAATAAAAGATGAAATAACCGAGATTAAAATTGATGCTACCCAAATGATTCCAAAAGAAGATTGTGTTGTTGCTGTTAGTAGGGAAGGCTATGTTAAAAGAGTTTCTTTAAGAAGTTATTCGGCTTCGGATGAAAGAACAACGCTAAAAGAAGGCGATTATTTACTAGGGTTATATCAATTAAATACAATGGATACAATCTTACTATTTACTAATTTAGGTAATTATTTGTATGTCCCTGTCTATGAGATTCCTGATTTAAAATGGAAAGATTTAGGTAAACATATCAGTAATATTATTAAACTAAGCGCGGATGAAGAAATTATCTTTGCTTATCCAGTTGTTAAGTTTGATGAAAAGAAGACGATTACAATCTTTACTGCTAATGGTATGGTTAAAAGAACATCATTAGCTGAGTTTAAAGTTCAACGCTATACAAAACCAATTACGTGTATGAAATTAAAAGATGGTGATTATGTTATTAGTGTTGATCCTAATGATGGTGATGACGTCTTTATTACAACCCATAATGGTTATGGCTTGAAATATAAATTAAGTGAAGTACCTATAACCGGTTTAAGAAGTGCGGGCGTTAAAGCTATCGGTTTAAAAAATGATGCTGTCGTTAGTGCTAGTACGTATACTGATGAAGATATGCTTACCATTATAACTTCTAAAGGAACAGGTAAAAGAGTTAAACTAAGTGAGTTTGAACAAACGAGTAGAGGTCGTAAAGGTGTATTAGTCGTTCGGGATGTTAAGACTAACCCATACTATATTTTTAAAGCCTTTATTATTAATCATCATCAACTGTTAGTTTATAAGACGAAAGATGACTTTAAAGAATTAAAGATAACGGAATTACCAATTGCTGATCGTTATAGTACCGGAACACAATTTACAAAACAGGCTTTATTAGATGTCTTTATTGCTCGGGAATTAGAAAATCCTAATGTCAAAAAAGAAAAGGTGAAAGAACCTTTAGAAGAAGTAAAAGAAGAGGCACCTAAAGAAGTATCTTTAAAAAGTGTTGATGAAAGAATTATGACGATTGATGATTTCCTTGATAATTTCAACATCTAAAAGTGATTTTATATCACTTTTTTACTTTTTGTGTTATACTACAAAAAGGAGAAACTATGAAAACGAATACAACTTTAGAAACAAAACCAAAACAGGATATAAATATATCTTCTTTAGAAACTTTTAAAAAAGATCCTAAAGCTTTTTTATCTTCTTTATCGCTATCAGAGCGTCAGCGCTTTTTTACAAGTTTAAGTGTTAAAGAAGAGGCTTTAAATTTGAAAGTTGCTCTTTATAATCCATCATCTTTATTAAGCTTGTTACTAGATAATATGATGGTAGAAGATATTGCTCTTTTTTTCAATGCATCTTTTTTAGAATGTATCGATAAACATCCGTATCGCCGGGTTATTTTAACAAATATTTTATTAAGTCATAATGATTCTTTAAGTATATCTTTAAAAGATACGGATTATTTACCTTATATTGTTAACCATTTAGATGAGGTAAATGGTCTTATTGATGATATGTCTTTTACTTGGGCAAAAAACTTGTTTGATTATATTTCATCATCATCTCCTAAAGAGATAATTAAAATTAAATATTTAGGTGAGCAAGCTCAAATAGAAGTAATTAAAAATATTGGTATATATGAATTTTACAGGCTAACTCAAGACCTTAACATTTTTGATTATTTATCCAATACGGCCATTTCCTTTTTAATTAGGAAAGAGCCTTTTACAAGTTATTTTGCTAATTTACCTTTAAATGATATTTTAAGATTAATAGATAGTTCTGTAATTATTCCTGATAGTTTATCTTTTAACTCTTTATTTATTGAAAAGATTAGTACAATTCCAGATATTAATAAATACCGGATGGTGTTAGAGCGGGTGTTAACATCTCCTTATGAGCAATCATCATATATTAATTTAACACATAGATATAATGCTTTAGTATATTTAAGTGATAACGGATATGACACGTATGATGAACTATTAAAGGTAAAAGATGCTTTAAACGAGATACCCCCAACTTTTAATCCGGAAAAGTTAGAACAAAAAAGAGATAGGTATGATGATACTTGTGTTGATGCATTAGAATTATCTTCTTTTAGTCAAGTCGCTTTAGCGCAAATACTTGGCCCCATTTTAATTGATCGTTATTTTAAAGATATTCCCTATAATTTTTTAGCTAATTTAAAAATGATGATGCAGTTTTATGATGTCTATTCTTTTGATGGTATTCCACTTTCTAAAGAAGATTTAACATCTTTTAAAAAACGTTTAGAGATTTATTATCATATTATCAATTTACCGCATATGAAAAAAGAAGATCAAATTAGCTTCTATCATTCTCTTGCATTAGAGCCAGATTTAGTTTTAAGCTTTTATGATGATTATCAAATGGCTAAAGAGTTAGCTTATCAAGATATGAATCAAAAAACGTTAAGACTAGATTTATTAACACCTCGCATTGAAGGAGATGTTCCTATTTACGATCTTAAAGGTGAAGAGTTTTATCTTTATGTTCATGTCACGCGGGAAGAAAGAGGGGACGAGGATGCTCTTCATCCTTTTAACCAGTCACATCGCTTTTTTAATGATGCGATAGACGCTCATATCCCACCGGGACATTCACTATCTTTAGTGAGCAGTAAAAAATTAACAACCATTCGACCAGTTAGAAAATATGTCGCTTATGGATTCAATTATCTTGATTCTAAGAGAATTGCTCATATTTATCACGCTGATTCTTATTCAATATATTCGCATCATAGTACGGGCACTTATAAAATAAATGATATCTATTTGGCCGCACACCTAATCGAACATACAAGAAGATATAATGAGATTTTATATCAGGAAGTAAATGATAGTATCTTTGATCAAGCGGTCTATAAGAGATATCCATTTTTAGAGCCATCGTGTCTATATTGTTATGATGTTATTACCCCATTTGATTTAATGATGGCTAAAAAGTTATCTTTACCAATTGTCTTAGTTCATACGAAGTTTTATCAAATGGAAGATGAAGAGTATAATGATTATAATTATGATAATGAATACCTACATAATTATGGCGATACTTCAAAACAATATATTTATGAATAAAAAGGAGGATAAAATGAAAATAATTATTATTGGTGGGGGAGCTAGTGGTCTTGCTTGCGCTATAAAGGCTAAAGATAATACTAATGAAGTTACTATTTTAGAAAAAAATGCGCGTTGTGGGAAAAAATTATTATTAACCGGTAATGGCAGGTGCAACTACTTCAATGAAGATTTTGATGTAAATTATTATCACGCGAAAAAGAAAGAATTATTAGGTGATATAATTACAGAAAAAAATAAAGCAGAAGTTTTAACTTTTCTAGATGATATCGGTCTTGTCCCTAAAATTCAAAAGGGTTATTATTACCCTAGATCAAATCAAGCCGTCAGTGTTTTAGAATCGTTATTAAATGCAGCTATATCATGTGGCGTTGTTATCAAAACTGACGTTGCCGTTTTAAATATTCGCTATGAAGATAAGTTTTATGTAGAAACCTCTGATGGCGTGTATGAAGCCGATAAGGTTGTTATTGCTACCGGTTCTAAAGCTTATCCTAAAACAGGATCTAATGGTGATGGCTATAATTTAGTTAAGCCTTTTCATCACCTTATTAATCCTTTACCAGCTTTGACACCTCTTTTTACAAACTTACCTTATTTAAGAGATTGGGCTGGAGTGCGTCTTGATGTCAAAGCAAGCTTATATGTCGGTAACAATTTACTTCAAGAAGAAAGTGGCGAAGTACAACTTACGGATAATGGCATTAGTGGTATTCCTATTTTTAATTTAAGTAGTGTAGCTATTAGAGAGTTAACTAATAAAAAAGATGTTAAAGTTATTCTTAATTTTCTACCTTTTATTAATGACGCTAAAACTTATCTTGATGAAAGAAGTGATAAACTACCATATCTTAATATTTCTTCTTTCTTTGATAGTCTAATCAATTATAAACTTAGTAATATCATATTAAAGAAGAATAAGATTAGTTATGATAGCTTTTATGCAACTTTAACGTCTTCTCAGAAAAATAGCCTCATCGATGATTTAACAAGCTTTGAAGTTCCAATTACCGGCTATGCTGATTTTAATACGGCTCAGGTATGCTCCGGTGGGGTTAGTTTAGATGAAATCAACATTTTAACAATGGAATCTTTAAACCAAAAAGACTTATATATAATTGGGGAAATGTTAGATGTCGATGGCGTGTGTGGTGGCTATAATTTAGGCTTCGCATGGCTTAGCGCTATCTTAGCTGCTAAAAGTATAAGGGGATACAATGATTAGAGTAAAAGATATTAAAATACCTTATGAAGAAGGTACTCGTTCTATTAAAAAGCATCTAGTCCAGCTACTTAAGATTAAAGAAGAAGATATTATAAGATATGAAATAAAAAATGAATCTTTAGATGCTAGGCATAAACCTAAACTAGTTTATGTCTATACCGTTGATGTTGAAGTTACTAATGAAAAAGAAATACTTAAAAGAAGTAAAAGCGCGAGTGTTCTTTTAGCGCCTAAAGAAGAATATGTATTTAGTGTCGTGGGTAAGAAAACTTTAACCTACCGTCCGGTTATTGTCGGAATGGGCCCAGCGGGATTATTTTGTGCTTATCTTCTTTCAAAATATGGTTACAACCCACTCGTTATCGAACGCGGTAAGAAAGTTGAAGAACGCCTTATCGACGTTACTAACTTCTGGAATAACGGCACATTAAATACCGAATCTAATGTTCAATTTGGTGAAGGGGGAGCTGGAACATTTTCTGATGGTAAACTTCTTTCTAGAATTAAAGATAGTCATTTTAGACGTAATCTCATTTTTGATACCTTTATTAAATATGGCGCTGACGCTAAAATTGCCTATCAAAATAAACCTCATATTGGAACGGATAAGCTATGTGAAATTGTAAAAGGTATCAGGGAAGAGATTATTAAAAATGGTGGTGAGATAAGATATAATACTTGTCTTACCGATATTAAAGTAATTGATGGTAAAATAAAGGAGATAGAAGTAAATCATAACGAATGGATTGCTACGGATATTTTAGTTTTAGCTTTAGGCCATAGCGCTAGAGATACAATTAAAATGCTATATAATTATCTTCATATGGAAGCTAAACCTTTTGCGATGGGTGTCCGTATTGAACATCCCCAAGCTCTTATCAATAAAAATCAGTATGGTATCGATAACCCGTCTTTACCACCAGCTAGTTATAAGCTAACTTATAAGGCTTCTAATAATCGGGGGGTGTATAGCTTTTGTATGTGTCCCGGTGGCTATGTTATTAACGCATCATCTGAAAATGAATGCCTTGCGATTAACGGAATGAGTTATAGTAAAAGAGATGCCTTAAACGCTAATAGTGCGCTTGTTGTAACAATTAATCCCGAAGACTTTGATAACAAAGTTTTAGGTGGTATAAATCTTCAAAGAGAACTTGAACATAAAGCGTACCTTTTAGGTAACGGGAAAATCCCTGTTCAGCTATATGAAGATTATGTAAAAGGAAACTTATCTAAGGCTTTTGGTGAAGTTAAACCTTTATTTAAAGGAGCTTATCAATTTGCTAACTTAAATGAATTATTACCTAATTATATGAATGATGCTTTGAAGGAAGCTATCGCTTATTTTGATCATCAAATAAAAGGATATGCTAGAAGTGATGCTATTTTAGCGGGTATTGAAAGTAGGACTTCTTCTCCCGTTAGGATCCTTCGTGATGGAGAAGGATTAAGTAATATTAAAGGCATATATCCTTGCGGTGAGGGAGCAGGCTACGCGGGTGGTATTACTAGTGCTAGTGTCGATGGCGTTAAAGTAGCTGAACTTATTGCTAAAAGTTATGCTCCTTTTAAGAAAGAAGGATAAGTAATGAAAAAGAAAATAATTATTGTGGTTACTATTCTTGTTGCTATTGCTATTTTAATTGGTGTTTTTGTGGCCATTAAGCATACTTCAAAAAAGGAAGAACCAACTCGGATTGTCTTTAAAGAAAATCTTGAAGTTGCCTTCTTAGAAGATGTTAAAGTATCTGATTTTATTAGTGAGATTGATGGTGAAATCATCGATGATGAAGTTGTTGATACAACCGAAGTTGGACCTAAAACGCTAACTTTAAATTACTTAGATAAAAAGGGTAAGAAAAAAACGCATACGTTTGATATTAATGTCGTTGATAATGTGGAACCATTAATTTGGCTAAGTAGTTCATATAATGTTAAAAAAGGGAATAAGAACTTTATTGATAAAATATTATGTGGCGATAATGCTGATAATAAACCTAATTGTTATATTGAAGGAGAGTATGACGTCAATAAAGTAGGAAAGTATAAAGTAACTTTTAAAGCGGTCGATAAGAGTGGTAATGTCGCTACCCATCCTTTCACGCTTAATGTCTATGAACCTACATCGTCTTCTGGTAGTGATAGTACATCTCCTAAAGTTCATACAAAGTTTAGTGATGTTATTAAAGAATATAAAAATGATCAAACGAAGATTGGCCTTGATGTATCAAGATGGCAAGGCGATATCGATTTTAAAAAGATAAAAGATGCCGGAGCCGAGTTTGTCATCATTAGAGTTGGTACGAAAATTGGAACCGACGGCGATTATGCTTTGGATAGTAAGTTTAAAAGAAATATAACGGAAGCTAAGAAATATGGGATACCGGTTGGTTTATATTTTTATTCTTATGCCGATAGCAAAGAGATGGCCATAGCTGACGCGGAATGGGTCATCGATCAAATTAAAGGCTATGATATTGACTTACCAATTGCCTTTGACTGGGAACAATGGAATTATTTTAATGAATATGAATTAAGTTTTTACGGCCTAACTAGTGTTGGAGTAGCATTCATGGACCGCTTAAAAGAAGAAGGCTATGACGCTATGCTATACGGTAGTAAAGTCTACCTAGAAAGTATGTGGATGAAAACATCATATCCAACTTGGCTTGC
Organism: uncultured Bacilli bacterium; assembly: GCA_947588685.1. Classification (GTDB taxonomy): domain Bacteria; phylum Bacillota_I; class Bacilli_A; order RF39; family UBA660; genus UBA5578. The sequence goes on along the minus strand of CANPYM010000008.1, from coordinate 4,871 downwards.
TCACTATACATCTAAAACAAATTATAAAGGTGATTATCTATTATGGCAGATGTGTAGTAATGGACAGATTGATGGCATTAATGGTGATGTCGATATCGATATAATGTACACGGGATAGTTATTTAACTATCCTTTTTTCATATAATAGTATAGGTGATATAATGGCAAAGGAAGATTTTAAAGCTTTTGTAAAAAGTCATCCCCATCTAATTAGTTATGTTAAAAAAGGGGAGATGACATGGCAAGGATTTTATGAAATATATGATTTATATGGCGATGATACTAAAGCTTGGGATCCTTATTTAAAAGATGATAAAAAAGATGTTAAATCAAATAATATTGATATAATGGGGTATTTAAAAAATATTGATCTTGATGCTGTTCAAGAATCAATTAATAGTATTCAAAGAGTTTTAGGAGTTGTAAGTGATCTTACGATTGGTAGTGCAGCTAGTAATAATAACGAATCTTATGAAGCAAGACCAATCTATCAACACTTAGATGATTAATGCCGTTAGAAGTTCAATTTAATTTAAAACAAGACCCTTTATATATCAAATATTTAAGAGAACATAATATCTGGTATAAACGTCTAATTAGAGATCCGAGTTCTTTTAAACAGTTTAAAGAAGAAATGCGTGCTGCTTACCAATTAAGACCTAGTGATAAGTTTAATAAGATGGTTGATACCCTTAATGTCATTAGTAATTTGTTAAGCTCTATGGTATAATGATGATGGTGATTTTATGCGGGTTATCAGTGGTAAATACAAAGGTCGTAAATTAGAAGGCTTTGATATTGATGGTACACGACCAACGATGGACCGAGTTAAAGAGTCGATGTTTGCGACAATTCAAAATTATGTTAAAGAATCACGTGTCCTAGATTTATTTGCTGGTAGTGGTGCTCTTGGCATTGAAGCTTTATCAAATGGCGCTAAAAGTTGCCTTTTTGTCGATGTTAACCCCAAAGTTATCAACATTTTAAAAAAGAATACCCTTAATATGGATGATGTTACAATTATGATGTCTAATTATACTGATGCCTTAATTAAGTGTCATCAAAAGAAGGAACAATTTGATTTAATTTTATTAGATCCACCATACCATTTAAATCTTATAAATGGTGTTATTGATCTAATTTATCAATATGATTTACTAGCAAGTGGTGGAATTATCGTCTGTGAATATGAGACGGAAGACGTTAAAACCGATAAATATGAACAAATAAAGTGTAAAAAATTAGCTAATAAGTGTCTAGTTGTGTACAAAAGAGTAAAGTAATGTTTAAGTCTTTGCTCTTTTTTGTTATAATATTTTTAATGGTAGGTGATAAGATGCATAAGAAATATATATTGTTAATAGCTATTTTGATGGCGTCTTTTTTCGCCTTTAATTATCAAGTAAATGCTGATTATAAAGCTAAATATATTGCGCAAGGTAAATGTAAATTAAAATCATCTGCAACCGGTGATTGTTATTATGCTGATAATGGCGGTAAGCCAAATTATAAGGAATTAGGAGGAACGTACTGGCTTGATGATGGTGATGATATAACGGTTATTGAAAGTAAAGCGCCAGTAAAAGCGCCAACATCGGGTAACGGTAGTGAATGTAAAACGACTTATAGCTATTTTAGCATTATTTATAATGGTAAAACATTCAAAGGATGGGCATGTACGGCTAATATCCGTAATATTACAACAACTGATTGGATTCCAGCGGATTTAAAAAATACTTTTAAAACTCAAGGATTTCCAGATAGTTACTGGCCTCATTTAGCGGTAATGAAAGAGATTCATCCTAGCTGGAACTTTGTTGCTATTAATACGGGTCTTACTTTTGATGCAGCTGTTAAAGGCGAAAATAAAGGTAAGAAAAGTTTAATACAATCAACTAGTGCTTCAACTCAAGGGTATTTATCAACATCGGAAACTAATTATAATTGGCAAACTGATAAGTTTACACCTTGGGATGGATCAACATGGTTTGCTGCTAACTATGATACCATTGCTTATTATATGGATCCTCGTAATTTCTTATCAGATACTTATATCTTCCAATTTGAAACTTTATCTTATAATCCTACTTTCCAAACACTAGAAGCCGTTAAAAATGTTTTAGGTAGTGCTTATATTAGCCAGTATGCCGATCATTTTATGACAGCAGCTAGCCAAGAAAACATTAATCCCGTTTATTTAGCAGCTTTATCTATTCAAGAAGTAGGAGCAGGAACAACGCCTAATAAGACCGTATCTGGTAATGCTTTTACCTATAAAAATAAAAACTATCCAGCTGGTTATTATAATTTCTTTAATATTGGCGCTAATAGTGGTTCTGATGGTGAATCAGCAACGAGAGCTTTAGTTTATGCTTATGGTGGTGAGGATGGCAAGGATACTAGTAGTGGTAGACCATGGACTTCACCAGAAAAAGCTATAATTGGTGGTGCTAAATGGATAACTGATGGCTATATTAAAGCAGGTCAAGATACTAGTTATTTTAAAAAATGGAATACGATTGAAAAATATTTAACAGGCTTAGGTAAGACTGCTAATAGTAATTATACGCATCAATATATGCAAAATATTGGTGCACCATCAAGTGAAGCTGTTAAAAGTCACACTTCATACAAAAAAGCTAATCTAATAGATGCCCCATTTACCTTTAATATTCCTGTTTATTCAAGTATGCCAACAGCAACAGCTTTACCTAAAACGGGTAACCCTAATAATTATTTAAAAACTTTAACATATAATGATGGTAGTGGAGCTAAAACAGTCGTTGGCTTTAGTGGTGATAAAACAAGTTATTCATTTAGTGTTTTAAATAGCGTTAGCTCAGTAACATTTGCTGCTACAACGATTAATGCTAATGCTAAAGTAAGTGGTGTTGGTGCTAAAAGCTTAAATGTCGGTGATAATCAAGTATCAATTGTTGTAACAGCTCAAAATGGTGCTAAGAAGACATATACTATTAATGTTAAAAGAGAAGCCCCAACGGGTCCATCTAAAGCTATCAGTGATATTGTTAAAAATACGAATATCAACTTAGATGGTGATTACGTTAATGGTTTAACACTTACAACAAAAGCATCTGATTTTATAAATAAAATCAAAGCATATGAACCACAAGCTACCGTAACGATTAAACGTGGCTCTAAAGTCTTAACAAGTGAATATTTAGCAACAGGAGACGCTATTACTATTACAAGTGGAAGTGACGCCTATACATATACAGCTTTAATCTATGGTGATGCTAGTGGCGATAGTAAAATAAATGCCCTTGATTTATTACAAGTTCAAAAATATATTTTAGGAGATGCTAAATTAAGTGGTGCTTATCTTAAAGCTTGTGATGTAAATAAAGATGGTAGGGTAACTGCTTTTGACTTATTACAAGTTCAAAAACATATTTTAGGTGATACGACCATCAGTCAATTATAGGAGGTTTTATGAAGAGAGTAAAAAAACTAATTATATGTGCTTTAATAATTTTTCTAAATGGTTTATTCTTGATGCGGGCTAATGCGGCTAGTGCCTCTTTAAAAATTAGCCCGACCTCTAAGAAGATGTATGTTGGAGGTACACAGAAGTTTACAATTACGCTATCAGCAACGGCCAATCTTGGGGCTTGGGAGTTTGTCCTTGATTATGATACGAAATGCTTGAGCATTACTTCTTCCAATCTTGAAGGAGGAGATCAAGCAGTTGCGGCTGTTACTAATGACAAAACGAAAAGTAAAACGTATAGTGTGACTTTTAAAGCCAAAAAAGTATGTTCAAATACATCCATTTCTTTTAGTGCGATTGATGCTTATTATTATGATAATTCTAAGCTTAATCCATCAACTAATAAAGCGACTATTAATATTATTGATGAGGCATCATTATCAAATGATAATAACTTAAAAGCTTTAAGTGTTAGTGGTTATAATATTAGTCCAAGTTTTGATAAGAATAAAACAAGTTATAGTTTAACGGTACCTAATAATGTAAGACAAATTACTGTTAATGCGACTAAGAGTGATAGTAAAGCCAAAGTAACAGGTACTGGTAAAGTTAATTTAAATGAAGGCCTTAATAGAGTAAATGTTGTGGTGACTAGTGAGCGAGGTGGCAAAAAAACTTATACGATTAATGTTACTGTTCAAGAAAAAGACCCCATCAAAGTTGAAGTTGATGGGGAAGAACATACCATTATCCGTAAAAGAGCTGACCTAAAAGCGCCACTAGCTTATGAGGATACAACAGTTAAGATAAATAATGAAGATATTCCAGCTTTTCATAGTGATATTACAGGTTATAATCTTGTTGGCTTAACTGATAAAAATGGGGTTGTTAATTTATATATATATAATGATATTGATAATACGTATACTGTCTATAATGAATATTCATTCAGTGGTATCCGTATATATCCATTTACACCAGCCGAGGAAAATCTTTTTGTAGGAGCGAAAGAAACCGAAATTACGATTGGTGAAGATAAAATAATAGGGTATACAGTTGATGGTGTTAAATATCCATTAGTCTATGCCTTAAATGTTGAAACAGGTAAAGAAAATTGGTACACCTTCGATAGTGAAGAGGGTACTCTTCAAAAATATGCTGAAGGAAAGGCGCCAGAAGAAAAAGAAGATGTTAAACCCGTAACTAAAGGTGATGCAAATAACGATAAATATAAGAATCTTTCCTATATTCTAGGGGGGATAGCATCAATATTATTTGTGTTCTTATTTGTTGCTTTAATTCGTTTAGTGCCAAAGAAAAAATAGGATTATTCCTATTTTTTTTGGTTGTATTATAAATAGTGTTGGTGAGAAAATCACTGACACTGTTTTATTTTATAAAAAGACATAAGTTTGATACA